>SVGN01000064.1 GCA_015056315.1 Clostridiales bacterium
CCTCAGTCACCCTTCGGGTGACAGCCTCCGGCCCGGTCGTTCAATCGTCGCAGAGTGCACTGCCGTGCCCTCTGCTCGTTTCACTCCACACCTGCGGGTCGCTAACGGCTTCGCCGCCCGGCGCACTGCGCACGCGCTTCCCTCCGGTGCCCACTAAAGAGGAGAGCCTTTTGGGGGTGGGTGCTGCCGGGTGGGGTCTGTCTTACCCAAGTTGGGTGTGGCGCATTGCTGCGGGTGGTACTTAACTGCGCAGGCTCCCTCTTTAGAGGGAGCTGTCTGCCCTTCAGAGCAGACTGAGGGTGCCGATGCAGACCACACGAGGAGGATAAATTAGGCTTGACTGTTCCCGGAATCCCCCCGTCTCGCCTTCGGCGAGCCACCCCCCTTTGGCAAGGGCGGGCTGTGGAGTTGGCTGGCACGCAGCGTGGGATAGCTTATGGAATAAGGCTGTTTTTGCAGCCGACCCGCCCCGGCAACTCGGGGTTCGGGTTGCAGCGAAAACGAAGCACAGCCAAGCCGCTCCCCGCACGCGACGGTAGCGAACGACGTCAAATCCCCCTGCCGTTTTTCGGGGCGGGTAAAGGGAGCAGTGGGCTGCCCAATAGGCGAGTAAGCTGACCTGCCGCTGCGGAGTGACCTTGATTGCGACCGCCGCCACGAAAAAGGGCAATCAAAGGGATTTGACCAAAGAGAGCGTGTCGCTGTTTTCTGGTTCCTCTTTTGCGTCAAAAGAGGAACCGCGGGTGTGGGGCGCGGAGCCCCACCCTGTTCCTCGCAGCGGTACTGCGAGGTAGATAAAGCTATGAGTGGCTTGGGTGGAATGACGCTTGCCGGGAGGGGTCTGCGGGCGGCACCCTCAGTCGGCTGCGCCGACAGCTCCCTCTGAAGAGGGAGCCTTGTGGGGGGTGGGAGCCTGTGGGGAGGTGGGAGCCCACCGGGAGGGGTCTGCGGTTGGCACCCTCAGCCCCTTCGGGGCAGCTCCCTCTGAAGAGGGAGCCTGTGCGGGGGGGCGGGAGCCTGTGCGGGGGTGGGCAGCTCCCCCTGAAGAGGGAGCCTGCATGCAGACTGCCCCGCCCTCCCCCACACAAAACGCCCCGCACCGCCGGAACCATTCTCCGGCGGCACGGGGCGCTGATCTTACGATGATATTCAGTTCTGCTGCTCGCCCAGCCAGTTGCGCAGCCTTCTGCACAGCTTGGCAGTATCGATGGGCTTGGGCATGACCAGGTTCATCACCTTGGAGGCATCGTCGTTGCCGGTGCCGCTGCGCATGCCTACGATCAGCACGCTGCAGCCATCCCGGCGGGGCAGGTCGCGGATGCTCCGGGCCGCCTCGATGCCGCTCAGCACCGGCAGCTGCAGATCCATCAGGATGGCGTGGTAATACGCCGGGGCCGATTGCAGGAAATGATCCAGCACCTGCTGGCCGTTATCCACCAGATCCACATGGGCACCCTCATTTACCAGCAGGCTGTAGAGCAGCTGGGCAGTGATGGGGTTCTCCTCCGCCAGCAGCACATTGCGCCCGGCCAAAAGACCCTTGCCGCCGTACACGCCGTGGCTCAGGCTCATAATCTCCAGCGGCTCCGCCAGCTCGGCGGGTACCTGCACACGCAGCTTCATGCCTGCGTTGGGGCGCTGGTGTACGCTCATCTCACCCGCCATGGCCTGCACGATGCGCTTGGTGGTCATCAGGCGCAGGCCCAGGGTGCGCTCGGTATCGTGGTTGGGGTCCTCCGAGATGCGCTTGACGAACTGCTTGCTGAGCATGGCTCCGTCATCGCCGATGGAGGCGATGAGCAGCATGCGGTTCTTGCGCTCCCGATCCCGCTCCAGCTCGAAGCTGAGCTGGATGGTGCCGCCCGCCTCGGTGCGGCGCAGGGCGTTGTCGATCATGCTGAGAACGATACAGCGGTACCGCTCCTCATCCAGCATGATGACGGGGCACTCCTCCTTGGGCAGCTTCACCTGCAGCTGAATGCCGCGGCTCTCGGTCTGCTGGCCGATCTGCTCCAGTATCCGGGTGAACATATCCTCCGGGCGCACGGGCACCGGCTGCACCGTAAAGGTGCGGGCATCCAGCTGGTTCATCACGTCGATCTCGGTGGCCAGCTGGGTAAGGTCTTCGCCTGCGTTGCGCAGGGCCTGCTGGGTATCGGCCCGGTTCAGCCGCCCGCCGCTGGCCGCTACGCCCAGAATGGTCTGGGAGGGGCGGCGTACCTCCACCGCCACGGCACGCAGATAGTCCGCGCGGGCATTGACCTGCATGGCCGCATTGCGCACCCGGCGGTTGATCCAGATGCCCAGCGCCACGAACAGCGCCACCGCGGCTGCCACCGTCAGGATCAGCGCCAGGGCGAGGCGGCGGGTCTCCAGCTGCTGGCGCTCGCTGTACACATCGCTGACCAGCGGCAGCGCAATGGCACGGAACCGCTGGGGACGGATGCTGCTGATGGTCTTGTTGAGCACCGGCAGCAGCCTGTAGCTGCTCATTTTGGATACCGCGATGCTCACATCGCCGCCGTACTCGGTACGGTCGCTGTAGACAAGGCCGTGGTTGCCCAGCTCGTAGAGCGCCTGCTCCGCATCGGGCGTCCAGCACATGGCGGCATGGGCCTCATCCTCCAGCACAGCCCGGATGCAGGCCTCCGCATCGGCATAATACACAAGGTTGTAGCGCTTCTCCTGCTCCATGCGGAAGGCGATGTAACTGCCCTCCTCCACGGCTACGGTATCGATCTCCACCACCTCGGGCTTACGGATGGCCCGGTAGGTGCTCTCCAGATACACGCCGGTCTGGCGCACGCCTCTTGCCTGCGCCCAGGCATAATCGTGGTTGAAGCCCAGCATCATATCCGCCTTACCGGCGCGCACCGCCTCCAGCGCGGCGTTCTCGGTATCGCGCACCACATAGGTGAAGGTGAGCCCGGTCTTGAGGCTGATCTCGTCCAGCACCTGCTGCACAGGTTTTACGGCAACACCATCCAGCATATCGGAGGCGGGCACGCTCACCTTGACCGCCCTGCCCCGGCGCACGTAGGAAAGCTCGTCGCCGGTCAGGCTGGGGTACATCTCATCATCCGGGGTGGCGTATTTGGCTACGATCTCCTCCACCAGCCCGGGCATGGACAGGCGCAGCTCCCGCAGGGCATCATCCAGCTCGGTGAGCAGGGTGCAGTCGCCATCCTTCAAAGCAGCGCCCAGCAGGTTGCGGGTGCCCAGACGGTCGACGATGCGCACACCGCTGATGCCGATCTCCGTGTTGATGAGAGCAGCATCCAGCTGACCGCTTTCCAGATCGGCCAGCATGGCCTCCTGGGAGGTGTAGGCGGTGACCAGCTCCACCTCCGCCCCCTTGCCGGAAATAAGGATATCCAGCAGGGAATCGGAGTAACCGGAGGCATAGGCACCCACACGCTTACCGTTCAGGTGCTCGTAATCCTCGTAGCCGATGGTGCTTTCGGGGGGCACCACCAGCGCAAGGGGCGTGGAGAGCAGGCTCTCTTTGGTAAAGGTGAACTCCTCCCGGTGGGGCACGGAGGCGGTAACGCCCACCACCAGATCCACCTGGCCATCCTTCAGGAGCTGATAGCAATCCTCCGCCGCCACCCGCATAAAGGAATAGCTGCGGCTGGTGCTCTGGGAGCATTCCATGAGCAGATCGTACAGGTAGCCGGTGTGGCTGCCGTCGGAGTTGGTGTAGAGGAAGCCGTTCATATCCACATAGCCGATGCGGATGGTACGCGCAGCAAAGCTGAGGGCGGGCAGGCTCACCAGCAGCGCCAGCACCACCAACACCAGCAGGACTCTTGTTCTGTTCTTACGCAACATATCCGGTCGCGCCTCCTGTTCTCTCCCGGGAGGGATCACAAATGCAAAGCCGCCGACCCGCAGCGCGGGGACGGCCGGTATTCTGTTGAGCGGTTCGAAAGGTTACACGCAGGGAGTAAGAAAAGTATAGCATATGTGAGGCGGGGTGGCAAGGGTAACCGGAAGAGGATGGAAAAGAAAAGAGCTGCCGCCCGGAAGGGGCAGCAGCCATGAATGGGACACCGGCATCACTTGGCAATGTAGGTACGCCCATCGGCAATGGCATATTGCTCCGCATAGCTGCCTTTGGGCACAACCAGGGTGAGCTTGGGGCAGGCGGCAAAGGCATGCTCGCCGATAAAGGTGACCCCTTCGTGGATGGTGATGCGGGTCAGCTCCTCGCAGCTGTAGCAGGCATACGCACCAACGGAGGTAACGTTCTCGGGGATCCGGTAGCGGTTCTTGAGGAACCCGCCCCGATACCACAGCAGCCTTTGCTGCTGCCTGTCGATCAGCGCGCCGCCCTCCATGGCAAAAACCGTATTGCCCGGTGCCACCGTGATCCTTGCATCGGCGGGACCGTAGGAAAAAGCGCCATCGCCGATGGAGGCAACGCTTTCGGGAAGGGAGATATCGGTCAGTTTATCGCAGCCAAAGAAGGCCAGCTCTCCAATGGAGATGACCCCTTCCGGCAGGAAGACGGAGGACAGGCCGGGGCAGTAAATGAAGGCAGCCCCGCCAATGGAGGCAACGCTCCCGGGAATGGTGACGCGGGTCAGGCGGTTGCAGTTATCAAAGGCATGATCCCCAATGGAAGCAACACCTTCGGGGATGATGACGGCAGTCATGTCGTCGCATTCAGCGAAGGCATACGCCCCAATGGAGGTGATGCCATCGGGGATCACGTAGTCGCCATCGGAGTGCATAGGATAGCACCACAACAGCTTCTTTTGCTGCTTATCGATCAGCGCAGCGTTCTCCACGGCGAAAACCGTATTGTCCGACTCCACTGTGATCCGGGCATACGGGGCTGTGTAGGCAAAAGCGCCCTCGCCGATGGAGGTAACGCTCCCGGGGATGGTGATATCGGACAGGTTTCTGCATTCGTAAAAGGCATAAGCGCCAACAGCAGCGGTGCTCTCCGGGATCCGGTAGCCGGTAGCGGGACGGTCGGGGCGAACCCACAGCAGCTTATTCTGCTGCTTATCAAACAGGATGCCATCCTCCACGGCAAAGACCGCATTGCCCTCTGCCACCGTGATCCGGGCAGAGGAAGCGATGCCGGCAAAGGCAGCATCCCCAATGGCGGCAACGCCCGCAGGGATGGAGATATCTGCCAGGTTATAGCATCCAAAGAAAGCGTACTCGCCAATGGAGGTGATGCTCTCGGGGATGGTGATGCCCATCAGATCGTAGAACTCCGCGAAAGCATGATCCTGAATACCCACCACCGGCACACCATCCACCTGGGCGGGGATGATCACTTCGGCGGCATCGCCCTGATGACCGGCTACGGCATAGCCGCCATCTACACGATCCAGCAGCAGGCCATCTACGGTCTTGTAGGGGGAAGGGGTCGGGGCTGCTGCGAGGGCAGCGGCAGAGGCGTCTGCTGCCGGCTCCCACCGCCCGTCGGCCCCCTGCTTCAGCAGGGCCAGCAGAGCGAAGGGCTCGCCGCTCTCCTGCCAGGCAGGCATGGCAAAGCCCGCCAGCATCTCGCTCAGGGCAAGTACAGCGGCAATGATCAGAAGGATGATGGCGATGGTGGGAACAGGGCGTTTCTTTGTTTTTGCAGTAACAGCCTTCGCTGTTTCGTTGATGGCCGGGGTCTGGCGGTGATCCATTGCGCAGAAGCCTCCTTTGTTGGCAAAGCGGACAGGAGGGTATTGGGGGGTATTCCTCCACATTATAGCATAGGGCGTGGGGCGGGGTAAACAGGGGGGGCGAAGGTGCGGAGGGGGAGGGGCAAGGTGGTGACGGACTGCCGGATGGTTGCCGATGGGGCCGTTTATGGGCTACCGCCGGGTGGCGATGAACTGCCGACAAGCTGCCGATGGGCGCAGAAAAAGCCGCATGGTGCAACGCACACCATGCGGCCTATTGATCAAAATGCATGCCTGTGGCGGGTCTCCCCCATCAGCCCTTCTCATGCCTCCCCCATCTGGCAGGCACCGCGGGGCATTTCAGCCCGGCCTTGGCGGCCCTTGCTTCCACATAGCAGCCGCAATCCAGGCACATGCCGTCGGCCAGGCGGGGGCAGGCCTCACAGGCACTGAGCCGCTGCCGGTAGACATCATCCGGCACCCGGGCTTCCTCGGGCAGGCTGCCCACATAGTCAGCGACGATCCTGCCCAGATCCGGGTCAGCCTCCCGGAGCAGGCACCGGCAGGGCGGGCGGTCAGCCACGGAGGGTCAGGGTGACCACGGAGCAGGCGGGCAGGGTCAGCTTGAGGCCCTTTTCGGTGGCTTCGATGCCGTCGAACGCCTTGATGGTCACCTTTTCCTTGTCTTCGAAGGTATTCATATCGTGCACCTCGCCGGTGAGGATGCGGCCTTCGGCACCGGTCAGGCTCAGGCCCACGGCGTCGATCTCCACCTCGCAGCCATCCACCGCAGACAGGTTGGTCACGGTGAGGGTGGTCACGCCATCCTTCTGGGAGGCGGTGGCGGTGAGCTGCTGCACCTCGCCGGTAAGGGCGGGAGACTGCACGGAGCAGGGCAGCAGGGCGGCATCCATATGGGGGGTGTACAGGTCGTACACATGGTAGGTGGGGGTCAGCACCATCTCATCGCCCTCGGTGAGCACCATGGACTGGAGCACATTGACGGTCTGGGCGATGTTGGTCATGGTAACGCGGGCAGCATGGCGGTTGAAGATATCCAGGCTGAGGGC
Organism: Clostridiales bacterium; assembly: GCA_015056315.1. GTDB lineage: Bacteria > Bacillota > Clostridia > Christensenellales > Aristaeellaceae > Limiplasma. The sequence goes on from SVGN01000064.1 coordinate 6,704, forward strand.
GGCCACCATGGCATCGCGCATGGTGTTCTGCTGGTAGAGGAAGCCGGGGTTGGTGCCAGGCTCCACATTGTGCCAGCAGCCCCACTCATCCACGATCAGGCCCACCTTGCGCTCGGGGTCGTAGCGGTCCATGATGGTCTCGTGGCCGCTGACCACCCGCTCCATATCGTAGGCCTTGCGCAGAGTGGTCAGGTACAGGTCGCCGTCGAACTCGGTGGCGCTGCCCTTATCCTCCCAGGTCTTGGGCACGGTGTACTTGTGCAGGCTCACGCCGTCCATCATGGGCTTGCAGCGCTGCATGAGCACCTCCATCCAGTGGAAGTCGGCATCGTTGGGGCCGCCGGCGATCTTGTACAGCCGGTTGGCGCCGTAGCTGCGGCACATGGTCTGGAAGCGGCGGTACTCATCCGCATAGTACTCGGCGCGCATATTGCCGCCGCAGCCCCAGTTCTCGTTGCCCACGCCCCAGAACTTGACGCCCCAGGGCTCCTTGCGGCCGTTCGCCCAGCGGCGCTGGCAGGTGGTGGAATCGCTGTCGGAGTTCAGGTACTCCACCCACTCGCTCATCTCGCGAACGGTGCCGGAGCCCACGTTGCCGCAGATGTAGGCCTCGCAGCCCAGCTGCTCGCACAGCTCCATAAACTCGTGGGTGCCGAAGGAGTTATCCTCCACCACGCCGCCCCAGTTGGTGTTCACCATGCGCTTGCGGTTCTCGCCGATGCCGTCCTCCCAGTGGTATTCATCGGCAAAACAGCCGCCGGGCCAGCGCAGCACAGGGATCTTGATCTTCTTGAGGGCCTCCACCACATCGGTACGCATACCGTTTACATTGGGGATGTTGCTATCCTTGCCCACGAACAGGCCGCCGTAGATGCAGCGGCCCAGATGCTCGGCAAAGTGACCGTAAATGTGGCGGGAGATCGTTGCGCCGGGACGGGTCGCGTCCAACAAAATCTTGGCAGACATAGGGTTACTCTCCTTTGTTATTGCCCCCCGGTTACGGGAGGCGATCTTTTGGTTAGGGGTATTGTAACACAGGGCGGGGTGAGGGTAAAGGGGGAATTTGGAGGGATATGGGCGTTTTGGGGCTGCGGACGTTTTGGGGCTGCATGGCTGCTGATGCGGTGCGGAACATGCGGGCTGTCCCTTCGTGTTTGGCAGCAGATCGGCTTGGGAACAAAGCGGGTGGGGTCTGCGTTGGCCGGGGTGGGTGGGTGTGCTCACCGGGAGGTGGGCAGCGGTCGGCACCCTCAGTCACCCTTCGGGTGACAGCCTCCGGCCCGGTCGTTCAATCGTCGCAGAGTGCACTGCCGTGCCATCTGCTCGTTTCACTCCACACCTGCGGGTCGCTAACGGCTTCGCCGCCCGGCGCACTGCGCACGCGCTTCCCTCCGGTGCCCACTAAAGAGGAGAGCCTTTTGGGGGTGGGTGCTGCCGGGGAGAGTGTGGAGGTGCAGTGCCGCGAACCGGTGGTATCGGCGCAGAAAAAAGCCCATGCTGTGAAAAGCATGGGCTTTGGTGGCTAATCCGGTTGATTGTGATACAACCGCTTTCATGCACCAGGTTGAAAAATCTGGGTGCATTTTTGCACCCGTTATTCTTCAACGAACGTCGCATTGATCTGATCAATCAGTTCCTTGTGTAGCATCGTGCGTCGGCGTACCATACAGATGATGCGGACCACATCGTCCCCTGAGGCATTAAGGTCATCGTTCATCACAACGTAGTCATAGGCGTATGCCATCCGCATTTGTTCTTGCCTTTCTCTAAGCGCTTCCTTTATATTTCGCCGCTGAGAATAATGCACAGCTCCGTGCAATGCTCCGACAGCATGTTCATGGCCTTTTCCAGCGCTGCCATAGACGGTGTACCGAAGTGTGCATTCCACAAGGCCAGCTGCGCACGGTAGTAATCCATAAATGCTTCCTGATGCTCTGTGATCTGCTGAGCGTATTCGGGACGCAGAGCCGCCCATTGCTGATAGATGCTTTGCAATTCTTCCATCCAGAAGGTGTTCGCAGCCTGCAGGCCTTCGATGATCTCCTCATCGTTCTGAAAATCTTGGTTTACTGCATCCGAAGCTTCGGTGTACACCTGCATGTGCTTGGAGCACATCACCAACGCGCGGGTGCCGTTGGCATAATACTCCCAATAGCAGTATGGGTAAGGTTCTTCCTCCCCTCCCTGCGGTTCCATGCGATTTTCCCATTCTTCATCCAGTGCCATCTGGGTAGCCGGACAAACGATGCCAGTCGCCTCAATGCCGTGCTCCTTCTGGAACTGTCGTACGGCAGCCTCCGTCTTCTGACCAAAGACGCCGTCTACTACAAAAAGATCATCTCCCAGATAACCAGCATAGAACAGCTGATACTGGAGAGATTCAACTTCTTTCGTGTAGCCGGTAATTCCCCTGTGCAGCGTGCCCTCCGGATACTCAACGGGCAGTTCAGCCACCAGCTGATAGACCACAGAACACAGCTCACGGCACTGTTCTTCCAGCAGCTCCTCGACCGCATACTTTCCTTCCCGGGAATCCGCTCCATACAGCGAATCCATCGACGCCTGTTTGGCGTCCCGTACTTGCTGATAGACGGCTCTTTGGTTCAGAACAACTGTCTGATCCTCCGGTGCGCAGTACTCGTACCAAATCTGAAACAGTCTGTCCAGTTCATTCCGCCAGGCAGTGATGAATATCTGGAGCATTTCATCTTCGCTGGCCTCCGCAGAGGTCGCCTTGGATGCCTGAACGCTTACCTGATCATGCTGCTGGCAGTCGAGCCAGTATTCCAATCCATCCTCCGTGGCCATCAGCGTGCAGTACGCGGGATATTCCGGATCGGATTCATTAGAAAACACGGCGCTCCATTCGTTTTCCAGATCATGCAGAACCTCGGGCCAGGCAACGCCATCAGCAGAAAAGCCATAGTCCTCCTGAAACGCTTTCAGGGCGCTCTGCGTATTCTTGCCAAATTTGCCATCCACCTTGTCATTTAGGTAGCCAAGATCTTTCAGCCATTGCTGAAGGTCCTTGATTTCGGCAGTGTGTCCTGTCATACCTTTGTACAGCGTACCCTCCGGGTACTTCTCCGCCAGAGCGGCGGAGAAGCAGCACAGAAGCAGCACAGTAACGAAAAGAATAGCTGTAACCTTCTTCAAATCGCTAAAATAGATTTTGTTCTCTCCCAAAGTGCCTCAGGCCCCCTTGAATCCTATATTTTCCTGTTTGTATTATATCACTGCTCAAAATATTCAGCAAGTACAGCAACATAGCAGCAAAATGAATCATAGATTCCACTAAAACTGTGGAGTATCATACTCGGGACGTTTCCATTATATTATGGACGTTTTATGATAATCGTCCATAGTAGGTGCATTTCTTCTCACCGTTCAGAATCGTTATTTCAAAATCTTTCTCCTGTAAATATAAAAAGGCCGTCTGGGAATGATCCCAAACCGGTCATATCATCATATTCAGTGGATATAATGCGACTTTTCACCCAGAATTGTCGCTATTGCCCGCTATTTTCGGCTATTTCTGTCCATAAGTATAAAAAATAATCACCCATGCTTTGTATCAAAACATGAGTGATTGGTGGCTCCCCAGGTAGGACTCGAACCTACAACCCTTCGGTTAACAGCCGAATGCTCTGCCATTGAGCTACTGAGGAATATGGAAATGCGGCAGCGACCTACTCTCCCGGGCCGTCTCCAGCCAAGTACCATCGGCGTGCTGAGGCTTAACTTCTGTGTTCGGAATGGGAACAGGTGGAACCCTCAGGCCATTACCACCGCAATGGGTGAACTGTGTTGTGCGCTTTGCGCAAAAAGAATAATAGCACAAACCCGCGGGATTGTAAAGTATCGTAACGGAAGAAACAGCAATTTTTTTCTATTTCCTCTTGACAGGCTGCCAAAACCATAGTATATTTTTCAACCCGTCACTCCTTTACACATCACCCGTCCGACGAACAAACCCAAAACCGAATATGCAGAAAGAAGGGATGCACATGAGTTTGCTTTCTCACTACCGCACCGTTACCATGGGTCGGAAGGTACCCCTTACGCTGGCACTGTCGCTGGTGCGCGCCATGAAGGGGCTCAGCCTTGAGGAAGAGCACAAGAAGCTCTCCGAGTTTGCTGCACAGGTGGTCTTTAAAGGGCCGATCGAGGACATGGACGAGCTGGCGCTGGTGATCGACCCGGATTATCTGCCGGAGGATGACCCGATGGTGAAAGCCATCCGGGAGCGGAGGATCCCGCTGCACAGCAAGCTGGCCTTCATCAGCTACACCAACGACCACAACGCCGTAGAGGACGATATGCTACGGGCAAGGCTGGCCGAGGAGATCGAAGCCACCTATCCGCTGAAAAAGAGCTACCGCAAGCTGCACAAGCGGCAGGAGGGCAAGCGCCAGGCAGAAAAGGAGCGGCTGGAGCTGGAATTCCATCTGGAGATGGAACTGGCGCTGGCGGCCTCCGAAGGCCGGGCGGATCTGAGCGCCTGACCCGCCGCCGGGCAGACCCCGCCCTCCATCAAACCACATATCAAAAAACCGGAGCGGACAGCCTGCAAGGGCTTCGCTCCGGTTTTGATTTACTCCTGCACGTAAGGAAGCAGCGCCTGCTGCCAGCGCTCGTACCCGGCGGCGCTCAGGTGCAGCCCGTCATAGGATACAGCCGCATCCAGCTGCCCCGCCTCATCGGCAAAGAGGGAATGCACGTCGATGTAGGGCATGCCATAGCGGTCAGCCAGCGCTTCGATGCCAAGGTTCAGCTGCCGGATGGCTTCGTTGCGCACCGGATACCGGATCTGATCCTCCCGCACCGGCAGCACGCTCTGCACATACACCTGCATGGGCTGCGCGCTGAGCTTTGCCAGCAGCCGATCATATTTCTCCAGCACCATATCCGCATCGCTGCCGTAGATCAAATCGTTGACGCCGATCATCAGGAAGCATTTGTTGGGCATCAAAAGCTCCGGCTGCGCGGTACGCAGCAGCAGATGATCCACCGTATCCCCCACCACGCCCAGATTGGATACCATGTAATTGACATAGTATTCGCCCCAGCTGCCGCCGGCGGTCAACGAATCGCCGAGAAACACCACATCCGCATACTGATCGGCAAGGGTGGCCGTCCAGCTGTCCAGCACCCGCTGATAGGACAGGTTCTCTGCGCCGCTCAGCTGACTGCGCAGTTCTGCCAGCTCTGCTTCCCATTGCTGCCGGTACGCTTCTGCCTGCCGGTTCGCCCTGCGCTCTGCCAAAAGCCAGCCTGCACCTGCACCGGCTGCCAACAGCAGCAGCGCTGCGCAGACGAGCGCGATGCTGCGGAGCATCTTTTTCTTTTGCATTCTCCAGCCACTCCTTTATGGTGCATGGTATGGCAGCAGGGGTGAAGCCCCTGGGGCTGCCTAATGGTTAGTATAGCACAAAAGCGGGATAGCGCAAACCGGGCGCAGATCGGCGGTATGCTTTCCATGCAGTTGTCAGTCCGGTGCAGCGTGATGGCCAGATGCAGGCAACAACCCAATGCAGAGCAGCAGCTCCATGCAAACGCCAGCCCGTTCCCCCGTTCTTACCCGCGGCGAGGACGGGCCCTCAAGCAAGCGGCGTGGGGAAGGGAAGGGACCCTTCCCCTTTAAGCCGCGGAACCGCTGACCCGCCCCGAGCGCGAACGGCACGCCAACAGGCGTGCCGGACGTGCAGATAGAAAAAGCCCGACCAGCGATTGCTGATCGGGAATGGGAATGCGGCAGCGACCTACTCTCCCGGGCCGTCTCCAGCCAAGTACCATCGGCGTGCTGAGGCTTAACTTCTGTGTTCGGAATGGGAACAGGTGGAACCCTCAGGCCATTACCACCGCAATGGGTG
>SVGN01000065.1 GCA_015056315.1 Clostridiales bacterium
GAGGCTGTTGATCCGAGTGCGTTCAAGGATTTGGTCGACAACATCCGCAAAGCGGAAGCGTTGGCGAAGAAAGCCCTCGCCGAACTGGAGAACGGAAATTACACCTACGAGCTGCAATACATCGAGATGTTTGACAACGAGGACTACGTCTACACCCTCAACATCGGCGAAGAATTGCAGCAGCAAATGCAGACTACCTACGATGAATTTGCCAACTGGCTTGGCAGCTGGGAAATGTAATACTTCTTCCCCATTACAATTTTCACAACACAGCCCCTGCGAATCATCGCAGGGGTCGCTTCGTCTTCATACAGCACGATGGCCCCTTCCCCACCAGCCGCATCTCGCACAAGATGTCGTTGGCCTTTGATACATAATCGTTCATCTTCTTTCCTCCATGCCCGACGGGGATTGCTCCCCGCCGGGTTTCGTGTCCTTACTGGTTCAGAATCAGATTGACCGCCTTTTCGGCTCTGCCCGCTGCACTAACGATGAACCGCTTGTCATCCCGCAGCACCTTCAGCCAGTTCTGCTTCTGATAATTACTGATGGTCTTATCAGACAATTTCCTCGCCCGACAGTCAAAACCGAACTCCTGAATGGCCTCCGAAAAACGCATACAAAAACCCCTCTTTCCTTTGACAAATGCCATTGGAAAGAGGGGAAAACGTTTATCGTACCAGCAGCACCTTCAGCATGGAAGGTTTACCGTACCAAATCAACATTTTACGTACCAGACGAGATTCTCGCTTTCACCTGAGAACCCGCAAAGCCTTACAAATCAATTAGTTCAGCTCGGCGAAGTACTTGATGGTGCGGACCATCTGGCTGGTGTAGGAGTTCTCGTTGTCGTACCAGGACACGACCTGCACCTGATAGGTGTCGTCGTCGATCTTGGCGACCATGGTCTGGGTGGCATCGAACAGAGAGCCGTACTTCATGCCGATCACGTCGGAAGAAACGATCTGCTCCTCGTTGTAGCCGTAGGAAGCGGAAGCGGCAGCCTTCATGGCGGCGTTGACGGACTCCTTGGTCACGTCGGTGCCCTTAACGACGGCAACCAGCAGGGTGGTGGAACCGGTGCAGACGGGCACGCGCTGGGCGGAGCCGATCAGCTTGCCGTTCAGCTCGGGGATGACCAGGCCGATGGCCTTGGCAGCGCCGGTGCTGTTGGGCACGATGTTCTGGGCGCCGGCACGGGCACGACGGAGGTCGCCCTTACGATGGGGGCCGTCCAGGATCATCTGGTCGCCGGTGTAGGCGTGAACGGTGGTCATGATGCCGCTCTGGATGGGGTAGGCGTCGTTCAGAGCCTTGGCCATGGGAGCGAGGCAGTTGGTGGTGCAGGAAGCAGCGGAGATGATGGTGTCTTCCTTGGTGAGGGTATTCTCGTTAACGGAGAACACGATGGTGGGCAGGTCGTTGCCGGCGGGAGCGGAGATAACGACCTTCTTGGCGCCGGCGTTGATGTGAGCCTGGCTCTTTTCCTTGGAGCAGTAGAAGCCGGTGCACTCCAGAACAACGTCTACATCCAGCTGGCCCCAGGGGCAGTTGGCGGCGTCCTTCTCGGCGTAGATCTTGATCTCCTTGCCGTCTACGATGATGGAATCGTCGGTGGCTTCGACAGTGTGCTTGTTCTCGCCGATGCTGCCGCAGTAAGCACCCTGAGCGGTGTCGTACTTGAGCAGGTGAGCCAGCATCTTGGGGCTGGTCAGGTCGTTGATGGCGACGACTTCGTAGCCCTCAGCGCCGAACATCTGACGGAAAGCGAGGCGGCCGATGCGGCCGAAACCGTTGATAGCAACTTTAACCATAGTGATCGTACCTCCCAAAAGTGTTTTGTACCAACTCGTATTTTACCAAAAACTCACCATACTTTGCAATAGGAAAAACACAAGTTTGTGAAAAAATCATCGAAATCTTTCAAAGCCTTACTTTACAATGGTTTGCAGAAGCAACCAAACGCCGGAAATGTACTTTTTGCCTCCTTTGCTGCCCAGAAAGCCGCCCTGCGGGCAAAATTCGTCCCGCTTTTTGGGCTGCATGTGCGCAGACAGCCCCGCTCTTGCGCAGGAGTGCGCCGCATGGTACCATAGGGATACACGAGCCATTCCATACACAAAGGAGCGTTGCCTATGATCACCATCTACTGGGTGGGCGATTCCACCGTACAGCACAACGGCATCCTCACCTACCCCCAGACCGGTATCGGGCAGGGGCTGGAGCGGTTTATCAACAAGCAGAACGTGCGCATCGAAAACCACGCCAAAAACGGGCGCAGTACCAAGTCCTTCCTGGAGGAGGGGCGCTTTGCCCCGGTCTGCCAGCGCATGCAGCCCGGCGACTTCCTGTTCATCCAGTTCGGCCACAACGATCAGAAGCAGGAGGATCCCGCCCGGTATGCCCCTGCCGATACGGTCTATGCAGACAACCTGCGCCTGTTCATCCGGGCGGCAAAGCAGCGGGGCGCAAAGCCGGTGCTCATTACGCCGGTCACCCGGTGCAACTACCGCCAGCTGCCGCCGGAGCGGCAGTTTGCACCCTGGGTGGCTGCCATGAAGCAGGTAGGCGAAGCGACCGATACCCCCGTGCTGGATCTGACCCGCCTGAGCGAAGCCCTTGTAGACGATATGGGCGACGAGGCCGCCCCACAGCTCTACATGACCCTGCCCGCCGGGGTTTTTGGCAACTACCCGGAGGGGCTCAGCGACAAGACCCACCTGCAGCCCTTGGGCGCGCTGTACTTTGCCGCGCTGATCACCGGTATGCTCAGGGCGCAGGGCGAGGGGTATGCCGCACTGCTCTCTGAGGAGTGCATCCGCTGGCTGGATTCGGGCAAGCCCCTGCCGGTATAGCCCCCGCCCCGCCGGATGGGAAGAAACGCTTCTACCTGTTCTTTCCCTATCTTTTCGGCATCGGTTCCTGTTATCATCCTTTTTGCAAAGCGAATGCTGCTGAGGGGAGGCTGCCTATGAAGTACGAGAACGCCAGAGAGCTTCTGCCGCCGGAGCTGCTCCGGCAGGTGCAGAAGTACGCCGCGGGCAAGACCCTCTACATACCCAGCATGGGCAAGGTCTCCTGGGGCGAAAGCTCCGGCTACCGGCGCTACCTGTGGGAGCGGAACGAAGAGATCCGGGCCCGCTTCCGGCAGGGCGAGAGCGCTGCGGCGCTGGCGGAGATCTTCTGCCTTTCGGAGGACAGCATCCGCAAGATCGTTTACAAAAAGGAGGAACCAATGTTGGACTACGAATGCACGCTCACGTGCTGCCAGGCCTTTGCCCGTGCGGGCAGGCTGGAGGAGTGGGTGCATGCCTACCTGCTCTCCGACGGGGATAACCCGCCCTTCTCCCATGGTCTCAAGCTGTTCGACCGTTTCTTTCTGGGGCCGGTCTCCATGCCCCTCAGCCTGTTCCGCCGCTGCTGCGGGCCCGAGGAGGGCATGAAGTGGCGGGTGCATCCCGTCCATTTTGAAAACAAGGTACAGCGGATGATGGAGACCCGCAGAGCCGACACGGATATGCCGCCGTTGATCATCCACTACCTGTTTTCGGAGACCGACGGCCAGCCGGAGTTCGAGCTGAACGAGGGCAACGACCGCTTCGAGGCCTACAAACGTCTGGGGCTCGCCGAGACCCCGGTGATCATCTGGATCACCGAAAAAGAAGAGCTGGAACGCTTTATGGCAGACTACGGCAGCTATCTCGGCAGGCAGGAGGAAGACCATGCCAAGCTATGACCGCACCCTTACCTCCGCCCGTGCCTTTGCAGAGGCGGGCAGACTGGAGGAGTGGATCCATCAGTATCTGCTGACAGACGGTAACAATGCGCCTTTTTCCGAAGGGCTGAAACTGTTTCCCCGCTCCTATCTGGGGCCGGTGGATGCGCCGCTTTCCCTCTTTCGCCGCTGCTGCGGGCCCGAGGAGGGCATGAAGTGGCGGGTGCATCCCGTCCATTTTGAAAACAAGGTGCAGCGGCTGATGGAGGCCGCCAAGGCCGACCCGGATCTGCCGCCGCTGATCGTGTGCTACCGGTTTTCTGAGGTGGACGGCACCCCGGAATTTGAGCTGAACGACGGCAACGGCCGCTACGAAGCTTACACAAGGCTGGGCCGCACCCATGCCCCGGTCGTTTTCTGGATCACCGAGGCGGCGGAGCTGGCGGATTTCCAAAGCCGCTACGGCTGGCTGCTGAGCGGGCAGCCTGAGGGCCGGTGAGCCACCGCACCGCATGAACTCGATAAGCCGCAGGCACAGCCGCCTGCGGCTTTTTCTGCGCTCCCCCACCCGGCGCTCCGCTTCGCGCAACCGGCATTTACAGAAAGCGTTTACACCCCGATATCCATATGTGTTTCCCGTTGACAGATGCATCCTGCATCCGCTATAATGGAACCATCCCTGTTAACGCTTACATTCCAGCTTTTTCAGCAAGGAGTTATCTGCCATGACCGCTACGAACGCCTTTATCCGCCGGTATCTGAAAGATTACAAGCCCTACAAGACCTATTGGAACTACGAGGACGGCTGCGTACTCAAGGGCTGCATGGATCTCTTTGCCGCCACCGGCGACCCCGCTTACCGCACCTTTGTGCTGGACTACCTGTACCGCTATGTGGCAGAGGACGGCACGGTGGTCAACTACGAGCTGAACAAGTACAACATCGATTCCATCAACGCGGGCAAGGCGCTGTTCTTCGGCCTGGACGAGACCGGCGACGAGCGCTTCCGCAAGGCCATCGAGTTCCATATGCAGCGGCTGCGGGAGCATCCCCGCTGCGCATGCGGCAACTTCTGGCACAAGAGCATCTACCCGGAGCAGATCTGGCTGGACGGTCTCTACATGGCCCAGCCCTTCTACATGCTCTACGAGACCCGCTATAACAAGCTGGCCAATGCTGCCGACATCACCGGCCAGTATGCCAATGTGCGCAAATACCTGTTCAACGAAGAAAAGCAGCTCTATTACCACGCCTGCGACACCGCCCGGGTGCAGCCCTGGGCCGATAAGGAGACCGGCTGTTCCCGCAATTTCTGGCTGCGCTCCATGGGCTGGTATGTCATGAGCCTGATCGATTGCATCGACCATTGCTCCGAGATGCTCTACGAGCACTACCGTATGCTGATCGACCTTTTCCGGGAGGCGGTGCGGGGGCTCCTGCGCTACCAGGATGCGGATACCGGGCTTTTCTGGCAGGTGATCGACCACGGCGGCCACCCGGATAACTACCTGGAGACCTCCGGCTCCGCCATGGTGGCCTATGCCATCATGAAGGGCGTGCGCCTTCATGTGCTCAACGAGGAGAAGTATCTGCCCATCGGCAAGCGGATCTTTGAAGCGCTGGCAGAACGGAAGCTGATCACCGACGATACCGGCCTGCACCTTTGCGACATCTGCGCCGTGGCAGGTCTCAGCGACACCCGGGACGGCTCCGTGGCCTATTACCTGAGCGAGCCCCGTGTCGCCGACGACAGCAAGGGCGTAGGCCCCTTCATGATGGCTTATGCCGAGTATCTCCGTGCCTGATCCCCACCCAAAGGAGGCAGCTCTATGCAGCTTGAACGTATCTTTGTTTCCGCCCGCACCGCCACCCTGCTCATTGGGGACGGCGGTCTGTACCATACCCTGAAGCCCTACCGGCTGCTGCTGAACGGGCAGCCCTTCGGCACCGCCGAAAAGACGGTGGTGAGCCTGTTCGGCCTGTGGCCCGATACCGACTACACCCTGGAGGTGCTGGATGGGGATGCCCCCGTAGCCGCCGCTGCCTTCCGCACCGAAAAGGAGAGCTGCACCCTGAACGTGCGCCGCTTCGGTGCCGTGGGCGACGGTGCACACGATGATACCGCCGCTATTCAGGCAGCAATCCTCTGCTGCCCTGAGGGGGGCCGGGTGCTGATCCCCGCAGGCAGCTACCGGGTAACGCCCCTGTTTTTGAAGAGCCACACCACCGTGGAGCTGCAAAAGGGCGCTGTGCTGCAGCTGGAGACCGACCGCAGCCGCTTCCCCATCCTGCCGGGCATGGTGCAAAGCACCGACGAAAGCGACGATTACAACTACGGTAGCTGGGAGGGCAACCCGCTGGATACCTTCGCCGCCGCCATCACCGGCGTGAATGTGGAGGATGTGCTCCTCTGCGGCGAGGGCCTCATCGACGGGCAGGCCCAGCAGAGCGATTGGTGGCAAAACCACCGCACCCGCCGGGGCGCATGGCGTGGCAGGCTGCTGTTCCTCAACCACTGCAAGAACATCACCGTGCAGGGGCTTTCTTTTGCCAACAGCCCCTCCTGGAACCTGCACCCCTACTTCAGTGATGATCTGCGCTTTCTGGATATCTCCGTCACCGCTCCCGCCGACAGCCCCAACACCGACGGCTTCGACCCGGAAAGCTGCCAGAATGTGCTCCTGCTGGGCGCGCATTTCTCCCTGGGCGATGACTGCATCGCCCTCAAGGCGGGCAAGATCTACATGGGCCGCCGCTACAAGCGCCCCTGCAAGCACATCCGCATCAGCCACTGCCTGATGGAGAACGGCCACGGCGGCATGACCGCAGGCAGCGAAATGGCTGGCGGCGTCTGCGATGTAAAGGTATCCGACTGCCTGATGCGCAACACCGACCGGGGTCTGCGCATCAAGACCCGCCGGGGCCGCGGCAAGGATGGCGTGATCGACGACATCGTTTTCGAAAACGTGCGCATGGAGAAGGTGGGCGCACCCTTTACCGTCAACTGCCTCTACTTCTGCGACCCGGACGGCCACAGCCAATGGGTGCAATCCCGCCAGCCCGCCCCGGTGGATGATTCCACCCCCTATGTGGGCAGCATCACCTTCCGCAATGTAACGGTGGAGGGCTGCGGTGCCTGTGCGGGTTATCTGCTGGGGCTGCCGGAGCAGCCGGTGGAGCGGCTCACGCTGGAGAACGTCTTCTTCACCTTTGACCCCAACGGTAAGCCCATGGCCCCGGTGATGGCCGAGGGCATCGAGCCCTGCCTGAACAAGGGGCTGGTGGCCTGCTTCGTAAAGGAGCTGCGCCTGAAGAACGTGACCATGCAGGGCCAGCAGGGCGAGGAGCTGGTGCTGGAGCAGGTGGAGCGCATCCTGCGGGCATGAGCTGCCTTACAGTGCCGGAAGGCACCGAAGACTGTCCCCTACCGCAAAGAAGCGGTTCAGCCGGGAAAGACCCGGTCGAACCGCTTCTTTTTTCTGTTGCGCCGTAGGGCGATCACTGCCCGTCTGCCTCCATAAGTGCCTGCTTGCCCAGCAAAAAGCTGCCCACGAGCCCGCTCACCGGGAACAGCTCCGGCGCAACGATGTAGTTATCCATATCCTGCAGGATCGCCGGGTGCTGCACATAGCCGCCCAAAAGCCGCAGGGTCTCCCGGCGCACCATGGGCAGCAGGCACTCCCGACCCAGCACGCCGCCGCCCAGAACGATCTTCTGAGGGCTCAGGGTCAAAATCAGGTTGACGCACATCTGGGCCAAATAGTAAGCCTCGATGGCAAAGGTGGGGTGGTCATCCGGCAGGTCGCGGGCATCGCCCTGCACCCTTGCGCCGATGGCAGGGCCTGCCGCCAGCCCCTCCATGCAGCCCTCGTGGTAGGGGCACACCCCTCTGGGGTTGGGATCCTCCGGGTGGGGACGCAGCAGCATATGCCCCAGCTCCGGGTGCACAAGGCCGTGCAGCAGTTTGCCCTCCGCATACACGCCGCCGCCCACGCCGGTGCCGATGGTCACATACACCGCATTGCGGCAGCCACGGGCAGCGCCCAGCTCCACCTCCGCCAGCACGGCGGCGTTCACGTCCGTATCGATCTTTGCGGGGATATCCATGCCATCCAGCAGGCGCTTCAAAAGGGGATAGTCCTTCCACTTCAGCTTGGGCGTGGAGGTGATGCTGCCGTAGTCGGGCGCAGCCGGATCCAGCTGCAGCGGGCCGAAGCTGCCGATGCCCAGCGCATCCACCTGATGGCGGCGGAAAAACGCGATCATGGGCGGCACGGTCTCCTCCGGTGTTTCCGTGGGCAGGGTGAGCCGCTCCAGCTCCGTGCCATCCTCCAGGTATACCGCCAGCACCATTTTGGTGCCGCCTGCCTCCAGCGCACCGATCTTCCGCATGGTATGCTCCCCCTTTGCTCCTTCAGGCGTATGACCGCCTTTCTCTATGCCAAATGATATAAGCTGACCGTCTAAAAGTCAACCGTCATATATGGTTGTGCAAACCCGCCGCATCTGCTACAATGCATAGGCAAACGAGCAAAACCACCTGCACGGAGGGGATCGGGATGAGTTCTTTTTCCATCGATGAGGTACTGGAAATGCAAAAGACGCTGCAGGAGCGCTACAAGGGCCGCTGGGAACCCATCGGGCCCGAGACCGGCAAGAACAAGCTGCTCTGGATGGTGGGCGAGGTAGGCGAGGTGACGGAGATCATCAAAAAGAACGGGCATGAGCGCATCATGAGCGATGCTGCCGTCCGGGCCCATTTCGTGGAGGAAATGGCCGATGTGCTCATGTATTACGGCGATGTGATGAACTGCTTCTCCATCACCGCCGATGAGCTTGGTGAGGCCTACAGAGCCAAATACCGGCGCAACCTGGAGCGCTGGTGAGCCTCGGCGGCGAAAGCCCTGCAAAGAATACGACAGAAACGGAAGATACGCATTATGGCCATCGATAAAGTAAGGGACTATTTCCGCACCTTCGGCATGGAGGGGCGCATTCTGGAGTTTCCTGTATCCAGCGCAACGGTGGAGCTGGCGGCAGCCGCACTGGGCTGCGAGCCCTGCCGCATTGCCAAGAGCCTTTCCTTCAAGGTAGACAGCAGCCCCATCCTGATCATTGCCGCCGGGGATGCCCGCATCGATAACAAAAAGTACCGGGCGCAGTTCGGTGCAAAGGCGGTGATGCTCCACGGCGAAGAGGTGGAAAGCATGATCGGCCACGGCATCGGCGGGGTATGCCCCTTTGCGGTAAACGAAGGGGTCACCGTTTATCTGGATGAGTCGCTCCGGCGGTTCGCCACGGTATTCCCGGCCTGCGGCAGCGCCAACAGTGCCATCGAAATGACCATCCCCGAGCTGGAGCAGCACTCCGGCTTTGCTGCGTGGGTGGATGTGAGCAAGGAAGCAGAAGCATGAAGACCCGTAACATGACCGAGGGGAGCCCCCTGCGCCTCATTCTGGCGGTGGCCTTCCCCCTGATGCTGGGCAATGTGTTCCAGCAGCTCTATACCGTGGTGGATGCCCAGGTGGTGGGCATGGTGGAGGGTGTTTCGGCGCTGGCTGCGCTGGGCTCCTCCGACTGGTACCTGTGGCTGTTCACCGGCATGGTGCAGGGCTTTGCCCAGGGCTTCTCCATCCCTATGGCGCAGGCATTCGGTGCCAACGACATCCGGGCCCTCAAGCGCAGCGTGGGCAACGCCGCCACCCTTACCCTGCTGGTGGGCGTGGCCAGCGCAGTGCTGGGCATACTGAGCATCACGCCCGTGCATGGGCTTTTGCAGATGCCGCCGGAGATACGCCCCATCAGCCGCCAATACCTGACGGTGATCTTCGCCGGGCTGCCGGTGACCATGACCTACAACCTGCTGGGCGGCATCCTCCGCTCCCTGGGTGATGGCAAAACGCCCCTGATGGCCATGGTGGTGGCATCACTGGTGAACATTGCGTTGGATCTGCTGTTCGTGGCTGGCCTCCGCACCGGCGTTACCGGCGCAGCCGTGGCCACGGTGATCGCCCAGCTGGCCTCCTGCCTGTTCTGCCTTGCCAGGCTCCGGCAGCTGCCCATGGTGCATCCGGCCAAAAGCGATCTGCGGCTCACCCGCAGCGCAGCAGGCCGTCAGCTGCGGCTGGGCGTGCCGGTGGCGGCCCAGAACGTGATCATTGCCGTGGGCGGCATGTTCGTGCAGAGCATCGTCAACGGCATGGGCGTTGCCTTTATTGCTGGCTATACCGCCACCAACAAGCTCTACGGCGTGCTGGAGATCGCCGCCCTCAGCTACGGCTATGCGGTCTCCACCTATGCCGGGCAGAACCTGGGTGCAGGCAAATACGACCGCATCCGCAAGGGCATCCGCACGGCGGCGGTGCTGGGCATCCTTACCTCGCTGTGCATCGGCGGGCTGATGCTGCTGTTCGGTCGCCACATCGTGGGCAGTTTCCTCTCCGGCGCAGAGGATCAGGTGGAGGAGGCGCTGCGCATTGCGGTGGAGTTCCTCAACCTGATGGCGGCGCTGCTGCCCATATTGTACCTGCTCTACATCTACCGCTCCACCCTGCAGGGCATGGGCAACACACTGATGCCCATGGTCTCCGGCTTTGTGGAGCTGGCCATGCGCGTGGCCGCCGCTTTGCTGCTGCCCGGGCTGATCGGCTACCCGGGGCTGTTCTGGGCAGAGATCCTGGCATGGATCGGCGCAGACTTCGTGCTGCTGCCCAGCTATTTCCACACCCTGCGCAAAGCGGAGCAGCACGCGGCAGCCCTGCGCACGGAGTAAGGCTGCGGCTCTGCGAATACAAAAGGAACGACCCCCGAGCCAGTATGTGCTCCGGGGGTCGTTCTGCTTGCGATAAAGCCTGCTACCTGCGGCCTTTGCCGCCTGCCTGCCCGGCTTTTTCCCGCTGGGGGATGCCATCGGCAGTGATGTGGTTAGGCTTGATGGGGTGCACACCGTAGAGCCGGGCCAGCACCTCCGCCTCCTCCTCAGTGGGCACGCCCGCCGGGATCAGCCCGGTGCACTCGGTAAAGGAAGCCAGCTCCTCCACCTCCCGCTCCGGCGGTGTGGGGATGTGCTCCCGCTTTGCGATGGGGTCGTTTTTCACAGCAGATTCCCTCCCTTTCGCTCTACAGAATGCCCGGAGAAGCATTCCGGCATTCCTGCGGCCGCCGCCATCGTTCCTGCAAGACAAACCATTGCACAACAATATTTTGACAGTATACATTCTCTTTGCTATAATAAAGTATATGTTCTCATACAATTTCTTCATAGAAAGAGGGTTACCAATGGAAAATCGTGAGAAATTGTCCTCCCGCCTTGGGTTCATCCTGCTGAGCGCAGGCTGTGCCATCGGCTGCGGTAATGTGTGGAAGTTCCCGTGGATGACGGGTCAGAACGGCGGCGGCAGCTTCGTGCTGGTCTACGTGCTGTGCCTGCTGCTGCTGGGTCTCCCCGTTATGACGATGGAATTCTCTCTGGGCCGTGCCTCTCAGGCCAGCCCCGTCAAAATGTACCAGAAGCTGCAAAAGCCCGGCCAGAAGTGGCACATCCACGGCGGTTTTGCCCTGCTGGGCAACATCTGCCTGATGAGCTTCTACACCGTGGTCTCCGGCTGGATCCTGTACTACTTTGTGCAGTTCCTTACCGGCAACAGCGCAGGCCTCACCTTCGAGGGCATGATCGCTCAGCCCAGCCTGAACATGGGCTACATGATCGTGGTGGTGGTGCTTGGCTTCCTGGTGCTCAGCTTCAAGCTGCAGGGCGGCCTGGAGCGCATTACCAAGTACATGATGGTAGCACTGCTCCTTCTGATGATCGTTCTGGCCATCAACAGCGCCACCCTGAGCGGCGCTAAGGAGGGCCTCACCTTCTACCTGCTGCCCGACTTCAAGAAGATCACCCCCAATGTGATCGTCAGCGCCATGAACCAGGCCTTCTTCACCCTGAGCCTGGGCATCGGCTCCATGGCCATCTTCGGCAGCTACATCGGCAAGGAACGCTCCATGATGGGCGAATCCGTCAACGTGATCATTCTGGACAGCTTCGTTGCTATCACCGCCGGTCTGATCATCTTCCCCGCTTGCTTCACCTACGATCTGGAGGTGGGCGCAGGCCCCGGTCTGCTGTTCAACACCATGGCCACCGTGTTCAACAACATGCCCGCAGGCCGTCTGTGGGGCTCCGTCTTCTTCCTGTTCATGGTGTTCGCCGCCTTCTCCACTGTTCTGGCGGTGTTTGAAAACATCCTCGCCTGTGTGCGCGAGATGACCGGCTGGAGCCGCCCCAAGGGCTGCATCATCTGCGGCATCGGCCTCATCATCACCTCCACCACCACGGCGCTGGGTTACAACCTGCTGCCCTTCCAGCCCTTCGCCCCCGGTACCGCCTTCCTGGATCTGTGGGATTTCATCGTATCCTACAACCTGCTGCCGCTGGGCTCCCTGTGCTTCGTCATCTTCTGCTGCAGCAAGAAGTTCGGCTGGGGCTGGGATAACTTTATCGCCGAAGCCAATACCGGCAAGGGCCTGAAGGTAAAGAACTGGATGAAGCCCATCTTCTGCTACGTGGTTCCTGTGGCGGTCATCGTCATCTACGTGATGGGTCTGATCTCCTTCCCCTGGAGATAAGGCTTCTGCTCCAAAACGAAAGCAGCCGGACGGTTCGCCGTCCGGCTGCTTTCTATGCGTATGCAAGCAAAACGCCCTGCACCGGCAGATGGACAGTATCCCAATTGTCAGACAGAAAAAAGAAAAGACCTGAAGTAGAATAAGAACAGTTTACGCGGCCTTGCTCCTGATTTCAATAGGAGTAAGGCCGTTTTTGAGCGAAATACGCTCAAAATT
>SVGN01000066.1 GCA_015056315.1 Clostridiales bacterium
AACCTCAATCATCGTGTAGCCTACTACCGTAACCTACACTCGTTTCGGTTGACGACTGCGGGTCGTTTTGCGCTTCGCGCAAGTGCCCACTGGGCACACACTTCCCTCCGTCTCCACACCCGGCAGGGGCCTGAGGCCCCTGCACCCCGCTCTTTTTGTCAACCGGTCAAAGCTGCGTCATGCGCCCCATCACGCATCCTCACAGCCCACCAGCACCAGCAGCACCCCGTCCCGTACCTCCACAACGGGCTGCGCCGCTTCATACGCATTGCTGACCCCCAGCGGCCAGTCGCAGCTCAGCTCCGCATCCTCCAAAGGATAGCTGAGCCCCCGCAAAGTGACCCCCTTCGCCGCCTGACCGTGGCAGAACACGCTCACCAGCGTGCCCGGCTTGGCGGTCGGCAGCACCAGCCTGCCGGATACCCCGTAGGCGGTGTACACGGGGTCGATGAGCCGCACCTGCGCACCCATGCCCGCATACCGGCCCATGGATTGAAAATTCGCCAGCAGATGGTCGATCCGCCCGCCGCCGCAGCCGTAGAGAGCAAAGTCCCTGTAGCCCCGCTGCCAGCCTACGCTCAGCGCCAGCCCGGTGTCGGTATCATCCTTGCGCACCGGGTGCCGGATCAGCTCCACCCCCGCAAGGGCGGGCGGCTCGCCGAGAGAATCGAAGTCTCCCAGAAGGATGTGGGGCCGGATGCCCTGCGCCGCCAGATGGCGGTAGCCGCCATCCGCTGCGATCACCAGATCGCCGGGCTGTGGGGCAAGCCCCCGGGGGGTGAATTCTCCCGCCCCAATGATGTAACAGGTCGCCATCAACATCCCTCCGTTTCATGGGGGAGTATAACGCCAAAGCCTTGTGCCGTCAAGGGTCTGCCGCGGCTGCCGCCATACTTCTGCCCGGTATTATCTCGCGGATATTATGTTATTGATAATATAATTTTTAATATAATACTTGACAAGTATTATTCGATGTGTTATGATCTCATCAACAAAACAAAGGAGGTCATCCCCATGAGCGAAAAGAAGAGCAATGCCGTAAACGAAGCCCTGCGCCTGCCCCTTGCCGATCAGTGCGACAGAGACCTGGCCGCCCAGCTGGCCGAGGAGGGCAAGGCCACCCTCGTTATGCTGGATCTGGATAACTTTATGCAGGTAAACACCCGCTTCGGCCATGCCGAGGGCGACCGGGTACTGATCGAGACCGGCGAATATCTGCGTTCTGCCCTGCCCGAGGGCGCTGCCCTCTACCGCTACGGCGGCGACCAGTTCGCCATCCTGTTCGGCAGCGCCTACGAAAAGGAGGATGTATTCCTGCAGATGGAGCGCATCCGTGCCGGGTACGAGTGCCCCCTGCCCGAGGGCGGCCGGCAGCGGCTGAGCGCGGGCATCGCTGCCGCCCCCGAGGATGGCGAGCTGCCCGGCGATCTGGTCCGCAAGGCCGATGCCGCCATGGTGCGGGCCAAGCTCACCGGCTATAACCGGGTCTGCCTGGCAAGAGAAGAAAAGATGGTGGTCAAGACCGCCCATTACCCCCAGGATATGCTCCACCGCCTCACCAAGCTGAGCAAGCGGGAGGGCACCGGCGAGGCCATCCTGCTCCGGGAAGCGCTGGAGCAGCTGCTGCGCAAGTACGACGTGTGATGCCCCGGCTCCCCGGCAGAAGGGCGGTTTGCTGTTCCGGCATCTGCGGTAGCGGACGATCGTGCGCAGCACCCCGGCAGAAAGCAACCTGTATGCGGTAACGCCAGCCCCCGTTTCGGGGGCGGCAGCCCACCGGGCCTGCATGGCTGTTCTTCTGCCGGGGCCGAACCCCGATCGGTGCCCCGGCCCCGCAAAACCATCATCCCCCCCTGTTGACAAACCCGCCTGCGGGCGGTATACTGTATCCCGTGCCAAGTGCACGAGGGGTGCTGACGTACGTCGGCTGAGATCGGGTATGTGCCCGGGACCCTGGAACCTGATCCGGGTAATGCCGGCGTAGGAATCAACGGAATAACGTCCATTGAGCCCGCGCTGCCTTTACCCCGCAGCAGCGGGTTTCGTTTTACAAACGAAAGGGGCGGTATTCTATGAACCAAAGACAACTGAGACAACTGGTGGAATGTGCGATCCTGATCGCCATCGGTACGGTATTGAGCCTGTTCGACTTCAAGGGCCCGTGGGCGCTTGGCGGCGGCATCACGGTGTGCAGCATGCTGCCGCTGGTCATGATCGCGCACCGCCACGGCACGGTGATGGGCATCGTCAGCGCGCTGGTGTACAGCCTGCTCCAGCTGCTGCTGGGCCTGAGCAACGTCAGCTATGCACCGGATGCGCTCACCGCCATCGGCATCATCCTGCTGGATTATGTGGTGGCCTTCACCGTCATCGGCTTTGCGGCCTGCTTCAACAAGACGGTGGCAAACCGCAGGCTGTCCATCGTGCTGGGCATCGTGGTCACCTTCCTGGGCCGCTTCGTGTGCCATTACCTGAGCGGCGTGCTCATCTGGGAGGCCATGTGGCCCAATGAGCTGGGCTGGGCCTCCAGCCTCTGGTCCATCGCCTACAACGGTTCCTACATGCTGCCGGAGATCATCATCACGGCGGTGGTGGCATGGCTCAGCTATGCCCCGCTGAAGAAGTACTGGCACGGCGAGGATCTGCCCAAGGCAAGATAACAAACCAAAGAGGCCCCGCTCCCCGGCAGGCTTGCTGCGTCTGCCGGGGAGCGGGGTCGCTGTCTGTCCAAAACCGCCTTTTGACGGCTTCTTTCGACGATTCAGACCGGAGGTTGCGCCTTTGCAACCTCCGGTTCAGACTGTCTAAAAGCCCCAGAGGTATCGGAGGGCCGCAGCCCTCCGATTGCCAATCCGAAACCAGCGGCATGTATTGCGGCCCAAACCCAACCTTCGGTTGGTTTCGGGCTTCGGCTCTGCGGAGTGCTTCGCACTGTCCTCGCGCCTCGGTTCGCTTCGCTCACCCTTCCGGTGGTTTCGGAACCTTTGCGTAGCAAGGGATTCGAAAAGAAGGCGGTAGCCCGCCGTTTGCCGCCCGGGGAGCCGTAGGCTCCTAGGCAAACGGTGCAAAAGTCGTCAAAAAAGTCGCCGTAGGCGAGTTTTTTGACGAGTAGACCGGAGGTTGCGCCTTTGCAACCTCCGGTTGTCAAATTGCCCCGGTCCGTGGTGGACGACCTGCCCCGTTTTCTGTATAATGAGCAGGAAACCACAGGAAAGGATGAGTGTGATGCTTTCGGAACAGATCCGGCTTTGCCGCAAGCGGGCAGGGCTTTCACAGGAGGAACTGGCAGATCGGCTGGAGGTGTCCCGTCAGGCGATCTCCAAATGGGAGATGGGCCAAAGCGCCCCCGACCCGGAAAAGATCGTGCGCATGAGCGAGCTGTTCGGCATCTCCACCGATGAGCTGCTCAAGGCACAGCCCGCCCCGGCGGCTCCTGCTGCGCCGCAGTCCCAGACCCTGCGCCATGCGGGAAAGGTATATATCATCGATATCAACGACCGCAAGCTGTCTGCCTTCGACACCTTCGAGCTGGAGCCGGTTGGCTTTGGCGCAAAGGGTGAGGCCACCGTGCTGAACGGCGGGCAGACCGTCCGGGTGCCGGTGTGCGGCTTGTACGGCATCGGCAAGGGCTTTCTGGGGCTGAAGCGGCGCACCCTGCTGGGCATGT
Source organism: Clostridiales bacterium (assembly GCA_015056315.1). Classification (GTDB taxonomy): domain Bacteria; phylum Bacillota; class Clostridia; order Christensenellales; family Aristaeellaceae; genus Limiplasma. Next base: position 3,668 of record SVGN01000066.1, read on the forward strand.
ACGCCACCATGGAGGATGCCCGGAAGGAACTGGCACAGATCGCAGAGACCAGCGGGGAGAAGGTTTTCTATCAGCTGCGGTATGCCTGCAAAATGGACGGTGTACGGATCGCGGAGGAATGATCTGCTGCGGGATATGTGTTCTGCCCCTTGCTGTGCAGGATCCCGCTTCTGCTGCGCATGTCGCCGGAAACGGTTCGATCATCAGAGAGCTGCGGCCCTCCGCTGCCGCTGTGAAAGCCCGAGACCCCGCTCCCCGGCAGGCTTGCTGCGTCTGCCGGGGGCGGGGTCTCTTCTGTTATGTCTGTGGGTCACATTTTGCGGGTCATGCCTGCGGTTTTTCCGAGCGGGCCATCAGCACGGCCATCAGGGCGGCCAGGGCAAAGGCGGCGCAGCCGAACACAAAGGGCATCTTGGGCGTCCACTCATAGAGGAAGCCCGCCAGCGCCGAGCCGAAGATGCTGCCGAACGATTTCATGGCGTTAAAGGCGCCCATCACCAGATTGCTGCCCTCGCCCGCGCCCAGCACCGCTGCCCGGTTCTGCATCAGCGGTACGGAAACGAAGTAGAACGCAAAGAACAGCACATTCACCACCACGAAGGGCACCACGCTCTCAAAGGCGATCACGCCCAGCATGGCGGCGGTGCATACGCCCATCACCCCGGCAATGTAAGCGGAGACCCGCTTCTGCCGGAGGATCCACATGCACAGGGTGGCATTGGAAATGATGGAGATGATGCCCAGCGCCGCCTTGATGATGCCGTTGTACCCGGAGGTGAGCAGGAACTGATCCCGCAGGTAGAAGTTGAAGCACTGCTCGAAGGCGATGTAGCCCAGATTGCCCAGCCCGTAGGCCGCGAACAGGAACACCAGCGTGCGGCTCAAGTATTTGCCGCACTGAGCGATGGCCCCGAAGGGATCGCAATCCCTGAGGCGCAGCCGGGGCAGGGGAGAGGCGGTGCGGGGCCGGTCGTCCCGGCAGCCAAGAAACAGCAGCAGCGCCATGCTTGCCAGCGTAGCCGCCTGCAGCCACACCGGGTAGTAGATGTTGATCTCGCCCACCATGCCGCCCACAAAGTAGCCAAAGGAAGCGGATACCGAGTTGACCACCGCATTGATGGCCAGGTTCCGCCCCTGAGACTCCTGCCCGGAGCAGTTTACCGTGTAGGTAAGGAAGGCTGTGTAGCACCCGCCGATGAAGATGCCCGCAAACATGCGCGCCAGCAGGAACTGGGTCTCCGTCTGGGCCAGGCCGAAGAACACCTGCCCCACCGCATAGCCGATGCCGCAGATCAGCAGCACCGCCTTGCTGGACAGGTAGCCCACCAGCTTGCCCCAGAAGGGGGAGAAGAGAAAGTTGAAGGCCATCATGGCGGCCAGGGCCAGGCCGAACATATAGTCGTTCAACCCCTGATCCAGTATGATCGCCGGGGTGACCGGGTGCACGAAATTGGCTGCCATGTTGAATACGAACATCACCGTAAAAAAGTAGCCGAGCCTGCCCGGAGACTTCTTCATGGCCTGATCCCTCCCTGTGCCGCTGGGCGGCGCATCAAAAGCTGCTTGCACCATCTTAGCAGAGGGCGCAGCTTCCGTCAATGCGGAGTGCGGCCGGGCGGCGCGGTTTCTTGTCAGCCCGGCGGGGAGCGTGCTATAATGGGTATCCCAAAGCAGGAATACGTTACGGAGGTACCAACGCCATGAGCCACTTTTTTGCCTACCTTGACCGGCTGAAGCTGATCCGCCGCTGGGGGCTGATGCGCAACATCGAGCAGGAGAACGATATGGAGCACAGCATGCAGACCGCCATGATCGCCCACGGGCTGGCGGTGCTGGGCAACCGGCGCTACCACCGCAGCGTGGATCCGGAAAAGGTGGTCACCCTGGCTTTGTACCACGATGCCTCCGAGGCCCTCACCGGTGACCTGCCCACCCCGGTCAAATACAAAAACCCGGAGATGCAGAGCGCCTATCAGGATATCGAGCGCCGTGCCCGCCAGCGGCTGACGGCCATGCTGCCCAAAGAGATGCAGCCGGATTTTCTGCCCTACCTGCAGCCGGATGAGGAGAGCGAGAGCTGGCAGCTGGTCAAGGCCGCCGACCGCATCAGCGCCTACATCAAGTGCCTCACGGAGGAAAAACTGGGCAACGGCGAGTTCGCCAAGGCCAAGGAGACCATTCTGGAGAGCCTTCAGGCCAGCCCCCTGCCCGAGGTGGAGGACTTCCTGCGGGAGTTCGTGCCCAGCTATACCCTCACCCCGGATGAGCTGAGCCGGGGGTAAAAGTGTATATAAGAAAGCTGCCGCAGTTCGTCTGCGGCAGCTTTCTTTGTTGGTGATCCGGGCTTCTTTGCCAAGGGCTCCCCGGGCAGGCTCCCGCCCACCCCACATAGGCTCCCTCTTCAGAGGGAGCTGTCACCCGAAGGGTGACTGAGGGTGCCGAATACAGCCCGGCCTCACCGCCCCGTCATCCCCCGGAGGGTATCCCGGAGCGTACACTCATTCTCGTTGCTCATAGGCGGCACCAGCAGCAGGGTGAACCCGAACCGCAGCACCACAGAGATCAGGATGAGCACCTTGTAGCGGTCAAAGAAGCCGGTGAACAGGCCTGCGCCGTCACACCATTCCAGGAACCAGCCGCCGCAGAGGGTGCCCAGCGCCACGCCCGCCAGCGCCGTGATGCAGCTAAACAGCGCAATATAGGTGGGGCGGCTCTCATCCGGCGAGGCGGAGAGCTGCATACTGTTGGCGGCCAGGTTGCTGGCGCTCCAGAACAGCGCACCGATCACGTTGTGCAGCAGCGTGGGCCAGATGCTGCCCGGGGTGGACAGCAGGTAGAACGCAGGCGTCAACGATGCGCCGATGCAGCCGATCATCATCACGTTTTTGCTGCCGAACCGGTCCAGGGTGCGGCCCCAGCGGGGCACCGCCAGCACCGTAGCCACCGAGGCGGCCACCGTGCCGAAGATGGTGATCTGCATAAAGTTGAGCCCCATGCTGTTCATGGCGTAGGGGGTCAGGAAGGAGCCGGACAGGTTGGCGGTAAAGTTCCAGGCCGTCCACATCACGGTAAGGCGCATGAAGGGCTTGTTCCGGAGCGCCTCCAGCATGGTCTTGTGCATGGGGGTCTTTTTGGGCTTGGCCGTCCACGATTCGGGGGCGAAGGCGAAGCAGACCATATCCAGCACGCCCAGCCCGCCGCCGATCAGGAAGATGATGATGTATTTGCTGCTGACGGGCAGCACATCCAGCAGATAAGCCACCAGCAGACCGAACAGCAGGCTGCCCACGGCGGTGATGGTATCCCTGAGGGAGAGCCACCGGCCCCGGATGCGCAGCGGTGCCAGATCGGAGAACCAGGGGAACCAGCACACGTTGATCACCGAGCCCAGCACCGAGGAGAGCGCCAGCAGGATGATCAGCGCCAGCAGGGGCAGCTGGCTTTCCGGCACCCGGGAGAGCAGCGGCAGAAAGCCGAAGAGCATCCACAGGGCACGGGAGAAAAGCCCGATGGTGAGCATATACAGCTTGCGCTTGTGGGTGCGGTTCACCAGCAGCGCAAAGGGGATCTGCATCAGCGCCGCGATCTGGGGGATGGCCACCAGCAGGCCGAATTCCATATCGCCTGCGCCCATCAGCCCGGCCAGACCCACCATGGCCGCCGTGCCGCCGTTGCAGATGATGCCGAACAGAGTGCCGAAAAGGTTGCCGCCCAGGATCCAGTTGAGCCCCCGGCGCACCGGCGCAGACAGCTGCGCCTCCGCGTACAGCTCGCTGAAGCCACCCGGCCTGCGGCCAAGCTTCATGCCCATGGTGATGTACTCCTTTTTGTATGGTGTTGGGTTGGAACATTCGACCACCGGGCGGGGAATCCTGCCGGGTCGGAAAAGAAATCTTTCGGGGGTGAGGGGGAGGGGGAGCCTGCGGGGGAGTAGCGATGAGGGGCTTGGGAGAAGGAGTTTGGTACAATCCCTCAGTCAGCTGCGCTGACAGCTCCCTTTGCACAAGGGAGCCTGCGCAGTTGGCCGCCACCCGCAGCAATGCGCCACAGCCAACATGGATACCGCTGTCCCCCAATGGCAACGCCCGCCTCCCACAAGGCTCTCCTCTGAAGAGGGAGCCTGCGCAGTTGGCCACCACCCGCAGCAATGCCCCACAGCCAACACGGATATCGCTGTCCCCCAATGGCAACACCCACCTCCCACAAGGCTCTCCTCTTTAGAGGTAGCCTGCGCAGTTGGCCGCCACCCAAAAGCGGCAGCCGTGCTCCCGCACAGCTGCCGCTCCGATCGGTCATTATTCATTTACCGCAGCACCACGCCGCCTGCGCCGTACAGCTCCCTGCAGGCGGTGAGCATCTCCTCCCCGGCGCTGCACCAGCTCTCCCGGCTCAGGAGCAGGGCGATGCCCTCATCCTGCAGCTTCACATACACGGGCACCGCGCCCGGGTATGCCTTGCACAGCCGCTTGACCGTATCCATGTGCGCCCGGGTGGGCAGCAGCAGGTACAGCCGCTTGTCCGCTTCCTTGGCCAGCTGAGCATCGGTCTTGGCGCTTTCTGCGTGGATGGCATTTGCAGCCGCAGCCGAAGCTCCGGCAGCCGCTCCGACAGCCCCCGCAGCCCCGGCAGCATCCCGCGCCACCGCAGCCGACCCGCCAGCTGCCGCAGACTGCCGCTCCGAACCGTTGGCCCCGACAGCAGCAACCGCCGAACCGCTGGCAGTACCTGCAACCGCCGACCCGCCAGCCGCACCCGACCGCCGCTCCGGCCAACCAGCCGTACCGGCCGATCCGTCAGCCCCGGCAGCACCCGAAGCTCTGCCATCAGCTCCGACAACACCGGAGGTTTTGTCAGCCGCCCGGGCAGCACCGGCCGCCCCATCAGCCCCGGCACCCCCCGAAGTCCTGCCGGCTCCGCCCCGGCCCTTGCCGAAACGCTGGTACTCCCGCTGCGCCTTGGGCTTTACCCCCTGCGCCACGGTCTCTTCGTTCAGCGGGCGTACCGAATCCACCAGCAGCTTGGGCTCCTCCTCCTCCCGGAGGCTCAGCTTGCCCTCCAGCATCACCAGCTGATCCACCGCCAGCATATTCACAAAACGCTCGTATACCTTGGGGAACACCAGACCCTCGATCTGCCCGGTCAGGTCTTCCAGGGTCAGAAAGCCCATCATGCTGCCTTTTTTGGTGATCTTGCCCCTCGTCGCCGTCAGGATGCCCGCCATCACCACCGGCAGACCGTCGCCCTCATGGGCGCTCTCCTCGTTATCCGCCATGTCGTACACGGCAGATACGGTGGTGAAGCCTGTGGTCAGCAGATGGGCCACCTCATCCAGCGGGTGGCCGGTGATGTACACGCCGGTCATCTCTTTTTCCATGCTCAGCAGCACCCGGCGGGGGTGCTCCTCCAGCTCGGGGATGTGGTAGGCCGCCTTCTTAGGCGCATCGCCGCCCATGGCCAGGTCGAAAAAGCTCACCTGCCCCGCCACGTTCTGGCGGCGGCGCTGGGCGCTGTCATCCATCAGGCCTTCGTAGACCAGCATCAGCTGGGCACGGTTGTGGCCCATGCCGTCAAAGGCACCGGCCTTGATCAGGCTCTCCACCATGCGCTTGTTCAGCTGATCGGATGAGGTGCGCTCGATAAAATCCACCATGTCGGCAAAGGCACCGTGGCTGCGCTCCTTCTCGATCTGCTGCACCGCGCCGTAGCCCACGCCCTTGATGCCGCCCAGACCGAACCGGATGCCCTTTTTGCCGGAAGCATCCGTATCCACAGAGAACTTCCAGCCGGAATGGTTCACGCTGGGGGCCAGCATGGGGATGCCGTTCTGGCGGCAGTACTGTATGTAGCCCGCCACCTTGGGCATGTTGTCCATCACGGAGTTCATCATGGCGGCCATAAAGGGCACGGGATGGTGCAGCTTGAGCCAGGCGGTCTCCACGGCCACCTTGGCATAGGCGGCGGCGTGGCTCTTGTTGAAGGCGTAGGAGGCAAAGGCGCTCATCTCGTCGTAGATGGCCCCGGCGGCCTCGGGGGTCACGCCCCGGCGCACGCAGCCCTCAATGAGCACATTGCCGTTTTCATCCGTCATGCCGTTGATGAAGTACTCCCGCTCCTGGGCCATTACATCCTTTTTCTTCTTGGCCATGGCGCGGCGCATCAGGTCGGAGCGGCCCAGGCTGTAGCCTGCCAGATCGCGCACGATCTGCATCACCTGCTCCTGATAGACCATGCAGCCGTAGGTCACGTCCAGAATGGGGGCCAGCTGGGGCGTGATGTACCTGACCGTGGAGGGATCCTGCTTGCCCGCGATGTACCGGGGGATGGAATCCATCGGGCCGGGCCGGTAGAGGGAGATGGCGGCGATCACGTCCTCGAAGCAGGCGGGCTTCATGTTCTGCAAAAACAGCCGCATGCCGCCGCTTTCCAGCTGGAACACGCCATCCGTATCGCCGGAGGCGATCATCCGGTACACCTCCGGGTCATCCAGCGGGATGTCCTCCGGGGTCAGGCGGATGCCATCCTCGGCCAGCAGATCCAGCGTATCCCGGATCACGGTGAGGGTGCGCAGGCCCAGGAAGTCCATCTTCAGAAGGCCCAGCGATTCCAGCGTGCCCATGGGGTACTGGGTGGTGACCACCTCATCGTTGAGTTGCAGGGGCACATACTCGGTCACCGGCTTTGCGGTGATCAGCACGCCCGCGGCGTGGGTGCTGGCGTGGCGGGGCATGCCCTCCAGCGTGAGCGACATATCGTAGAGCCGCTGCACCTGGGGGTCGTCCCGCACCAGCTCCTTCAGCTGAGGGCTCACCTCCATGGCCTTGGAGAGGGTCATATCCAGCGCAAAGGGGATGGCCTTGGCCACCTGATCCACCTGGGCATAGCTCATGCCCAGCACGCGCCCCACATCCCGGATGACGGCCTTGGCCTTCATGGTACCGAAGGTGATGATCTGGCTGACGTGATCCTGCCCGTACTTGCGGGCTACGTAATCGATGACCTCCTGCCTGCGCTCGTAGCAGAAGTCGATATCCAGATCGGGCATGGACATGCGCTCCGGGTTCAGGAAGCGCTCAAACAGCAGGTTGTATTTGAGGGGATCCAGCATGGTGATGGAGAGGGTGTACGCCACGATGCTGCCTGCGCCGCTGCCGCGCCCGGGCCCCACCATGATGCCGTTGCGTTTGGCGTAGCCGATAAAATCCCACACGATGAGGAAGTAATCCACATAGCCCATGCGGGCGATCATGGAAAGCTCGTAGCTGAGGCGCTGCCGGGGCTCGCTGTTTTCGTCGTCCGCCTGATCGGGGTACAGGCGGCTGAGCCCCTCCATGCACAGGCGGGTGAGCATCTCCTCGGCGGTCTCCCCGGTGTCGATGGGGTAATGGGGCAGGTGCAGCTTGCCGAATTCGAACTCCACCCGGCACCGGGCGGCGATCTCGCCGGTGTTGTGCACCGCCTCGGGGCAGGCGGCGAACAGGCGCAGCATCTCCGCTTCGCTCTTTACGTACAGCTCCTCGGTCTCCATGCGCATACGGGTCTCATCCTGGAGGGTCTTGCCGGTCTGGATGCACATGAGCACCTCCTGGGCGGGGGCATCCTCCCGGTAGAGGTAGTGGCAATCGTTGGTGGCCGCCAGCGGGATGCCCGTCTCCCGGCTCAGGCGCATGAGCAGCGGCAGCACCTGCCGCTCCTCGCTGAGGCCGTGATCCATCACTTCGATATAGTAGCGGCCTTCGCCAAAGAGCTGCTGCATGGAAAGGGCGTACTTTTTCGCATCCTCATACCTGCCGGAAAGCAGCAGCTTGGGCAGATCGCCGCTTAAGCACGCGGAGAGGCAGATGAGGCCCTCGCTGTGCTGCCGGAGCAGCTCGTAATCGATGCGGGGCTTGTAGTAGAAGCCCTCGGTAAAGCCTGCGCTCACCAGCTTCATCAGGTTGCGGTAGCCGGTGTTGTTCTCGCACAGAAGGATCAGGTGGCTGTATTCCCTGGCCGCCCCCTGCTTCTCGAAACGGTTCTGGCAGATGTACACCTCGCAGCCGATGACCGGGGTGATGCCTGCCTTTTTGCAGGCATTGTAAAACTCCACAGCGCCATACATCACGCCGTGGTCGGTGATGGCTGCGTGGGTGAAGCCCAGCTCGGTCAGGCGCTTCACCAGCGGGGAGATGCGGTTGGCGCCGTCCAGCAGGCTGTATTCGGTGTGCAGGTGCAAATGGGCAAAGGACATGGCTTGGCTCCTTTATGGTATTGGATCCGGCGTGGCTGCCGGTCGGGAAAGTCTGTTCGGGGTAGGTTCATTATATCAGCTTTGGAGGGGAGTTTCCATAGCAATCTGGGGGATGCCTCCGGCGGGTACTCCCTCCCGGCAGGCTCCCGCCCTCCACAAGGCTCCCTCTTCATAGGGGCTGCCCACCCCCCACAAGGCTCCCTCTTCAGAGGGAGCTGTCGGCGCAGCCGACTGAGGGTGCCAACCGCAGACCCCTCCCGGCAGGCGTCGTTCCACCCAAGCCGCTCATAGCTTTGTTTACCTCGCAGTACCGCTGCGAGGAACAGGGTGGGGCTCCGCGCCCCACACCTGCGGTTCCTCTTTTGACGCAAAAGAGGAACCAGAAAACAGCGACACGCTCTCTTTGGTC
>SVGN01000010.1 GCA_015056315.1 Clostridiales bacterium
GGAAGAAGTGACCGAGCCCGAAGTGCCCGCCGAGGAAGAAGTCACCGAGCCCGAAGTGCCCGCCGAGGAAGAAGTCACCGAGCCCGAAGCTCCCGCTGAGGAAGAAGTGACCGAGCCCGAAGCTCCTGCTGAGGAAGAAGTCACCGAGCCCGAAGTGCCCGCCGAGGATGTTGTCACCGAGCCCGAAGCTCCCGCCGAGGAAGAAGTCACCGAACCTGAGAAGCCCGAGCTTCCCGCCGACCTGCAGCTGGTAGAGAACGAAGAGCCCCAGATCGACTATGCTACCCTGCTGGAGGGCGTAACCGTTACCGTCGAGCTGGAAGTACTCAGCGAATCCCCCAAGATGGGCGATCCCGTTCAGCTGACCGCCGTTGTGACCGGTGCTGACGAGATCCAGTACAACATCGTGTGGGAGACCCGCATGAACAGCGAAGAAGAGTGGGTTCAGGTACCCGAGCTGACCGGTGAAGTGGTCACCTTCCCCCTGTCTGTGGATAACTTCATGTCCGAGTGGCGCGCCCGTCTGGTGCTGGTGATCCCCGAAGCCAACTGAGCGCAAACCTTGATCCACTGAATTTTTCACCCCGCATGGCACAAGCCATGCGGGGTTTTCTGTACCATGCAGCACACCAAGTTACGCCCGCACAGCCTTCGCCACCTCCAGGGGCTTGCCCCGCGATGGAGCCTGTACCCTCCCCCACCGCAGACCGGCAGCACACAAGACCCGCAATGTACTGAGCCACCTCAGCAAAGCCCACAGCACAGAAACCACCGAGCAAGCAAAATACCCGCCGCAGCATTCCTGCTGCAGCGGGTATTTCATTGCCCCGGAGGGCTATTCTTCTATTACACCAGACGGAAGCCGTTCTCGGCCTGCTGCTGCTGGTAACGGCCCAGCAGAGCCTTGATGCGGTCGTAGGGGTTCAACAGACCGCTCAGGCTGCGGTCGTGGTTCAGGCTGGCAATGAGGTAGGAGATATACTTGCTCATATCGGCTTCGATGAACCAGGGCGCTGCCTGCAGCTCGGGGGTGCGGTAGGTCAGGTTGGTGGAAATGATACGGTGGATGAGGCCTTCTTCGTAAGCCTTGTTGAAGGCATCCAGACCGTTGGTGAACAGTGCAAAGGTGACGGAAGCATAAATGCGGTTGGCCTTGCGCTTCTTCAGCTCGGTAGCCAGATCCAGAATGCTGTCGCCGGAGGAGAGGATGTCGTCGCTGACGAGCACATCCTTGCCCTCTACATCGTCGCCCAGGTATTCGTGAGCAATGATGGGGTTGCGGCCTTCCACGATGCGGGTATAGTCGCGGCGCTTGTAGAACATACCCATATCGATGCCCAGCACGGAGCTGTAGAAAATATTGCGGTCGATCGCGCCTTCATCGGGGCTGATGATCATCATATGATCGCGGTCGATCTGAAGATCCTGCTCCTTGCGGAACAGGGCCTTGAGGATCTGGTAGGAGGGCTTTACGCTGTCGAAGCCCATCAGGGGCACAGCGTTCTGTACGCGGGGGTCGTGAGCATCAAAGGTGATGAAGTTGGATACGCCCAGCCCCTGCAGCTCCTGCAGTGCCAGTGCGCAGTCCATGCTCTCGCGGGTGGTGCGGCGATGCTGACGGCCTTCGTACAGCATAGGCATGACCACATTGATGCGCTTGGCGCGGCCGCCGATGGCAGCGATCACGCGCTTCAGATCCTGGTAATGATCATCGGGAGACATGGGCACTTCACGGCCGTACATCTTGTAGGTCTTGTTGTAGGCGAAGCAATCGGAGAGGATGTAGATATCGTAACCACGAACACTGCCCTTGAGGACAGCCTTGCCTTCACCGGTGCCAAAACGGGGAAGCATCGCATCGATAAGGAAGTCGGAACGGTTGTAACCCATCAGGGAGTACAGGGGGGTGTTGCCTTCCAGATCGGCCTGCTGCTCGTGCCACTTCATCAGCCAATCGTTGACCTTCTGGCCCAGTTCTTCGCAGCCGGGCATTGCAATGAGCCCCAGAGGCGCATAGGGCTGAGTCAGAAGTTCATTGTTCCAAGTGCTCACAAAATCCGTCATTTTGCATGCTCCTTCTCGGTCGTACAATCAGAGAGACGGGTATAGTATATCGTAAATGATGCAATCTGAAAAGCTACTTTTGCGAAAATACCAAACATTTTCTCTGCGTTTGTCGATAATGTGCGAACGTTTGCCGTATTGCACATGAAACGGGCATAAACTGCTGCGAGGTGGTCAAAAATGCACAGAATGTGGTTGGTTCTGGCAGGGATGCTGCTGGTTTTCTCCCGGGAGGCGATGGAGGCTGCCCAAAAAGCGGCCCACATATACGTTACCGCCGTGCTGCCGGCCCTGTTCCCCATGATGGTGCTGGGTGGGCTGGCAGGGCGAAGCGATGGGCAGCAGCGGGGCCGGGGGCTGTTTCTGGTGCTGTTCGGCTTTTGTGCAGGCTCGCCGGCAGCCGCACGGCAGACGGCGCTGCTGCACGAATGTTCGCCTTTCGGTTCCAAACAGCTGAAGCCCCTGCTGTGCATGTGCGGCGTGATGAGCCCCATGTTCTTTACCGGCTCGCTGGCCTCCAGGCTGGGCAGCAAAGCGGGCTTTCTCATGCTGCTTGCCCACTGGGCCGGGGCGCTCGGCACAGGTGCTCTCTGCCGCCTATGGCTGGCCAGGCCCCGGCCCGCCAAAAGCCACCACCCGGCTCCGCCGCAAGCGGGGCAGGCCCCAGCCGCACAGATCACCCCATCGCCAAAGCCACAGCAGCAACCTCTGACCGGGCTGCTGGCCCAGAGCATCTCGTCTGCTGCCGGTGCGCTGCTGTCGGTACTGGGGGCTATGATGCTCTTCAGCATACTGGCCGCCCTCCCCCATGCGCTCCTCCGCCGCTTCTGCCCCGCCCTGACAGAGGCAGCGCGGCCTGCGCTTGCGCTGGTGCAGGGGCTGCTGGAGGTGGGCAGCGGCTGCTTTGCCCTGCTGGAAAGCGGTGCGCCGCCCTGGCTGCTGTGTGCGCTGTGCAGCTTCGGCGGGCTGAGCATCTGGCTGCAGAACCTGCTGTTTCTCGGCAAAATGATACGCCCCGCAGAGCTGCTGTGCTGGCGCACGCTCCACGGGGGCATAAGCGGTGTATTCTGTTATGGGCTGCTGCGGCTCTTGCCTGCAGCAGAGACCGCAGGGGCGTGGCAAGCCGCATCGGCGGCAGGCTCCCCATCGCTTTGGGTCATTCTGCTGCTTATTCCGCTTGCTTTGCCCCATCTGTGGGCTTGCGGAAGATCCAGAACTTGCTGGCCACATAGTTGAAGACCATTACAAACACCAGCACGATGAGGCGGTTGGCCACATTGGTCACGCCCATCAGCTTGAGCAGGTGCATCAGGCCCTGTTCAAAGAGCAGAAAGCTGATGATGCGGCTGCCCGCAAACTGCACCAGCTCCATCAGGATCCTGCCGGTTGTGGCCTTACCGGCCTGAAACACCATCCAGCGGTTGATCCAGAAGGCGAACAGCACCGAGATGATCCAGCTGACGGTGGAAGCGACAGTCAGCTGCATGGGGGTGGCCCGGTTGATGGCATCCACCACCCAGGCGATCAGGCTGCCGCCGATAAAGGTCTCCTTCTCCACCATCAGGAAGCACAGCCCGTAATGGATCACCATGCTGAGCAGGGTGGTCAGGCCGCCGGCGATCACATACCGCAGCAGCTCCGCCTGCTTGGGATGGGCCTCCAGATAGGCTCCGATCTTCTTGAACACGTTTCGTTTCCTCCTTATTCCTCGCCGTGGTCGCCCCGGGCATAATCGCAGCTGAGGATATCCTCCAAAGGAATACTGCGGGGCCTCTTGCCGGAGCCCACCAGTGCGGTGATCTCCGTGCCGCTTTCCTCCAGCACCAGCAGGGTGCGCTGCACCATCTGCCCGTCCAGCATCAGCACCGCGCGGATCTTGCGCCCGTGCTCCAGCGAGTATTGCAAAAAGCGCTTCATTGCTTCATTTCCTCCGGCACCTGAAAGATGCGGTGCTCCCGGCCCTGGCTCTCATATACCACCGGAAACAGCTCCTCCAGCGCATTCTCATTGAGGGTGAACCAGTTGGCGTTGCGCTCGTAGGAGCTGATGTAGATATAGTCCACATCGTATTTTTCCAGCAGCCACAGGTTCTCCGCCGGGTCCTCGTAGAAGGCGGCGATCTCGTAGCGGCGGCCGGAGGTATCAAAGCCGTGGTAGTACAGGTAGCTGTCGGTGGAGCAAAGAATGGTGCGGCCTGCCAGCGAGCTGACCGGGTTGAGGTGCTGGTTGCCGGTGACGAACACGCTGTGCTCCGGGGTGTTCTCCCGGATGTATTCGCCCACGGCCACATCCTTGGCACTGTAGGCCTGGTAATCGCTGCGGCATTCCCGGATCACCGTGAGCCCGGCAGAGAGGAAGCATACCACAAGGAACAGAGCGGCGATCACCCTGCGGCCTGCCAGACCGCTGAGGCGCTCGTACAGTTCCATGGCATAATCGGCAGCCATGGGCAGGCACAGCAGGAACCATACATAGAACAGCTTGTTGTTATCGTACTCGTTGGGCTGGAAGATGATCAGCTCCGCAATGAGGTAGATCAGGAATGCACCGCTGGCGATGAGCCGGTTCTGGCGTACATCGTCAGGCATGGGCGCATCCTTGGGCTTACGCTTCAGCAGCGCCAGCAGGATGAGCAGATAGGGCGCACCGATGTTCTTGATGTAGAACCACAGGTAGGGATCCACAAGCCCGTACCCGCCACGGTTGTTGCACCAGTTGAACTGGAAGCGTAAAAAATGCTTGCTCTCCGTGGCCTGCACAAAGGTGAAGCCAAACAGCTGGGGCAGCGACAGCGCCGCCGCCGTGGCACCGAAGATGAGCCAGGGCAGGAAGGCCCGCAGCGCAGGGCTCTTCACCTTGCCCGCAAAGGGCAGGAAGGGGGCCTCTTCCTCACAGAGGGCGTACACATCATCCCGATGGGCGGTGCAGACGCAATAGATGCACGCCCCCAGAGAGGTGATCGCCAGCGCCAGAAAGCTGTGGGTGTGCAGCAGCGGCATGCCGCCCGCCATGGTGCCCAGCAGCAGCATCTCCCGCAGGGTGTGGCGCTGCTTCTTGCACAGCGGGGGCAGCAGCAGGTTGAGGCAGGGCATCAGCATGGTCCAGCCACCCAGAATGCCCCGCTGAGGAATGAGCATATCGCAGATGATGTTCACCCAGCGCAGGTTGTTGGGGTCGGGCTGGTTGGTGGGGGTCTGGTAGTAGCCGTTGAACACATTGCTCAGGTTGGCCCAGAGAGTGGTCACCTGGCCGTTTTCCACACGGCCGCTGAGGGTGTAGAAAAAGCCCAGACCGCCGTTCAGAAACAGCAGGAAGAAGGCCAGGAAGCGGGCACCCCGCTTACGGCACAGTTGGGAGACCAGCAGGCCGTAGCCCATGTAGACAAGAGTCATCATCACGGTGCCGGTAAAGGCCATGGCCGTGGGCAGCGACATGCCCAGCATATACATGCTGGTGGCAAAGCTGTCCGCCAGGTAGGGGTAGGCCATGGTGGCACCCAGCATCAGGCTGTTTTCCAGCGGGAAGGCGGCGTTGACGATGCTGGTGGTCACCGCCAGGTGCAGAGACAGGTCGCCGTAGGTGCTCTGGCCCACATGGTACGCCCCCGTGGCCGTAGGCCGGATGGAATGGGTGTACTGCAAAAAGCCGCCGAGGATCGCCAGCGGCACCACCATCCAGAGCAGATCCAACGCAAGACGCTCTTCCTTTGCATCGAAGGGACGGGCGGGGCGCTTCTCCCGAAGGAGCCAGGCAAGGGCGCACAGCACCAGCAGCGTGGCGGCGGAGAGCCAGTGCGCCGCATAGCTGAAGCGCACCGCATGGGCCCAGAGGGCGGGCAGCCACATCAGCATCAGCACACCGAAGGACATACCCACATACAGCTGCACCAGCGGTCTGCGGCCCGGCAGCAGCATGCGGGCGATGAATGCGCCGCCCGCAAAGAACAAAAGCAAAAACAAAATACCCAACAAAGCAAAGCCCTCCTGTTACGGCTGCATGGTTGCCCCTTATACCGACAGCATGGAGCGGAAAAACTGCACCGCTGTCTGCAAAATACCGTCTGTAATGGTGCAGCGCCCCTCCAGTGCCTCGTCGCCGGTCACCATAAAGGGCGAAAAACGGTAGACCCTGCCGCCCGGCAGGTCGTAGAAGCGGGCATCGGTCACCTGCGGGCAAAGGCAGGGCACAATGGCCGTGTGCTCGAACTGGATCTCGATGGCGGTCTCCAGCGCATCCAGCGCCTCGCCCGCTCCATCGCTTTCGGTGCCGTGGGCGTAGTTGTTCTCCACCGTCATGGCAAGGCCGTGGCGCTTGCAATAGCGCTCCAACCCCTCCAGCGAGGCAGCCGCACCCGGCACCAGCAGCCGCCTCAGCCGCAGCACGGCCTCTTTGGCGGGCTCATCCCGGCTGCCGGAGGCCTCCACCGAGGCCACCATCTGCCGGGAGACGAAGAATTGCTGCATCACTGAACGGTTGCGCCATTTGAGCCGGAGCAGCGGAAAAGCGATGCCCGGGTTTCTCAGCAGCAGCGAATACAGCCCGGAGGCATGGCTGCCCAGCTTTTTGAGCATCCGGCTGCTGGCGTTGCAGAGCCCGGTGCGCAGCGGGTGCTGCTTCAGCTGGGCCGCCAGACGGAACAGGGCGCACATGCCCAGCCTGTCCCGGGCGGTAAGGGTAACATCCTGCATGGTTTTTTCATCGATGCCCACCAACGCCAGCGCAGCGCCCTTGGGCAGAAAGTTGCGGAAGGCATCCATCGTTACATAGCCGCCAAAATCCAGCACATAGCAGGGGGTAACGCCCCTTGCCCTCAGGTGGGCGGCCATGCTTTGGGCACCCCTGCCGCCGCTGAGGCCATCCATGCTCAGGGCAAGGATCAGGTCGCCGCCGGGACAGTAGCCATCCCGCAGCAGCTCCTCCAGCGCCTCCAGCAGCGCTACCACATGGGCGCGGCTCAAGGGCACATGCAGCGGCATCTGCTCCGATTGCCAGCCCGGCTCGCCATGCTGGCCCTCGGGCACATCCAGCCGGGCGGTGAACACCAGCGGATCGGTCACGCTGGCACCCCGCAGCTCCAAAAGCACCGCACCCCGCTCAAAGGTCTGCTGCTCCGCACGGGAAAAGACCAGCGGGTAGCATTCCCGGAGCACCTCCAGCGCAGCGGCTGCCCCCTCCGGGGTATAGCCGGTGTAGGCATCCAGCCGGTGCAGGGCCTCCCGGGCACGGCTGTAGTTGAGGGGAGCCAGATATTCGGTCATGGCGGTTTCCTTTCCCGGGCTTGCTCAGCGGGGCTGGGCAGCCTCGTATTCCTTCAGCTTCTGCAGGCTGTCTCGGGTGTAAAAGACCATGGCATACAGCGCGATGGCCACCGCCAGCCAGATGATGATCACATCGATGCCGACGGGCAGCCAGGGCAGCGCCTCTGCCAGCTGATCGTGGAAGTAGCTGAGCACCAGGCCCAGAATGAAGGCGCAGTGGGCTACCTTGCCGGACATCTGGCTGTGCACCACCAGGCCGCGCTTCAAGAGCCGGTAGCTGCCGTACATCAGGTAGGCCTCCTTGGCAAAGAGCACCAGCACCGCCGCCAGCGGGATCACCCCGGGAATGTGGCGGTTGCCAAACACCATGGAGAACATGGCGGTAAGCACCATCACCTTATCGGCAAGGGGATCCATCAGCTTGCCGAAATCGGTGATCAGGTTATACTTGCGGGCAATGTAGCCATCCAGCAGATCGGTAAAGCTGGCCACCATAAAGGTAAGCAGCGCCGCGTACTTGCGCCCCTTAACAAACAGCACCACGTACACCGGCACCAGCAGCAGGCGCAGCAGCGTGAGGGCATTGGGAACATTGGCATTCTTTTTGATATATTCACGTGCGGTCAAGGTAAAGGCCTCCTTAGTTATGGGAGCCGGGCAGGCCGTACCGGCGGTGCAAAAGGCCGCAGCAGCAACATTACCTGCAAGGCTACCTTTTATTATAGCATTTCCATAAATGGCACGCAAGGTATACCTTTTTGCATCGGTCGGGAATTGCGCCAAAGCCTGCTTCGTGGTATGATAGGCGGGATAACAAAAGAAAAAATGGAAAGCAAGTTCCATCGATCGGAGGAAGAACCAATGCTGCACCACGACTCTCATCTTCTGCGCTACCGTGAGCCGCTGGGCCCCATTCCCGCAGGCGGAAAGGTGAGCATCCGCTTTCTGTGCAACGAGAGCAGCTCCGTCACCCTGCGTACCTGGGATGGCAGTGAACACCTGTACCCCATGAAGCCCCTGGGGGAGCACCTCTTCGAGGCTGCCGTTACCATGCCGGAAGTGCCCATGCTTTTCTGGTATTATTTCATCATTCACGGCAAGGATGGCGATCTGTACTACGGCAACTCCGGCGATCAGCTGGGCGGCGAGGGCTTTCCCTGCTCCTGGGAGCCTGCCAGCTACCAAATCACCGTTTACGACCCGGCGTACCGCACACCGGAATACATCCGCCACGGTGTGGTATACCAGATCTTCCCCGACCGTTTCCACAAGGATGCAAACGGCATCGCCGGGCGGGAGGAGCAGGTAAAGAAGGCGCACCCGGAGGCCGCCTTCCACGCCGAATGGCAGGAGCGCCCCACGCTGGATCTGGATCCCGAGACTGGCGACAACCGCGCCCTGGACTTCTTTGGCGGCACGCTGAAGGGCATCGTGGAAAAGCTGGATCATTTGCAGAAGCTGGGCATCACCATCCTGTACATCAACCCCATGTTCCGGGCCCGCACCAACCACCGATACGATACCGGCAGCTATGAGGAGATCGACCCCATTCTGGGCAGCGAGCAGGATTTCGACCTGCTGATCGCCGAGGCGGAGAAGCGGGGCATGCGCGTGATGCTGGACGGCGTTTTCAGCCACACCGGCTCCGACAGTAAATACTTTAACCGTTTTGGCCGCTACGATACCCTCGGTGCCTACCAGAGCCAGGGTTCCCCCTACTACCCCTGGTACAGCTTTGAAGAGTTCCCCCACCGCTACCGCACCTGGTGGGGCTTCCAGACCCTGCCCACCGTCAACAAGGATCACCCCGCCTACCGCAAGTATCTGCTGGATGCAGAAAGCGGCATCCTGCCCCGCTGGGTGCGCAGGGGTGCCTGCGGCTGGCGGCTGGATGTAGCCGACGAGCTGCCCATGACCATGCTCCGGGAGATGCGCACCGCCATCCGCTCTGTGCGTGAGGATGCGGTGCTGCTGGGCGAGGTGTGGGAGGATGCCAGCAACAAGGTGGCCTACAATCAGCAGCGCTGCTATTGCCTTGGCGATACGCTGGACAGCGTGATGAACTACCCCCTGCGCCGTGCCGTGATCGATTTCTTTACCGGCGTTTGCGATGCCCACCACCTGCGCCGGGTGATCCTGCACCAGCAGGAGGTATACCCCGCCCCCTTCTTCTACTCCCTGATGAACCTGCTGGGCAGCCACGACCGTGTACGCATCCTCAATGCCATGGCGGGGCTGGATCGGGAGGGTGCTGCCCAGATGGACCGCACCGAGGCCAGCAGGATCTATCTGGATAAGGAGACCCGCGCCAGCGCACAGAAAAAGGTGCTGGAGGCCATCCGGCTGCTGTGCGCCCTGCCCGGCGCCCCCACCATCTACTACGGCGACGAGATCGGCATGCAGGGCATGGCTGACCCGTGGAACCGCGCCCCCATGGATTGGGCCCACGCCGATACCGCCGTGCAGGAGGCCGTCAGCGCTATGCTGAACCGCCGCCTGAATACCCCCATGCTGCAGACCGGCTGGCTGAGCGTGGAAGCCGACGGCCCCGATGCCCTCATCATCAAGCGCTATGCCGTGGAGGGCAAGGATGTTTTCGGCCAGCCCCTCAAGGGCGACGAGATCTTTGTAAGGATCAGCCGGTAACGGAGGGGGAGGCGGCGGGGCGCTGCCCCGCACCCCGGCAGGAGGTAGTGCCTCCTGCACCTCCGCATCGTGCCGTTACACGGCACGAAATGGGTATGATCGTTTCGGGGCAGAGCGACGCAGGCGGGCAGACCGGGCTTCTTTGGCTGCATCGATGGTTTCGGCTGCCGCCAAGGTTTTCTCTGCCCCGTCGCTCCAACCATCCTTTACCCCATTTCCCCACCCACCCGACCAAGCGCCACCCCTTTGCTCCGTGAAACGGAGCAATGAGCGGGTGCAGGGGGACTTTCCCCCTGCCGGGGTGTGGGGCAGCGCCCCACCGTCCCCCCGCCCTCGCCCCCCACACACTACAGAAAGGGAGGAAAATTGCATATGAAGTTTACCTCCCTGCGTTTGCAGCAGTTCCGGAACTATCCGTTTCTGGAGCTGCACCCGGGCGAGGGCGTTACGGTGCTCTACGGCCCCAACGGCAGCGGCAAGACCAACCTGCTGGAGGCCATGCACCTGCTGTCCCTTGGCCGCAGCCACCGCACAGCACAGGATCAGGAAATGATCGCCACCGGGCAGCATGTAGCCATCGTGCACGGGCAGACCGAGCGGCTGGATGGCAACCACGAGGTGGAGGTGCGCCTCTACCCCTTTGAGAAGCCCCGCAAGCGGGTGCTGCTCTGGGGCAAGCCCGCCTCCCGCATCGCCGACCTGATGGGCCATGCCACGGTGGTAATGTTTTCGCCGGAGGATCTGCGCATCGTGCGGGACGGCCCCGCTGCCCGCCGCCGCTTTGTGGATATGCAGCTGAGCCAGATCCGGCCCAGCTATGTAAAGGCATTAAAGACCTACCTGACCACCCTGGAGAACCGCAACGCCCTTTTGAAGCAGGCCAAATACGGCAGCGCCGCCGATCTGGAAAACGAGCTGGCCGCCTGGGATGAGCAGCTGGCCGCTGCCGCCGCCCCCATCGTGAACGCCCGCCGCTGGTTTCTTTCGGAGCTTTCGGGCTACGCCTCCCGGCAGTATGCGGACATCTCCGAAAACAGCGCCGAGCCCTTCGCCATCCGCTACACCGGGCCTTTGGCCGAGACCGACACCCCCTACCGGGATATGCTGGCGGGCCTGACCCGCACCCGCAAGGAGGATATGCAGCGGCTTTTCACCCACTTCGGCCCCCACCGGGATGATGTGGCCATGACCCTCTGCGGCAAGGAGCTTCGGGCCTTTGGTAGCCAGGGCCAGCTGCGCACCGCCGTGCTGAGCCTGAAGCTGGGCGAGATCAGCCTGATCGAGAACGAAATGGGCGAGCTGCCCACCCTGCTTTTGGATGATGTGTTCAGCGAGCTGGACATCCGCCGCCGCAGCGCACTTTTACGGGCGACCGAGCACCTGCAGACCTTCCTTTCCTGCACCGACAAGCAGGATGCAGCAGGCGCACACGCGGAGCGCTTCCTGCGCGTAGGGCAGGACAGCGACGGCTTTGCCAACGTAACGGAGGGATGAGGATGCAGTATCGGCCGATCATCGACCGTTTTACCCAACTGTGCCGGGAGACTTTCTCCACTAGGCTCACCGGCGTATACCTGCACGGCTCGCTGGCCATGGGCTGCTTTAACCCGGCAAAGAGCGACCTGGATCTGCTGGTGGTGGTCAAAAGCGAGCCCACCGACGGGCAGAAGCTGGCCTTTATGCAGGCACTGCTCCCGCTGAATGCGGAGGCACCCGCCAAGGGAATTGAGATGAGCATCGTTACCGAAGCCGCCGTGAAGCCCTTTCAATACCCCACGCCCTTTGTGCTGCACTTCTCCCCCATGCACCTTGACCGGTTCCGGCAGGATCCGATCGGGTATGTGCAGCAGATGAAGGGCACCGATCCGGATCTGGCTGCCCACTGCACGGTGCTTCGGCAGCGGGGCATCCGGCTGCTGGGCGCGCCCATCCCGGAGGTATTCGGAGAGGTGCCCCGGGCCGCCTATCTGGACAGCATCCTACAGGATGTTTCGGGCGCGGAGGCGGATATCCTGACCGACCCTGTGTACATGACCCTGAACCTGTGCCGGGTGCTGGCCTATGCCCGGGAGGGGCTTGTACTTTCCAAACAGGAGGGTGCTCAGTGGGCGCTCCGGACGCTGCCGGAGGATGAGCGCACCCCGGTGCAGCAGGCGCTGGAGGCCTACACCACCGACCGGCCCATGCAGCCGGAGGCAGCCTCCGCCACCGCCTTTGCCCGGTATATGCTCGGGCAGATCCGGCAGAAAGCCGCCGATAACTGAAACAGCGAACCCCCGCCGCGTGGCTGCGACGGGGGTTTTTTCTATGCAAAAAGCAGCCCGTTGACGGGGATACCGTCAACGGGCTGCCGGTGAAACATTTGGTCTGTATTACACAGCACCCTGGGCCAGCATGGCATCGGCGACCTTGATGAAACCGGCAATGTTGGCACCGGCGATCAGATCGCCCTCCATGCCGTATTCCTTGGCAGCCTTGTAGGACTCTTCGTAGATGCCCTTCATGATCTGCTGCAGCTTGGCATCCACCTCTTCGGCGGTCCAGCTGTAGCGCATGGAGTTCTGGCTCATTTCCAGACCGGATACGGAAACGCCGCCGGCGTTAACGGCCTTGGAGGGAGCGATCACGACGCCATTCTGCTTGAAGTACTCAACAGCCTCGGCGGTGGTGGGCATGTTGGCAACTTCCACATAGAACTTGGTGCCGTTGGCAACGATGTTCTTGGCATCCTCGATGCGGACTTCGTTCTGGGTAGCGCAGGGCATGGCTACATCCACCTTGACTTCCCAGGGCTTCTTGCCTGCAAAGAAGGGCACGCCGAACTTGTCGGCATAATCCTGCACCTTGTCGCGGCAGGAGGCGCGCATCTCCAGCATGTAGTTGATCTTCTCGGGGGTGTTGATGCCGTCCTCGTCGTACACATAGCCGTCGGGGCCGGAGATAGTGACCACCTTGCCGCCCAGCTCGGTAACCTTCAGCGCGGTGCCCCAGGCAACGTTGCCGAAGCCGGAAACAGCAAAGGTCTTGCCCTTGATGTCTTCGCCGAAGGTCTTGAGCATTTCAACGGTGTAGTACACAGCGCCGAAGCCGGTGGCCTCGGGGCGGATCAGGGAACCGCCGTAGGCGCGGCCCTTACCGGTGAGCACGCCGGTAAACTCGTTGCGCAGGCGCTTGTACTGGCCGAACAGGTAGCCGATCTCGCGGGCACCGACGCCGATATCACCGGCGGGAACGTCGGTATCGGGGCCGATGTGCTTGCTGAGCTCGGTCATAAAGCTCTGGCAGAAGCGCATTACTTCCATATCAGACTTGCCCTTGGGGTCGAAGTCGGAGCCGCCCTTGCCGCCGCCCATGGGCAGACCGGTCAGGCTGTTCTTGAAGGTCTGCTCAAAGCCCAGGAACTTGATAACAGACTCGTTTACAGAGGGGTGGAAGCGCAGGCCGCCCTTGTAGGGGCCGATGGCGCTGTTGAACTGGATGCGGAAGCCGCGGTTCACCTGCACCTTGCCGTTATCATCGATCCACGGCACGCGGAACTTGATGATGCGCTCGGGCTCAACGATGCTCTCCAGCACACCGGCTTCAACATACTTGGGGCTCTGCTCGATCACGGGCTCGAGGGATTCCAGAACCTCGGTAACGGCCTGAATGAACTCGGGCTCGTTGGGATTTCTCTTTTCAACTCTTTCAAGGAGACCGATCAGATACTGATTCTTCATAATAAAGTACGCTCCTGTCTGAATGGATTAGCGTTCCTTCTGCAACATGCGACATCAGGTACGGAAAACGGGCAGGAACGCTTTGAAATCGACTCCGTCAACCGAAACTGATTTTACATTATACGTTTTTCAATGTCAAGAAAATGCAAGGCAAAATAAGGGTTTGAACAGTTTTTCTATTGTATTTCCACGATAGGTGACGGCCAAAAGGCCTTCCCTTCGGGAAGCCCGCCCAAGAAGCTCCGCCCCTTGGGAAACCGCTTGCTGTGCCCGCTTTGCGGGTGCAGGGAGGAGGGAGCACGGCCGTTTGACTTGCAAAACGGAAGGAATATATAAAAGAAGAATCCTATTCCCGCAGGAGCCACCTACAAGCTTCGGGCAACGCCCTTTTACTGGGGCGATATCCGGGTGATGCCTTACTACATTATGACAGGCAGAAACCTCCTGATCGAAAAATCCAAGGTCGCCATGGCTGCGGAGGACATCGGGGTAATGGCGGGGATCATCGGGGAGTAAGGCGGCAAAAATGCATACAGAAAAGGAGCCTGCTTTCGCAGGCTCCTTCTTCACGCGCCTTAACCCAGCGCCTTGGTATCGTTGATCTCCTTGACCATCTTCACAGCCTCTTCAAAAGAGAAGGTGCCCAGGTTTTCGCCGGAGCGGTTGCGGATGGTAACGGTCTTGTTCTCGGCCTCCCGGTCGCCCAGAACGAACATGAAGGGGATCTTGTTCATCTGAGCCTCGCGTACCTTGAAGCCGATCTTCTCGTTGCGCAGGTCAACTTCGGGGCGCAGACCGGCATCCTCCAGCAGGGCAGCCACTTCGTTTGCGGCATCGTCGCTGCGGGAGGTGATGGTCATGACCTTTACCTGCACGGGAGCCAGCCAGGTGGGGAAGGCGCCGCCGAAGTGCTCGGTCAGGATGCCGATGAAGCGCTCGATGGAGCCGAACACCACACGGTGGATCATGACGGGGCGGTGCTTCTCACCGTCGGCGCCGGTGTAGGTAAGGTCGAAGCGCTCGGGCAGGTTCATATCCAGCTGGATGGTACCGCACTGCCAGGTACGGCCCAGGCAGTCGGTCAGGTGGAAGTCGATCTTGGGGCCGTAGAAAGCGCCATCGCCCTCGTTGACCACATAATCAACGCCCAGATCGTCCAGAGCGCCCTGCAGACCGTTGGTGGCCAGCTCCCACATCTCATCGGTGCCGATGGAGTTTTCGGGGCGGGTGGACAGCTCTACGTGATATTCGAAGCCAAAGCGGCTGTACACTTCGTCGATCAGGTTGTAAACGCCCTTGATCTCGTCGCGGATCTGCTCGGGGGTCATGAAGATGTGCGCATCATCCTGGGTGAAGCAGCGCACACGCATCAGGCCGTGCAGGGTGCCGCTCTTCTCGTGGCGGTGCACCAGACCCAGCTCGCCGGAGCGGATGGGCAGGTCGCGGTAGCTCCACAGCTTGCGCATGTAGACCAGCATACCGCCGGGGCAGTTCATGGGCTTGATGGCGAAATCGGTCTCGTCGATCTGGGTGGTGTACATGTTCTCTTTGTAGTGATCCCAGTGACCGGAGCGCTCCCACAGACCGCGGTTGAGCATGATGGGGGTCTTGATCTCTTCGTAGCCAGCCTTGCGGTGGATCTGACGCCAGTAATCCTCCAGCAGGTTACGCAGCACCATGCCCTTGGGGTAGAAGAAGGGGAAGCCGGGGCCCTCGTCCTTCATATCGAACAGATCCAGCTCGCGGCCCAGCTTGCGGTGGTCGCGCTTCTTGGCCTCCTCGATGCGGTCCAGGTGCGCCTGCAGCTGCTCCTTGGTGGGGAAGGCGGTGGCGTAGATACGGCAGAGCATCTTGTTGTGCTCATCGCCGCGCCAGTAAGCGCCCGCCACATGGGTCAGCTTGAAGGCCTTGATGTAGGAAAGGTTGGGCAGGTGGGGGCCAACGCACAGGTCGGTGAAATCGCCCATTTCGTAGAAGGAGATCTCCTCGCCCTCGGGCAGATCCTGGATCAGCTCTACCTTGTAGGGCTCTTCCTTCTCCCGGAAGTAAGCGATGGCGGCATCCCGATCCATCACATAGCGGCGGGGACGGATGCTCTTCTTGGCGCAGTGCACCATTTCCTTCTCGATCTTGGCGAGGTCTTCGGGGGTAAAGGGCACTTCCACATCAAAGTCGTAGTAGAAGCCGTCGGCGATAGCGGGGCCGATAGCCACCTTGGCATCCGGGTAGAGCTTCTTGACCGCCATGGCCATCAGGTGGCTGGCGGAGTGGAAGAACACCTTGCGGCCTTCGGGATCCTCAAAGGTGACGGGGGTAACGGTCTGGCCCTCGGCAACAGGAGCAAAGAGATCCTGCATGGTGCCGTCCTCCAGCTTGACGGCCAGATACTTCTTGAGATCGTCGGGGAAATTTGCCTTGATGAGATCGCCGACGGAAGAGCCCTCGGCTACCTCATAGACCTGGTCGAACATTTTCAGTTCCATGGTTTGTGTCTCCTTTCTGCATTCGGGGGACAAGAAAACGCCCGTCCCCACATGGTTCATGCGGGGACGGGCGATGATCTGTTCATTCGCTCGCGGTTCCACCCTGCTTGAAAGCAAGCTGCTTCCACTCATTTAGGCGCAGTATCGCTCGCCGTGCGTCCTTGTCGGTGGGTGGTATCCTGCCGGGTCTGCATCCGCTGCTTTCAGCCGGTGGCGGCGGTCTCTGGTAATGCAAGGGGTTCGGCGGCGTATCCCACGTCATTCTCGGATGCTGCGATGATAGCACGGAAAGGGGCGAATGTCAATAGGTACAGGCGATTTCGGTAGGGCGGGGCCGTGGTTCACTCCACAGCCTCATCCTCTGCCGGTTTGAACTCCGGCACAGGCCTTCCGCTCTTCCTGCGCTGCTTCACGCACTCGGTGAGCAGCCACTCGATCTGCCCGTTCACGGAGCGGAAATCCTCCTCCGCCCAGGCAGCAAGCTCGGTGTACAGCTTGGCGCTCAGGCGCAGGGGCACCTGCTTCTTTGCTGCATCGGCCATGGCTCAGTAGAGGCTGCCGGAGTTGACCACCGGCTGGGCATCCCGGTTGCCGCAGAGCACCACCAGCAGATTGGAGACCATAGCGGCCTTGCGCTCCTCATCCAGCTCCACAACGCCATTCTGGTTGAGGCGTTCCAGCGCCATTTCCACCATGCCCACGGCACCGTCCACGATCATCTTGCGGGCATCAATGATGGCAGAGGCCTGCTGGCGCTGCAGCATCACCGCGGCGATCTCGGTGGCATAGGCCAGGTAGGTGATACGGGCTTCCACGATCTCGATACCGGCCTCATCGACCCGCTGCTGGATCTCCTCACGGATGCGCTGGGCCACCACCTCGCTGGAGCCCCGCAGGCTGCCTTCGTCGGCAATGCCGTCGCCGGTGGTATCCACGTTGGGGGCCACGTCGTAGGGGTAGATGCGCACGATGTTGCGCAGGGCGCTGTCGCACTGCAGGGAGAGGAACTCCTTGTAGTTATCCACATTGAATACAGCCTTGGCGGTATCCACGATGCGCCAGGTGACCGCAATACCGATCTCCACCGGGTTGCCCAGGCAATCGTTGATCTTCTGGCGGTTGTTGTTCAGCGTCATGATCTTCAGGGAGATCTTGTTGCTGGGCGCGGATACGGCCACGGTGCTTTCGCTGGTCTGCAGCACCATGCCGGCGCTGCTCACATCGCCGCTCTGGTTGAGGCGGGTCTTGGCAGCCGGGTTCACAGAGGAGCAGAAGGGGTTTACCCAGTAGAAGCCATCGCCCTTCAGGGTGCCGATGTACTTACCGAACAGGGTGAGCACCAGGGCCTCCTGGGGCTTGAGCACCCGCAGGCCGCACAGGGGGATCCAGCCAAAGCACAGCAGCACCAGGCCAATGACCAGCAGCCAGGCGCTGCCGCCGTTTTCCAGCTCTACAGCACCCATGATGGTGCCGACTACAGCCGCTGCCAGCACCAGCAGCGTAAGAAGAAGCGCAATCATACCGTTCTTTTTCCGGGAGAGAATGATCTCAGTCATCAGGGTAACCTCCTTTGTTGATATCAGAATGATATCATTAAGGTTTCAAACTGTCAAGTTTTACCGCCCAGAATGTCGGGATCGGAGCCCGAAGCAGGCGGGAAGGATGCCCGAAACCCGCTTTTCCTTGACTGTAGCGCCATTATGGGCTATAATGAGCTATGCCTGTTTTCAGGCAGAAGGAGTATGATCCGCCCAATGGACGGCGACAGTTGTTATCAACGCGTCATTCTGCAAGGTTTCCACGCAATCGCATACAGGGCATATCCGGGTGCAGCAGCATAGCGGGTATGCCTTTTTGTGTCCAAAAACGACCCTCATCCCAAACCGATAAAGGAGCTATGAAAGAAAATGTTGGCTGAGATCCTTCCTTATTTATTGATCATGGTGCTGTGCCTTCTGCTCAGCTGGTTTTTCTCTGCGGCCGAGGTGGCTTATGAGCAGCTGAACAAGAACCGCATCCGTCTGCTGGCCGAAAAAGGCGGTCGCCGTGCCGGTATGGCCCTGCGGCTCTCCGAAGATGAGGATCGGCTGGCCACCGTGATCCTCATCGGCGATACCGCTGCCGATGTGGTGCTCACCGCCCTTACCGCCCTGGTGCTGATCCGCCTGCTGGGCGGCATCGGTGCGCTGTGGGCAGTGCTGGCCTGCGGTGCTGCCATCCTGCTGCTGGGCGAGACCGTGCCCAAGCACATCGCCGCCGCCCGCCCGGAGCGCACCGCGCTGCTCACCGCCCCTATCCTGCAAAGCTTCGTGTGGCTGTTCGCCCCGGTCACGGCGCTGCTGGGGCTCATCAAAAAGCTGCTGGATAAGGTGGTAAAGCCCGAGGATGACGACCGCATGTCTCAGGAGGAGCTGCTGCTGCTGGTGGATGAAGCCCAGCAGGAGGGCGGCATCGACGAGGACGAGGGCGATCTGCTGAAAAACGTGATCGAGTTTACCGACCTGCACGCCGAAGAGATCCTCACCCACCGGGTGGATCTGGTGGGCGTGGAGGTGGAGAGCACCAAGGCCGATATCGCCCGGGTGTTCACCGAGACCCAGTACTCCCGCCTGCTGGTGTACGAAGAGAGCATGGATAACATCATCGGCGTGGTGCACCAGAAGGATTTCTACAAGAATATCGGCGTTACGGACAAAGGCCTGCGCGAGATCATGACCCAGCCGCTGTTCATTCAGCCGGGCATCAAGATCAGCGATCTGCTCAAGCTGCTGCAGACCCAGAAGGCCCACATCGCCGTGGTGCTGGATGAGTACGGCGGCACCCTTGGCATCGTTACCATGGAGGATATCCTGGAGGAGCTGGTGGGCGAGATCTGGGATGAGCACGACGAGGTGGTGGAGGACTTCAAGCCCGCCGGCGAAAACTGCTGGATCTGCGATTGCTCCGCCAAGCTGGATGATTTCTGCGAGTTCTTCGGCATCGAGCCGGAGGCTGCCAGCGTATCGCTGGGCGGCTGGGTCATGGAGCAGCTGGGCAAGGTGGCCCAGGTGGGCGACAGCTTCACCTATCAGGAGTTGGATATTACCGTTACCGAGACGGATCACCCCCGCGTTACCCGCATCCGCGTGGAAAAGCACAGCGCCCCTGCTGAGGCTGCCGAGGCCTGATGCCGGAAAGGGTACCCATGAAGCGGAAAAAGAAGAAGCCCCGCCCCACCCTCCGGGAGATCATCGACAGTTCCCCCTATATACAGCTGCACCTGGGCGAGGCTGTCGCAGCCCTTGTGCTGATCCTGCCGGCCTTCCTCGGCCTGGCGGTCTACGGCATCGTCAATGCGCTGCGGTAAGTTTTGCCACCCACAAAGGAGTATATAATGAAAGAATTTCTCAAGGAGACCTTCCGCCCCAATACCGAGAGCGAATGGCAGGCCATTCGCCGCTACCACCGCCGCCGTGCCGTGATCGGGCTGATCGGCATGGCAGTGGCGCTGGCGCTGGTGGGCATGATCGCCCTGACCAAAACCGTTGCCCAAAGCGCCTACCGGGGCACCTGGGTCGCCTATGACGACTACCAGGACGGCTTCCACCCGGAGGATGTGTATCTGGAGCTGCGGGAGGGCACCTTCTACCGTAACGATAACCACTGGGGCGAGCTGGAGCGGGCAGAGGGCCGGGATGTGATCCCCGTCCGCGCTCCCGCCGGTTTCTACTACCGGTACCTGACCGTTCACGGCGATGAGCTGACCATCGAATACCGGCTGCCAAGCACCGCTTATACGAACCCCGCCACCGCCGCCACCTTCAACTATGCCACCGACATCGCCAAGCTGGTGCAGGAGCAGGAGGAAAAGCGGAATGTGGTGGAGATGTATGTGCGCATCTCCGAAGAGTGCCGCCTGACCGACGAACAGCGGGATGCCCTGTACTGAGGCACCCTTTTCCGCCTGTTTCGATATGCCCATAAACACAGAACGCACAACCGCATGTAACCATTGCCAACAGAGCGCCGCCATATTCCCCATGGCGGCGCTCCCGCATATGGCACAGGTGTCTCTCACTGGGAAAGCCCTTGCAGGATACAAGATTTTTCCTTGCAGCACAGCAGTGGTGCAGGCCTTGCCATGCCTTGGTTTGTGAAAAACTTCACACATTTTTGTGAAAACTGTGGTTACACCTCTTGCATTTTTCTTGTTTCTGTGCAATAGTTATATACGTATTTTTGTCGCTATCGGCTGGCAGAGATACCGGCGCACGACCGCTGCCCAAGGGCTGCGGCAAAAACAAACAGAAACAGACCCTGCCGTTGTGCTGCGCCAGGGCGGGGGTCCGGTTCTGTATAAGGTGGATTGACAATGAGCTCGAAAATGTTGTTCTACATCCTCAAGCGTGTTCTGCTGGCGATCCTGACCGTATGGATCGTTATCACGGTCACGTTCTTTGTGATGCACTCGGTGCCCGGCGGCCCCTTCGTGGGCGAAAAAGCCATCTCCAAAGAGGCACAGGCTGCTCTGGAAGCCAAGTACGGCTTGGATAAGCCCCTGTTTGAGCAGTACGTGACCTATCTGAAGGATATCTTTACCAAGTTCGACTTCGGCCCCTCGCTGAAGCAGCGCGGCCGTATGGTCATCGACATCATCATGGACGGTATGAAGACCTCCGCCAAGCTGGGCCTGATCGCCGCTGCCTATGCGGCTGTGTGCGGCATCGTGCTGGGCGCTGTGGCTGCCCTCCGCCGCAATACGCTGCTGGATAAGACCATCATGGTCATCACCACGGCGTTCGTTTCCATGCCATCCTTTATCATGGGCTCGTTCCTGCTCATTGTGTTCTCAACAAAGTTAGGATGGCTGCCCGCCAACGGTGCCTCCGAGGGCGGCCTCATCCTGCCCATCATCACCCTGGGCCTCTACCCCATGGCCTACATCACCCGCCTTACCCGTTCCTCCATGCTGGATGTGCTGGGCCAGGACTACATCCGCACTGCCCGCGCCAAGGGCGTTTCCGGTGCCAAGATCATCTTCGGCCATGCGCTGAAGAACTCCCTCATCCCGGTCATCACGTATGTGGGCCCCATGCTGGCCTTCATCGTTACCGGTTCCATGGTGGTGGAGCAGATCTTTGCCGTGCCCGGCATCGGCAGGCAGTTCGTCTCCAGCATCACCAACCGCGACTATACCATGATCATGGGCACCACCATTTTCCTTGCTACCCTGATCGTGATCATGAACCTGATCAGCGACCTGCTCTACAAGGCTGTTGATCCCCGCATCGAATTCGACTAAGGAGGACGCTAGGCATGCTGAACAAGAACAAGCCCTTCAGCCTGCATCTGGATCCGGATATGTTTGCCCCGGCCACCGATGCGGAGAAGGAATACATTACCACGATGCGCCCCTCTTCCACCTTCTTTAAGGATGGTGTGAAGCGGCTGCTCAAAAACAAGGTGGCTACCTTCAGCCTGATCCTGATCGTTGTGATCACGCTGGCCTCCATCATCCTGCCCTACTTCTGGCCCTACAGCTACGACGAGATGCTGGGCGTGCGCCCCCGCCGCCCCGTGGATGCCTCCTACAACGACCTGGCTCCCTTCACCTACGGCAAGACCGAGCTGAAGAAGATCGAAGCCGGTGAGAAGGTATTCCCCCACATCTTCGGTACCGATGCCCACGGGCGCGATTACTTCATCCGCGTGGTGTACGGCACCCGTATCTCGCTGGCGGTCGGCTTCTTTGCCAGCATCATCGTGCTGATCATCGGCCTTACCATCGGCTCCATTGCCGGTTATGTGGGCGGCAAGGTAGACTTGGTCATCATGCGCATCGTCGATATCATCTACTCCCTGCCGGATATGCTGGTCATCATCCTGCTGTCGGTGGTGCTGGGCAGGGTGCTCAATGTAGAAGGCACCATCCTGGAGAAGATCGGATCCAACGTGATCAGTATGTTCATCGTGTTCGGTCTGCTCTACTGGGTGAGCATGGCCCGTATGATCCGCGGCCAGATCCTGTCCCTTCGCGAGCAGGAGTACGTGCTCTCCGCTCAGGCCACCGGCGCCAAGGGCAGCTGGATCATCCGCAAGCATCTGCTGCCCAACTGCATCAGCGTGCTGATCATCTCCACCGCGCTGCAGATCCCCAATGCCATCTTTACCGAGAGCTTCCTCAGCTTCCTGGGTCTGGGCGTTAACGCTCCCATGCCCTCTCTGGGCTCTCTGGCCTCCGATGCCCTCAACGGCATCAATTCCTACACCTACCGTCTGGTGATCCCCGCTGTGGTGATCTGTCTGATCGTGCTCAGCCTGAACCTGTTCGGCGACGGTCTGCGCGATGCATTCGATCCCAAGCTCAACGCCTGATGAAAGGAGCGAGACTGTAATGGCATTGCTTGAAGTAAAAGACCTGCGCACCTCCTTCTTTACCGACGCAGGCGAAGTAAAGGCCGTAGACGGCGTAACCTTTCAGCTGGACCACGGCAAGGTGCTGGGCATCGTGGGCGAATCCGGCTCCGGTAAATCGGTCACCGCATACAGCATCATGCAGATCCTGGCTCCCACGGGCAAGATCGTGGGCGGCAGCGTAAAGCTGGACGGCCAGGAGCTGGTGGGTGCCGATGAAAACGTGCTGCGCACCGTTCGCGGCAACCGCATCTCCATCATCTTCCAGGATCCCATGACCTCCCTCAACCCCACGTATACCATCGGCCACCAGCTGATGGAGGCCATCCTGCTGCACACCAACCGCAACCGCAAGCAGGCCAAGGAGCGCGCTTTGGAAATGCTCCGCCTGGTAAACGTGAACGAGCCCGAGAAGCGCCTGAAGCAGTACCCCTACGAGCTTTCCGGCGGTATGCGCCAGCGCGTGATGATCGCCATGGCGCTGGCCTGCGAGCCGGATATCCTCATCGCCGACGAGCCCACCACCGCCCTGGACGTGACCATCCAGGCCCAGATCCTGGACCTGATGAGCGATCTGCAGAAGCAGCTGGGCATGGCCATCATCATGATCACCCACGACCTGGGCGTTGTGGCCCAGATGTGCGACGAGGTGGTGGTCATGTACGCAGGCTCCATCTGCGAGCAGGGCACCGCCGACGAGATCTTCTACAACCCCCGCCACGAATACACCAAGGGCCTGATGCGCTCCATCCCCACCGCTGCCAACAACGGCCAGCGGCTGGAGCCCATCACCGGCACCCCCATCGACCTGCTCAACATGCCCAAGGGCTGCCCCTTTGCTCCCCGCTGCGAGAACGCCATGAAGGTCTGCCTCACCCAGCGGCCGGAGAAGATGATCATCAACGACGATCACCACGCCACCTGCTGGATGAACGTGAAGCTGGGCGTGGAGGACGGCTCCATCTCCCTGGAAAAAGCACCCGCGGAAGGAGGCGAGACCCATGAGTGAGATCAAGACCCCCAACCTGCTTGAGGTAAAGAACCTGAAGCAGTATTTCGACATCAACATGGGTTTCTTCCGCTCCAAGCCCCTCAAGGCGGTGGATGATGTATCCTTCGCCATCAAGAAGGGCGAAACGCTGGGTCTGGTAGGCGAATCCGGCTGCGGCAAGACCACCGTGGGCCGCACCATCCTGCACCTGTACAAGCCCACCGCCGGTGAGGTCTGGTACAACGGCAAGAAGCTGGAGACCAAGGAGGATATCCACGAGTTCCGCAAGAAGGCCACCATGGTGTTCCAGGATCCCTACTCCTCCCTCAACCCCCGCATGACAGTCTCCGACATCGTGGGCGAGCCGCTGGATGTGCACCAGCTCTACAGCAGCAAGCAGGAGCGCGAGGAGCGCATCCTGGAGCTGATGGGCTATGTGGGCCTCAACAGCGAGCATGCCTCCCGCTACGCCCACGAGTTCTCCGGCGGCCAGCGCCAGCGCATCGGCATCGCCCGCGCGCTGGCGGTGAACCCCGAGTTCATCGTCTGCGACGAGCCCGTATCCGCACTGGACGTATCCATCCAGGCCCAGGTCATCAACATGTTCGACGACCTGCAGGACAAGCTGGGCCTCACCTACCTGTTCATCGCCCACGACCTGCTGGTGGTGCGCCACATCTCCGACCGTATTGCCGTTATGTACCTTGGCAAGATGGTGGAGCTGGCCGATGCGGACGAGATCTACAACCACCCCCTGCACCCCTACAGCCAGAGCCTGCTCAGCGCCGTGCCCCTGCCCGACCCCAAGGCTGCCCGCGCCAACAAGCGCATCGCCCTTACCGGCGACATTCCCAGCCCGCTGAACGCTCCCTCCGGCTGCCCCTTCCGCACCCGCTGCCGTTACGCCACGGAGCAGTGCGCCCAGTCCATGCCCGCCTTCGAAGAGGTGGAGCCCGGTCACTTTGTGGCCTGCCACCGCCTCAAGGAGATCGGCTGACCCAAACCCCGATTCAACGGTGCGGCTACGCACCTTGAAAAATAAAAACAGGAGGAAACTAACTATGAAAAAGCTTTTGGCTCTCGTGCTGGCTCTGGTCATGGCCATGTCCTGCGTGGTCTTCGCCTCTGCCGAGGAAGGCAGCTCCATCGCTGTCTGCCTCTCTTCCGAGCCGGACACCCTGGATCCCGCCCTCAACTCTGCTGTTGACGGCGCTACCATGCTGGCTCACCTGTTCTCCGGTCTCGCTACCTGGAGCACCGATGAGAACGGCAAGCTGGTCATCGTTGCCGAGTGCGCTCAGGAACTGACTGAGGGCGTTGCCAACGACGACGGCACCATCACCTACACCTACACCCTGAAGGATGGCCTGACCTGGTCCGACGGCAAGGCTCTGACCGCCAACGACTTCGTCTTTGCCTGGAAGCGCGCCGCTTCTACCGCTCTGGGTGCCGACTACGGCTACATGTTCGAGGTCGTGAAGGGCTACCCCGATGAGCTGGCTGTGGAAGCCACCGACGACAAGACCATCGTTGTTACCCTGAACAACTCCGTGGCTTACTGGAACGAGCTGCTGGCCTTCCCCACCTACTTCCCCGTACGCGAGGACGTGGTCGCCAGCGAAGCCTGGGCCACCGAGGCTGCCACCTATGTGTGCAACGGCCCCTACACCATGGCTGATTGGGCTCACAACAGCGTGATCACCCTGCAGAAGAACCCCAACTACTTCGCCGCCGACACCGTCACCATGGATAAGATCGAGTGCTACCTGAGCGACGATGCCAACAACATGCTGGCCAACTTCGAGAACGGCGACTGGCTGCTCATCGACGATGTGCCCACCGCTGAGATCGCCAACCTGAAGGTCGAGTATCCCGAAGAGTTCGTGATCGCCGGCCAGATCGGTACCTACTATGTATGCTGGAACGTGAACGAAGAGATCCTGCCCGAAGGCTGCGAGCTGACCGGTGTGGAAGCCGAGGCTGCCCGTCAGGAGATCCGTAACGCTCTGGGCCTGCTGCTGGACCGTAACTACATCTGCGAAGAGATCGGCCAGGCCGGTCAGGTTCCCGCCTCCAGCTTCGTCGCCATGGGTCTGACCGATGCCGACGGCAGCGAGTTCTACAAGAACTGCGGCGTGTCCGAGGAATACCTGGGCTACTACAACACCTCCGTGGATGCCATCGACGCCAACTGGGAAGCTGCTCTGGCTGTGCTGGAGAAGTACTACACCGTTGACGAGAACGGCATGTTCACCAACTTCCCCTCCATGGAGTACCTGTACAACACCTCCGAAGGCCACAAGGCCATCGGTGAATACCTGCAGAGCGCTTTCGCCGCTGTGGGCATCAACATGACCCTGGTCAACCAGGAGTGGAACACCTTCCTGAACACCCGTAAGAACGGCGAATACTCCATCGCCCGCAACGGCTGGCTGGCTGACTACAACGATCCCATCTGCTTCCTGGATATGTGGACCTCCATCTCCGGCAACAACGACGTGCAGTACGGCAAGGGCGCTCACACCGAGCTGGCCATGTACAACCTGGATCTGACCGCTTTCGGTTACGACA
Organism: Clostridiales bacterium; assembly: GCA_015056315.1. Classification (GTDB taxonomy): domain Bacteria; phylum Bacillota; class Clostridia; order Christensenellales; family Aristaeellaceae; genus Limiplasma. The sequence continues at coordinate 26,126 of SVGN01000010.1, forward strand.
TCAAGGTTGAGAACGGCACCTGGGCCCAGACCTACGATGTGCTCATCAACACCATCAAGAGCTGCACCGACAACACCAACCGCTACGCCATGATGCACATCGCCGAGGATATGCTGATGGCTACCGGCTGCATCGTGCCCCTGTACTTCTACACCGACATCTACATGCTGGATGATTCCGTGCAGGGCTTCTACTCCAACCCCCTGGGCTACAAGTACTTCATGAACTGCACCGTTTCCGAGTAAGGAGCGGGCAGCACATAAGGCTGCTTTGTAAAACCCGCGGAGGATACCCGGTCAAACGGGTATCCTCCGTTTTTTCTTGACAGTACCCCACCTCTGTGGTATGATCTCTCCATTCTGATCCGGAAGGAGGTACCCACCATGAAGGCTTACACTCTGTATACCAATGCTGCGTTCCGCTGGTATTGGCGCTGTGGCAGGCTTTCATTGCGGTACCCATATCCGGGGTGACAGATCCCCCGATGCAGACGGGGAAAAGCAGTGCAGGCTTGCCTTCTTTGGCATACGCCCGCACTGCTTTTTTATTTTACCAAAAGGAGGAAGAACCACCATGAACGCTACCGAACACCTGAGGCTTTTCTACGAAAACTACGATGAGGATGCCCGCCTGCTGGGCCGTGCCGGGCAGGTGGAGTACCTGACCACCATGCGCTATATCGAAAAATACCTTCGGCCCGGCATGCGGATCCTGGAGATCGGTGCAGGCACGGGGCGCTACAGCCATGCGCTGGCAAGAATGGGCTACAGGGTGGATGCCATCGAGCTGCTGGAGTGCAACATCGCAGTCTTTCAGAAGAATACCCTGCCCGGGGAGAAGATCACCATCCGGCAGGGCAACGCGGTGGATCTCGCGCCCATCGCTTCGGAAAGCTACGATATGACCCTGCTGCTGGGCCCCATGTACCACCTGTTCACCCCCGACGAGCAGCGCGCCGCCCTCACCGAAGCCCTTCGGGTCACCCGGCACGGCGGGCTGCTGATGACCGCCTACTGCAACAACGAGGCCACCATGCTCCGCTTCTGCTTCATGCAGGGCGGCATCACGGATCCGCATTTCGACCCGCTGATCGACAAGGAGACCTACAAATGCACCTCCAACCCGGAGGATCGGTTCGTGCTGCACCGGCCCCAGGAGATCGATGCGCTGATGGAGGGCCTGCCCGCAGAGCATCTCCACCTGATCGGCACAGATATGATGACCCATTACATGAAGGATGCCATCGAAGCCATGACCGATGAGGTGTACGAGCATTACCTCAGGTACCATTTCCTTATCTGTGAGCGGCCGGATATGACCGGCATCACCAACCACTATCTGGATATTTGCAGGAAATCTTAATCTTCTTATCCTTGTTTCCTCATCTGTATAGTGGTACCATCATACCGTACCCTTTTCAAACAAGAGCGGAGGCAGCTATGGAACATTGCCATTGTGAAGAGACCTACGAAGCCCACCAGCTGGTGGAGTGCATCGCCAATGCACTGGATGCCCGAGACCCCTATACCGGCAACCATTCCCGCCGTGTGAGCGATATGGCCTGCCTTATGTGCCGCTATCTGGGCCTGAGCGCAGAGGAGACCCAGACCATCCACATTGCCGCCCACCTGCACGACATCGGTAAGATCGGCATTCCGGATGCGGTGCTGCGCAAGCCGGGCCGCCTGGATGACCGGGAGTGGGCCATCATGAAGGATCACCCCAAGATCGGCGCAGAGATCCTCTGCCAGGCGGACGGGTTTCAGGAGATCGCACAGATCATCCTCCACCACCACGAGCGGTACGACGGCAAGGGCTACCCCAACAATGCCGAGCTGGAGTACATCCCGCTGGGAGCGAGGATCATCGCCGTTTGCGACTCCATTGATGCCATGGCCTCTGCCCGCGCCTACCGCAAGGCCCTGCCCATGGATACCTGCCGCACCGAGATCGAAAAAAACATCGGCACCATGTACGAGCCCCGCATCGCCATGACCGCTCTGGCCCATTGGGAGGAGCTTACCCGGTTCTATACAGAAGAAAACGAAAAAGCTTACAGAACGATGATCGATCTAACGCCGTAAACCCATCGGAAGCGCCGGTTTTCAATGAAAATACCGGCGCTTCTGTTTTGTAAGCTCCCACAATTCAACAGATGACAAAGCCGCTTTTTTCTGCTATAATGAGAAAAAACAGACGGATAGCACGCATATTCGACCACAGACAGGGCAAATACGCTCTTTCTGGCATGCTGCCGGCCCGGTCGACCGCTGTTTTTCCCTTGTATATTTCAGAAAGCGCTTACAGACTGAATTCTCCATAACCACTGTTCTGGAAGCCTTGATTTATAAGGGTTTCAGAAAACTACCCGAACACTTCCGTCCCTCCAAAAGTCGAAATTGTACATAAAGCAACTGATTTTGTTTATGTACGAGACGGGGAAACATATGTACAATACTATTGTAAACCTTCCCAAAAAGTACTTACACCGATCGGGAAGCAAAGGGCGGCTGCTCCGAATGGGCGCAAAACGCCGCCAACGAACCGGGCTGGAGGCCGAAAAATGAAGCAACAGATCACCTTTCGGCAATACCGGGCGATGGATGTTTTCTTCTTCACCGCTCTTGGCTGCCTTTGCGAAACGCTGATCACTCTGGGTGCCACCCGGTGGTTCCCGGGAGAGCCGTATACGTTATCGCTTACACCGGCGGTTACCGCCATCGTGATGGTACGCTGGGGCGCATGGGCCGCGATCCCCGCAGTGCTGGGCGCATTTGTTTTCTGCGCTGCATCTGCCGCAGCGCCCGCACAGTTTCTGGTGTACTGTCTGGGCAACCTTCTGGCCATGCTGCTGCTCCTGCTCCGGCAGAGATGGCACTGGCGCAGGCTCCATGAAAGCGTTTTACTGGCCATGGGCTATGCAGCCCTGTGCGCCGTGCTGATGCAGCTGGGCCGCATACTGGTGGCACTGGTGCTGGGCTACGCCCCCGCCACCTGCGTCGGCTTTATCACCACCGATGTTCTTTCCGTCATCTTCGCTGTTCTTCTTGTCTGGATCAGCGGTCGGCTGGACGGTATTCTGGAAGATCAAAAGGACTACCTGAAACGGATCCAGGAGGAACAAGAAAAAGAGGCTAGGAGGATGTATCCATGAGTGCGAAAGCAGCGGACTTTCTCGTCTGGGACGAGCAAGCCAAAGTATATCGCGAAAATCCTGAACAGGCCGTAAGAGACGATGTGGAGAAGCACAACTGGCGGCACATCGGCCTTACCATTCTCAAGGACTGGCGGCTCTACCTGATGCTGGTGCCCATGCTGCTGGTATTCCTGCTCTGGCGCTACCTGCCCATGTACGAGCTGCTGGGCTGCTTCAAGGTGCCGGACGAGGTAAAGCCCGTGGCAGAGCAGCTCTTCAGCGGCTTCAGCTATTTTAAGCGGCTGCTGGTGGGCGGCGTGGGCGACAGTATGTCTACCGAATTCTGGCGCGCTCTGCGCAACACCTTCCTGCTCAGCTTCTACGGTCTGTGCTTCGGCTTCCCCATGCCGATCCTGCTGGCGCTGTTCTTTAACGAGATCCGCTCCAACATCGTGCGCAGCACCTGCCAGGTACTCACCTACCTGCCCAAGTTCATGTCCACCGTTGTTATGACCTCCCTGGTCACCATGCTGGTAAAGCAGGGCTCCCTCACCTCCAGCATGGGCATCATCAGCCAGGCGCTCAGCTCCCTGGGGCTGATCTCCGAGGAGGTGGCCACGAAGGGCCTGCTCAACAACCCGGCATTCTTCCGCGCCATCTACCAGATCTCCGGCGTGTGGGAGGGCGCAGGCTACGACAGCATCGTGTACTTCGCAGCCATCATCGCCATCTCCCCCACCAGCTACGAGGCCGCCCAGATCGACGGTGCAGGCAAGATGAGCCAGATGCGCTACGTGGTGCTGCCCAGTATCCTTTCCACGATCGTTATCATGCTCATCACCCGTATCGGCTCGCTGCTGAACGTTGGCTACGAAAAGGTGCTGCTGCTCTACAACACCAACACCTACATGACCGCCGATGTGGTCTCCACCTTCGCCCAGCGCTACGGTCTGGAGGGCGCCCAGAAGGGCCTGGCCGCCGCCGCCGAAATGATGAACAACGTTATCGGCATGCTGCTGGTCATCAGTGCAAACACCATTGCCCGCAAGGCATCCGATACTTCGCTGTACTAAGGGGTGAGACGTATGAAAAGAAAGCTTGAAACCTCCGAGCTGATCTTCAAGGTCATCAGCTACACGCTTTTGTGCGTATTCTCCCTCGCCTGCCTCTACCCCTTCGTGTATGCCATTTCCGCCTCCATCAGCGGCGCGGACGCGGTAGACTACGGCAAGGTGGTGCTCTTCCCCAAGGATATCCAGTTCCAGGCCTTTGCCCAGATGTTTAACGACAACATGTTCTGGAACTCCTACTCCAACACGCTGTTCCTTACCTTCTACGGCACCATCTGGGCCCTGTTCGTTGCCATTCTGGGCGCATACGCCCTCTCCAAGCGCAGGCTGCTCTTCCGCCGTTTCTTCAACTTCTTCCTGGTGTTTACGATGCTGTTCTCTGCCGGTATCGTGCCCCAGTACCTGAACTACCTGGATACCAAGGCGGTCTTCAACGCCGCCGGCATCACCGACGATAAGTGGCTGGTGGTCATCGCCATGGGTATGGCGGCCATGAACATCATCCTGCTGCGCAACGCCTTCGAGGGCGTGCCCAGCGAGATCGAAGAAGCAGCTGTGGTAGACGGTGCCACCGAGTTCCAGGTGCTCAGCAAGGTGTACATCCCCATGAGCAAGTCCACCATCGCTACGGTGGCGCTGTTCTTCGCCATCTCCCGCTGGAACGGCTACTTCTGGGCCAGACAGATGATCTCCAACTCCAACGAACACCCCCTGCAGGTGTTCATCCGCCTCAAGCTGGAGTACTACACCGACCCGGAGGCCATGGCGGGCTGGAACGCGGTCTACTCTTCCGATTCCGTGATCTACGCCCTCATCGTGTGCTCCATCGTACCCATTCTCATCATTTACCCCTTCATTCAGAAGTACTTTGCCAAGGGCGTTAACGCCGGCGGCGTGAAGGAGTAAACCAAACCAGTAGTTTTCCGGGATGGATACCCGGCAAACATAAAAAACAGGAGGGAACTTACTATGAAGCGTACTGTATCTTTGCTGATGGCACTGGCCCTGATCGTGACCATGCTGTTCAGCACCGCTATGGCCGAAACGGCTGAGCTGACCTACGCCGAGGGCACCGTGCTGCGCATGGCCACCGGCTACAACAGTGCCAAGACCGGTCTGTTCTTCGACGCCGAAGTGGCGGGCGAAGGCGTTACCCTGGCCGACGGCATCACCTACCACACCGGCGACCTGAAGCCCACCTGGGTTGAGGTCCAGAACGATCTGAAGGTCGTTTTCGAGAACCTGTACCAGGGCAACAGCGCTACCAAGGAATTCGACTTCTGGAAGGAACGCCTCAACGAAGTTGATATGGTCAGCGGCACCGCCTCCAAGCTCACCGAGTACGGCGAAGCCGGCAGCATCGTGAACATTGCCGAGTATCTGGACATGATGCCCAACTTCAAGGCCTACCTGGAAGCGAACCCCATCGTTCGTCTGTCCATTACCGGTAACACCTCTACCGGCGCTATCTACTTCTCCCCCTACTTCGATGGCGTTAACGACATCGAGCGTATGCCCCTGATGCGTGTTGACTGGGTGCAGAAGCTGCTGGACGGCGAAGGCGAATTCACTGCCGAGGCTTCCAACAAGCTGGCTGCTGCTGTGTACCAGCCCTACATGCCCACCACCGGCACCGTGGAAGTGGACGTTGTGACCCTGGACGGCACCGCCGTTGAGAAGGTTACCAAGAACTACGACGCCGCCGGCAACATCGTGGCCACCATGAACGCTGCCGCCGACCTGGATGGCGTTGCCGCCGTCAACATGCTCCGTACCTACATCGACACCGCCTACAACGGCTACTACGGCACCGAGCGCTCCAACCTGTTCATCGGCCAGAACGCTGCCTGGGATGCCGACGAAATGGTAGCTCTGCTCCGCTGCGTGGTCGCTAACCCCCAGACCCTCAACGGCACCGATTCCGTGCAGGGCCTGTTCAGCCGCGAAGACAACAACAACCAGCGCCGCGTTGACATGAAGCGCTTTGCCGGTGTTCTCTTCGGCGTGCGTGGTCTGGAATCCCGTCAGGATTCTCTGTGGATCGACTCCGAAGGCAAGCTCCGCGATGCCCGTATGGAAGCCGATTCCTACATCGCCATGGAGCGCCTGAACGCCATGGCTCAGGAAGGCCTCATTTCCAAGGCTTTCCTGGAGACCGCTGAGGAATCCACCAAGACCTACCTGGAGAACGACCTGGGCTTCATGCACTACGACTACAACCAGACCCAGACCGTGTACAACCAGACTGCTCTGCAGGAAGGCGAGAAGTACATGGCCGTGATGGTTCCCGTTGCCCGCTGGTTCGACGGCACCTCCGAGGATGGCGTGTTCATGCGCTTTACCGAGAGCTGGCGCTCCGTTAAGGTTGACGGCTGGGGCATCTCCGTTGCCGGCGTTGAAGGCAACCAGGATAAGCTCTACGCTGCCCTGAAGCTGATCGACTACGCTTACAGCCCCGAAGGCATGATCCTGATGAGCTACGGCCCCGATGCCTTCATCAAGACCAACGACGACGGTTCCTACGTCACCTTCAACTTCAACGGTCAGGAAATGCCCGTTATCGCCGATGCCACCTTCGAAGAGCTGTGGGCCAAGGCCTCCGGCAACTACACCAACTACGCCCGTCAGTTCCTGGGCTCCACTCTGAGCTTTGCCAAGAGCCAGGCTTTTGAGTACCAGTGCACTCACGCCGTTGGTAAGGAAGGCGCCGGCAAGATCTCCGTTGCTATCGGCCTGGGCACCATCAAGCACCCCGAGCTGGCTGTGACCGAGAACCCCTGGTACACCTCCGTGCCCACCGTTCTCCCCAACACCACCGTTGAGAACAACATGATCAACGAGTTTGCTGATCTGTCCACCAAGTACAACGAGGGCAAGGGCGGCCAGAACCTGTTCATCGACCAGATCGTGAACGGCTACGCTGTGGAAGGCATGTCCAGTGCCGACGAGTCCGCTGCCACCGTTAAGGACACCATGGGCGGCACCCAGTACCTGGCCCTCAAGCAGCGCGCTTGGGATCGTCTCACCGAGTACTACGCCAACCTGACCAAGTAAGACTACTTACCTTGGCGGGAGCTTCGGCTCCCGCCAAGGGTTTCCGTCAGTCCCCCTCTCCCCCGGGGGGCGGGAGATTGACGGAAGCCTGAATGTTTTTCCCGAACCAAGGCTGAAACGAAATTCCTTGCAAACGAATGCAATGTGTTAATGGGAGGCCGTTATGTACCGGAAACAGTTGACCTGGCAGAAAATTCTCTGCTTTGCCGCCATCGCGGTAAGCGCGATCGTCTTCCTCTATGCCCTTGGGCTGATGACCGACCTGTACGACAGCCTCTACTACACCATGATGGATCCCAGCAACCCGGATGATACCTGGGTGCCCGGCTCCCAGATCTACTACCACATGCAGCCCTACAACAAGCAGCTGCTCACCGCCTCTATCGTACTGATCCTGCTGAGCTGCTCGCTGTTCCTGACCAGCACCCACAGCCGCCGCCGCTACTATGTGGGCAACATCCTCACCTCTGTGGCTTGGACCGGTGCCGGTGTGTACTACAGCATCTGGGCTCACGGCCAGAGCGAAGCCTTCAAGGCCGAGTTCCTCAAGATCAGCTTTGCAGATCTCGAGTTCTTTTCCGAAATGATGGACACCCCCTACATCGACTCCACCTTCTGGTTCGATGCCCACTATGTGGTGTTTGCCCTTGTGCTGCTGGTCGGCGTATTGCTGATCGCCAATCTGTGCTGGAAGTTCTCCCTGATGAGCGCCGAAAAGCGCCTGATCGAAGAAGGAAAGAAGGTGGCCTGATGAGCACGTTGATGTCTCCCGCCGAGCAGAAGCAGATCCAGCTGGATCGTATGCGCTACACCAAGAACACCCTTTCCTCCCGGCTTACGCTGCTGGCGATCGTTTTTGATGTGCTTTACTTCGTAAGCATCTACTCCACCGACGTCGGCTCCTGGTACTACTCCATTCTGATCGGTGCCTCCATCGTGTACAATCTGGTCTTTATGCTGATGGCCTTCCTTTCTTCCGAGGGCGTAAAGAGCTACCACATCGGCTATGCATGGCTGCTGCTGGTGCTGGGCGTTGGCCAGATCGTGCGCATCTTCATTCTGCCGATGCAGGCATTCAAAGCCACCGTTACCATCAGCAAGGTCACCTACCCTGTGATGCAGATGCCTCAGTTCACCTATGTGGTCGTCATGCTCATTCTGTCTGCGATCTGCTGCCTCATCGCCGGTCTGGCCGGTATCAAACGGAGCCGCACGCTGGAAGCCTATAAGGCTTCCCTCAGCGAAAAGGCCGCGTAAAGGAGATGCCCCATGGCAAACATCAGCTTACAGCATCTGGATAAGATCTACGACAACAACGTACAGGCTGTGTACGACTTTAATCTGGAAGTAAAAGACGGCGAGTTCATCGTGCTGGTCGGCCCCTCCGGCTGCGGCAAGAGCACCACCCTGCGCATGATCGCCGGTCTGGAGGATATCTCCGGCGGCAAGCTGCTGCTGGATGGGCAGGACATTACCACCGCCCCCGCCAAAGACCGCGATATGGCCATGGTTTTCCAGAACTACGCCCTCTACGCCCACATGACCGTGTACGAGAACATGGCCTTCTCCCTTACCCTGCGTAAGGAAGACCCCAATGTGATCCACAAAAAGGTACTGGCCGCAGCGGAGATCCTGGGCCTGACCGACCAGCTGAACAAGAAGCCCAAGCAGCTTTCCGGCGGCCAGCGCCAGCGCGTAGCCATGGGCCGTGCCATCGTGCGCAGCCCCAAGGTGTTCCTGTTCGACGAGCCGCTCTCCAACCTGGATGCCAAGCTGCGCGGCGCTACCCGTCGCGAGATCCTGCTGCTGCACAAGCGGATGAACGCCACCATGCTCTACGTGACCCACGACCAGACCGAGGCCCTCACCCTGGCCGATCGCATCGTGTGCATGAGCATGGGCCATGTGCAGCAGATCGGCACCCCGCTGGAGCTGTACGACACCCCCGCCAACCTGTTCGTGGCCAGCTTCATCGGCCTGCCGCCCATGAACTTCTTCGATGTAGAGGTGCAGGGAGACAAGCTGGTAAGCCCCTACTTTACCGTTACCGCTACCGCCGAAGAGCAGCAGCTGCTCGCCGGCTACCAGGGCAAGACCATCGTGCTGGGCGTGCGCCCCGAGAATATCGAAGTGGGCAACGATGTAGCGGTGAAGGTCTTCTCCAACGAGAACCTGGGCATGAACACCCTGGTGCACGGTTATCTGGGCGGCGATGCACAGACCATCACCTGCAAGCTGCGCGGCTGGTGCGATTACAAGCGCGGCGACGAAGTGAACGTCTCCTTCGTAAAGCGCCACTTCTTCGATAAGGAAACCACCAACGCGATCCGCTGAAAGGAGGCTGGAGCATGAGCAAGAAGAACAACCGCGGGCTGAAGGAAGCCCTGCGCAAGACCATCGTATCCCTCAAGCGCAAGCCCCAGACCATCCCCATGCTGGTGCTGGCGGTGGCTTTCGTTTACTACTCCCTGAACCTGACCCACGTTTCCGATACCACGGCCAAGATCCAGTCCCAGGGCATGGGCCTGAGCGGCTTCTGCACCATGCTGTTCAGCATGCTTTCCTTCGTCTGCTTTATGAATGCCTACCCCCACCGCAAGAAGACCAACATCCCTATGCTGGTGCTCATGTTCGTCATGCTCATCGGCCTCATCTTCTGCGATAGCTACTACATGGGCTGCATCTCCCGCGCCATGACCCGCGCTGACCACCCCATCGTAGTGGATCAGAACACCATCTACATCCAACAGGCCTTTGATATGCTGGGCGTACACCGCATCATTCTGATCGTGGGCTTCGTGCTCACCCTGCTGGTGCCCGTGCTGCGCAAGCTGCTCAAGAAGATCGATACCTCCCTGCCGGTGGAGGAAGGCAGCGAGATGGTCTCTCTACACCTTTCCCAAGAGGATTGATCCATGAAAAAGTCCCCTGTACAGCCCTCGGCTGAACAGCCCCCCAAGGCGGAAGCCACCCCCTACTACCAGCTGCACACACAGGCGGTGGAAGATCTGGTAACCGCCAGCACCGAAAACACCCCCAAGTACTCCAAAGAAGAGCTGGACAAATACCGTTCCGGCAAGACCAGCAAATTCCGCCTGCCAGAGTGGCTCAAGGTGGTGCTGATCAAGTTCTGGTTCTACGGAGCCATCTGCTTCTTCGTGTTCTGGGGGCTTGGGCTGTATGTGGCCGACCAGCTGGATCTCTACTTTGTGGCAGCCATCATCATGGGCATGGTGACCGATCTGCTCATCAAGCACTTTCTGCGCTTTACCGAGAAGCTACCCGGCGGCAGCGCCCGCTGGATGATGGTGACCAAAGACGGTGCCACTGGTTTTTTCCTCAACCTGCTGTATGCCTTCCCCATCCTGTTTGTGGTGGTTACCCTCTACAGCCTCATCAACATGGGGCTGGCAACGGTAAGCACCGGCAGCGAGCCCCTGTTCCTTGGCGTGGAGCCGCTGCTGTTCGGCCTCTTTGCCACCGGTACGGATCATTTCTTCCTGTTCTGCAAGCAAACGATCGGGAAGATCTTCCGGGAGGCCAAGGCAAGATAAACAAAAGCCGCCCGGCTTGACCGGACGGCGGGGATGCGCGCTTAGTTTTCCTGCTGGCCCTGCCTTTCGGCCAGGCGCTGGCGGTAGTACTCCTTGGGCGATACGTTATACTTCTTCTTGAACATGCGGGAGAAATACAGCGGATCGCGGAAGCCGCACAAATGGGCAATATCGGTGATGCTGCCCTCGTTATGCCCGGAGGAGAGCATTTCGGCGGCGGTCTGCATGCGGATGTTGGCAAGGTAACGGTTGGGCGTCATGCCTACCTCCTTGCGGAACAGCTTGCACAGATAGTCGTAGGAGTAAGGCATGCCGCGCAGAAGCTCATCCAGCTCGTAATTGGCGTTGGCATAGTTCTGCACGATGCTCTGCTCGATATCCTCCACGATACGGTTCTGAGGGTGCACCGCCGACTGGTAAGCGGTCATGTACCGCACGATCAGGTTGCCGTAGGCAGAGAGCAGCATATCCTTCCGCTCCGGGTCGCCGCAGTAGATGAAGTAGGCATCGGAGAACAGGTGAAGGATGGACTGGTTGGCATCATCCCGGATGAGCGTAGGCGTGCGGAACGCCAGCGTGGCATCATCCACATGGAGATGGATGTTGGTAAACCCGCTCTCGCTGATGTTCTCGTGCGGCGTATCCGGCGGGATGACCACGATATCGCCCTCGCTGTAGCCCAGCTCCTGATCCTTGAACAGGAAGCGGCCGTTATCGCTGGTGCAGTAGACCAGCTCCCACCCCTTATGCTGATGCCGGTTGACCACATAGGTCAAAAAATGCTTACCGGCAAAGATGATATCATTCATCGCTCTGCCCCCTCTGAATGGTTCCAACCTCATTGTACCAAACAATGTCGGTTTTGTCCATGCCCAACGTTTCAATGTCCATATCCCCGAATTCAAGCAAAGGAGCGTACTTACATGGCTTATCTCACGCTCAAAAACATCAACAAGATCTACCCCAATGGTTTCCACGCTGTGCACGACTTTAACCTGGAGGCGGAGAAGGGCGAGTTCATCGTCTTTGTTGGCCCCTCCGGCTGCGGCAAATCCACCACGCTGCGCATGATCGCCGGTCTGGAGGATATCAGCAAGGGCGAGTTCCTCATCAACGGCGAGCTTGCCAACCAGTGGGGCCCCCGCGAGCGGGAGGTGGCGATGGTTTTCCAGAGCTACGCCCTCTACCCCCACATGACCGTGTACGATAACCTGGCCTTCGGCCTCAGCCTGCAGGGCGTGGATGAGGACATCATCGACGAGCGCGTCAAGAAGACCGCTGCCATCCTGGGCCTGACCGATTACCTGGATCGTATGCCCCGTGCCCTCTCCGGCGGTCAGCGGCAGCGCGTGGCGGTGGGACGCTCCATCATCCGTAAGGTGGGCGTGTTCCTGATGGACGAGCCTCTCTCCAACCTGGATGCCAAGCAGCGCGTTACCATGCGCTCGGAGATCACCCAGATCCACAACGAGACCGGTGCCACCACCATCTACGTTACCCACGACCAGACCGAGGCCATGACCATGGCCGACCGCATCGTGGTCATGAAGGATGGCTATGTGCAGCAGATCGGCACCCCCAAGGATGTGTACTTTGAGCCGGTGAATATGTTCGTTGCGGGCTTCATCGGTGAGCCGCCCATGAACTTTGTGCGCCGCACCGTGGAGAACGGCTGCATCACCGTTGGCGGCCACAGCATCGACCTTGCCCCCAAGCTGGGCGACAAGGCTGCCCAGTACGAGGGCAAGCCCATCGTGTTCGGCTTCCGCCCCGAGGCCATCGTGCTGGGCGAGGTTGACGGTGCCTGCCACATCACCGGCCAGGTGGAGCTGACCGAGATGCTGGGCGACAACGCCAACGTGTATATGAACATCGACGAGGATCACTCCATCCTGAAGGTGACCCCCTTCGAGATCCCCGAAATGGACAGCGAGGTTACCTTCTCCGTGCCCTACGAGAGCGTGTATCTCTTTGATGCAGAGACCGAAAAGGTGATCTGAGCATAAACGAATAGCCCCTGAAGCGCCTGCCGTACAAAACGGCAGGCGCTTCAGACTGCTGAAAAAACCATGCTTTTCGATCAAAGCCGCACATCTTGCACCTTCGGTGCTCGCTGTGCTTACAGAAAAACGCTGCGGCGCAAGGTTTGTGGGCTCTGCCCACACCCGGCAGGGGGATGATCCCCCTGCACCCCGCACTTTGTCGACAATCTGAGCGCCTGCCGTACAAAACGGCAGGCGCTTCGTTTTCTCTCTTGAGGCAGGCCAGCCACGCAGCTGCGCCCACTCCCCCGCATTCTTTTTTCCAAACCCGGAAGGACATTCCACCCCCGCACAGAATACTATGGCTGAAGCCGGAGAACGGTCGCATGCCACCGGCTGCCAAACAAATGATCGTGCGGTGATACCGCAGGAAAGGAACACGATCCTATGTTCATCAAAGGCTTTACCTACGGCTGGGACGGTCGCAGAGGCGCTTACCGTACCCCCGAAGCCGCCGCCTCCATGGAGCGGCTGGCAGCCCTGGGCGGCGATTGGGCCGCCATCGCATTTTCTGTGGTGCAGGACAGCTACAACGCCACCCTGATCCGGCCCGATTACCGCTATACCGTTACCGATAAGGATCTCGTCACCGCTGCAGACAAGCTGCACGCCCTGGGCCTGAAGGTATGCATGAAGCCCGTGGTCAACTGTGCCGACGGCCTGTGGCGCGCCCGCATCACCTTCCCGGATGATGCCTATGCCCGCCGGGATTACTGGAAGGAATGGTTCGACTCCTACACCGCCTTCCTGTGCCACTATGCGGAGATCGCCGAGGAGACCGGCTGCGAGATGTTCTGCGTGGGCTGCGAGATGCTGGGCACCGAGCACAAGGAGGAGCACTGGCGCAACGCCATCGCTGCCGTGCGGCAGGTATACCACGGCCCCATCGTTTACAATACCAACCACGGCAGCGAATCCACCGTCAAGTGGTGGGATGCGGTGGATCTGATCGGCACCTCCGCCTACTACAAGGTGGCCCAGCAGCCCGGCGAGACCATGGAGAACATGAAGGCCGCCTGGGATGCCCGCCGTGAGCAGCTCCGGGAGCTTTCCCAAAAGAACGGCGGCAAGCAGATCCTCTTTATGGAGGTGGGCTGCCGCAGCGCAAAGGGCTGCGCCATGATGCCCTACGATTTCTCTCACCGGGAATTCCCCTACGACGAGGATGAGCAGGCCAACTTCTACGAATCCTGCTTCCGCTCCATGTGGGAGGAGGAATGGTTCGCCGGTTGGTTCTGGTGGGATTGGTACACCAAGCTGCCCCAGCGGGAGCCGGAGATGGGTTTCTCCATCGTAGGCAAGAAGGCCGAGGGCATCGTAAAGGAATGGTACGCCAAAACGCGCTGAGAAAGCAGAAAGGAGCCCGCCCGTGAGCAGACTGATCACCGATGGGCGCTGGCTGCGCCGGGAGAGCGGCGAGCCCTTCTTCTACCTGGGTGATACCGCCTGGGAGCTATTCCACCGGCTGGACCGGGAGGAAATGGCGCTGTACTTTGAGACCCGTTCAAAACAGGGCTTTACCGTGGTGCAATGCGTGCTGCTGGCCGAGTTTGAGGGCGTTACCACCCCCAATGCCTACGGGCGGCTGCCGCTCTACACGACCGATGGTCTGCCCGACCCCACCCGGCCCGATACCGATGGTGAATATTCCTACTGGGCCCATGTGGACTACGCCATCCGGCTGGCGGCGGAGCACGGGCTCATGCTGGCCCTGCTGCCCACCTGGGGCGATAAGTTCAACCTGTGCTGGGGCAAGGGGCCGGTCATCTTTACTCCGGAGAACGCCCTCATCTACGCCCGCTGGCTGGGCAGCCGCTATGCCGCCTGCTCCAACCTGATCTGGATGCTGGGCGGCGACAGGCCCATCGAGCCGGAGCACCGCCCCATCATCGATGCGATGGCAAAGGGGCTGCTGGAGACCGCACCGGGGCACCTGATCACCTTTCACCCAAGGGGCTGGGGCTCCTCGCTGGAAAGCTTGCCCGGAGCGGATTACATCGATCTTCATACGGTGCAGAGCGGCCACGATGCTGCCCCCGGCTACGCAAGCGAGCAGTTCCTGCTGCCGCTGGCAGAGGGTTCCCATAAGCCCTATATGGATGCAGAGCCCCGCTATGAGGATCACCCCGCCTGCTTTAACGCAGAGTTGGGGTATTTCTGGTCGGCAGCAGATGTGCGCCAGAATGCCTACCGTTCGGTGCTGGCGGGTGCCTGCGGGCACACCTACGGCAATCACTGCGTGTGGAGCATGAACCGGGAGCCCGGCAGCTACTTTCCCTACCGGTGGCAGGAGGCGCTCAACCACCCGGGCGCGGAGCAGATGCGCCATGTAAAGGCACTGCGGCTGAGCCACGATTACTTCTCCCTGCGCCCTGCCAATGAGCTGGTAGTGAGCGCCAACCGGGGCATGGGGCAGGAATGCGCCGCCACAGGCAACGGCTATGCCTACGTGTACGCTCCGCTGGGGCTGCCCTTTACCGTGGAGCTGGATCTGCTGAAGGCGCAGAAGGCCATCCGTGCCTGCTGGTTCGACCCCCGCAGCGGCGAAAGCCGCCTCTTTGGCATTCTGCCGCCCGGCGGCCAGACCACCCTCGTACCGCCCACCCAGGGGCAGGGCTGCGATTGGGTGCTGGTGCTGGAAAACGTATGACCGCCCCTCACCAAAGCACGACCACGGAGGAATACTGACCGTGAAAAAGAATGACCGACTCTGGGTGACCGCCTTTCTGCTGCTGAGCATGGTATTTCTCTCTGCGGTGTTTGCGGTACAGGGCTCGCTGCTCAGCACCATGATCGAGGCCTACCGGCTGGATGCAGCCCGGCAGGGGCTTGCCAACACCATGGCCTTTGCAGGCGGCGTGCTGGCTCTGTTCTGCGCCTTTCTGGTGCAGGGCCGCTGCCGCAAGCGCACGCTTTTGAAGGTGGCGCTCACCATCTGCGCTGCCGGGCTGGTGCTCATGTGGCTGGCCCCGGGCTACGGGCTGTACACCGCCGCATGGTTCATTACCGGCTTTGGCCTGGGTCTGATGGATACTCTGCTCTCCGCCTGCATGGCAGACCTGTACACCGGGCGGCAGGCGGTTACCATGATGTGCATCCTGCACACTGCCTACGGCCTCTCCAGCGTATTCAGCCCCATGGGCTATGCTGCGCTGCTGGGGGCCGGGCTTTTCTGGAAGCGGGTCTACCTGATCATTGCCGCGGTGGGGCTTCTGCTGGTCTTTGGCGCGCTGCTGGTTCGCAGGCTGCTGCGCATGGAGGATCCCGAGCCCATCTGCCCCACCGCCGCCGACCCCCGGCGCATCCTGCCCGCCTTGCGGGAGGGGCATCTGCTCTGGCTGGTGGCAGCCATCTTCTTTCACGGCATCTTTCTTTCCGGCCTCAATACATGGATCAACCGCTATGCGGATACCCTGCCCGGCACCATTGCCCTGCCTGCCCAGAGCTGCGTGTTCCTCGGGCTGATGCTCTCCCGGCTGGGCATGCCCTTTTTGCCCATCAAGCCGGAGAAATATGTGGCTGTGGGCGGCCTGCTGGGCGGAGCGGTGCTGTGCATCGGGCTGCTGATCCCCAACGGGTGGGTGCTGCGGGCGCTGCTGATGGTATCCAGCCTGCTGTTTGGCGCACTGATCCCCTGTGTGCTCACGCTGGGCTGCGGGCGGCAGCCCCAGAACACCCTGTTGGCCACCACCGGCATCATGCTGGCGCTGTATCTGGGGCAGGCGGTCTCCGCGCCGGTGATCGCTGCGCTGGAGGCTGCCATCAGCCTCAAGGCAGGCATGCTGCTGTGCGCCCTGTGTATGGCCCTGTGCAGCCTGTGCTGCGCTGCGGATGCCAGCCGGGAGCGCAGAGCCTGATCCGCTGCGCTGTGCCCCGTGCAGCGCGGAGACACTCTTCACCGAAAGGATGCACCATGAAAAAACTGCTGATCACCGGCTTTGACCCCTTTGGCGGCGAGCGCACCAACCCTTCCTGGGAGGCGGTGCGGCGGCTGCCGGATGCCCTTCACGGCTGGCAGCTGACCAAGCTGCAGCTGCCCACGGTGTTCACCGCGGCTGCCCACAGGCTCCTGGAAAACGTGGACGAGCTGGAGCCGGAGGCGGTCATCTGTGTGGGGCAGGCAGGCGGGCGCAGTGCCATTACCCCGGAGGTGATCGGCATCAACCTGCAGGAAGCCCGCATCCCGGATAATGCCGGGCAGCAGCCGGTCAACGAGCCGGTGCTCCCCGGCGGCCCGGCAGCGTACTTTGCCACCCTGCCCGTGCGGGAGCTGGTGGCCGCCATACAGGCTGCGGGAGTGCCCGCCGCCCTCAGCTACACCGCAGGCACCTTCGTATGCAACAATGTGCTTTACAGTCTTCTGCACCATACGCAATCGAGCCGCATCCGGGCCGGGTTCATCCATGTGCCCTGGCTGCCGGAACAGGCAAAGGAGGGGCAGCCCTCCCTGCCGCTTGCAGAGATCGTACGGGGGCTGGAGGCCGCCATCGCCGTGCTTTGAAGCGTAGAAAAAGCCGCAGCAGCAGACCGTTTCCCATGTCTGCCGCTGCGGCTTCTGCTTTTTTACAGATAACCCCGTATATCCACCGCCAGCTTCTGCTCCAGATCCACCAGCTTTTTGGCGATCTCCTTGGAGCTTTCGTCGGCAGCCTTGTACTCATTCAGGTACTTGTGGAGCGATTTCACGCCCATGTTGCAGCCATCGGTCATCAGATCGGCGATGGTCTGGTCGCTGGGCTTCATCATCAGCATGGCGTTGGTCTTCATCCAGGACATGCCCTTGGCCATCGGGTCGGGTGCCTTGCCCTCATCCTGATAGCGGTCAAGCAGTTGCTGAAGCTCCCGATCCAGCTCGTCGTGCTTTTGGCGGCTCTCCACCAGCACCTGCCGGAAGGCCTCCGATTGGATCCGCTCCACCACGCTCTCGATGGAATCCACGCCCATTTTCACTCCGGCATCGCACTCTCTCAAAAGCCGGATGGTATCCTGTTCCACCACGTTGCATCCCCCTCCTTACAGGTGAGGAGTATGCACCGAAGAGCGGCAGGGTATGCGGCCTCAGGGCAGCATATCCAGGATCTGCTCCTTGCTCAGCGCCCCCACCACCCGGTGCAGGATCTCGCCATTCTCCACCACCATCAGCGTGGGGATGGACATGATGCGGAACTGCTGCGCCAGGTCGGGCTCTTCGTCGATATTGATCTTGCCCACCTTGATATCGCTGCGTTCCAGCGCGATCTCCTCCACCACAGGCACCACCATGCGGCAGGGTGCGCACCAGGGGGCCCAGAAATCCAGCAGAACGGGCTTGTCCGACCGGACGACCTCCTGCTCAAAATTGTCTTTCGTAATATGCATTGCTGACATTGCTGCCAACCTCCTTCTGTTTCTTTACACCCAGAGGATACCCGACAGAACGGAAAACGAAACCGATTTTTCCTGTTTCAAAACTGAGAAAAAAAGTGTATGCTAAAAGCAAGCAACACACATGCCAATAATGCCACAAGAGAAGGGAGAAAACCACATGGCTGCAAAGAGCATCAACGAACAACAGCTGCATGGGCTGGTAGAGAGCGGAGAAATGATCCTGGCGGATTTCTGGGCCCCTTGGTGCGGCGATTGCAGGCGCATCGAGGGCGCATACGACCGCATCGCGGACGATTATGCCGGCCATTTGAAGGTGGTCAAGCTGAATGTGGATGAGCTGGAGGGCATCCGGCAGCGGGAGGAGATCCGCCGTATTCCCACGATCAGGCTCTACAAGGGCGGCAAGGCGCTGGGGCAGATCGTGGAGCCGCCTGCCGGAGCGGATATCGAAGCCTTTCTTTCGGAGCATCTGCCCAAACGGCAGACAGTGGCAGACGAAGCCATCCACGATATGGTCATCATCGGCGGCGGGCCGGGTGGTTATACCGCTTCGCTGTACGCTGCCCGCGCCGGGCTGGATGTGCTGCTGCTGGAGCGGCTCTCCGCAGGCGGGCAGATGGCGCTGACCCATCAGATCGACAACTACCCGGGCTTCCCGGAGGGCGTCGAGGGCTTCGCTTTGGGCCAGCAGATGCAGAAGCAGGCTGAGCGCTTCGGTGCCAAGACCCGCCTGGCGGATGTGCAGCGGGTGGAGCTGACCGCCAGCCCCAAAAAGATCGAAACCAGCGAGGGCACCTTCTATGCCCGCACCGTGGTCATCGCCACCGGCGCAGACCCCCGCAGGCTGGGCCTGCCCGGCGAGGATGCGCTGCTGGGGCGGGGGCTGGCCTACTGCGCTGCCTGCGACGGCATGTTTTACCGGGGCAAGACCGTGGCGGTGGTTGGCGGCGGCAATTCCGCAGCCGCAGATGCGCTGCTGCTGAGCCGCATCGTGGAAAAAGTGATCCTGATCCACCGGCGGGATACGCTCCGGGCCACCAGGATCTATCATGAGCCATTGATGCAGGCCGGGAATGTGGAATTCCGCTGGAACAGCGTGGTCACAGAGGTCCTCAGCGAGGATACGGTCACCGGGGTGCGCATCCGGGATGTGCTCACCGGCACAGAGGAAGTGATCCCCCTTGGCGGGGTGTTCGTCAGCATCGGCAGAAAGCCCGCCACCGCTCTGGTGGAGGGGCAGCTGGCTCTGGAGGATGGCTACATCCTTGCCGGAGAGTCCACGGAGACCTCCCTGCCCGGCGTGTATGCGGTGGGCGATGTACGCACCAAGCCCCTGCGGCAGGTGGTGACCGCCGTGGCCGACGGGGCGACCGCCGTACACATGGCCGAAGCCTATCTGGCGCAGCTCCGTTGAGCCGCCAATACCAAAGGAGGTTTGCTGCATGGAACGCTTTCTCACCTATGAAATGTTCGGGGCCGTTGGCGATGGCCGCACCGACGATCTGCCTGCCATCGCACAGGCCCACCGGGAGGCCAACCGGCAGCAGTTGCCCGTCAAGGCCCGGGAGGGAGCGGTGTACTATCTTTCGCCCAAGGCATTGACCGCCCCTGTGGAGACCGATACCGACTGGACGGGCGCGCGCTTCATCATCGATGATGTAGGCTGCGAAGACCACACCGCGCCTGTGTTCCATGTGCGCTCCCGCAAGGAGCCTTTGCCCCTGCAGGCAGCCTCCATGGTCTATGGGCAGACCACGCTGGAAAACCCCTTCGGCTGCGATCTGTTCGTGGCGGTGGAGAACCAAAACCACCGGGATTACATCCGCAAGGGGCTCAATCAGGACAATGGGCACACCCGCACCGATGTATTCGTGCTGGGGGCCGACGGCAGGCTGTCCTCTCCCCTGTCGTTCGATTTTGAGGAGATCACCTCCCTGCTGGCCTGCCCCATCGATGAAGAGACCCTTACCCTGAAGGGCGGCAGCTTCACCACCGTTGCCAATCAGGCGGAATCCAAGTACAACTACCACTACCGGAACATCCACATTACCCGCTCCAATGTGGAGGTAAGCGGCATCACCCATCTGATCACCGGGGAAGGCGACCACGGCGCGCCCTACAACGGCTTCATCCGCCTGTCGGATTGCGCCCGGGTCTGCATCCGGGATTGCCTCTTCACCGGGCATTTCATCTACCACACCATCGGCAGCGCAGGGCTGCCCGTGCCTATGGGCAGCTACGACATCCGGCTGGATCGCACGGCAGAGATCCGCATCCTGCGGTGCAACCAGACCACCGACATCCACGACAGCCGCTACTGGGGGCTGATCGCCACCAATTTCTGCCGGGATCTCTGCTTTGAGGACTGCACCTTCTCCCGCTTCGATGCCCACATGGGCGTGACCAACTGCACCCTGCGCCGCTGCCGCCTGGGGTGGCAGTGCCTCAACGCCATCGGCAACGGCACCTTCCTGATCGAAGAGACCGAAGCCCACGGCAACGCCTTTGTGAACCTGCGGGAGGATTACGGCTGCACCTGGCGGGGCGAGATCATCATCCGCAACTGTACCTGGGTGCCCCGCAGCACCCAGCGGGCGGTGTTCAGCGGGCACAACGACGGCACCCACGATTTCGGCTACACTTGCCACATGCCCAACGTGGTCATCGACGTGCTGACGGTGGCAGAGGAAGCCAGCGACGGCTCGCCGCTGTATGTGTTCAACAACTATCTGGGCAGCACAGAGGTGACCGGGGAGCGCAGGCATATGCCCCTGCCGCCGGAGCGTGTCTCGGTGCGGGGCATCCGTACAAGCAGGCCGGTTGCGCTGTGCGAGGAACCCGGGCTCATGGTGGGGACGGAATGGCGCAAGGGATAACTCCATCACAAGGCATCAAAAAAGCTGCCGTTCCTCTTTATACAGGTAGGAACGGCAGCTATCTTTTTTCTTTTACTCAGCCTTGCAGCCCTCAAAGAGTTCGTCCACACGCTGGGCCTCCTGCTGGCTGTTCTTGGTAAGCGCGCTTACCAGCGGCACCACGATCAGGGAGATGGCCATGGCGGCTACGCCCATTTCGGGAGACCTGGCCGCAGCGGCGGAGAAGCCGGAGTTCAGCGAGATGACCAGAGTGGCGCCGCCAACAGTGAGCAGGCCGGACAGGATGCCCGCGTATGCGCCGATCTTGGTGATCTTCCTGGAGAACAGGCCCCAGATGTACGGGCCGATGAAGCAGCCGGAAACAACGCCCCAGGAGAAGGACATCAGGCTGACGATGATCGGGATGTTCTGGGTGGCAAAGATGAAGGAACAGGCCACGAATGCCAGGCACAGAAGGCGGGTGAGCAGCATTTGACTCTCCGGCTTGGTCTCCTTCTTGCGCACAGCGGGGATCAGGTCAACGGCAACGGCAGAGGCAGAGGTGAGCACTACTGCCTGCAGCGTGGACATGGACGCCGACAGCAACAGGATCATGATCACAGCCAGAAGGATGATGCCAAGGGTGCCACCGCTCAGCACCTCCATCAACAAAGTGGGGATGACCGAATCGATACCGCCTTCGGGAAGCTGACCGCCCAGCACCAGGCGGGAGGTACTGCCGATCAGGTAAGCGCCGCAACCGATAACCACACAGAAAATGGTGGAGATGATGGTGCCGCGCTTGATGGCTGCGGTATCCTTAATGGCATAAAACTTGCCGATCATCTGGGGCAGGCCCCAGGTACCAAAACTGGTGAGCATGATGTTGAAGCAAAGGAATCTGAAGGAAGAACCGCCGAAAAGGCTGGTCAACTGGCTGCCGGTAACAGGGTTGGGGTCGCCGGGCAAGGATTGGAAGTTGGACAGGTTCTGGATCAGACCGCTGAGGCCTCCCACGTTCTTATGGCCAAGCACAGCTGCCACCAGGCAGATCACACCAACGATCATGATGATGCCCTGCACCAGATCGGTGTAGGAGGTAGCAAGATAACCACCGGCCACCAGATAGACCGCCGTCAGCACAGCGATCAGGAGCATCCAGACCCAGGTCTCCACCCCGGGGAATACCGAGCTGAAGAGAGAGCCCAGACCCTTGTAGACCGCTGCGGAGTAGGGAACCAGGAACACGAAGATGATCACCGCCGCCAAGATCTTCATGCCCTTGGAGGCATAGCGCTTCTCAAAGAAGTCGGGCATGGTTCTGGCGTTGAGGAACTTGGTCATCTTGCGGGTACGATTGGCAAACAGCAGCCAGGAAAGCAGGCAGCCCAGCACCGCATTACCAATACCGATCCACACTGCGCCGATGCCGATGTTCCAGCCGTGCTGCCCGGCATAGCCCACGAACACGACTGCCGAAAAATACGTAGTACCGTAAGCAAACGCCGTTGCCCACGCGCCGATCTTTCTGCCACCGATCAGGAAATGATCCAGCGTTTTGGATCTGCCATAGCTGATGCAGCCGATGAGCACCATGATAAAGGCATATATTGCCAGTGCCACGACCGTGTAGAGCTGTGCATTCGTCATTTGTTTCACCTCGTTGTTTTTCCGTTGGGCCAAGGCAGCCTGTTTTCGCCTGTACACCTTGCCCTTGAGTCTTGTGTATTATATAATGGATCTGTCCATTAGTAAAACGGATAGTATAGATGTAAACGTTCAATTTTTTCGATACAAAAGGAGAAAAGCATGGAATTACGAAATCTGACCACATTTATCCACGTTACAGAGCTTGGCAGTTTTTCCAAAACGGCAGAAATGCTGGAGTACTCACAATCCACGATCTCCTTCCAGATCAAGCAGCTGGAGGAGGAACTGGGCTGCCTGCTCTTTGAACGCATCAACCACACCATCAAGCTCACCGAGCGGGGCCACCAGCTGCTCTCCTATGCTCACGGGGTGCTGGCCCTTACAGAGGAGTTCAAAGACAGCCTTTCCGGCGACAGCGCATGCAGCGGGCGCATCCACATCGTAGCGCCCGACTCGGTGTGCGAGGAGCTGATCAACGCCCATTACATCGATTTCCACAACCGCTACCCGGGCATATCGCTGAAGTTCACCCCGGCGGATACCTCCGTAATGATGGAGATGCTGGACCGTAACGAAGCCGACCTGATCATAACACTGGACAGCCACACATACCGCAACGACTATGTGATCGCCAAGGAAGAGCCGCTGAGCCTGCACTTTGTGGCAAGCCCCCGCTCCCCCTATGCGGGCAAAAAGCACCTGTCTGTGCAGGATATTGCAGGTGAGCCCTTTGTGCTTACCGAATACGGCCAGGGCTACCGCCGCGTGCTGGATAAGGAGCTGGCCAAGCGCTCGCTGGAGATCGTGCCCGTGCTGGAGATCGGCCGTACGGATATGATCACCTCGGTGCTTTCGCAAAGCAACATGATCTCCTTCCTGCCGGATTTCGTTACCGCCGCCCGGGTGGCCGCCGGAGAGCTGTGCTACCTGGATGTGCAGGATATGGAGCTGACCATTTACAAACAGCTGATCTACCATAAAAACAAATGGCTCTCCCGGAGCATGAAGGCCTGCATCGATTACCTGAAGCAGACGCAGTTTTCCAACGGGCAAAGCGTGGTTCAATAAACGGGCTGATCGGAACAGGCACAGAGCTGTCGGCACAAAATACGGAGGTGAACATCTATGGCAAAGGTCTCTCCCCTGCAATTTGAATTTGTTCACGAAAGTGAATACGACCTGTCGGAATGGGAGCGCATCGTCGGGAAGCTGGCGGATGATCTGGATATGCTCTTGGCCGGGCAGGCAACGGAAACCGATGTGCAGACCTACATCGGCGCGATGCTTGATGCACTGCGCCCGGTAGAGAACACACGGCATCAGGACATGCTTTTTTTGATGTTTGACCATCCCGCATCTTTGGACGCCCACGACCGTGTGGATTATGTTTACCGCCCAACCTACCTTGCCGCTGCCTTCATGATGACCGCAGTCTGCAGATACCGTTCTTTACAGCGAAACGGAAGCCTTCTGCGAGCACTTCGGCCTGTTCTGAACGCTGCCATGGGGCGGGATTTCTACGGAGCAGGCAGCGAACACTATACCGGCTTTCTGGACACATTGCAGATTTTCGCCACAGGCGATGCCCTGCGATTTATCAATGAATACCCATGGATCAACGAAGACTTCGCCAAGAAGCTGCGCTCTGCCATCGCCTTTGTACAGACAGACATCTGCACCGGCAAGATAACGGATGGATGGAGCGGCAAGGATTACAGCGAGCGCGGGAAAAAGCTGCTGAAGCGGTTCGGCATGATTGGAGACGGTTCTCCGGCTGTGCCGCAGTAACAGAAAACACCTCCCGCTGCCGCCTTCGGGCGTAACGGGAGGTGTTTTTTCAACTTTTCGGGCGGCAGAGCAGCTCTGCCGCAAATGCCTTACAGTTCGGCTACCGCATCCTGACCGATGCAGGTGATGCCCTGAGCGGCCAAAGCAGCCGCAGCGGCGGCGTTATCCTTGGCGTGGAAGATCATATAGGCCTTCTTGGCATCCTTACCGCCAAGGAAGGCATACATGTATTCCATGTTGATGTCGCTGCCGGAGAGGGCATGCAGCACATGGTTGAGCCCGCCCGGCTCATCGGGGATGGCAACACCCAGCACCTGGGTGATGGTGTGGATGAAGCCCTCCGCCGTAAGCACAGCGGTAGCCGCAGCGGTATCATCCACAATGATGCGCACGATGCCGAACTCGACAGTCTCGGCCAGAGAAAGGGCGCGCATGTTGATCTTGTTTTGGGCCAATACATCGGTCAGCTGCTGCAGCTTGCCGGGCTTGTTTTCCACGAATACGGAGATCTGGTTCAAAGTCATTGCGGTATCCTCCTTCTATTAGATCTTACGCTTGTCGATCACGCGGACGGCCTTGCCCTCGCTGCGGGCAATGGTCTTGGGAGCCACCAGCACCACCCGGGCGGAGATGCCCAGCATGGAGCGCAGACCGGCCTCCAGCGAAGCCTGGCGCTTCTGGATCTCGCCCATGTTATCGGTGAACATTTCGGGCGTCATTTCCACCTGTACATCGAAGGTATCGGTATTGCGTACACGGTCGACGATGATCTGGTAGTTGGCGGGGTAGCCTGCATTCAGCAGCACGGCCTCGATCTGGGAGGGGAATACATTCACACCGCGGATGATGAGCATATCATCGCTGCGGCCCATGGGCTTGGCCATCTTGATGAAGGTACGGCCGCAGGAGCACTTTTTGCGGCTCAGCACGCAGATATCGCGGGTGCGGTACCGCAGCAGGGGGAAGGCTTCCTTGGTGAGGGAGGTGAAGACCAGCTCGCCCTTGGTGCCCTCGGGCAGCACCTCGCCGGTGTTGGGGTCGATGATCTCGGCAATGAAGTGGTCCTCGTTGATGTGCATACCGGACTGCTCGGAGCACTCGAAGGATACGCCGGGGCCGGAAAGCTCGGTGAGGCCGTAAATATCGTAGGCCTTGATGCCCAGCGTGTTCTGGATATCCTGCCGCATTTCCTCGCTCCAGGCCTCAGCGCCGAAGATACCGGCCTTCAGCGGGATCTGGTCGGGGGTCATGCCCATTTCCTTCATGGTCTCGCCCAGGTAGGCGGCGTAGGAGGGGGTACAGCACAGAATGGTGGATTCCAGATCCTTGATGAACATGATCTGGCGCTCGGTGTTGCCGGAGGAGGTGGGCACGGTGAGGCAGCCCACCTTATGGCTGCCGCCGTTGAGGCCGGGGCCGCCGGTGAACAGGCCGTAGCCGTAGGAGACCTGGCACACATCCTCTTTGGTGCCACCGGCAGCCATGATGGCGCGGGCGCAGCAATCCTCCCACAGGTCGATATCGTGCTGGGTGTAGAAGGCCACCACACGCTTGCCCGTGGTGCCGGAGGTGGACTGGATGCGGACGCACTCTTCCTTGGGCTTGCCCATCAGGCCGTAGGGATAGGCCAGACGAAGGTCATCCTTGGTGAGGAAGGGCAGCTTGTGCAGGTCTTCGGTGCCCTTGATATCCTCGGGGGTAACGCCCTTTTCTTCCATCTTCTTGCGGTAGTAGGGTACGTTGTCCCACACATGCTTTACCTGCTTTACCAAGCGCTCATCCTGCATGGCTTTGAGCTGCTCAACGGGTGCGCATTCGATCTCCGGCTGGTAATAACGTTCCATAAGTATTTCTCCTCCCTGATGATGATCGTTTTTGGTTTGGGGTAAAGGAAAAGTCCCTGTATGTTGTATACAGGGACGAATCGACTCGTGGTACCACTCTGCTTTACACAGACCTTACGGGCTGTGCCTTATCAGGCTTCGCACCTGCCGGAGAACTGGCCCCGGAGGCTGAAAAGTCTTGGCGATGTAACGGTCGCACCCGTTGTGCCTACTCTTTTTTCAACACACCGCTCGCAGAATGAACTTCGCTGGTTTCCCGCTGATGCCTTGCACCCACCGGCATCTCTCTGGAGCGTTCCGCCCAGGTACTCTTTCTGCTCAAACGCATTTGCAAGGGTTCGGTTGACCTCAGAGAAGCGCGCAAGCCGTTTCTCTAAGATGCGCTTATTATAACCCGTGTTTTTCAGGATTGCAAATACACAGTCTGCATATTATAATAAGTAAAACTTATTATTCGAGCAGGAGGCATTGCTCCATGAACCTGAACCAGCTGCGCTATTTTGTATCGGTGGCCGAAAACGGCAGCTTTACCAAGGCTGCTGCCAGCCACTTTATATCCCAAACAGCCATTACCCAGCAGATCCATGCGCTGGAGGAGAACGTGGGCACCAGGCTGCTGGACCGGAACAGCCGCCCCGTATCGCTGACCCCCGCAGGCCGTGTGCTGCTGAAGGAGGCCAGGGAGATCCTGAGCCGGATGGAGGCTGCGCTGACCCGCACCCGGGAGGCCTCCACAGGGCTGGAGGGCGAATTGCGGCTGGGCTACACCAAGGGCTACGAGCACAGCGACCTGCCCCGGCACCTGCGCGATTTTCACCGGGAGTACCCCAATGTGCTGGTCTCCTGCTACCGCTGCGATACCGATACGTTGGCTGCCGGGGTGATCAACGGCGAATATGACGTGATCTTTACCTGGGACAGCACCAACCTGCTCAAGGAGGAAGCCCTCTGCCTGCGGGTGATGGAGCAGGTGCCCCTCCGTGTGGCGCTGTATGCGAACCATCCGTTGGCCGGCCGCAGCGTGCTGACCCGAAAGGATCTGAAGCAGGAGAACATCCTCTTCATGTCCCCCTCCGGCACGGGTGATTCCTTCGGCGATGCGTTCTATATCCGGTTGTACCAGCAGGCGGGCTACCAGCCGAATATCCTGATCCGCTCAAATGATATGGAGAGCATTCTGATGATGGTGGCGGCAGAGGAGGGGATCTCCATCGTGCCGGAGTATTCGCACCCGTGGGATATCGGCACGGAGAATGTGGTGTTTGTGCCGCTGGCGGGTGAGGGTGAGATGGAAGAGATCCTGATCGCCTGGCGGAAAGAGGATGATAACCCGGCGCTGCTGCATTTTCTGGAGAAGCTGGGCGGGGAGTGAAGGATCAAGGGGAAAGAAATGTGCAGGGGTGCAGGGGGCTCTCTTCCGCAACCTCAATCGTCGTACAGCCCACTACCGTGGTCTGTACTCGTTTCGGTTGACGACTGCGGGTCGCTAACGCCTTCGGCGTTGTGCCCACCGGGCACGCGCTTCCCTTCGTCTCCTGCCGGGTGTGGGCAGAGCCCACAAACCCCGCGCCGCAGTGACCGGCTGCAAGCACAGTGAGCGCCAAAGGCGCAAGATGCGCGGAGGAGTCGGCAAGTGCAGTTTCTTCAACAACCAAAGCCGTTCCTTGGCAAAGTGCAAAGGAACGGCTTTTTTATGTGCTGTTATTGCGGTGCTTCTGTTACCCCGTGCATCCCCGGCGCATCCGGCCTGCCGTGAGCGGGCTTACGCAAACGCTCCCGGCATCGCTCTACGCTCTTGCCTCCCTCACCCGGCGGGCGATCTCATCCAGCGCTGCCTGATAAAACGCATCAAACGCCACGGCCTCGGTACAGCCTGCGCTGCACAGCCGGATGCCGTTGGCCTGCATCAGCAGGTGCTTGGGGCGGGTGAAACCATCCACCGGCTCCCGCTCGTAATAGTAGATGCGGCCCGTGGCATAGCGCTCCCGCTGCTTGCGGCGGATGAGCCACCGCAGATCCAGCTCGTTGGTCTCAAGGCCCAGGCCCAGCACGTACACATCGCCGTGCAGAAACAGCTCCGGCCAGGAGGTGTAGCGCTTCGTGGGGGCCTCCCTTTCGGTCTTATTGTATTTCTGGCTTGCGCAGATATCTGCGATCCTTTGCAGGAGCCTGCCGTAGCGGTCGTGCCCCAGCACGATGCCCTTGGGCGTGAAGCATTCGCCGTGGATATGCCAGATGCCGGTCTGCCGGTTGACGGACTTGGCCAGATAGCCGGTATGCAGCCGGTAGTCCCGCTCCCGGAACGGCTCGTTGGTGCCAGGCTTTTTGGCCAGATAGAAGCGCTTCTGCCCCCGCACCCGGCTGCTGCCGAAATCCGCTTTGGGGTAGAAGGCTTTTTCGATGCAGTAGGAGTAGTTGGTGGTCAAAATGTGATCCACATCCAGCCCGGGCAGCCGGTCCAGATGCTCGTTGGATGAGTGGATCATCATCTGCATCGCCTTTGCCAGACGGTCTTCCTCCTGCTTGATATCCTCCGTGCTCAGCTGTGCGGGCATGGGGAGCCGCGCGGCCAGGAGCTGGTACAGCAGTGGGAAGGGGATGCTGTTTTTCACATCCTCCGGGATAGTGAGGGCGGGGTCGGCCTTCAGGGAATCCAGCAGCTTGTTCCAGCTTTTCTGGCCGCTTTTGTGCTCCAGGCCGTTGCCCAGCAGCAGGATCTGGGGGCGCGGGGCGGGGTTGGGGTATTCGAAAAGAGGCGTTTGCATGGTGGGTCTCCTGTGTGGGGTGAGTGGGTGTGGGGAGAGGTATGCGGCGGGTAACTTGGTAGGTCTATTATAGCATTGGGGGCGGGGATGGGGCAAGGCGAGGGGGTATCCTGAACGGTCGGTATACGATAATGAATGATACATATTACTATTGTTCATTATCTTGTTGTATCGTTCATTTTCACAGATACCATTGTTCCATTTGACATCGTTTTGTTCAGATGCAGGGACGCTGTATATCCGATGCGTGTTGTTGATCTGCAACGATCGGACACAATGCGTGTTTATCAACGGACGCATGCGGAGCGAGCAAGCGATCACCGAGACTTATTTACGAGTGCCAAAGATCGCAGTGCAAGGTAACACGCAAGATAACACGTAAGATAACATTCAAGATAGCAGGCAAGACAACGAACCAACACTACTCGCAGATCACCTATTTACTAAATCACGATTATTATAATCGTGATTTAGTTTGAATAGGCTAACTGCTCTTATCATCATCGTAAAGGCACCCCTCCCCCATCAACGCCCGTGACGATACGAAAACAGCCGCAGATCTAACGAGCCGCGGCTGTTCTTGGCAACCTTGACGGTTATTGATACAATCACACGGGACGCAGTTGCTTGACTGTGGCATAGCGCTACCGTATAATCATCATGTTGTGAGGTGATTCATTTGAAAATCAATCCTGCTAAGATGAAAAAAATGAAGTTCTATGTGATTGTCTTGCTTTGCATAGTACTCAGTATACTTGCTGTAAAAGCACTACAAAACCATACCGCTTGCGCGCGTATGCTTCATGCTGTTGGGCTTGACGATGGAGCAGGGCTACAACAAGTTGATTACGCCTACTGGCGGGACCCATTAAAGTATGTTGACGGCTATGAGATTATGGCATTTGCAGTTGATGAAGCAGTATGGAATCCGCCGGACAGCTGGACCAAAGCAACCAAACTTACCAGCATTGACAGCATTGCAACAGAGTTGGGCATCGACCTGAATATGAAAGCTATTCTCAACCTCAGTTTAGGTGGAGAAAACTGCGGAGTGTGGTTCTTTGCAGATCACAGAGTTGACCGCCCGTTTGATCAGCAAGATTTCTACTTTGCTTATTGCGATGAAACATATAGGAATAATGTGGTATTATTCGTTTATCGCGGACATAGTCTATATGGTATTTGACATAATTCGCTCATCAGGTGAAAATACAAATACCCCGTGTGATTGTTTGTGATAGTAAGCGTTTGTGTTTGCCTGTGAGTGCCTGTGTGTTATTGTTATTTCCCGTATAGGGGCAGGGGGTAAACCAAAACACGAGAAAATTCGTCCTTACGGCAGAAAAACGCGCCTGCCCGGCGTGTATTTTACCCCCTTACAGAAACAACAAAAGCCCGGAGGCCTTGACTTCTCAAGGTTTCCGAGCTTCTTTGAGAAAAAAGTCAAACCACGCAGATTGTATCAAATCCTACGTGGTTATCTGGCACGCCCGGCGGGATTCGAACCCACGGCCTACCGCTTAGGAGGCGGTCGCTCTATCCTGCTGAGCTACGGGCGCATACCGCTGCGCCATCCCGGCGCAGCAGGAGTATTATAGCAAGCTTTCCGCATCTTTGCAATGCCGAAAGAGCAACTTTTCCGGCGTATCCTCCGCCATACCTGTGCTCCGCAGCACGCCCCCGCGCCATCCGCAGGCCGGTCACACCGTGCAGCAGCACGCCCCCGCCCTCCCGGCGGCTCACCAGCCCCGGTTGGCCAGAACGTAGTTGGAGTAATCGTCATCCCCCGTAACTTCCTTGATCACCTTGATGAACCCGGGGATCTGCAGCTCATCCTCCGCAGAGATATCCACCTCCGCCAGCGCCCTGTCCTGCCAGAAGGGGTACAGGTCGATCACGAAGGACTGGATGCCCCAGGTAAGGCAGTAGCGGGTCTTGCGGATGGGATGGCGGGTGGGGTCGGCCTCCATGAGCAGCTCCAGGTATTCATCCTGGGTCAGGCGGCGCTCGATCTCCACACGCTCGGTATCGCTCACCTTGCGCTTGATGGTCTGGTAGTAAATGTAGCTGCCGCCCATGCCCCGCTGGCGCACACGGATCTCATCCCCGCCGGTAGACTTCAGGTACGTCTGGCTGATCTCGATGCGGCGGCAGTTGGGCAGCTTCTCCAGCGCCTCCACATCCGGGTACTCGATCAGGAAGCGGCGCTCCTCCCTGCAGGGCATGGGTGCGCCCAGAAAGATGGAGATCTCGCTGATCAGGCGGCGCATCTTCTGGCTGAAGTCGGTGGTGTTGTCGATGATGCGCAGATGGGGGTGCCCGGTCCAGGAGGCCAGCAGCTTGTCGTCGATGGCAACAGCTTCCTCCACGGTCTCGTAGCGGGCCTGATTGTTGGCGGTGGTGTAGAACTGCTCCGCACCCTTGGCGGCGGTCACCAGATGAAAGACCGCATCGTAACCATCCCTGAGGCGTACCTCGTCCAGGCCCAGAAAGCCCAGCACATGGGCAAATTCCTCGTCGTTCATGTAGGCCTTGTTATCCATTGCGCCGCGGTCGCACACGATGAGGATGTTCTCCCCGGGCATGGTGGAGGCCGCCCGGTGGAACAGCCGCTCCTTGGTAAGCTGCAGCTCCATCTGACACTTCTGGTAATCCTCATTGGTGCCGCAGGTCCAGGGGCATACGCCGCCGGAGATGAACTCGGTGGCGGTCTCCGGCACAAAAAGCACGGTGTAGCCCTTCTGGGTAAAGGCATTCTGGATCCAGCTCATGGCGGTGGATTTACCCGCACAGGGGCCGCCGGTAACCACGATCTTGGTGATCTTCTTCATCTGTTTCTTCCACTCCTTGCACGCGGCACAGGCCGCCGGTAGCGCTTCCCACACAGTATACCAAAGTTTCCGCAGGGTGGCAACGCACTTGTTGCAGGGAAGGGCTGTATGCAAGGTATTGCATCAGGGGCATATGCAAGGCAGCCGGGGCGCATGCAGCATTTGTACCGGCAGGGCCTTGCAGCAGGAGCCGCCCCGCCGCGCCGGGCCCCCCCATCCCTTGCTCCTCAAGCGCCAAAACGCTCCCTCCCCGGCCAATCTTTCGTTGCATTGTGCGCAAAAAAGGTTTATCATAGGAGCAACAAAAAACGAAACAGGGAGGTTTTCCCGCCATGGCTGAACCCTTGTACAAGCAAAACATCTGGAACCGTGATGAGGATCAATCCATACTGGAGATCTACAATGTGGAGACCGGCACCCGCACCGTGGTGGCCGAGATCGACGACTGCATCGAAGCCCCCAACTGGACGCCCGATGGCAAAGCCCTCATCTACAACAGCAACGGCTGCATGTTCCGCATCGATCTGGAGACCAAAGAGACAAAAAAGATCGATACCGGCTACGCCATCGATTGCAACAACGACCATGTGCTCTCCTTCGACGGTAAACAGCTGGCCGTGAGCCACGCCACCAAGGAGGATGGCAAGAGCCGCATCTACACCCTGCCGGTGGAGGGCGGCACCCCCAGGCTCATCACGCCGCTGGCCCCCAGCTACCTGCACGGCTGGAGCCCGGATGGCAAGACCCTGTGCTACTGCGCCGAGCGTGGCGGCGAGTACGACATCTACACCATCCCCGCCGAGGGCGGCGTGGAGACCCGCCTGACCGATGCCCCCGGCCTGGACGATGGTGCCGAGTACGATTCCCAGGGCGAATACATCTGGTTCAACTCCGTACGCTCCGGCCTGATGCAGGCATGGCGCATGAAGGCCGACGGCAGCGAGCAGACCCAGATGACCTTCGACGAGAACTGGAACACCTGGTTCCCCCACATCTCCCCCGACCGCAAGCTGGTGACCATGGTCTGCTATAAAAAGGGCGATGTGCAGCCCGGCGAGCATGTGCCCCACAAGTTTGTGGAGCTGCGCATGATGAACGCCGATGGCAGCAATGTGCAGACGCTGGTCAAGCTGTTCGGCGGCCAGGGCACCATCAATGTAAACAGCTGGGCCCCGGATAGCAAGAGGTTCGCCTTCGTCACCTACCGTATTCGTGGCTTTGGCGTACCGGAGGAGGAATGAGCCGATGGAGCATCCCGTCAATAAGCAGGGCTTCTGCCAGATCTGCATCGTGGTAAAGGATATCGAGCTGGCTGCAAAGAAATGGGCAGAGCTGCTGGGCACCGAGGTGCCGCAGATCCGCATCAACCACCTGGAGGGCAACGAGCATTACACCTACCGGGGCCAGCCGGTCAGCTGCGATCTCAAGGTATGCGACATCCCCATGAACGGGTTCGTCATCGAGCTGCACCAGCCCATCGGCGGCCCTTCCTCCTTTCAGGAGTTTATCGAAAAGCACGGCAACGGCGTGCACCACATCGGCTTTGAGGTGGGCGATGCCCGCAATGCCGTGATCGCCGACCTGGCCGAAGCAGGCTACGATACAGACCGCACCCTGGGTATCTACCCCGGCAGCAGCTGGACCATCGTAGATGCTGAGGATACCCTGGGCGTAAACCTGAACATCAAACCCGTACGGTAAAAACCATAGACCCATCCCGCCTCCCGGCACCGCTCTCACGGCTGCCGGGAGCCTTTTTTGCCCCTCTGCCGTGCACAACTATATTAATGAAGCAAAACACTTCCATTTTGCCGGAAAAAATGGTATAATAGTATACGTGGAAACATGGCTTAAATACTGATTTTTTCGTCCTTTTCCGCCATCAAAACCCCGTGCAAAACACGGTGCCAAGGGAGTGTAGATCTTCGTGAGTGAAATGACCCCCGATATGACCCCCGTTACCGAAAACGAGATCATTGAAGAAAGCACTGCTTCCGCCACCCATGTGGAGCAGAACGCCTACGACGAATCGCAGATCCAGGTGCTGGAAGGCCTTGAGGCTGTGCGCAAGCGCCCCGGCATGTACATCGGCTCCACCGATTTCCGCGGCCTGCACCACTGCGTATACGAGATCGTGGATAACGCTGTGGACGAAGCCCTTGCAGGCTACTGCACCGATATCAACGTTACCCTGCATAAGGACGGCTCCTGCGAGGTAGAGGACAACGGCCGCGGCTTCCCGGTGGGCATCCATCCCAAGCTGGGCCGCCCTGCCGTGGAGGTCTGCCTTACGGTGCTGCACGCAGGTGGCAAGTTCGGCGGCGAAGGCTACAAGGTATCCGGCGGTCTGCACGGCGTAGGCGCCAGCGTCGTCAACGCCCTGAGCCGCCACCTGATGGTGACCGTCTACCAGGATGGCAAGATCTATCAGCAGGAGTACAACCGGGGCAAGATCTGCTACGACCTGAAGGTGGTCGGCGAGACCGACCGCACCGGTACCACCGTGCAGTTCTGGCCCGATGCCCGCTCGGAAGAAAACCCCGACGGCGTTTTCGAGACCGGCGATTTCCAGTTCAACATCCTCAAGGTGCGCCTGCGTGAAATGGCCTTCCTCAACAAGGGCATCCGCATCACGCTGACCGACAAGCGCACCGAGCCCGAGGAGCAGCGCATCTATCACTACGAAGGCGGCATCATCGAGTTCGTCAAGTACCTGAACAAGAACAAGGAAGTCCTCTTCGAAGAGCCCATCTACATGGAGGGCGTGGTGGACGGTGCCAGCGTGGAGGTGGCTCTCCAGTATAACGACAGCTATCAGGAGAACATTTACACCTTCGCCAACAACATCCATACCCCCGAGGGCGGCACCCACCTGACCGGCTTCTCCTCCGCCCTGACCCGCGCCATCAACGAGTACGGCCGCCAGTTCAAGATCCTCAAGGAGAACGACTCCAACCTCAAGAGCGAGGATGTTCGCGAGAGCATCGCCGCCATCGTCAGCGTTAAGCTGAAGGAGCCCCAGTTCGAGGGCCAGACCAAGAGTAAGCTGGGCAACAGCGAGGTGCGCGGCATCGTGGATAAGCTGGTCTACGACCGCCTCTCCACCTTTATGGGCGAGAACCCCGCCATTGCCCGCGCCATTCTGGAGCGCTGCGTGGGCGCTGCCCGTGCCCGCGAAGCCGCCCGCAAGGCCCGCGAGCTCACCCGCCGCAAGAGCGTGCTGGAAAGCGCCAGCCTGCCCGGCAAGCTGGCCGACTGCTCCGAGCGCGACCCCGAGAAGTGCGAGATCTTCCTCGTTGAGGGCGACAGCGCCGGCGGCACCGCCAAGACCGGCCGCGACCGCCACTTCCAGGCCATTCTGCCCCTGCGCGGCAAGATCCTCAACGTAGAAAAGGTGCGTGTGGACCGCGCCCTCTCCAATGCGGAGATCAAGGCCATGATCACCGCCTTCGGCTGCGGCTGGGGCGACGAGTTCGATGCCTCCAAGCTGCGCTACCACCGCATCGTCTGTATGACAGACGCCGACGTGGACGGCGCACACATCCGTATCCTCATGCTCACCTTCTTCTATCGCTACATGCGCCCCCTCATCGAGAAGGGCTATGTATACGCCGCCATGCCGCCCCTTTACAAGGTGACCAAGGGCAAGAAGGAATGGTACGTCTACGACGACAACGAGCTGGAGAAGCTGCTGAACGAGATCGGCCGCGACCCCAAGCCCGACATCCAGCGCTACAAAGGTCTGGGCGAAATGAGCGCCGAGCAGCTCTGGCAGACCACCATGAACCCCGAGACCCGCTCCATGATGCAGGTGACCGTGGAGGATGCCATGGCTGCCGACGAGATCATGAGCCTGCTGATGGGCGAAAAGGTAGAGCCCCGCAGGGAGTTCATCGAAGCCAACGCAACGCTGGTGAAGGATCTGGATATTTAACGCTTCTTCACAGCCCTCCCCCATCCCACCTTAAAGGAGTGAAACGCCACAATGGCTTCCACCATCAACGATAAGCTTATCCCCATCGATCTGGAACACGAGATGAAGACCTCCTTCATCTCCTACGCCATGGCTGTTATCGTCAGCCGTGCGCTGCCGGATGTGCGAGACGGTCTCAAGCCCGTACACCGCCGCATCCTTTATGCCATGAACGAGCTGGGCATGACCCCCGACAAGCCCTTCCGTAAGAGCGCCCGTCTGGTGGGCGACGTACTGGGTAAGTACCACCCCCACGGCGACAGCAGCGTTTACGATGCCATGGTCCGTCTGGCGCAGGATTTCAACATCCGCTACCCGCTGGTAGAGGGCCAGGGCAACTTCGGCTCTGTGGACGGCGACGGCGCAGCCGCCATGCGTTACACCGAAGCCCGTATGGAAAAGCTGACCCTGCACCTGCTTGGCGAGATCGATAAGGACACCGTAGACTTCTACCCCAACTTCGACGAAACTTTGCTCCAGCCCGTGGTGCTGCCCGCCCGCTACCCCAACCTGCTGGTAAACGGCTCCAGCGGCATCGCCGTGGGTATGGCCACCAACGTGCCGCCCCACAACCTGCGGGAGGTCATCGACGGCTGCATCCACATGATCGATCACCCGGATTGCACCGTGGATGATCTGATGCAGTTCATCAAGGCCCCCGACTTCCCCACCGGCGGCATCATCCTCGGCCACAGCGGCGTGCGCGCTGCCTACCACACCGGCAGAGGCCGCATCGTGGTGCGCGCCCGTACCGAGATCGAAGCCATGGCAAACAACCGTAACCGCATCGTGGTCACGGAGATCCCCTACATGGTCAACAAGGCCCGCCTGGTGGAAAAGATCGCCGAGCTGGTACACGAAAAGCGGCTGGAGGGCATCAGCGACATCCGCGACGAGAGCGACCGCAAGGGTATGCGTATCGTTATCGAGCTCAAGCGCGATGTGCACCCCACCGTGGTGCTCAACTACCTCTACAAGCACACCTCCATGCAGGAGACCTTCGGTGCCAACATGCTGGCCCTGGTGGACGGCGTACCCAAGGTGCTCAACCTGCGGGAGATCCTCTACCACTACATCCGCCACCAGAAGGAAGTCGTTACCCGCCGCACCCAGTACGACCTCAACAAGGCCGAGGCCCGTGCCCACATTTTGGAGGGCCTCATCAAGGCGCTGGACCATATCGACGAGATCGTTCAGATCATCAAGACCAGCGCAGATACCCCCGCTGCCCGCGAGCGCCTGATGGAGACCTTCGGCTTCAGCGACAAGCAGGCCCAGGCCATTCTGGATATGCGCCTTGCCCGCCTCACCGGTCTGGAGCGGGACAAGCTGCTGGCAGAATACGACGAGCTGATGAAGACCATCGCCTACCTGCGCAGCCTGCTGGCAGACGAAGCCCTGCTGATGGGCGTCATCAAGGACGAGATGGCCGCCATCCGCGACAAGTTCAGCGACGACCGCCGCACCGAGCTGACCCACATGGAGGGCGAGATCGATATCGAAGACCTGATCCAGGCCGACGATATGGTGGTCACCATGAGCCACATGGGCTATGTAAAGCGCCTGCCCAAGAGCACCTACCGTGCCCAGCACCGCGGCGGCAAGGGCGTTACCGGCATGGCTACCCGGGATGAAGACTTTGTGGAGCGCATGATCGTGGTCAACACCCACGACGAGATCATGTTCTTCACCAACCGGGGCCGTGTATACAACCTGAAGTGCTACCAGATCCCCGAGGCAGGGCGCACCGCCCGCGGCATGGCCATCGTCAACCTGCTGCAGGTGGCGGGCGATGAAAAGATCACCGCCATGATCCCCGTGCCCAAGGGCATGCAGGAGCACTACCTGGTGATGATGACCAAGAACGGCATGATCAAGCGCACCCCCTACAGCGAGTTTGCCAACCTGCGCAAGACGGGCCTCATCGCCATCACCCTGAAGGAGGATGACGAGCTCTGCGCCGTCAACCTGACCGACGGCAACATGAGCATGATCATTGCCAGCCGTCTGGGCCGGGCGCTGCGCTTCCACGAGAGCGCTATCCGCGTCATCGGCCGTACCGGTATGGGCGTACACGCCATGCGCCTGAAGGAAGGCGACGAGCTGATGGATATGTCCATGCTGCTGGAAGGCCAGAAGGTGCTGGCCATTACCACAAACGGCTACGGCAAGCGCACCGATCCCGACCAGTACCGTGAGCAGGGCCGTAACGGCATGGGTATCCGCGCCATGAACCTGACCGACAAGACCGGCGAGATCGCCGCCCACCTGGCTGTTAACGATGATGAGGACATCCTCCTCATTACCGACGACGGTACGGTGATCCGTATGGCGGTGGCCGACATCCGCGAGAGCGGCCGTGCCACTCAGGGCGTGCGCCTGATGCGCATTGCCGAGGGAGCCAAGATCGTCTCCGTGGCCCGTGCCGAGCAGGAGCCCGAAGAAGAAGAGACCGTGCTGCCCGCAGAGCTGATGGATGGCGAGGAAGCCGCAGGCGCCAGCCTTGACTACGAGCCCGAGACCGCCGATGCGGATGCACCCATCGAGGATGGCTCCGACATCTGACAGCACCTGACCCATCCCACGGACGACCCGTCCTGAGGAACCCATACATACAGGCGGGGAGAGTGTCCACCACTCTCCCCGCCTTTTCTACAAACCGGCTCCTTTGCCGGTGTAAGGAGTTCTATGAAAGCATTCTTCCGCAAGCATCCCAGTGCTTTGGCAGCGGGATGCCTCCTGGCTTTGTTCCTGCTGGGGCTCTTCTGCGCAGGCGACTACGGCATCTACATCGATCAGCAATCGGAGATCGCCATCCTGCGCGAGAACCTGAAGGAGTACGCCGTACACCTTTCGGGCGAGGACAGCGAGGCCGTCCGGTACTACGACCGCATCGGTCTGCCCCGCATCACCGAGACCGCCGAGATCGACCACGGCATCTCCGCCTTTTACCCGCTGGCTCCCTTCATGACCCGCATGGATACCGCCCCCGCCAGCCTCTTCCCCCTGTGGAACGGGCTTTGCTGGTGCTGGTTCATGGCAGGCGTTGCAGCGCTGTACTGCCTGTGCCGGAGGCTGGGCATGAGCCGGGTGGCCGCACTGGCCGGAGCCACGCTGCTGTATCTGAGCCCCCGTTTCTTTGCCGAGGGCCACTACAACAACAAGGATGTGGTGCTGCTCTCCCTCTGCCTGCTCACCATGCTCACCGGTGTGCGCCTGTGGGAGAAGCCCACCCTCTGCCGGGGCGCTGTATTCGCACTGGCGGGTGCGCTGTGTGCCAATACCAAGATCATCGGCCTGTGCGTTTTCGGCGTGATGGGGCTGGCCGCCCTTTTACACCTGACAGCGCAGCGCCGCTGGAGCCGGAGCGCCATTCTTGCTGCGGTGGGCACCGTGCTTTGCTTCCTTCTGTTCTACTGGCTGCTGACCCCCGCCATGTGGCAGGATCCGGCAGGCTACTTCCGCTATGTGTTCGTCAATGCCACCGGCTTTACCCGGTGGGATAACAGCATCCTCTTCCGGGGAGCAGTCTTTAAGCACAGCGTTGCCCCGCTGCCCTGCTACTACCTGCCCTACATGATGCTCACCACCCTGCCGGTGTATGTGACCTGCCTATGCGCCCTGGGACAGCTGACCGCCGTTGGCTGCTGGGTGAAGCAGCGCAAGCAGCTGCTGAGCGACCCTGTCTCTCTGCTGCTGCTCTCCGCCACCCTCATCTGGGCTGCACCGCTGGGGTATGCGATGGTTTCCAACCCGGTGGTCTACAACGGCTGGCGGCATTTCTACTTCGTGTTCGCCGGGCTTTCGGTGCTGGGCGCATGGGGACTGGAGTGGCTGATCCGTTTCTTCCGCACCCACGGCAAGGGCTGGCAGCAGCGTGCTGCCGCCGGGCTGGCGGGGCTTTGCCTCGCCACCTCCGCTCTGGGCATCCTGCTGAACCACCCACACCAGTACGCCTACTACAACGCCCCGGGCCGCTGGCTCTGCCCCGCACCGATCGAGGAAGGCATGGAGCTGGACTACTGGTGCGTATCCATCATCGACGGGCTGGAGCAGGCGCTGGAGGCCGAGCCCGCCGGAGCACCCCTCACCTGCGGTGCTTTGGATCCGGTCACCCGGCTGGCACTGAGCTACTATACCGAGGCCCTGCCCCCCAGCCTTGCCGGCCGGCTGTCCCTTGCCCCTGAGGATGCCCCCACCCCCGACCTGCTCGTGGTGAACCGCACCTACCAGCACCTCTACGGCAGCCCCCTGCCGGAGGGCTATCAGCAGGTGGCAGAGGTACGCAGCTACGGCAGCACCCTGACCCAGGTCTACCGCCGCCTTCCCTGATGGGGCTGTACGGCGGCAGAGGCGGGCGCAGCGCTGCCCGGAGGTGTTTCCCCGAGGGTTTGCCCGGCCGAATGGTGCAGGCGGTAAAAACCGCCTTAGAGGGGCAAACACATCAAGATCGATACATCATGCTGCATTACCACCATGCAGCATACACCGTTCGGAACCACTCCCCCGGTTTTCCTTTTTTCAACAAGAGCCGCCTGCGGAACTTTGTTCCACAAGCGGCTCTTGTATATCACGGCAAAAACGCTTTGATCTCTTCGCTGATCTGCCGGTACATATGATCATGCACATAATGAGGGCAATCCAGCCGGATCAGGGTGGCAGCTTCATGCCCAGCCACATATGCTTCAGGAATCGCTCTCCACGTTTCCGTATCAAAGCCGGTGCCACCCGTGCCATCAGAAACGAACAGCAGCATGCTGACCGGCGGTACCCCTCCCGCTTCCACGATCGCTGCACTTCGTTTGATCTCCGTCATCTCGCGGATCATCGGTTCGGTCATGGTTCTTGAATAGAATACAGCACGGTAGCGTGCCTGA
The DNA here is from genome assembly GCA_015056315.1 of Clostridiales bacterium. Taxonomy (GTDB): domain Bacteria; phylum Bacillota; class Clostridia; order Christensenellales; family Aristaeellaceae; genus Limiplasma. The sequence continues at coordinate 66,932 of SVGN01000010.1, forward strand.
TCCTCCTCAGAAAGCGTGCCGTACCGAATGGCATCGCTTTCAGCTACGCCCGGCAGCCAGCGGGTGATCCCCAGGCTTGCCGCCGCACCCAGCACCTTCATGAACGGTACATTGATGGCCATAGACTCGTAAAATGCAGGCACCGCCATATCCAGGCCAATGATCGCCTCCACCTCCTCCGGGTACTGCTGCGCCCAGTATAGAGCTTCAATGCCCGACATGGAGTGAGGGCAGAGCACATAAGGAGCGGTGACCCCAGCCTGAAGAAGTGCCTCTCTGGTCTGGCGAAGGATGGTTTCGATATCCCGGCTGCTATTACCGCAATCGCTGTAGCCATAGCCCAGTTTTTCCACCACAGCAATTCGGTATTCGTCATTCAGCAATGAATACAGAGAACGAAAGTCAAGGATCGGCGAGCTGGTGCCTCCACCGGAGAGAAACACAAGCGTATGCTTTCCCTGGCCTTCTGAATATACGCTCATCCGGTAACCATCCACTTCTACAAGCTCGCCCAGCGGCGTGCGGCATTCCGCTTCCCTTTGCAGGCATACCCGGTGTCTGACAAAGCTGACCGCCAGAAACAAAAGCAGCACCCCAGCAACGACCAGCAGGATCTTCGCAAGCAGTTTACCCGCCTTCTTCATTGCTCAACTTCCTTTCAACGAAACGCCCGATACGATCTGTACCGGGCGCAGCTCGTCAAAAAATAAGCATGCCTCCGTCGGGAGGCATCACAAAGGATGAAAACGAGAGTCGAGTGAGACTCTCGTTTTCATATAGAGAGATAATGTGATAGAATGAACACAAGGCAAAGAGTT
>SVGN01000067.1 GCA_015056315.1 Clostridiales bacterium
CAGCGAAAACGGAGCACAGCCAAGCGGCTCCCCGCACGCGACGGTAGCGAACGACGTCAAATCCCCCTGCCGTTTTTCGGGGCGGGTAAAGGGAGCAGTGTGCTGTACAAGCAGCGAGTAAGCTGACTTGTATCTGCGGAGTGACCCTGATTGCGACCGCCGCCACGAAAAACGGCAATCAAAGGGATTTGACCAAAGAGAGCGTGTCGCTGTTTTCTGGTTCCTCTTTTGCGTCAAAAGAGGAACCGCGGTGTGGGGCGCGGAGCCCCACCCTGTTCCTCGCAGCGGTACTGCGAGGAAATATGAGCTATGAGCAGCTTGGGTGGAATGGCTCCTGCCGGGAGGGGTCTGCGGGCGGCACCCTCAGTCGGCTTCGCCGACAGCTCCCTCTGAAGAGGGAGCCTTGTGGGGGGGCGGGAGCCTGTGCGGTTGGCTGCCGCCCGGGGCGGGAGGCATCACCCGGCTTGGGCGGAATGGCTCCCACCGGGAGGGGTCTGCGGGCGGCACCCTCAGTCACCCTCCGGGTGACAGCTCCCTCTAAAGAGGGAGCCTTGTTTAGGGGCATCGGTGACAGCTCCCTCTAAAGAGGGAGCCTTTTTGGCTGGCGTTTTCCGGATGGGGCTGCGCTGCCCGGGAGGGGACTACTGCCTGTATTCCCCCCGGCCACGCCTCTCCCCCACAGCAAACAGACCCCGCCCCTGCTGCGATCCGCAGCTTGGGGCGGGGTCTGGCATTATATACGATTCTGTTTACGCGCCGGGCACAGGGGCGGCGGCGGGGGCCTCGGTGGGCTCCAGCTCCATGCCGATACCGGAGATCAGGCCCAGGGCGTAGGTCTGCCCGGCCAGGGGCAGCTGCTCCAGCGGCTCGGTACAGGGCACCAGGCTGTTCACCAGCACATCAAAAACGGCGATGAACCAATAGGCGTCCGGGTCATCCTCCGGCAGGGGGCAGCCATCCACCTCGGTCAGCACCTTTCCGCTCTCCGTATCCTCCACCCGGATCAGCTCCAGCGCCAGCAGGCCCTCCAGCAGGGTCTCGCTGTCGCTGTGGATGCGGTAACCCTTGGTGATGCCCTCCGGCAGTACTACCACCAGCGTCAGCTCGTTCTTGCCCTCGCCCAGCTCTACCCATTGGGTCTGGGCCTCCTCGGCGGCGGCGCAGGCAAACAGCAGCAGTATACTCAGCAGCAAAGCGGCGATGCGCTTGGTCATCTTCATGAGGGGTCGCTCCTTTCTTCCACGGCAGCGGGGGAGTTCCACCATCAGTATAGCGCCGGAGGATGGGTCGTGTCAAATCGCAGGTGTAACAAAGGCGGTGCACTGCTGCACCGCCTTTGGCGTTATCGGTTGCTGGGGGTATCCTTGATCATCCGGCGGATGTCGTCCATCACATTGACCACGCTCTGGCTGGCCTTCATGCTCTTCTCCACCTTCTCGATGCTGCTCATCACGGTGGTATAGTGGCGGCCGCCGAAGGCCTCGCCGATCTTGGTCAGGCTCAGGCCCATCATCTCGCGCACCAGATAGATGGCCATCTGCCGGGGCACTGTGATGTCGTGGTTGCGCTTGGGGCTCTTGAGATCATCCACGGTGATGCCGTAGTAGGTGGCTACCGATTCCTGGATCAGCTCGGTGCTGATGGGGCGGGTATCCCGCTTGAGCAGCTCCTTGAGCGCCTCCTGGGCCAGCTGCATATCCACCGGGCGGCGGGTAAGGCCGGAGTAGGCGGTCAGGCGGGTGAGGCTGCCCTCCAGCTCGCGCACGTTGGTATCGATCCGCTCGGCAATGAGCACCAGTACATCGTCGGAGATGGTCAGGTGCTCGAACTCCGCCTTCTTGCGCAGAATGGCCAGACGGGTCTCGAAATCCGGGCGCTGGATATCCGCATTGAGGCCGCCCTCAAAACGGCTGCACAGGCGCTCCTCCAGCTTCTGGATCTCCCGGGGCGGCTTATCGCTGGTCATGATGATCTGCTTGCCCGCCTCCTTCAGGTGGTTGAAGGTGTGGAAGAACTCCTCCTCGGTGGCGCTCTTGCCTGCAATGAACTGGATATCGTCCACCATGAGGATGTCGGCGGTGCGGAACTTATCGCGGAACTGCTGGTTGCGGTTGGTCTGCATGGCGTTTACCAGCTGGTTGGTAAAGTCTTCGCTGGTAATGTAGACGATGTTCATCTCCGGGTGCAGCTCGTGGGCGTAGTGGCCGATGGCGTGCATCAAATGGGTCTTGCCCAGACCCACGCCGCCGTAGATGAACAGGGGGTTGTAGGCCTGGGAGGGCACCTCCGCCACCGCCAGGGATACCGCATGGGCAAAGCGGTTGCCGCCGCCTACCACGAAGGTATCGAAGGTGTACTTGGGGTTCAGGTTGGCCAGCCGGGGGCCCTCCATCTGGCGGCCCAGCTCCTGGGCGCGGGCCTCGATCTCGTCGCTGCAGAGCACCTCCACGGTGATGGTCTTGCCCGCCGCCTTGCACACCGCCTCGGTGATGTTGGGCAGGAAGCGCTTGATGCCGATATCCATGATCAGCTTATTGACGCACTGCAGCAGCAGGTGGTCGTTGATCAGGTCGTGCAGCTTCAGGGAGGATTCCACCCAAGTCTCGTAGCTGAGGCGGTTCATCTCTGCCTGCAGCGTTTGACAGGCTTGGCTCCAGATTCTTTCGGCTTCGGTCATATCGGTAACCCCTTTGTGGTATAAATATTGCATAACAAACGTTGGCTTTTCCACATGTTTTGGTGGTGGGCTGTTTGGCTGTGGAAAAACGAACAGGATGTGGAAAACACATTTCCGCCGATCACCGGCGGGGTGTTTATCATATCAAAACCGAGGTTTTTTGGCAAGTACAGTCATTTTTTGCTGTTTGCATAGCTGTGGGTGCCGGGCGGCGGCACAGAAACAAGCCCTTGTATGTGGATAAATGTCAAGCACAAGAAATAGTCTCTTGACAATCTGTATTTCTGTTTTTATGCACCGTTTTCTGCATAAATATTATTTTTTAATAAGATGTTACCAATTTCAGGCAGAGGAAATTCCCTGTACACAACAAGGAATCCGGCTGCCCGATGTAGAATGTTACAGAAAGATGCGAATTTTGTCGCAACATACGCAGAGATCGAAAAAAGGGGGTGGAGGTGTGGCCATTCCTGTGCTTCGGGAGGAGCTGGATGCGGTACTGCGACCGCTGCTTGGCTCCACCCTGATGGATTCCTGCCCCCTGGCAGAGGATCTTACCCAGCAGATCCGTACCTATGCGCCCTACAAGCAGGGGCTGGAGGAGTTCCGCAACAGCCTGGAGCGGCTTCTGGCCGCGCTGCTGCACCGCTATACCCACGGCAGCATGCTCATCGTGGGCGATAACTACCAGCCGGTGCAGCTGGGGGGCGAGCAGGTGCGCCGCCTGACCGACGAGGTGATGGGCGTGCTCTTTGACAAGCTGACCCCGTTCTCCGCCAACTTTCTCAAGCTGAACGATTACAGCCTGCGGGTGCAGAGCCTGAGCGCCCTGCGGGTGCTGGTGACCCGCTACGCCTCCTTCTACACAGAGGAGGAGCTGCACTTTATGGCGGGCATCATACGCAGCATCTACCCACCTGCCCGCTACGAGGGCTGGCTGCCCCCCACGCTGTAACGAAACCATGCATATTCCCGCAGACGGAGCCATATCCTATGCGGGAGTTTTTCTTTTTGACACAGTTGTTGTTATGGGATACAATATCTATGCTATCAATCGACCGATGGAGGTGCCGCCATGATGGCCCAGCGGCTGGAGAATGTATACCGTGTGCTGCGGGAGGTCTTTACGCCCCAGCAGCTTGAGCGCAGCGTGCCCATGAGCCGCTATACCACCCTGCGCCTGGGCGGCCCTGCCGATCTGCTGGCGAGCCCCGCCTCGGTGGAGCAGCTTTCCCGCGCGCTGAAGGCAGCCCGGGAGGAGGAGCTGCCGGTGACCATCATCGGCAACGGCTCCAACCTGCTGGTGCGGGATGGCGGCATCCGGGGGCTGGTGATCCGCCTTGGCGAAGGCTTCGGCGCCGTTACCGAGCCCACGCCCCTGCCGGATGGGTGTTTTTCCCTTACGGCGCAGGCGGGCGCAACGGTGCAGAAGCTGTGCAACGCCGCAGCGGATGCGGCCCTTACCGGGCTGGAGTTCGCCTTCGGCATCCCCGGCACGGTGGGCGGGGCGGTGTATATGAATGCCGGTGCCTACGGCGGCGAGATGAAGGATGTGCTCCACTCCGTTACCGCCATGGATATGGAGGGCAACACCCACGTTTACACCCGGGAGGAGCTGGAGCTCGGCTACCGCCACAGCGCCCTGATGCACACCGGGCACATCGTTACCTCGGCTACGGTGGTGCTGCGCCCCGGCGACAGCGATACCATCCGTACCGCCATGCGGGAGTTCATCCAGCGCAGGCGGCAAAAGCAGCCCATCCATCTGCCCAGCTGCGGCAGCACCTTCAAGCGCCCGGAGGGGCACTTTGCAGGCACGCTGATCGAGGGCTGCGGCCTCAAGGGCTTCCGCATCGGCGGCGCAAGCGTCTCCCAGCTGCATGCGGGCTTTCTGGTAAACGATGGGGAGGGCACGGCTGCCGATTATCTGGCGCTGATCGCCCATGTGCAAAAGACCGTTTTTGACAAGCACGGCGTACGCTTGGAGCCTGAAGTACGGATCCTGGGCGAGGAGGCACCCCTCACCGCCCTTTGAGATGCAAAAGGAGAATGAACATGCAATTTTTCCTGCTCACCGGCATGAGCGGTGCCGGAAAGACCGTGGCCATCCGCTACCTGGAGGATCTGGGGGCCCTCTGTGTGGACAACCTGCCCCCCATGATGCTGGTGCCCTTTCTGGAGGCCTGCCAGACCAATAACCTGCGCAACGAGCTGGTAGCCATCGGTACAGACATCCGCTCCGGCGAGTTTTTCGATGCCAAGGCCGTTACCCGCATGATCAACGAGGCCCGGCTGGTGGGCCACCGCATCAACACCCTGTTTCTGGAGGCCAGCGACGAGGTGCTGGTGAACCGCTACAAGGAGCAGCGGCGCGAGCATCCCCTCACGGGCGAAGGGTTCACGCTGGAGAACGCCATCCGGGAGGAGCGCAACCGCCTGCAGCCCCTGCGGGAGACCGCCGATTACCTGATCGATACCACCACCCTGCGCCCCCGCATGCTGCAAAAGCGCATCAGCGATATCGTATCCCAGGCGGGCGGCGAGCCCTCCCTGCGGGTGGATGTGCTCAGCTTCGGCTTCAAGCGGGGCCTGCCCAGAGAGGGCGATCTGGTCTTTGACGTGCGCTTCCTGCCCAACCCCTTCTATATTCCCGAGCTGGGGCACCACACCGGGCTGGACGAGGATGTGCGCAGCTTTGTACTGGAGCACCCGGTCACCCAGGAGTTCCTGGTCAAGTGCATGGATATGATCAGCTTCCTGCTGCCCAACTACATTACCGAAGGCAAGCACCGGCTGGTGATCGCCGTGGGCTGCACCGGCGGTGCGCACCGCAGCGTTGCCATTGCGGAGTACATCGGTCAGCAGATCCGGGAGCTGGGGTACAACGTGAACGTGAACCACCGGGATACGGCGCTGGAGCAGGCCCATTGGGCTGCCAAGAGCGAGTACCAGAAGGGCGAGCCGTAAGCACCCGGAGGGCGTACGGCGCTGCCGTTCTCAAAGTACGGGCGCAAAGGAGCGATGGAAGGGAAGAAGCCATTCATTGCTCTACACCTATAAACACCGTAACAGCAAGCCCACCATGGTTTGCTGTTTTTTGTACCGCTGTGCTACAACGAAACAAACCGGGAGCTGCAAGCCATAGAGAGGTTGATCCAAAATGTTGACCGATATCCAGACAGAACGAATGATCAAAAAGCTGGGTGCAGAAAGCTACCACAAACGGATCGGTATTGCGGAAAAATACAAAAAACAATGGGAGCTGTCCGAAACAGCATTCCAGCCGGAGCTTTCCAATAACAACCTGATCTTCTATGCGGTCTCCAAACGATACGGCAGGGTCATCCTCAAGATCCGTATCGACAATGGTTTCGACAATGAGATACTGGCATTGAAATTGTTTCAGGGTGAGCATTTCTGCAAAATGTATGAGTACTCATTTGAAGATGAGGCCTACCTCATGGAACGGATCATGCCTGCCCATACTCTATACGAGAGCGCTCCCCGCAGCGAACGGATCCGGATCATCACAGGCATATTCAAAGGCATGCACAGGCCCAGCATGCCCGATCGCGCATTCCCAACATACGCCCAATGGTTTGCAGAAGGCAAAGAAGGTACGAAAAACCGTAAGGATGGTAAAGAACTGGATCGGTATCTTGACTGTGCGGAGGGAATGCTTGCAGAGCTATGCAAGAAGTATACCCGCCGGCTTCTGCTGCACGGTGATCTGCACCACGAGAACATCCTGAAGAATGAAAACGGCGGCTATACAGTCACCGACCCCAAAGGCGTGATAGGTGACCCTGTATTTGATCTGTCGAGATTCATCCTTGATGAGTTCCGGGATGATCTGACCTCGGAGCCAAAGGATGCGATCATCGATTTCGTACAAAAGCTCGGTGATGGTGTAGGCATTCCTTGCGAGACCTTATTGTGCTGCTTGTTTATCGAAACGGTCATCTGGCTTTTCCGGGAGGAGCTTGCAAACGGAGAAAGCCTTGAAGAGTGCAGACAGCTGATCGCCAATATGAAGGTCGCGTATGAGCTTACCCAAAGCTTGGAAGAAAAACAGCCGGAACCGAAGCCTTCCGTTTGATGGAGCGATGGTTTTCCGTTTACTGTACAAACAGGTCATTTTCACAACAAAACAGGCTGCTGCAGCGCCAACTGCAACAGCCTGTTTTGTTTGCGTATATCCGGCTGCATTCCGCAGCCGTTCCACATATGCCGGATCCGTCCGGGGCGCAGGCCGCAAACCGTTCTGCCCCTTTACAGCACCACAGCCGTCTCCTGCCCGGTGTAGCGCAGCTCCTGCACCTGACCGCCAAAGCAGTGTACCCGGAGCAGCCTTTCTTCCGCCATGCCCGGGTAGCTGCCCTGCCGCCTGCCGATGCGCAGGGTTCGCTCCCCCTCCGACCAGCTGAGCAGCACGGTGGCATACTCTCCGTTTTCGTAGCCATAGCCCTCCCCCGCATCCTCATAGAGGGTAAAGCTGCCATCGCAGCCGGAAAAGACGATCAGCTCCAGGGGCAGCAGCTGCTGAGCCGCCGTGGAGGGGGCCTGTGCGCCCCAGGGCAGCACGGTGCCCGCCCGCACATAAAGGGGGATCACCTCCAGCGGCGCATGGGTGCGGATGGTCTGCCCGCCCCTGTGGCGCAGGCCGGTGTGCAGCTCGTACCAATCCTGCCCCGCAGGCAGGGTGACGGTCTCCTCATCGCTGCCGGAGAGGGGCCGGGAGCCGGGGCCGTACAGCATGGGGCGGGTGACCGGCTTGGCCAGCAGGCTGTCGCCCAAAAGCAGCTGGTCGTTTACCTGCCGGAGGGCTGCATCCGCCGGGTACATGAGCGCCGGGTGGCGCAGCATGGGCACGCCCAGCCGGTTGGTCTCCGCCATGAGGGAGTACAGGCAGGGCACCAGGCTGTACCTGAGCCGGATCGCTTTTTCAATGGCATCGTAAAAGCATTCGCCCTTTTCACCAAAACGCCAGATCTCCCGGGGCGTGCCGGTGCCGTGCGCCCGCATCATGGGCAGGAAGGCAGCAAACTGCATCCAGCGCACAAACAGCTCCCGGTAGCCCAGATCCTCCACGCCCAGGTCGAAATCGCCCTCGTAGAACCAGGGCTCCCAGTTGCCGTTGGGGAAGAATGCGCCCACATCGGTAGACCAGTAGGCCTCGCCGGTGGCACAGAAGCTGAGGCCTTCCGGCACCTGACGCCGGAGGGTCTCCCAGTTGGCGGAAACATCGCCGCTCCAGGTGATGGTGGCATAGCGGTGCTGGCCCGCCCAGGAGGAACGGGTCAGGTTGCACACCCGCTGCCCCGTGCCCGTGCTGCGCTGCCCCCGGTAGATGCCCTCGGAATGATACAGGCTGTACAGGCTGATCCTGGCCGGATCCAGATAGCGTTTGGCCTCATCGGTGTTCAGCTGCGCCCGGCGGAAAGGTTCCGGCTTGATGCTGCCCTTCCAATCGCTCTCGAAGGGCTCGGTGCAATCGCACCACCAGGCATCCACGCCGTGTACGAAGAGATGCTCGTTGGCCTGCTTCCAGTACAGGGCCCGGGCCTTGGGGTCGAAGGCGTTGTAGATGAGCCGGTTGCCAAGCATGCAGCCGTTTGCCAGCATCTCCCGGCGGTCCTCGTTGTTTTCGCCCTGCATGGAAGGCCATATGGAGAGCATGAACCGCACATCCCTTTCGTGCAGCGAACGGATGAACCCGGCGGGATCCGGGAAGCGGGTACGGTCGAAGGTCTTCCAGCCCCACTGCCCCTCGGGCCAGGATTGCCAATCCAGCACCAGCACATCCAGCGGCACATCCCGGCGGCGGTATTCGTCCGCCACCGCCAGCATCTCCGCCGCATCCACATACCGCTCCTTGGATTGGACGTAGCCCAGCGCATACCGGGGCAGCATGGGCGTTTCGCCGGTCAGGAGGCGGTATTGGGCCATCAGGGCCGGGTAGGTGCCATCGCCGTAGAAGAAGTACCAATCCAGCTCATCGGCACAGTCTGCCCAGAGGCAGGAGCCGCTTTCGTCATCATGAAAGGCCATCAGGCAGCCCATATCAAAGAGGATGCCCCAGCCCTTGGTGGAGACCAGCACCGGCACCACGGCCTTCATGTTATGCTGGTAGAGCAGCTGCATATGCCCCCGCAGGTTGCCGTGCCCCTCTTCGTGGGAGCCCAGGCCGTAGAGGCCTTCCTCCGGGTCGAAGACAAAGCGCTGGCTGCATTCGTAGGCGGTACGATCCTGCCAGGTGCGGGCGGGGGTAGCCCAGGCACGGGCCCCATCCACGCTGCTGCCCTCCTGCACATGTGCATCCGCATCGTAGGCGTTTAAACAGACCGGCACCTCCTGCAAAAGGCAGGGGCGGCGATCCGGCTCCCGGAGCAACACCTGCCCGGCAGCGTTACGGAAGGTGAGCGCTCCGGTGCGCCTTTCCACCGTGGCAGACAGCTGCCCCAGCGTAAGGGTGACACTCTCCCCCGCCTCACTCAGCTGTGCGGGCACGGAGCCGCGGCAGACCACTGAGGGGCTTTCCCCTTCCAGAAAAGTCTCCCGACGGGTGCGGGTGATGCGCAGAATGCCCTCCGCCATTGCCCACAGGCGGGTACGGATGCCCTGATGCTCATAAACATACCGGCTGGTCTGCATGGTGCTCTCTCTCCTTGCGCGTATGGTATCGGTTGGCCCCCGGGGCTCCGGGGCGTGTTTGACTACGAATCAAAAGGTCGTGGGAGCCGTGCCCCGGTGCGGGAAGGAACGACCGCACCGGGGCCGGGACTCCTGCTTATCGACCGCTCCGGGGGAGCCGCTCCGGCAGCGGGTGTACGCCCGCCACCGACAGGAAGGGGCCGGGCAGTACATTCTCGCCACGGCAGTCGCCGGGCAGGGTATCGGGCACATGGCGGTCTGCGGCTACAAAAGCCACCCGGGCAGGCTCCCGGATCAGGTGCAGCCGCCGCAGCTGATCCGGCAGGCCGAAGGGGCCTTCCGCGCTTTCGGCCACGGTCACCTGTCCTGTGGCCTCATCCAGCGAGATATCGAACCAGGCGTTCTGGCCGGTGGCATCAAAGCCGTAGAACTCCTGCCAGGCGGGCAGGTTCAGGCAGGTCTCCGGGGCGGGATACATCACCCGCAGATAGCCGCCCTGCATCTTTACATACAGGTTGCCCTCGGCAGTGTTGTCATCGGTGGGGAAGACGATGGCCGCCTCGCCGCAATCGTAGAAAATGTTGTTGATGATCTTTGCCTTACGGGAGGTGCCGCCCCGGTTGGTGCCGCCCATGCGGAAGCCCACCGGCTTGGCGTAGTAGCCGCTGTGGCGGCATTTACCGATCAGATTATGGGCAATGTAGAGCCGGTCGGTGCCCTCGCCGTAGACGGCGTAGCCGTTGACGGTATCATCCTCCCGGAGCTTGTACCAGCCGGAGGAGCCTGGCTCCACAGGCACCTTGGCGGGGTCGAACCGGCCCTCCACATTCCAGATGATGTTGTTATCGATCAGGTTGACCCCATCCCGGGTACATTCGATAAAGATGGCCTCCCGCTGCTCAATGCCGTTCAAAAACAGGTTGGCAGTGATGCGGTTGTTCTCATTGTTGCAATCCAGCCAGAGGTGATCCGCCCGGATGGTGTTGCGGAACACATTGCGGCGGATGAGGGTCTCCACGGTATCGTGCAGCTTGATGCCGCCCGCCTCCCAGGAAAGCTCCATGCGCTGCCAGCCGGTGCCCTCGATCAGGTTATCCTCGATGAGCATATGTTTGGCAAACAGACCGGCGATGCCGCACACGCCCGCATCCCGGATGGTGCAGCCGCGGATGACCGTATGGCCGATCACCTCATCGGCTCGGCGTTCATGATGCCAGCATTCGTCGCCCACGTCGATGCCCAAAGCGTTGGACCAGTTGACCACGCAATCTTCAATGATCCAGTGGTGCCCCCGATAGCAGGAGATGGCACCCCGCTGGGGCACCGGCGCGCCGGTGGCGGCATGCTCGCAGATGAGGCCCTTTACCTTGATGTAGCTGAGGAAGGGCTCCTCCGGCGCAAAGCACTGCTCCCGCACGGTGATCTCGATCAGGTGCTCCGCGGGATCCGCATCGCCCCAGAGGCGGAAGTGAACGGTCTGGCCGTTGTGCTCCACCCAGTAGGTGCCCTCATCTGCGGCCATGCCGCTGTACAGAGGCACCTGCCTGAGAGGCCTGCCATCGCAGAACACGCAGCCCCGACGGTTCAGGTAGGGCGTCATATCGGTCTTGTCGTACTCGATGAACAGCCTGTCGTGCAAAATGTTGACGGCGCAGAAGGGGTTGTAGCCCCGGAACATATCCGCATCCAGCCGGTGCGCGTACACCCGGATGTGCCCGGTCTCCTCCCGGGCACCGAAGCCCCGCTGGAGCCGCCAGCCGGTGCTGGGGCTGAAGGCGGTCACCTGCTCCGATGCGCGGATGATCACATCCCCGTCGCCAAAGGCCTCGTAGCAGATCATATGCTCCGGGTCGGTGCCACCCATGGCCGGGCGCACGCACTCCCGGTACAGGCCCCCGTGGATGCGCACACAGGTGCCGGGGGTAGCCAGCTGCGCCGCACGGCTGATGGTCTTGAAGGGTGCATCGGGGCTGCCGTCGTTCGCATCCGATGCCAGGGGATGGCTGCCGTTTACATGCAGCACCCGGGTGTATACAGTCTCGCGCTCCCAGAGATCGAAGGAATTGCCCTCGGGCAGGATGGCGCTCATATCCATGGGGATGCCTCCTTTGGTTGGGGTGGGGGTGAGGGGGGGATGGTGCTGGTTTCTTTTTTGAGGGAGCCTGTGCGGGGGGGAGCCCCACCCTGTTGCTCGCAGCGGCACTGCGAGGTAGATAAAGCTATGAGTGGCTTGGATGGAACGACACCCACCGGGAGGGGTCTGCGGGCGGCACCCTCAGTCGGCTTCGCCGACAGCTCCCTCTGAAGAGGGAGCCTTGATGGGGGCGAGAGCCTTGTGTGGGGGCGGGAGCCCGGGTAAGGGATTGTTTTCTTCGTTGGCGTGTAACGCGGGACAGCCTATGGGAAAGAGCTTGCTTTCCCCCGCCGACCCGCCCCGGCAACTCGGAGTTCGGGTTGCAGCGAAAGCGAAGCACAGCCAAGCGGCTCCCCGCACGCGACGGTAGCGAACGACGTCAAATCCCCCTGCCGTTTTTCGGGGCGGGTAAAGGGAGCAGTTTGCTGTACAAGCAGCGAGTAAGCTGACCCGTGGCTGCGGAGTGACCCTGATTGCGACCGCCGCCACGAAAAAGGGCAATCAAAGGGATTTGACCAAAGAGAGCGTGTCGCTGTTTTCTGGTTCCTCTTTTGCGTCAAAAG
>SVGN01000068.1 GCA_015056315.1 Clostridiales bacterium
TTTTCTGGTTCCTCTTTTGCGTCAAAAGAGGAACCGCGGTGTGGGGCGCGGAGCCCCACCCTGTTCCTCGCAGCGGTACTGCGAGGTAAACAAAGCTATGAGCGGCTTGGGTGAAACGACGCCTGCCGGGAGGGGTCTGCGGTTGGCACCCTCAGCCCCTTCGGGGCAGCTCCCTCTGAAGAGGGAGCCTTGTGGGGGGCCGGGAGCCTGCGGAGAGCGCGGGGGCCTGTGGGGAGTCCCCCCCACACAAAATTCGAACAAAATCGGACACGAATCTTTACATCCTCCTATCTTTTTGGTATCGTTAACGTGGTATGGAATCGGCCATACGAACCCTACTGCACCACGCTACGGAGGTGTTCCCATTGACCCCCATGATCGAGATGCGCGGCATCACCAAGCGCTTTGGCAAAGTGACCGCCAACGAAAACGTCAATTTCATCGTCAACAAGGGCGAGATCCTGTCCGTTCTGGGCGAGAACGGCAGCGGCAAAACCACCCTGATGAACATGCTTGCCGGTATCTACTACCCCGATGAGGGCCAGATCCTGATCGATGGCAAGGAAGTGGTCATTCGCTCGCCCAAGGACTCCTTCGAGCTGGGCATCGGCATGATCCATCAGCACTTCAAGCTGGTGGATGTGCTCACCGCTGCCGAAAACATCATTCTGGGCCTGCCGGGCAAGCTGCGGCTGGATATGAAGAAGATCACCGCAGACATCCGCGCACTGACGGAGAAATACGGCTTCGAGATCGATCTGGATAAGAAGATCTACGAAATGAGCGTGAGCCAGAAGCAGACCGTGGAGATCGTCAAGATGCTCTACCGCGGTGCCAACATCCTTATTCTGGACGAGCCCACCGCCGTGCTCACCCCCCAGGAGACGGAAAAGCTCTTTACCGTGCTGCGCAACATGCGCGCCCAGGGGCACAGCATCATCATCATCACCCACAAGCTGCACGAGGTGCTGGCCCTGAGCGACCGGGTAGCCGTTCTGCGCAAGGGCATGAGCATCGGCACGGTGGAGACCGCCACCGCCACCGAGATGAGCCTGACCGAGATGATGGTGGGCGAAAAGGTGGTGCTGGATATCGAGCGCCCCGAGCCGGAGAACCAGGAGCTGCGCCTGAAGATGACCGGCGTAAGCTGCGTGAACCGGGAGGGCATCCCGGTGCTGAAGAACGCCAGCTTTGAGTGCTACAGCGGCGAGATCCTGGGCATTGCGGGCATCGCAGGCAGCGGCCAGCGCGAGCTGCTGGAGAGCGTCGCGGGCCTGCAGCCCATTACCGAGGGCAGCATCCGCTACAAGCCCAAGACCCGCGACTGGGTGGAGCTGACCCACCACACCCCGGAGGAGATCCGGGGGTTCGGCGTGCGCCTTTCCTTCGTGCCCGAGGATCGTCTGGGCATGGGTCTGGTGGCCAACATGGGCACCACCGATAACATGATGCTCCGTACCTACCGGGAGGGCAGCGGCGGTTTTCTGCACCGCAAAAAGCCCATGGAGATGTCCGAGCAGATCATCCGGGATCTGGGCATCGTTACCCCCGGGCCGGATGCGCCTGTGGGCCGCATGAGCGGCGGCAACGTGCAGAAGGTGCTGGTGGGCCGCGAGATCGCCTCCCGCCCCCGCGTTCTGATGGTGGCTTACCCGGTGCGCGGTCTGGATATCAACTCCTCCCACATGATCTACCGCCTGCTCAACGAGCAGAAGAAGCGCGGCGCAGCCGTCATCTGCGTCGGCGAGGATCTGGACGTGCTCCTGGCCCTGTGCGATAAGATCATGGTGCTCAGCGGCGGGCGCATCACCGGCATCGTGGATGGCCGCACCGCCACCAAGGAGGAGATCGGTCTGTTGATGACCAAGACCGAGCAGGATGATACCGCCAAGGAGGTGGCCGCCAATGAGTAACCCCAAGGTACGGGAACCCCTGATGCACATCGTCAAGCGGGATCAGATGCCCTTCTGGAAGAGCAGCCTGATCCGCCTGATCGCCGTGGTGCTGGCGCTGCTGGTATGCGGCGTCATCATCGTGCTGATGACCAGCATGATCCCCGGTAAAACGCCCCTGAACCCCCTCAAGGTATACGCCGGCATCTGGGATGGTGCCATGGGCACCAACCGCCGCATGTGGGTCACCTTCCGCGATGCTGCGGTGCTGCTGTGCGTGGGCCTTGCCATTCTGCCCGCCTTCCGCATGCGGTTCTGGAACATCGGCGCAGAGGGCCAGGTGCTGATGGGCGCTCTGGGCACCGCCATCGTAATGATCTACGGCAAGGGCCTGCCCTCCTGGCTGCTGTACACCCTGATGGCCGTGGCCGGCATCGTGATGGGCGCGGTCTGGGGCATCATACCGGCGTTTTTCAAGAGCCGGTGGAACACCAACGAGACCCTCTTTACCCTGATGATGAACTACGTAGCCACTCAGGTGGTCACCTTCTGCATCATCTTCTGGGAGAACCCCAAGGGCTCCAACAAGGTGGGCTCGCTGGATAAGGCCGTTTGGCTGCCCAACATCGGCGGCAACAAATACATCCTGACCATCGGCGTGGTGCTGCTCATTGCCGTGGCGCTGTACTTCTACATGCGCTACACCAAGCAGGGCTACGAGATCGCCGTGGTGGGCGAGAGCGAGAACACCGCCCGCTACAGCGGCATCAACGTGGGCCGGGTCATCATCCGCACGATGGCACTCTCCGGCGCCATTGCCGGTGTGTGCGGCTTCCTGCTGGCAGGCGATGTGGGCCACACCATCTCCACGGGCCTTGCGGGCGGGCGCGGCTTTACCGCCATCACCGTTGCCTGGCTGGGCAAGCTGAACCCCTTTGCCATGATTTTGGTGGCCTTCGGCCTTACCTTCATGGAGCGCGGCTCCAGCCAGATCGCCACCGACTTCAACCTGAGCGAAAGCGCCAGCGAGATCCTGACGGGCATCATCCTGTTCTTTATTCTCGGCTGCGAGTTCTTTATCAACTACCGCATGGAGTTCCGCTCCCATAAGCACCAGGAGGAGGGCGTGAAGGCATGAATATCTGGCTGACTTTCCTTTCCAAGGCATTCACCATGGGCACGACCATCCTCTACGGTGCCAACGGCGAGATCCTGACCGAAAAGAGCGGCAACCTGAACCTGGGTGTGCCCGGTTTGATGTACATGGGCGGCATCGGCGGCCTGATGGGCGCTTTCTTCTACGAGCGCGCCGTGGCCACCCCCAGCCCCTTTGTGGGCGTGCTTTTGAGCCTGCTGGTGAGCCTGCTGTTCTCCGGCCTGGGCGCACTGATCTACGCCGTGCTCACCATCAGCCTGCGCGCCAACCAGAACGTGACCGGTCTGGCGCTGACCACCTTCGGCGTGGGCTTTGCCAACTTCTTCGGCGGCAGCCTGAGCACCATGGCCGGCGGTGTGGGCCAGATCTCCACCGATGCCACCTCCGGCCTTTTCCGGGCCAAGATCCCCTTCCTGTGCGATCTGCCTGTGGTGGGCGAATTGCTCTTCAGCTACGGCATACTGGCCTATGCGGGCATCGCGATCACCATCGTGCTGCACTGGTTCCTCTACAGGAGCCGCCCCGGCCTGAACCTGCGCTCTGTGGGTGAAAGCGCCGCCACTGCCGATGCTGCGGGCATCAACGTTACCCGCTACAAGTACATGGCCACCATCATCGGCGGCATGATCGCCGGTCTGGGCGGTCTGTACTTCGTCATGGACTACTCCACCGGCGGCTGGAACAACAACGGCTTCGGCGACCTGGGCTGGCTGGCCGTGGCGCTGGTCATCTTTGCCCGCTGGCGTCCCCTCAACGTGATCTGGGGCAGCTGGCTCTTCGGCGGTCTGTGCATCCTGTACCTGTACATCGGCGGCCTGAGCCGTCAGGCCCAGGAGATCTTCCGCTGCCTGCCCTATATTGTTACCATCGTCGTGCTGGTGATCACCAGCCTGCGCAAGAAGCGCGAGGATCAGCCCCCGGCCGGCTTGGGCCTGGCGTATTTCCGGGAAGAACGCTGATGCACGTCCGCCCCGTCTGCGGGGGAGGCGGTGATGCGCGCAAGCGCGCCACCGCTGCCCCCGCAGACGGGGCGTTCGCGCTGTGGCGGGTCTGCAGTTCCGCGGCTTAAAGGGGAAGGGTCCCTTCCCTTCCCCACGCCGCTTGCTTGGGCCCGTCCTCGCGGATGCACGTTCGACCCGCCTGTTGGCGGGTCGCTCGCGCCGGGGCGGGTCTCCGGTTCCGCGGCTTAAAGGGGAAGGGTCCCTTCCCTTCCCCACGCCGCTTGCTTGGGCCCGTCCTCGCGTGTGGCTGCTCGCTTCGCCCGCCCGCTTCGCGGTCTGGCGGCTCACTGCCCCACGCTGCGTTGCGGGCCCCGTGCGGTTGGGGTTGGCTGCCGACCACACAAGGCTCCCTCTTTAGAGGGAGCTGGCTGCCCTTCAGGGCAGACTGAGGGTGCCGACCGCAGTTACCTTCCACCGCCGTGGCAGGGCCCCTTCCCCACGCTGCGTTGCGGGCCCTGTGCGGGTGTGGTTGGCTATCGCCCCCGCAGGCTCCCTCTTTAGAGGGTGCCAATATAAGCCAATGACAGATCAAAAAAACACTGCCTACCCCATGTTGGGTGGGCAGTGTTGCTTTTTGCGTGGAAATGGGGCTTGGGTGTGAGCGGCACCCTCAGTCACCCTTCGGGTGACAGCTCCCTCTAAAGAGGAGAGCCTTGTGCTGTTGGCGGTTGCCGGGTGGGGGCTGCTTTTCTCTGTGTTGGCTGCAGCCGGAATCCCCCCGGCGGCTACGCCGCCACCCCCCTTTGGCAAGGGCGGGCTGCAGAGGTGGGTGTTGCCGGGAGGGGGCTGCTTACCCGATGGTTCGGCGCATTAGCGCGGGTCAGCAGCCAACCCCATCCGCACGGGGCCCGCAACGCAGCCGGGGGGCGACCGCCGACCGCCCACAGGCGGGCGGAAGGGAGACCACCGGCGAGGACGGGCCCTCATGCAAGCGGCGTGGGGAAGGGAAGGGACCCTTCCCCTTTAAGCCGCGGAACTTGAGACCCGCCACAAGCGCGAACGCAGCACCCTTACGGGTGTTGCGGACGTGCAGCTATCGCGTCAGCCACCACCATACCGCTCACACCGGCCTGCATCAGACCGCGGGTGATGCCCGCACCGTCGCCGATGGCGTAGAGACCCTTGATGGCGGTCTCGAAATTGCGATCCACCAGCACCTTGGAGGAGTAGAACTTCACCTCTACGCCATAGAGCAGGGTATCCCGGCTGTAGAGACCGGGAGCCACATGGTCGAAGGCCTTGAGGGCTTCCACGATGCTGGTCAGGTGCCGGGCGGGGAGCACGAAGCTCAGGTCGCCGGGCACGGCGGTGGTCAGGGTGGGGCGGGTGGTGGACTTGGCCAGACGGCTGGGGTCGGTGCGGCGGCCCTTCAGAAGATCGCCCAGGCGCTGCACCATGATGGGGCCGCCGGTGAGCATATTGCCCAGCTGCGCCACATACCGCCCGTACTCGATGGGCTGGTTGAAGGGCTCGGTGAACTTGGTGGAGACCAGCAGCGCAAAGTTGGTGTTGCCGGTGTGCTTGGCGGGATCCTCATAGCTGTGGCCGTTGACCACTGCAAGGCCGCCCTCGTAGTACTCCTGGCTCACCTCGCCGCCGGGATTCATGCAGAAGGTGCGCACCTTGTTCTCGTAGGTATCGCTGTAATAGACCAGCTTGGCCTCGTAAAGGTCGCGGGTCAGGTGATCCATGATGGCGTTGGGCACCTCCACGCGCACGCCGATATCCACCTCGTTGTTCTGGGTGCGCAGACCCAGCTTGGAGACGGTCTCGGTGAGCCACTTGGCACCGCCGCGGCCGGGGGCAGCCACCACGTTGGGGGCATAGACCACCTCCGGCTCATGCCCGCGCTGATGGATGCGCACGCCCACCACTTGATCCCCCTCGCAGAGGATGTCTTCGGCGGTGGTCAGCTCCATAAAGGTGGTGTTGGTGTTGGCGATCAGGTAATCGTGCATGGCACCCAGCACGGGGCCTGCGTTCTCGGTGCCCAGATGGCGCACCGGGCAGGGCACCAGATGGATGTTGTGCCGGCTGGCCTCGTAGGCGATCTCATCCACACGGGTGCTGTTGAGGCCGTGCACCACCTTGCTGGCACCGAACTGGATGTACTTGCGGTCGGCAGCGCCGATGTACTCCATGGCCCGCTTGTGGCCGATGTAATCGCTGATGTGGCCGCCCACCTCATCGCTCAGGCTCAGCTTGCCATCGGAGAAAGCACCCGCACCGGCCCAGCCGTGCACGATGCCGCAGGGATCGCAATGCTTGCACTGCCCATCCTTGCGGGCAGGGCAGATGCGGTGGGAGATGGCCCGCCCGGTATCGATGATGAGCACCCGGGCCTCAGGCTGATTGTCGGTGGCCTGCAAAGCGGTGAAGATACCGGCAGGGCCTGCACCGATGATGATGATGTCGAAGCGGTTGTTTTCCATGGGGGTGAACCTCCTTTTCGGGAAGGGGGAGGGGATAGCGGGGGGTGGGGTTTTATGGCACCCTCAGTCACCCTTCGGGTGACAGCTCCCTCTGAAGAGGGAGCCTTGGTGGAGGGAGCCTTGGGGGGCGGCTGCGCTCGCTGAGGTGGGAGCTGTAGATGGAGCTATGAGGGGCTTGGGGTGTGTAGCAAGGTACAATCCCTCACCCGCCTACGGCGGGAGCTCCCTTTGCACAAGGGAGCCTGCGCAGGTGGCGGCCTCCCGGGGCAATGCGCTGTACCCAAGCTGGGGGGAGTGTATTACTGTGGGGGTGGGCTTTATGGCACCCTCAGTCACCCTTCGGGTGACAGCTCCCTCTAAAGAGGGAGCCTTGGTGGAGGGGGCGGCTGCGCTCGCTGAGGTGGGAACTGTAGACGGGGCTATGAGGGGCTTGGGGTGTGTAGCAAGGTACAATCCCTCACCCGCCTGCGGCGGGAGCTCCCTTTGCACAAGGGAGCCTTATGGGGGTGGGCAGCCAACCCCAACCACACGGGGCCCGCAACGCAGCGTGGGGCAGTGAGCCGCCAGACCGCGAAGCGGGCGGGCGAAGCGAGCAGCCACACGCGAGGACGGGCCCAAGCAAGCGGCGTGGGGAAGGGAAGGGACCCTTCCCCTTTAAGCCGCGGAACTGTTGTCCAGTAACTAGCGCGAGCGACCCGCCAACAGGCGGGTCGAACGTGCATCAGCCCCGGGCGGCGAAGCCGATCTTCTTCTGCACCTTGCGCAGGGTGCGCATGGCGATGGCGTTGGCGCGCTGGGCGTTCTCATCCAGAATGCCCTGCAGGTAGGCCTTATCGGCCATGAGACGCTTGTGCTCCTCCTGGATGGGAGCCAGGGTCTCGATCACGCACTCGGATACACGGTTCTTGAGGGTGCCGTAGCCCTGACCGGACAGGTCGTTGACCACGTTCTCGATGCTGTCGCCGGTCATGGCGGCGATGATGGACAGCAGATTGCTGACGCCGGGCTTGTTCTCCGGGTCGTAGCGGATCTCGGCATCGCTGTCGGTAACGGCGCGCTTCACCTTGCGGCGGATCACGTCGGCGGGGTCGAGGATGGCGATGTAGCAATCCTCGGGGTCGGACTTGCTCATCTTGCGGGTGGGATCCTGCAGGCTCATCACGCGGCTGCCCACCTTGCCGAAGTAGCCCTCGGGCACGGTGAACACATCGCCGTACACGCCGTTGAAGCGCTGGGCGATGTCGCGGGTCAGCTCCAGGTGCTGCTTCTGGTCGGCACCGATGGGCACCAGATCGGCCTGGTAGAGCAGGATGTCCGCAGCCATCAGCACGGGATAGGTGAACAGACCGGCGTTGATGTTGTCGGCATGCTTGGCGGCCTTATCCTTGTACTGGGTCATGCGCTGCAGCTCGCCCATGTAGGTGTAGCAGTTGAGGATCCAGCCCAGCTCCGCATGGCCGCTGACGTGGCTCTGGCAGTAGATGATGTTCTTCTTGGGATCCAGACCGCAGGCGATGTAGGTGGCGGCCAGCTCCAGGCAGCGGCGGCGCAGATCGGCAGGGTTCTGGCGCACGGTGATGGCATGCATATCCACCACGCAGTAGATGCAGTTGTATTCATCCTGCAGGAGGGTGAAATTCCGCAGCGCGCCGATATAGTTGCCCAGCGTCAGCGTACCGGAGGGCTGGATGCCGGAGAAGATCGTTTTCTTGGGGGTGATGATCTGGTTTTCCATGGGGGTGTTCCTCCTTTATGGTAAAAGCGGCACGGGCCGCAATTGGGTGCGTGTTACGGGGGGGTCAGGCTTCCTCAGGGCAGGCGGCGCAGCGCGCCCAGCAGGGGGCTGTCGCCCAGGCTGCATTTGACCGGGGGCAGCACCGTGTAGCCGAAGGGGGCGGGGGCGTAGTCGATCAATCCCAGCTGATGGAAGGCATTGAGGCCGGTCAGGGTCTGGGGCAGGGTAAGGCCGGTATAGGCCGCTGCCTCTGCTGCCGAGCGGAAGGCCACCCGCCGGAGCGCCCTGTACAGCTCCCGGAAGGCATCGTCGCCTGCATCCAGAGCGGCCATCAGGGCGGCAAGGGCACGGCTGCGGGGCAGCACATGGATCTGTGCATCCGGCAGCTGACGGCTCAGCAGTGCAGCCTCGCCGGGGAAGGCTTCCCCATCCGCCAGATACACCTGCCGCCAGTGCCCGGTGATGCACTCCCAGCGGGGCCGGTGCATCAGGGTAGCAAAGCAGCGCACATCCGGGGTGCCGTAGTCGCACAGGTCCAGCTCCGGGCAGCTTTGCAGCAGCCTGAGGGCGGCGGCGTTGCTGTGGGCGAGCACCAGCAGCCCGCGGGGGGCTTCGGCGGCGGCTGCCATCAGCTGATCGATATTTGCCTGAACGTATCCATATTCGCCCTCCGGGGCCTCTTTTCCTGCCTTGAGCGAAAAACCGCCCAACAGGTGCTCCAGCAGATGCTCCCCGGCAGGGTCGCCGTCCGGGCGGCTCAGGGCATCCAGCTGGGCCTGACGCACCGGGCGCAGCGCCTTTACCTGCGCCTGCAGGCTTGTCTGCCCCCGGAACTCGTTCAGCTCCAGCGAGAATACCGCATCCACCCGGTCGGGCAGACGGGCGGCCATGCTGCCCATGGAGAACCCGATGCCCGGCAGGATCCTCTCCCCCTGCCGGAGGCTCAGCTTCAGGTGTGCGCCCTCTGCGCCCACCGCACGCCGCTCCACGGGCAGGGCATCCTTCACCAGGAGCAGGGGGGCCGGGTTCTCGCAGCCAAAGGGGGCCAGCAGCCGCAGCATCTCCTCCAGCTCCCGGGTGCATTCGGGCAGGGTGACCTCCTCATCGTAGAGCTGGGCGGGCTGGAACAGGCTCTCGTCATACTTGGCCACAGCCGCCTCCAGCCGCCGGCGGAAGGCCTCCTCGTTCTCCGCAGGCAGGGTGACGCCCGCCGCCTGCTCGTGGCCACCGTAGCGGGTGAGCAGGTCGTCGCACTCCTTCAGGCAATCGTGGATGTGCACACCGGGCACGCTGCGCAGGCTGCCGTGGAGCATGCCGTCCTCCCGGCTGAGCACGCACACCGGGCAGCTGTAGCGGGTGCAGAGCCGCCCCGCCGCCAGACCGATGACCCCGGTATGCCAGTTATCCCCGCTGATGATGAGCGCCTTGCCAAGGGAAAAATCGTGCTCCTCGGCAGCTTTTCCGGCAGCGTTCACCAGCCGGTTCTCTTCGTTTTTGCGCTGGGTGTTCCAATCATCCAGCCGGCGGGCCAGCCGGTCCGCTTCGGCGGCATCCTCGGTCAGGAGCAGGCGCACGGCCTCGTTGGCATCGCCCAGACGACCGGCGGCGTTGATGCGCGGCCCCAGCTGGAAGCCCAGCGTTTCGGAGGTGATGGGGTTTGGCTCCCCGCAGACCGCCAGCAGCGCCTTGATGCCCGGGCGCTTTGCGGCGGCGATCACCGGCAGGCCGCAGGAGACGATCACCCGGTTCTCATCCCGCAGGGGCACGATATCCGCCACGGTGGCAAGGGCTGCCAGATCCAGATATTGATAGCAGTTCTCCAGCCCCAGCAGCGCCGTGGCCAGCTTGAAGGCCACCCCCGCGCCGCACAGCCTGGGGAAGGGATACCCGCCCAGCAGCGGGTTGATGGCCACATCCGCCGGGCTCATCTCCAGGCCCAGGCCGTGGTGGTCGGTAACGATGACGGTCATGCCCAGGCTTTGCGCCAGCCGAACCTCCTCGTGGTTGGTGATGCCCAGATCCACCGTTACCAGCAGGCGGTAGGTCTTGGCCAGTTCCCGCACCGCATCGCAGTTGAGGCCGTAGCCCTCGGCCCTGAGGGGCAGGTGGGTGGCCGCATCGATGCCGTAGCGGCGCAGCGCATGGGTCAGGATGGAGGTGGCGCAGATGCCGTCCACATCATAGTCGCCGTAGACCACCGTGGGGGTGCGCTCCGCCTTGGCTTTGGCAAGGATGCGCAGGGCATCCTCCATGCCTGAGAGCAGCAGGGGGTCGTGCAGCATGGAAAGGTCGGGGTGCAGAAAGGCCTCCGCCTCCCCGGCGGTGCGCACGCCCCGGGCATGCAGAAGCCGCGCCACCACGCCCTCGTAGGGGTGCAGGGCGGTCAGGTCGGCGGGCTGATCCTGGGGCTGGCGGGGGTGGAATCGCATCATAGGGGGATCACCTCGGGTGTGGGATGGGGTTTGGCAGGTAGATTATAGCATTTTCGCAGGGGGATGACCAGCCCCGGGGAGGGGGGTAAGCAACTGCCGGGAGTGGGCTGGGGGCGGCAGCCTCAGCCCCTTCGGGGCAGGCTACGCCCCGGTCGTTCAATCGTCGTACAGCCCACTGCCGTGGTCTGTACTCGTTTCACTCCCCACCTGCGGGTCGCTAACGCCTTCGGCGTTGTGCCCACTAGGCACGCGCTTCCCTCCGGTGCCCACTGAAGAGGGAGCCGTGGGGGGCGGGGCTGCTGCGGGTCTGCTGCACCCAACGTGGGTTAACTCGCTTGCCCCGGGCGGCTGCCAAGCTCACAAGGCTCCCTCTTTAGAGGGAGCTGGCTGCCCTTCAGGGCAGACTGAGGGTGCCGATGCAGACCACATGAGAGAAAAATGCGGCTTGGGTGCCCCCCGGAATCCCCTCGTCTCGCCTTCGGCGAGCCACCCCCCTTTGGCAAGGGCGGGCTGTGGAGGTGGGTGCCGCCCGGGGCGGGCGAGTTTCACCCGGCTTGGGTGATACAACTCTCGCCGGGAGGTATCTACCCTCGGCACCCTCAGCCCCTTCGGGGCAGCTCCCTCTAAAGAGGGAGCCTGTGCGGGGGGCGGGAGCCTGTGGGGGCGGGAGCCTGGATAACGGGGTGTTTTCTTGGCTGGTGTGCAGCGTAGGACAGCCTATGGGAAAGAGCTTGCTTTCCCCCGCCGACCCGCCCCGCCAACTCGGGGTTCGGGAGGCAGGGGATGCTTTCCGTAGCCAAGCGGCTCCCCGCACGCGACGGTAGCGAACGACGTCAAATCCCCCTGCCGTTTTTCGGGGCGGGTGAAGGGAGCAGTGCGCTGTACAAGCAGCGAGTAAGCTGACCTGTGGCTGTGGAGTGACCCTGATTGCGACCGCCGCCACGAAAAAGGGCAATTATTGGGGATTTGACCAAAGAGAGCGTGTCGCTGTTTTCTGGTTCCTCTTTTGCGTCAAAAGAGGAACCGCAGGTGTGGGGCGCGGAGCCCCACCCTGTTCCTCGCAGCGGCACTGCGAGGTAAACAAAGCTATAAGTGGCTTGGGTGGAACGACGCTTACCGGGAGGGGGCTGCGGGCGGCACCCTCAGTCACCCTTCGGGTGACAGCTCCCTCTGAAGAGGGAGCCTTGGAGGGGCGGGGGTTGCCGTGGCGGGTCTGCGTTGCCCGGGTCGGGTGTGGCGCATTGCTGCGGTTGGCACCCTCAGCCCCTTCGGGGCAGGCTACGCCCCGGTCGTTCAATCGTCGTACAGTCCACTGCCGTGGTCTGTACTCGTTTCACTCCCCACCTGCGGGTCGCTAACGCCTTCGGCGTTGTGCCCA
>SVGN01000069.1 GCA_015056315.1 Clostridiales bacterium
AACTCTTTGCCTTGTGTTTATTTTATCACATTATCTCTCTATATGAAAACGAGAGTCTCACTCGACTCTCGTTTTCATTCTTTGTGATGCCTCCCGACGGAGGCATGCTTATTTTTTGACGAGCTGAGGGGCGCTGCGGATGCAGCGCCCCTTTTTTGTATTCTGTTGTCGGGATATCCGGTTACCGTTACGCCTTCTTGGCCGTCAGCTTGATGGCGACCAGAACGCCGATCATCATCGCGATGGCGATGGGCAGCACGATATACCATACCGGTACGAAACCGGCAAGGATGTACGCCACGAAGCTGACCGCAGCCACGGTGATGGCATAGGGCAGCTGGGTGTTGACGTGGTTCACGTGGTTGCACTGAGCGCCCGCGGAAGCCATGATGGTGGTATCGGAGATGGGAGAGCAGTGGTCACCGCAGACAGCGCCGGCCATGCAGGCGGAAACGCACACAACGCCCAGAGGATCGGTCAGGGGGAACACAGCCAGCGTGATGGGGATCAGGATACCGAAGGTGCCCCAGCTGGTGCCGGTGGCAAAAGCCAGGAAGCAGGCAATGATGAACACGATGGCGGGCAGGAAGTTGGCAAACCCACGGGCAGAGCCTTCCACCAGACCGGCAACGAATTCCTTGGCACCCAGAGAATCGGTCATAGCCTTCAGGCTCCAGGCGAAGGTGAGGATCAGGATGGCGGGAACCATGGCCTTGAAGCCCTCAGGCAGGGCTTCCATGATCTGCTTGAAGTTGAGCACCCGGCGGCACAGGTAATAGATCATGGTGATGACCAGAGTAACGGCAGAACCCAGCATCAGACCCACGGAGGCATCGCAGCCGGAGAAGGCATCGATGAAGCCGGTGCCGCTGAAGAAGCCGCCGGAGTAGATCATACCGATAACACAGGAGATAATGAGCACGATCACGGGCAGCACCAGATCGATCACCTTGCCCTTGGGGTTGGCTTCTTCGTTAAGCTGCTCGCTCTTGTTTTCCACATCGGAGAACAGATCGCCGTTTTCGATGGCGTTCTTCTCGTGCTTGGCCATGGGGCCGAACTC
Organism: Clostridiales bacterium; assembly: GCA_015056315.1. Classification (GTDB taxonomy): domain Bacteria; phylum Bacillota; class Clostridia; order Christensenellales; family Aristaeellaceae; genus Limiplasma. The sequence continues at coordinate 1,064 of SVGN01000069.1, forward strand.
CAGCTTGGTCAGCGCCAGCACGATCATCATGATGATGGTGAGGATGGCGTAGAAGTTGAAGGGGATGGCCTTGATGAACAGCTCCAGACCGTTGCCTTCTTCCACATAGCTGGAAACGGCAGCCGCCCAGGAGGAGATGGGAGCGATGATGCACACAGGCGCAGCGGTGGCATCGATCAGGTAAGACAGCTTGGCGCGGGAGATCTTCTGCTTATCCGCCACAGGGCGCATCACGCTGCCCACGGTGAGGCAGTTGAAGTAGTCGTCGATGAAGATGAGCACGCCCAGTGCGATGGTGGCCAGCTGTGCGCCGGCGCGGCTCTTGATGTGGCTGGAAGCCCAGCGACCGAAGGCAGCGGAGCCGCCGGCACGGTTCATCAGGCTGACCATGGCACCCAGAATGACCAGGAACACCAGAATGCCCATGTTATAGCCATCGGCCAGAGAAGCCACGATACCGTCGTTGAACACATGGGTGATGGTGCCTTCGAAGTTGAAGTTGGAATACAGCAAACCGCCGGTAAGGATACCGATGAACAGGGAGGAGTAGACCTCCTTGGTGATCAGCGCCAGACCGATGGCGATGATGGCGGGAACCAGCGACCAGAAGCTCTGCTGGAACACGTTGGCAACGGGAGCGGCTTCGGTGGCTTCTTCGGCCAGCACGGTACCGCAGAGGGCGAACACCAGCAGCAGCGCGGCGATCGCCATGAACCATGTGCGGAGTCTCTTGTTCATGTTTGTTTTCTCCTTTGCAGATTTGTTTTGATAAACGAAACGGAGCCATGAACATCCGTCATGGCCCCATCGAGGTTCGTGTATGCTTCGATGGACTCGTGACAGCGCTCCGCCCATACCGGGCGACAGTCTGCAGCATATTCTGCTGCAGCCCGGGCATCTGCTGACGGGTACTCAGCAGACCCCTCGGCGAAAGCCCCTTTCCCGCTCCCCTGCGCTTACCCGGCAGTGTATGTGGGGGCGGTACTGATGGCGGAATCGCACCTCTATCATGTATCCTATTCCATTTTCAACCACAATTATACAAGGTTCGATGCATATGTCAATATGCTATGGAGCCGGAATTGCATTGTATACGACCGAGCAAACGTTGGCGCAGCCAACTTTTTTCCGAAACCTGTCAGTTTTCTTTGCACAGGTGGATGATGACCCCCTTCTCCCAGCCGGAGATGGAGCCTGTCATGGGGGTCTGGCAGAGCCAGCGGAGGCTGTCGTTATCGGTATAGAGGGTAGGGCGGGTATGGCACACACCATTCTCATCGAAAACGCCGTTGTTCTCGATAAACAGCGTGGCAGGGCTGCCATCGGCGGCGGTGCCACGGAGCATGTAGCGGGCGCTGAGCCTGCCGGGCTGCCCGGTCAGGTAGGTCTGGGTATCCACGCCGCCGGAGAGCACCTGGCCGGTAAAATGCTCCGACTCGCACCTGCCGCCGAACAGCACCATATTGATCTGCCCCTCCGGACTTTTGAGGGTATGGGTCTCCTGAAGTTCCACATAGATGGTGAGCAGCTCCTGCACAGCGATCAGCCTCCGTTACGGTTTTGGGGAGTTTTCCACAGGCAGCATAGCACGAATGGCGGGGGCGTGGCAAGAGGGCTGTGGGGGTGGGGTAGGCTCCCGCCTCGGAGGGAACTGGCTTCCCATTTTAGGCTCCCGCCTTGGAGGGAGCTGGCTTCCCATTTTAGGCTCCCTCTTCAGAGGGAGCTGTCGGCGCAGCCGACTGAGGGTGCCGCAGCAAGCTATGCCAAATTCACGTTCATCACTTCCATTCTATCACGGCAGTACGAAAATCAGCAAGCCATGGCGGGAACGCCTCCTTCCGGAACGATCGCTCCAGCCGGAAAACGCAGCAAAATGCCGCCCTGCCTCCGGCAAGCAGCAGCGGCCATGGAAAACCTTCCCGCCGGGTGCAGGGTATGGGAAAGCCGGATCGTTATCTATAGCAGAAGCACAAAGGAGGTCCATCCAATGAAGAGAGTGTTTGCTGTAATGCTGCTTGCGCTGCTGCTGTTTTGCACTGCTGCGTGTGCCAATGGGGCGGAGTATGCGGTGGTGTACGCTCCCAACACCGGCGAGCTGTCCGATCTGCGTGAGGAGCCCTCTGCCGGGGCAGCGTCTCTGGGCAGGTACCACACCGGTGTTATGGCGCAGGTGCTGGAAAACGTGGATGACGAATGGGCCAAAGTCCGTATCGGCGATATGACCGGCTACATGCTGCGCCGGTGCCTGGAGGATCCTCTGGGGCAGACGAACATTCCCGGCGTTAACACCGCCACGGTGAAAAACCGCTACGATGCAGGCATCACTGCCCTGATGGACAGCCCCGGCGGAGCGGGGCACCGGGTGGTCGCCAACATTGCGGATCACGCCCCGGTAACGGTGCTGGGTTATACGGGGGTGTATGCTCACGTGCAATATGCGGGCATCACCGGCTATGTGCCTGAGGACAGCCTTTTGATCGGCGTACCGCTTACGGAGGAAGAAAACCAGGGCGCAGGCTCCACCATGCCCGTTGAGTGGCCGGTGGATGCGGTGCCCGTCCGGGCGCTGCTGATCACAGGGGATGGCGAATACCAGATCACCGACCCGGAAAAGCTGCGCGCCCTCTACAAGCTGCTCACCAGCCTGGATCATTGGGGCGAAAGCAAAGCAGGCTGCCTGTTCGGAGCCAACCTTCTGCTGGAATCCCCGGAGGATGTAACGGTCGTGGAGCTGGCCACCGACGGCTGCAACATCCTCCGCTACAACGGCCACGACTTCCGGTACGCCTTCGACCTCTGGCAGCAGGACGAGGGCACCACCAGCGCCGTACTGTTCGACCTGTTTGGCGTGTCGCCGTAAAAACCCCTATCCCTGTCTGCATTTTGGTGGAGAACTGTCCCCTTCCGGGTTTGACCCTCCGGCTTTCGGCGTGGTAAAATATAACAAACGCATCGTTTTTCTGCGTTTGCAACACAGCCCCGAAGGAGCGTTCATTATGGAAAACCACATCCCCCTTCAACCCATGACCGCTGAGGAATTCCCCGAAAACACCGCCCTGCCGGAGGGCGTGCGGGAGGTACGCTGGCAGGATACCTTTGGCTACGGCGTTGCGCTGGCCTACGGCGTGGTCTATGCCCAGCGGGGCGACAAGCCCCTGCACCTGCATTACCTGACCCCCCGCAACGACCGGCGGGATAACCCCCTCATCGTCTACATTCAGGGCAGCGCCTGGTATCAGCAGGATCTGTGCATCCACCTGCCGGAGATGATCCGCATGTGCCAGCGTGGCTACTGCGTGGCGCTGGTGGAGTACCGCCCCTCCACCACGGCCCCCTTCCCCGCCCAGTGCGAGGATGTAAAGACCGCCATCCGCTTTTTACGCAGCGATGCGGAGCATTACCGCTTCGACCCGGAGCGGGTGGCGGTGTGGGGCGACAGCAGCGGCGGCCACACCGCCCTGATGGCGGGCTTTACCGGCGACCACTGCCTCAACCACCCGGAGGATCCCGATATGAGCGCAGAGGTGCGCTGCATCGTGGATTGGTACGGCCCCACGGTGGTCAGCGAGATGCTGTACGAGCCCAGCCTGTTTGAGCACACCTCCCCCGATTGCCCCGAGGGCTGGCTGATCGGCCACCTGCCGGTGCACGAGAACCTGGAGCTGGCTGCCGCCACCGTGCCCCAAAGCTACGTGACCGCCGACCGCCCCACCCCGCCCACGCTCATCATGCACGGCAGCCGGGATATGACCGTCAACTTCCAGCAGAGCATCCATCTCTACGAGAAACTGCGTCAGCTGGGCAAGGAAGTGGAGTTCATCAAGCTGCTGGGGGCCGACCACGGCTTTAGGGGCTTTAGCTGCGAGGAAGCCCTCAACGAGGTGGATACGTTCCTCAAAAAGCATCTGTAAAGAAAAAAGGCTGCCGCTTTGGCAGCAGCAGACCGGCAGCCGGACGGGGCTCCCCCGCCCGCTGCCGGTCTTGTTTGGGGCAATGAAAACGGGGGTTCCCGGGCGTTTGAGTTGTTTTATCAAGATGTTTTCGAATTTTCTTTAAGGAGCAGAAGATCTGAGCAACCTGATATGAAAATGCCGAGAGTAACCGGGCAGTTACTCCCGGTATTTTCATATTCCTTTTCTGCACTTGTCCAGCAGCCTTCCATCTTTTCGTTTCTTGACCGAAATATCAATAGATTCTTTGCAGAAAAAACAGTTGAGCGATCTTATATTTTTCCATTATCATTCCGTTATATTGATGAAAGGAGGTGAAGTGGCATGGAACAGGCAGAAAACGCAGCACGCCTGCAGCAACTGATAAGCGCTTATCAGTCGGAGCTGATGCGTGTGTGTTATTTCTACCTCAAGGATCGGATGTTGGCTGAAGATGCGGTACAGGAGACCTTCATGCGTGTTTGGCGCAAGTTGGATCGTTACCAGGACAAAGGCCAGGAAAAGGCTTGGCTTTATCGCATCGCTATCAATTGTTGCCGGGATACGCAACGTACGGGCTGGTTCCGGCGAGTATTGCCAACAGGCGAACCGCAGCTTTTTCCGAAGGAAAACGTTGCACTTTCTGAAGATGATATCGTTCTGAACATGACAATCCATAACCTACCGCTTCGCCTTAAAGAAGTAGTACTGCTGTATTACTACCAGAACTTTACCGTGTCGGAGATCGCAAGCATCTTGCATGTTACTCAGCCAGCTGTATCTGAACGGCTGAAACGTGCCAGAGAGAAGCTCCGTGCAGCGCTGAAGGAGGACTCATTCAATGAATGATAACGGGCATGAAAGGATCCGACAAGCAATTGAGAATGGATATGGCGGCCTGAACGGCGATGACCGTCTTGCTGATCGCATCATCAGTAAAACTACAAGGAGTTGGCGTATGCCTTCTTTGCGGCCTTTGGCGGTAACGGTGATCATGCTGATACTGATGGTAGGTGTGGCATTAGCTTTGGTGCCTCAGTTTTTTTCCATGGACGATGCTGGTTCCTGGACATATGTGGATAATCAGCTGCTCTATCAGGGGGCTGAAGCCAAGCACCCGACAGTGGTACTTGAAGCGGAGGGTATCCGCCACATGGTGGCAGAGGAAGGCACGGGGCTGCTCTATTACATCACCCGGGCTCAGGGCGGCGGATTCACGCTGCACAACACAACCAACTACGGGAAAGAATTGTATCCCAATCGGCACATCAATGCTAAGTATCGCATTCAAGATATTGACATTGTCAGCGGTAGCCTGTATATGCTGGCGGACACCACCACCGGCTCGGGACAGCTCTACCGGTTGCATGCCCTGGATGACAGCATCCCTGATGAGCTGCTGAATGTTGCCGACTGGGAGAACAAAGGTACTACGGCCTTTACGGTGGATGATTACACGCTCTATGCTTACAACGCTCAAACGCAGCAGCTGGCTGCTATCAATCTGCAGAACCGCACTCTGTTGAATGCTCCCATTATGGCTGGGAATCTGTCCGCCATTGCAACCGGCTATCAGCTGGAAGGCGAACAGTATGTGCTGGCCATCTCGGAGGGGAAGCTGCTGGCCATCGGGACCACCAGCGGTAAGCGGCTGGACACCGGCGTGAAGCTCCCTGCGGATGCCGCCACCCTGGACAGCGACAGCTATAGCGTACATGTAGGTGACAGCGCCGGAATGGTTGTGGGCACCTATGACATCACTGACCTGAGCGGCGTGGAGCTGCGGCAACTGTACATTGTGGATGGTTTCACAAAAACTGTGGCTTATGAATACGCGGAAGCCAAGATGAAAGAAAAGTATCCCGATGTGGAAATTGTTCACCGCTGGACGAATGGCGAGATTGACTACAAGACGGAGATGATGTCCGGTGAGGCCGGCATTGACATTGTTTGCTTCCAGGACTACACCGCCTTTGCGCCCATGGCCCTGCTGCTGAAAAATGGTGCCATTCTGGACTTGACTGACGAGCCGTCCATCACTGCCGTCCATGCTGACTATCTGGATGTGTGGGAGCTGGTGTCAGCAGGTGGGCGGCAGTACGGCGTGATGGATACGACCTGCGCCACTCCCACCCTCTGGGAGGTGGACGTGAAGATTGCAGAGAAGATCGGCTGGGAGGTTCCGGACGGCGTGTGGACCTGGAATGACTTTGACCAGTTGATCGACCTTGTCATTACCTACAACCAAACGGCTGAAAAGCCTATCTGGCTTCTGGCAGATGAAGGCCTGCCCGGGTATGGCTTCAAGCAGTTTGATGCCATTTATCTGGATTTCTTTTCGGGGACGTCTCATTACGATTCTGAAGAGTATCTGGGCGTGATCCGGCGGGAACAGAAGATGGCTCTCCATGATCTTAAGAAACCTTACAATGTCCGGGCTGAACAGCTGGACGGCAATACGCTGTTGCGGGTTCAGGGCACATCAGGAAGGCAAGTATTCAAGGACAGAGATTTCATTCTTCCTCCGACCTTTGATGCCGATGATCCTGTCTACGTGACCAGCGTGATGCCGCTGGTGGTGAACGCCAACACAAAAATGAAGGATGAGGCCATCTATTTCCTCTCCTGCCTGATCTCCGTGGAAGCAGAAAGCCTCAACAATCCCTATTACAGCGGCCAGTGGCTCAAAGATGAGAGCCTCTACACAGCGCAGGTGGATCCGTTCATTCTGAAGATGGAGGGCGCAGGTGCGAGCGAACGCAACAAGGAGCTGCTCCGCTTCGTCCTGGAACATTCCGTCCCCATGCAGCGCATCATTGAGGTCTGGCAGATACAGGTGCGTGAACTCTTGCCCGCACTGCAAGCCGGCGAGATCACCCCGGAAGAATACGCTGCCATCGTCCAGCGGCAGGCAGACATGATCCTGGGGGAATAAGCCATGAAACAGCGCACAAAACAGAATGTGATGCTGATGCTGGCAGGCGTGGTTCCTGTGACCGGGTTCTGCGCCTGCTGGCTGATCCCACTGGGTATGACCTTCTGGTATGCATTTCAGCGGAATGCCTTTGATCTGCAGTTTACCGGACTGGACAACTTCGCCTATCTGATGGGCAACCGTTACTTCCAGCAAGGCATGGGCAACCTGCTGCTGCTGGGCGGTGGAATGATCCTGACTTCGCTGCTGGTGGCACTGGGGATCGCTCCTTTACTGTGTGCGCATCCGCGCCTGACCAGCGCCGGCATGGCTGTTTTGCTGCTGCCGCTGCTGATTCCTTCCATTTCGGCGGTGAAGCTGTGGCAATCCGTGTTTGATACGTCCTCCTTCCTGGCACCGGCTTCCTCGGTGGCTTCGCTCCTGACATTGTTCCTGTGGAAATATGCAGGCGTGGGGGCTGTACTGCTCTACACTGCGCTGAAGAAAATTCCGCAAAACATTCTGGATGCGGCTGCATTGGACGGCGCGGGATCCATTCGCACATACCTGAGTGTCCGTCTCCCTATTGCCGGGGGACAGGTGGCCATGGTGCTGATCGTACTGACCATGTTCATGTTCCGGGTATACAAGGAGAGTTACTTGCTCTTTGGCCTATATCCGTCGGAGGATGTATATATGCTCCAACACTATATGAACAACCAGTATCTAAAAATAAATCTGCAGTATGTTACGGCTGCTGCGGTGCTGCTGACACTTCTGGCATTGCTGCTGTATGGTCTGAGCTGGCTATTCCTCAAGAAAAGGAGGGCTGCGGCATGAAGCAACTCTCCGCCATGGTGCTGATCCTCCTGCTGGCAGCTTTTGCTCTGCCGCTGGTTGTGTTGGTGACAGCCTCCCTGTGTGAGGGTGACCTGATCTCCTTTCTGAAAGGGGAGCAGACCGGCCTGACCTTCTCCACCGCACAGTATACCGGCTTCTTTGCGAATAAAGATATGCTGCGCCGTTTTGCCAACTCGTTACAGATCACCGTCGGTACGCTTCTCATTCAGCTGCCCATGTCGCTGCTGAGTGGGTTGTACCTGGCCCGGTGCAGCTGGCGCAGCACTCGTTTCGTTCGATTCCTGCTGTTGGTACTGCTGCTCCTGCCATTCCAGAGCGTTATGGTGCCCGTCTTCAAGCTGGCCCGATGGACGCAGCTTTACGACAAGCATCTGGCAGTGATCATCCTGCAGGCTTTTTCGCCGCTGGGTATGCTGATCGTGTGGCTGCTGATCGGCGCGATCCCGCAGGAGCAATGGGAGGCAGCCCAGCTGGATTGCAAATCGCAGACGGTTACTTTCTTAAGGGTCGTGCTGCCGCAGATCGCATCCGGACTCGCTGTACTACTGCTTCTTTGTTTTGCCGAAGCATGGAATCTGGTAGATTCACCTTCGATTCTATTACCGGATACCTATCTTCGCCCTGCATCAATGACCCTCAATGACATCTCCAGTCGGGACAAGGGATACACCTATGCAGATGCGGTGATGTATAGCCTTCCGATCGTCGCTCTGTATTTGCTCATCGGTTGGCGGATGCACGAATCGGAGCATACAATATAGTGATGCGAGACGACGCCCGAAAGCTGAGGGCGGACCGTGGAGAACACGTCCGGCAAGTATAGAACCTCGTGTTTTGTATACACTTGATGATAGGCTTCGTAAATGGTATGGATGTAAGCAAGTTGTAAACAGAATACTTGGTAACATCCGTTGACTTCAGAAGCTGATCGAAAAAAACCAGAGATCCGCGTTTCCCTTCAAAAGAATGAACAGACAAAGAAAAATGCAATCGGTCTTGTCGGAGAACCGATTGCATTTTTTCTTGTTACCCAGTATGCCCTGAAATATGGTCTCTATCTATGATCATATAGTAAGATCCTTTGAATTACTTGCATTTCCCGCGCCTTATGACGAAGAGGAGCAAACCTTTCTCTACATAATAACGCTTTTGCCGGGAACCCCGTTTTGCTTACAGGAAGGATCAGTTCAGTTCTTCGCCGGAGGCTACCTTGTCGAATACGGCGGTCACTTCGGCGCTGGGAGCGGGCGTCAGCTTGGCCACAACGATGGCGGCGATCAGGCTGGCAACGAAGCCAGGGATGATCTCGTAGATGCCGGTGCCCTTCAGGAAGACCAGCCACAGGATATCCACCAGAGCGCCGACCACGATACCGGCCAGAGCACCCTGGAAGTTGAAGCGGCGCCAGAACAGGGCCAGCAGGATGGCGGGGCCGAAGGCAGCGCCGAACACGCCCCAGGCGTTCTCCACCAGACCCATGATGGTGCCGGAGGCGGGGTTGGAAGCGATGAGCACGGCGATAACAGCGATGGCCAGCACCACGAAGCGGCCAGCCCACAGCATTTCCTTATCGGAGGCCTTGTTCTTGCGGATGATGGGCTTATACACATCGCTGGCAAAGGCGGAAGCGGAGGCCAGCAGCTGGCTGTCGGCGGTGCTCATGGCAGCGGCCAGAATGGCGCTGAGCAGCAGACCGCTTACCAGGCTGGGGAAGATCTTGCGCACCATCTGGATGAATACGGTGGAGCTGTCGGCGATCTCGCCCATGAACAAGTGACCGATCACGCCGGAGAACACGGAGAAGATGAGGATCAGTACCGTCCAGGTGATGCCGATCTTGGCGCTCTTCTTCACATCCTTGTCGGAGCGCAGGCTCATAAAGCGGATGATGATGTGGGGCATGCCAAAGTAGCCAAGGCCCCAGCCAAGACCGGAAAGCACATCCTTCCAGTTGGCGAACAGGTTCCAGTAGCCCTCGGGCAGCTGATCCATGGTGGCAGCGCCCTGACCGGCGTTGACCAGAGACATGGCAAAGATGGGGGCGATCAGCAGTGCGCCCAGCATCAGCAGGCCCTGGAAGAAGTCGGTCCAGCAGACGGCGGAGAAGCCGCCCAGGAAGGTATAGCCGATGATGATAACGGCGGCGATGTACATAGCGGTAGTGGCATCGATGCCCATAACGGTGTTGAACAGGGTGCCGCAGGCCTTGATGGAGGAAGCGGCGTACACCGTGTAGGCCACCAGGAAGATGACGGCGCAGATCACCTGCAGGGCCTTGCTCTTGGACAGGAAGCGGTTGGTGAGGAACTGGGGAATGGTGATGGAGTCGTTGGCGGCGATGGAGTAGCGGCGCAGGCGGGGAGCCTCCACCAGCCAGCTGATGGCATAGCCGATGCCCAGACCGATGGCGATCCAGGCCTGGCCCAGACCCATCGCATAGATGGAAGCAGGCAGACCCATCAGTACCCAGGCGCTCATATCGGAAGCACCGGCGCTGAGGGCGGATACCCAGGGGCCCATCTTGCGGCCGCCCAGGAAGTAGCCCTTCTCGCCGCCGCTCTTGGAGCGCAGGAAGAAGAACACACCGATACCCAGCATGAATACCAGATATGCGATAAAGACGATCAATTCAGCGTTCATCATATCGATACAGCCTTTCTGTAACCGGGCAGGACCCGGGTATTGCCTGCACGGGAAAGAATGAGGACGGATCTGGATACAAAAACCCATGCAATGGCATGATTATACTTGGGCATGTATGAAAATGCAAGGAAGTTTCACATGCGGGACAAACAAAGAACAATCCGGAGGGCGGGGCGGCGCTGACAGTTTTTTCTGAAAAGAGAGTCTTGGGGAGGGGGCGGCACCCTCAGTCGGCTGCGCCGACAGCTCCCTCTGAAGAGGGAGCCTGCGCCGGGGGGCTGCTCCCGGGGGGATTGCCCCGCCATGGCGGTGGGAGGGAACTGCGGTTGGGGTTGAATCCCTCAGCCCCTAACGGGGCAGCTCCCTTTAGCAAGG
>SVGN01000070.1 GCA_015056315.1 Clostridiales bacterium
TCAGTACTACTTGAATAAAATCAAAAACTTAGGCGGTAATTACGTTCCCTCTGCCACCTAAGTTCATATATCATATAGGCTTGTTTGCTATACACTTTTTGAGGATGGTTTTCACTGCAAACTCGCCTACGGCGACTTTTTCGACGACTTTTGCACCGTTTGCCTAGGAGCCTACGGCTCCCCGGGCGGCAAACGGTGATAGGAATCCCTTGCTACGCAAGGGTTCCGAAACCATCGTACACGCCGCTGGTTTCGGATTGGCAATCGGAGGGCTGCGGCCCTCCGATACCTCTGGGGTTTTTCGATAGTCTGCGCCCGATACGATCTGTACCGGGCGTTCTTTGGTATTTCGGATCTGTCTCCGGCTGCCGGGTCACAGATCCCCCTCCAGCCTCACAAGGGATCTCTGCACCTCAAACCCATCGGGGTAGCGCTTCTTCAGCTTATCGATATTCCCCTGAAACACTTCCTCCAGCGGGATCTCCAGCGCCGTGGCAGCCTCCGCCAGATACCAGGCGATATCGCCCAGCTCCTTGATCAGGTGCTCCTTATCCAGCGCATGGCCCTGCGCCATCCAGCGCTTGACGATATCGATGGCCTCGCCGGATTCTCCGCACAGGCCCATCACGCTGTTGATGAGCACATCCCGCCTGTTCAGCTGCGGGTTCAGGGTGGTCATGGCCAGCTGCTGGTACTCGTTTACGTTCATACCCATACCTCCCGCCGTTACAGGCTCCAGCCCCGAAGGAACAGGCTCAGGAACATACCGGCCACCCAGGCCACCGCCGCCACCCACTTGACCGCCGTAACCACACCGGCCATGTTGGCGGGGATCGGCCGCTTCTTTGCCGGGTAGCCCGCGCAGGCGATGAGCAGCAGCACATCCTCCAGCACATCGGCAGCGGCACGGAGGATGTTGGCCCACAGCATCACCGCAGCGATCCACGGAATGGTGGCGATGTTGTTGGTGACGGTGGCCATCATGGCAAACATGCCGCAGATCAGTGCCAGATCCACGCACCAGAAGCGCAGCATCAGCCGCTTGCCCTCCTCGCCCACCGCATCCAGCGTGGTGTAGAGGGCATCCGCCTTGTAGTGGAAGCGCAGGTCGGGCATGGCAAAGCCCTGCTGAAGACCGTTCAGACGGGTGAGCAGGCCGTTTTTCTTATTCATCATGCAAAAGAGGCAAACCAGTACGCACAGCGTGCCCGCAATGCCCGTCAGCAGCCACAGGGTCTCCGGCTTCATGGTCATGCCTCCTTCAGGCCCAGCTTGGTGCAGGGCACCTTGCCCCGCAGCAGATCGTCGATATGGTAGCGGGCATTGGCAATGATCACCGTGGTGCCGTGCTCCGCCGCCCGCAGCGCATAAGCCAGCTTGGCCTTGGCACCGTTGGCACCGCTGCGGCTGGCACCGTTGCAGTGCTCCATCAGCTCGGCCACCCGCATGCGCAGGTCGGGCAGGTTATCGGTGACCACCTCCCGTACCAGGGTGCTGGGGTCGTCCTTATCCAGATAGATGCCATCGGTGCTGGTAAAGAGGATCAGCGTTTTGGCACCCACCAGCTCGGCGATCACCTCGGCGGTCTCGTCGTTATCCACGCACTCCACCGCATCCCGGCCCTGAGCGCGCACGCTGGCAAGCTCCAGCTTGCGCACCTCCTCGTCGTTGACGGGGTCGTTATAGTTGACGATGGGGATGGCTGCCTGGTCGGCTGCCCGCTCCAGCAGATGCCGGATGTGCTCCCGCCGCTGGGGATCGTTGAAGTGGTTGTGCTCCACCAGCACCTGCCGCACGCCGTATTCCGGGCGCACAAAGCTGCGGTAGGTATTCATCAGGATGGTCTGCCCCTGCGCGGCGTAATCCACCTTATCCTGCTCGGTCATGCCGCCCAGCTCGCAGCCGGTGCGCTGGATGTAATCCAGACGGCCGATCTCGGCAGCGCCGCTGGTCACCAGCAGCATGCCGGGGCGCAGCGCGTTGCCCAGCCGCTGGAACACGTTGTAGTCGATCACATTATCTTCTTTCTGGATCAGCGCCATGGAGCCGATCTTGATGACCAGATCAATGGGTTTCATTGTTGTTCCTTCTTTCGGAGAAATACTGCCTTACAGCAGGGTGATGCCTGCCTCCCGGCACTTGCGCTGGGTATCCGCATCCCAGATGGAGGATTGCACCTCGCCGATGTGGGCCTTGCCCAGCATAAGCATGCACAGGCGGCTCTGGCCGATACCGCCGCCAATGGTCAGCGGCAGCTCGCCATCCAGCAGCATGCGGTGATAGGTAAGGCTGCGGCGGTGGTCGCAGCCCGCCAGCTTCAGCTGCTCATCCAGCGTTTCGCTGTCCACACGGATGCCCATGGAGCTTACCTCCATAGCGCAATCCAGCGTGGGGCAGTAATAGAACAGGTCGCCGTTCAGGCTCCAGTCGTCATAGTCGGGGGCGCGGCCATCGTGAGGCTTGCCGTTGGACAGCTTATGGCCGATGCCCTGAATGAACACCACCGAGCATTCCTTGGTGATCAGGTACTCCCGCTCCTTGGCAGTCTTATCCGGATAGCGCTTGAGCAGCTCCTCCGAGGTAATGAAGGTGACCTGCGCGGGCAGCTGGGTGCGCAGCTTGGGGTAGCGGCCATTCACGATCAGCGAGGCATCGCTGATGCACTGCACGATATCCCGCACGGTGGCCTTGAGGAATTGCTCCGTGCGCATATCCCGGGTGATGACCCGCTCCCAGTCCCACTGGTCCACATAGATGGAGTGCAGGTTATCCAGCTCCTCATCCCGGCGGATGGCGTTCATATCGGTATAAATACCCTTGCCGGGGTGCACATCGTAGCGGTAGAGGGCCATGCGCTTCCACTTGGCCAGCGAATGCACCACCTGCGCCTCCATACCGGCGGCGGGAATGTCGAAGCTGACCGGGCGCTCGATGCCGTTCAGGTCGTCGTTGAGGCCGGTGGCGGGGTCAACGAACAGGGGTGCGGAAACGCGCTTCAGGTTCAGCGCCATGGAGAGGTGATCCTGAAACGTGCGCTTGATGAGGCTGATGGCGGCCTGGGTCTCGTACAGGGAAAGCTTGGGTTCGTACCCGGTAGGAATGACGGTATGGTTCATAATGCTCCACTCCTTGATGGATCAAAAATGGGGATCGCCCGGCGGCGCTGCCGCCTACAGGCGGGGAAAAACCTCAAAGGATCCTGCGCAGCGGCGGGATGCGGCGCAAGAGCCACACGACCAAAAGAGCAACGAGGAACACCGCCGCCTCCCACACCAGCACGGCAGCCATGGGCGGCAGTACCCGGCACAGGGGCACAAAGAGCCGGTGCTCGCTTTCGGCAATGAGCAGATCCTGCAAGAGATAGATACCGAATGCGCAGCCGCCCAGCGAAAGGATGAGCCTGCGGGCGGGCGTCTGCTTCTCCGGCTCCCCGGCAGCTCTATGGCCAAGGCAGCGGGCCAGCAGCATCAGGCAGACCGCCTCACCGATCACCGGCAGGGCGGGGATCATACGGTGATCCATAAACCAGTATTTGGTGCCGGGGGCTACCCGGTGGTATTCCAGCCATGTGAGCAGCCAGGCAGCCAGCAGGCAGCCCACCAGCCCCAGCAGGGGCAGCAGCGGCCTTCTGCACGGCTCCGTCTCCCGTACCAGATCGCCTGCAAACAGGAGACCCACATAGCTCAGCGGGATGCAGGCCATAACCCCTTCGGGCACCGCCAGAAAGGGTACATAGTGCCCCGCCAGCGGCAGCCCGGCCCCCAGCGCAAAGCAGCCGAAGGTCAGCCACAGCCGCTGCTTTCTGCCAAGGCGGCTGCGCAGCCGCTGCCACAGCGGCAGGGTGATGAGCACCGCAAGGTAGAAATACAGGTACCAGAACCCGTCCGTTACCCCCATGCGCAGGATCTGCAAAAGCAGGATATCCAGCCGGAGCGCCCGGGGCCACAGCCCCCAGTTGACCCATGCATCGTAGAGAAAATACACATAGGAGGCACACAGCAGGGCCAGCAGCACACGCCCCACCCGGAGAAAGGTCTTTTTCGGCCCATCCCGCCGGGGCAGCAGCAGTGCGCCGGAGATCATCACAAACAGGGGCACGGCCAGCTTGCTCAGGTAGTACCACAGTATGGACAGGTGCCACGTAAGCTGCCCGGGCTCACTGCCCTGAAACACACGGCTGTTGGTATGGTTGACGATGACCAGAAACGCCGCAACGATCCGGAGGGCTTCCGGCCAGAGCAGGCGGGGCTTGCCGGATGCGTTCTCCGGCTGGGCATTCCGGGGGCAGAGCGCCCGTTTCGTCATGGTCGGTCACCTCCCTATGGGGCAGCAGGAAGCGGGCTCAGGCTTCGCTGTGCTTTGCCATCCAGGCATTGCCGCGGCGGATGCTGTCCTCCACCGCTACGGGGGCGGGGCCGCCCCGCAGGCTGCGCCGCTCCACGCAGGCGCTCAGGGAGATGGCTTCGTACACATCCTCTTCAAAGGCGGGGTGGGCGGCACGCAGCTCCTCCAAAGACAGGTCGTCCAGGGCGCGGTTTTCCTTTACGCACTTGCCCACCAGAGAGCCGCTCACATGGTGCGCATCCCGGAAGGGCAGCCCCTTCATGACCAGGTAATCGGCCAGGTCGGTGGCGTTGGTAAAGCCCAGACCGGCGCTGCGCTCCATTTCCTCCTTCTTGAAGGCGGTGGTGCGCAGCATCTCGGTAAAGGTGGGCAGGCACTTCATCAGGGTATCGCAGGCATCGAAGAAGGCTTCCTTATCCTCCTGCATATCCTTGTTATAGGCAAGGGGCAGGCCTTTCATCACGGTGAGCAGGGCCATCAGGTCGCCGTAGACGCGGCCGGTCTTGCCGCGGGTCAGCTCGCAGGCATCCGGGTTCTTCTTCTGGGGCATGATGCTGGAGCCGGTGGCAAAGCCGTCATCCATGATGGCGGTGGAGAACTCGTTGGTGCTCCAGAGGATCAGCTCCTCGCAGAAGCGGCTCAGGTGCATCATGCAGGTGGAGGCGGCAGCCAGGAAGCTGATGAGGAAATCCCGGTCGCTGACGCCGTCCAGCGCGTTATCCGTCACTTCGGAGAAGCCCAGCAGCTCCGCCACCCGCTCACGGTTCAGCGGATAGGTGGTGCCTGCCAGCGCACCGCTGCCAAGAGGCATCACATCGGCCTCGGCATAGGCGTTCTCAAAACGCTGCACATCCCGCTTGAACATCTGGAAATAGGCCATCAGGTGGAAAGCCAGCGTGATGGGCTGGGCCTTCTGCAGATGGGTGTAGCCGGGCATGATGGTATCCTTGTGCTGGGCAGCCAGATCCAGCAGCAGGCGGCACAGCTTCATCAGCAGCCCCTTTACCTGGGTATTGGCCTGCAGGGCGTACATGCGCACATCCAGCGCCACCTGATCGTTGCGGCTGCGGCCGGTGTGCAGGCGCTTGCCCGCCTCGCCGATGCGCTCGGTCAGCAGCGCCTCCACAAACATATGTACATCCTCTGCGCCCATATCGATGACCAGGTTCCCGGCACGGTAGTCCGCCAGGATGCCCTCCAGCCCGGCTACGATGGCACGGCTGTCCTCCATGGAGAGGATACCCTGCTCGCCCAGCATGGTGGCATGGGCGATGGAGCCGGTCACATCGCATTCCAGCAGACGCTGGTCAAAAGGGATGGAAGACTGGAAATCGTCCAGAAGCGCATTGGTGGGTTTCTCAAAACGTCCTGCCCAGAGCTTCGCCATAAAGCGTTCGCCTCATTTCTGTAAAATCAACGTTTATTATAGCATAGGGCATGGGAATACGCTATTTTTTCGGCAAAAAATGCAGGAAAAATGCGGGGTTGGGCGTAGAGGGGAGGCAAGGGGCGCTGCCCCTTGACCCCGGCAGGAGGCAGTGCCTCCTGCACCTCCGGATCGTGACCATTTCATGGTCACGAGGGGGAATCTCAAAAGCATAGCCACCCACGCAGCCTTTTGCAGCTGCATGGATTCGATCACCGTCCGCACCCCGCACCAAGACAACGCAATATTGAACAAAGGCCTCTGCACCGGATAGAAAGCAAAGCTACCCACGCAGCCTATTACAGCCGCATGGGTAGCTTATCGTTATACCTTTATCCCCCCTGCGCCATGAAATGGCGCAGTACGCGGGGTGCAGGGGCCTCAGGCCCCTGCCGGGGGTGTCGGGGGCAGCGCCCCCGACCCTTCGTTTCCCCTATCAGTCGATCACAGCTTCCACCTTGATGGTGTTGCCAGTGCCCTCGGGCAGGGGCACGATCTGGCCTTCGATGGCCTGACCGTTCACCTTCAGGGTGATCTTGCCCTTCTCGCCGCCGGCGTTGTTGCGCACGGTGATATCGTACACATTGCCGCGGAACTCACGACGGATGCTCAGATCCTTGATCTCAGCGGGCAGGCAGGGATCCACCATCAGGCCTTCGAACTGGGGCTTCACGCCCAGGATGGCCTGAGAAATGGTGAAGAAGTTCCAGGCAGAGGTACCGGTCAGCCAGCTGTTCTTGGCTTCGCCGGGCAGGTAGCTCTCCTTGCCGTTGATGGTCTGGGCATATACGTAGGGCTCGGTGCGGTGCAGCTTCTGATCCTTGATGTAGGCAGGCGCGATGCGCTTGTAGAGATCGAAGGCACGGTCGCCGTGGCCCAGCACGGTCTCGCCGATGATGATCCAGGGGTTATTGTGGCAGAACACGGAGCCGTTCTCCTTGTATCCCGGGGGATAGGAGGACACTTCGCCCAGCTCGAGGTGGTACTCGGTGTAGGCGGGGTAGAGCAGCACGATGCCGTGCTCGAACTCCAGGTACTTCTGGGTGGCATCCAGAGCCTTCTGAGCCATGCCGTTGTCCTTACCGATACCGGCCATGACGCACATGCCCTGAGGCTCGATGTAGATCTTGCCTTCCTTGCACTCGTCGGAGCCCACCTTGTGGCCGAAGGCATCGTAGGCGCGGATGAACCATTCGCCATCCCAGCCATCCTTCTCGACGGCCTCGATCATGGCCTGCTTCTCGGCACGCACGAAAGCAGCCTCTTCCTTGTCGCCGTACATATCGCACAGCTTGGCGTAGTCATCGGCAACGCCAACGAACATACCGGCGATGAAAACGCTCTCGGCAATGCCGGTATCGTTGTTGGTAACGGTCTGGAAGCTCTCACCGGGCTCGGCGGAGAAGCAGTTCAGGTTGAGGCAGTCGTTCCAGTCGGCACGGCCGATCAGGGGCAGGTTATGGGGGCCCTTATGCTCGGCGGTGTAGCGGAAGGAGCGGCGCAGGTGCTCCATCATGGTCTGAGCCTGGGCGGGATCGTTGTCGAAGTCCACCATCTCATCCAGAATGGTCATATCGCCGGTTTCCTTGATGTAGGCGTTAACGGCATAGATGAGCCACAGGGGGTCGTCGTTGAAGCCGGAGCCAACATCCATGTTGCCGCGCTTGGTGAGGGGCTGGTACTGGTGGTAGGCGCTGCCATCGGGGAACTGGGTGGAGGCAACGTCGATAATGCGCTGACGGGCGCGGTCGGGGATCAGGTGGATGAAGCCAAGCAGGTCCTGGCTGCAGTCACGGAAGCCCATGCCGCGGCCGATGCCGCTCTCGAAGTAGCTGGCGCTGCGGCTCATGTTGAAGGTGACCATGCACTGGTACTGGTTCCACAGGTTAACCTGACGGTTCAGCTTCTCGTCGCCGCTCTCGATGTGGAAGTGGCTCAGCAGCTGCTGCCAGTAGGCCTTCAGCTCGGCCAGCTTGGCATCGAACTGCTCATCGGTCTGGAACTCCTTGAGCAGAGTGTGGGCAGGCTCCTTGTTGATGACGCCGGGGGCCACGAACTTCTTGTCCACGGGGTTCTCGCAGAAGCCCAGCACGAATACGAAGCTGACGGTCTCGCCGGGCTTCAGCGTGCGGCGGATGCAGTGGCTGGCAATGGGAGCCCAGCCGTGGGCATCGCTCTGGGTGGGCTTGTCGTTCATAACCACATCGGGGTTGCCGAAGCCGTTGTACAGGCCGATGAAGGCCTCACGGCTGGTGTCGTAGCCATCCACCTGGGTGTTGACGGAGTACACGGCGAAGTGGTTGCGGCGCTCGCGGTACTCGGTCTTGTGGTAGATGGTGGCGCCGCCGTTTTCGAACTCCATCTCGGCCAGGGCGTAGTTGCGCTGGAAGTTGGTGGAGTCGTCCTGAGCGTTCCACAGGCAGAACTCGATAAAGCTGTACAGGGAGAGCTTCTTTTCTTCGCTGCTCTCGTTGGTCAGCTTCACGCGGGTCACCTCGGCACGGAAGCCGCGGGGCACCATCACGGTCTGCTCGGCCTTTACGCCGTTCTTGGAGGAGGTGATGGAGGTGTAGCCGGTGCCAACGCGGCACTCGTAGCTGTCCAGCTTGGTCTGGGTGGGCTGCCAGCCGGGGTTCCAGACGGTGCCGTTATCGTTGATGTAGAAGTAGTGGCCGCCCGCATCGGTGGGCACGTTGTTGTAGCGGTAGCGGGTAAGGCGCAGCAGGCGGGCATCCTTGCAGAAGGTATAGCCGCCGGAGGTGTTGCTCATCAGAGAGAAGAAGTCTTCGCTGCCAAGGTAGTTGATCCAGGGGTAGGGCGTATCCGGTCGGGTGATGACGTACTCGCTTCTTGCGTCATCAAAGAAACCATATTCCATGGGGTTTGGCCTCCTTCATTAGCACGGGGTCGCCTGCCGCAGCGTTGCTGCCCCGGCAGATTTTCGTTGATAAAACGCGTGTTTGCGCTCTGTTTTCGCATTTTTTCGCCCGCCGTGGCGGGCGCAGTACTGCAAAACTATGAACGCAACAACTACAACGTTTTCGTCACACACAATATACTATAATTATTGCAAGATTGCAAGCACTTTTCGGACAAAATCTCCATCCGTTATGCAAAATATGCTCACCCGCCCCGGGCCGCAGCTGCCCCTCTGCCCCATGCCCCACGGCTTGCTTTTCTGCTCCCGGGGGCTTATAATACGAATACCAAGTATGCGTTACCTGCATCGGGAGGAAGCAACAGATGAATGTTCTGGATATCATCGGGCCGGTAATGATCGGCCCCTCCAGCAGCCATACCGCCGGAGCCTGCCGCATCGGCTACATTACCCGTAAGCTGCTGGCCCAGGAGCCGGTCAGTGCGGAGATCGACCTGGCAGGCAGCTTTGCCAAGACCTACCGGGGCCACGGCACCGACCGGGCCATCGTGGCGGGCATCCTGGGCATGCGGCCGGATGATCTGCGCCTGCCAAACAGCCTGGAGATCGCCCGGGAGCAGGGGTTTGTCTACCGGTTCCGCACGGTGAGCCTGCCCCGCTGCCACCCCAATACCGCCATCATCCGCCTGAAGGCTGCCGACGGTACCTCTGTGGAGGTGGAGGCTGCCTCCATCGGCGGCGGCAATGTGCTGGTCACCCGTCTCAACGGCATGGAAAGCGCCTTTGCAGGCCAGTGCGATACCCTCATCATCCCCCACCGGGATACCCCGGGCGTGATCGCCACCGTGAGCCAGATCCTTTCCTTCTCGGGCACCAACATCGGCAATTTCAAGCTGAGCCGCCCCGCCAAGGGCCGCCTGGCCATGATGACCATCGAGGTGGACAGCCTGGTGCCCCAGGAGACCATCCGCGCCCTGCGGGCGCTGCCCAACGTGGAAAACGTAGTTTATCTGCAAGCGAAACCGGAGGATGACGGACATGCCTGATTACCGCAGCGTTGCCGAGCTGGCGCAGTGCGCCGCCGAACGGGGGCTGACCCTGGGCAGGCTGGTGCTGGCCGACCAGGCCGCCCAGATGGAAATGACCGAAGAGGAGCTGCTTGGCATCATCGACCGGCGGCTCACCGTAATGGAAGAATCCGCCGCCAACGGCCTCCGGGAGGATCTGCGCTCCCACAGCGGCCTCACCGGCGGCGATGCCTGGCGCATGCATATGAACGGCGACAAAGCCCTCAGCGGCGCTTTCTGCGCCCGGGCCATGGCCGTTGCGCTGGCAGTGGCCGAATACAACGCTGCCATGGGCCGCATCGTTGCCAGCCCCACCGCAGGCAGCTGCGGCATCCTGCCCGGCGCGCTCCTGCCCATGATGGAGCTGCACGGCGCGCCCCGCCAGCAGGTATGCCTTGCACTGCTCTGTGCAGGCGGCATCGGGCTGGTGATCGCCCAGCAGGCCACCATCGCCGGGGCCGAGGGCGGCTGCCAGGCCGAGTGCGGCGCTGCCGCCGCCATGGCCGCCGCTGCGCTGGTGGAGCTGTCCGGCGGCACGCCGGAGATGTGCCTCCACGCCGTTGCCATGGCGCTGAAAAACCAGCTGGGCCTGGTCTGCGACCCTGTGGCCGGGCTGGTGGAGGTGCCCTGCATCAAGCGCAACGCAGGCGGCGTGATGTGCGCCATCGCCGCTGCCGATCTGGCGCTGGCGGGCATCCGCAGCGTGATCCCTGCCGATGAAGTGATCCTTGCCATGGGCGAGGTGGGCGCTGCCCTGCCCTGCGCCCTGCGGGAGACCGCCCAGGGCGGTCTGGCCGCCACCCCCACCGGGCTGCGGCTGGCAGAGGAGATCTTTGGCCGGGAGTAAGGGAGGGGGACGGGCAGGGGCGCTGCCCCTGCACCCCGGCAGGAGGCCCCGCCTCCTGCACCTCGGTACTGCGCCCATTGCATGGGCGCAGGGAAGACTTTGAAGGGATAAGCGTTCCGGAACGATTTCTTCAAAAGCAAGTTATTTTGGAAGGGCCATGACCGGGAGGGGGCACAACCAAAAAACGATCATTCAGCCAAGTAAAAACCTGCTGCGGAACATTGACCGCAGCAGGTTTCAAACTGTCGAAAACCCCAGAGGTATCGGAGGGCCGCAGCCCTCCGATTGCCAACTGACAGGGATACCGCAAGCAGCGGTATCCCTGTTTTGTTTGGTTGGGTTCCCCATCAGCTTCTCTGCATGCGCTTGCGCTGCCATGCGGTCAGGCCTGCCACGGCTGCTGCGGAGAGCAGGAGCATCCACTGCCACAGCGCTGCGCCGGGGTCGCCGGTTTGCGGCGGCGGGGGCGGCTCCGACGTGGGCGGTGCCCATGGATAGGGCGTGGGGGTCGGGGTAGATTCCGGGGTCGGCGTTGCCGTGGGGGCAACGGTCGGCGTTGCTGTAGGCGCAACCGTGGGCGTTGCTGTAGGGGCAACGGTCAGCGTTGTTGTAGGCGCAACCGTGGGCGTTGCCGTGGGGGCAACGGTCGGCGTTGCTGTAGGCGCAACCGTAGGCGTTGCCGTGGGCGCAACGGTCGGCGTTGCTGTAGGCGCAACCGTAGGCGTTGCCGTGGGCGCAACGGTCGGCGTTGCTGTAGGCGCAACCGTGGGCGTTGCCGTCGGCATAGGCGTCGGTGTCGGTGTCGGCGTAGGTGTAGGCGTAGGCGTCGGCGTAGGCGTCGGCGTCGGTGTCGGTGTCGGCG
>SVGN01000071.1 GCA_015056315.1 Clostridiales bacterium
GAACACAACGCCGAAGGCGTTAGCGACCCGCAGGTGGGGAGTGAAACGAGTACAGACCACGGCAGTGGGCTGTACGACGATTGAACGACCGGGGCGTAGCCTGCCCCGTCAGGGGCTGAGGGTGCCGTGGGGTGACCACTGGGAGGGGGGGCTGTTTTCCCCGGCTTGGCTGCCCACGGAATCCCCCCGGCGGCTATGCCGCCACCCCCCTTTAGCAAGGGCGGGCTCAGGGGTTGGCCACCGCCCGGGGCGGGTGAGCGTCATCCGGCATGGGTGACAGGTACCCACCGGGGAGGGGCTGCTATTGGCACCCTCAGTCGGCTGCGCCGACAGCTCCCTCTAAAGAGGGAGCCTTGATGGAGGGGGGCGGCGGCAGCCATCTCTGAAGAGGGAGCCTTGGTGGGTGTGGGCGGCAGTTTCCTCTTTGAGGGAGCCTCAGGAGGGGGCTTCCTCCGCAGTGGAGGCGGGCTTGCCGTACTCCACCAGCGCTCCGGCCTGGCCGGTGAGGGGGTCGGTATACAGCGTCAGGCTGCCGAAGGGGGCGGTCACCTGTACGCTTTGCCGGGTATCCGGGCAGGGATCCTTCAGGCCGAGCAGGGCAAAGAGAAACGCCCGTTGGCGCTCGCCGGGGGTCTCGTGCCGCCCGGTGACCGCCGCTGCCGTCAGCCGTACAGCGGCGAGCCTGCCATCCTCCAGCACGCAGACCGGGGCCAGCAGGCCGCCCTCCACCGGCAGCTGAGGCAGGCAGAACACCGCCTCCTGCCCCGGCAGGCTGCGCAGATGGGGATCGATCTCCCGGGCCTCCATGCCCGCCCGCAGGCTCAGCCCGCCGGGGAAGCGGAGCTCGCCCGTTTCGGGGGTCAAAAACATCATGGTTCTGGTTGCTCCTTTTTTTCGAGGGCTTGGCACAGCGCACCCCACCCCACCGGGGCGGCGGCGCAGGCCGTAATATAGGATGTGCAACAGTTTTCCCTCCCTCAAAGTCTATCATTCGACA
The DNA here is from genome assembly GCA_015056315.1 of Clostridiales bacterium. Classification (GTDB taxonomy): domain Bacteria; phylum Bacillota; class Clostridia; order Christensenellales; family Aristaeellaceae; genus Limiplasma. The sequence goes on from SVGN01000071.1 coordinate 998, forward strand.
TGGGGTATGTCAAGCGGGGGCAGGGTTTCGGGGAGCGGTTTTCTGCTTTGCTCCACCGCCCCCGGCAGGCAGCCGGTGCTGCGTTTTTTCTGCCCTGTCCACACCTCAACTGTTGAATTTTCCAAGGAAAAGGGATATACTGTTACAGCTAACCCTACGTGATGGATCCTACGATATATCGGAAGGAGTAACGATCATGGCAAGAATGTTCGGAACCGATGGCGTGCGCGGCATCGCCAATACAGAGCTCACCTGCGAGACGGCGTTCCGTCTGGGTCAGGCCAGCGCCTATGTACTGGCCAGCGATGTGCGCCGCCCCACTATCCTTGTGGGCCGCGATACCCGCATCAGCGGCGAAATGCTGGAGAGCGCTCTGGTAGCCGGTATTTGCAGCGTGGGTGCCCGCGCCGTACTGGTGGAGGTGCTGCCCACCCCCGCCATCGCCTACCTGACCCGCTACTACGAAGCGGATGCGGGCGCGGTGATCAGCGCCAGCCACAACACGGTGGAATACAACGGCATCAAGTTTTTTGACAAGAACGGCTACAAACTGCCCGACGCCGTGGAGGACAGGATCGAGGAGATCGTGAAGAACGGTCTGCCCGAGGGCGCAGAGCGCCCCATCGGCGAGTTTGTGGGCCGCCCGGTGCGCCAGCGCAACGCCACCCGCCGCTATGTGGATTTCGTAAAGGAAACCACCGATGTACGGCTGGACGGCCTCCATGTGGTGCTGGATTGCGCCCAGGGCGCCAGCTACGAGGTAGCCCCCATGGTGTTCAAGGAGCTGGGCGCTCAGGTGAGCTGCTACTACCACGAGCCCGACGGCACCAACATCAACGACAACTGCGGCTCCACCCATCCCCGCCGCCTGTGCGAGCTGGTGCGGGAGCTGGGTGCCGATGTGGGCTTTGCCTTCGACGGCGATGCCGACCGCCTCATCGCTGTGGATGAGCGGGGCCATCTGGTGGATGGCGACAAGGTGATGGCCGTGCTGGCCCTGAGCCTGAAGAACCAGGGCCGTCTGCGGGGCAACACACTGGTCGCCACCGTGATGAGCAACATGGGTCTGGACATCGCCATGAAGAAGCAGGGCATCAACCTGGAAAAGACCGTTGTGGGTGACCGCTACGTGCTGGAAAAGATGCTGGCCGACGGGTATGTGATCGGCGGCGAGCAGAGCGGCCATGTGATCCTGCTGGACCACAACACCACCGGCGACGGCATCGTTACCGCCGTGCAGGTGATCTCCGCCATGGTAAAGGCCGGTCAGCCCCTGAGCAAGCTGGCCTCCGTGATGAAGACCATGCCCCAGATCCTCTACGCCGCCAACGTAGCCGACAGCAAAAAGCACGACTACGACAAGAACGAGACCATCGTGGCGGCCATCCGCAAGGTGGAGGAGAAGTACAAGGACATCGGCCGTCTGGTGATCCGTGCCAGCGGTACCGAGCCCCGTGTGCGCGTAATGATCGAAGGCCCCGACCAGCGGGAGATCGATAAGGATGCTTACGAGCTCAGCAAGCTGATCGAGAAGGAGCTGGCGTAAGGAGCGCCGGGTCTGGGAATGATCGAAAAAGAGACCGTCGTGCGGCGGTCTCTTTCTTTATTGGGGGATGGGCGTGGTGCGCCGCCTGCTACAGGCTCCCTCCTTGGAGGGAGCCTCCGCTCGTCAAAAAAGTCGCCAAAGGCGAGTTTTTCAACGATCTAAACCGCCCACCCCGATAAGGGTGGGCGGTGAAAAGGGATGTGATAAAAAACCAGTGAAACAACGCGATTATTTGATGATCACATCAGCGTCATCGTCGTAATCGCGGCCCAGAATCTTACCACAATAATTTTCTCCCTCTTTTGTCGCTGTGATCGTCACATCGTCCGCGACAGTGCAATCGGAGATCTCAATGCTGCCCTTGATCGCATAGGCACGTCCAACAATACCGGCGACTTCTTCCGTACCGGAAATCTGAGTATTGTTCACGCTGCAATTGGATACATGAATGACACGATCATCGGCATAGCTGGTTTCGGTGGCCAGGAAGCCAACGATACCGCCAACCTCCTTACCGGTACAATTGATCGTAGCGTCGGTGACGGTGCAATTGATCAGATCAGCGCCAGCCTTGCCAACGATGCCGCCCGCATACTTGCTGCAATTGACCGTGGCATTCTTCACGGTAACGTTGGTAATAGGAGTAGTCGCATAGCCAACAACTACACCGACCACTTCGCCACCGGTGACATCCGCACCATCAATAACAAGATTGGAGATGGGGCAGATACCGCTATCGTTGTTGAGCGTGTTGGAGAACAGGCCAGCCTGCTTCTCAGTGGTTTCGATCTTCAAATTGCTGATCGTATGATTGTTACCATCGAAGCCGCCGAACTCACTGATGACCACCGGCGTCCAAGGCTCATTGTTCAAGTCGACATCACAATTCAGTTCCACAGTCCATCCACTCTGGTAGTAGTAGTGGTCATGACCCTCCGAGCCGGTGATGGTCTTCCAATCCTCAATAAGCGTCTGGAGATAACGGAGGTCATCGGCAGAATTCAGGTATACGGTGCCACCCTCCTGAGGCTTGTCAGCCTTCACCAGACGGATGGTGGTGCCGGGAACAGTGAATGCATCAGGGTTTTCCACACCATCGACCCAGGGATGCTTGGCGAAATCAACACCATCCGCAGCGGCCGTATCAAAGCCAATGTTCAGCGCATCGGCGGGAGCCACGTTCTCAAAGTTCACAGTCTGCATGGCCTGCGTAAAGGTCAGTACGTTGTACTCGTTACCCATAGGCTCAACCTGGGCATTGGTTGCATCTTTGCTCATCGCCACATCGTACAGGCTTGCGGCAGTGGTGTCGCCGGGCTGCAGAGCTTCCTTCAGCGTTGCAACGGCAATATAGTATTGAGCGGTATTTCCATCGCTATCCGTGATGGAATAAGCAGTGGAGGTATCCCAAGCCCACTCCCAGGGAGACTCGTTGCCCTCGTTCATGTTCAGCAGGATGTACTGCCGGAACTCATCAAAGGAAAGATCGCCGGCTTCAAAGGCAAACCAGGTGCGAACGTATGCTTCGCTGGGGCCAACGTTCTCGACAGCAACTTCTTTGTCCAGAACACCGGGGGTGTTAGCCCAGTCGATCTCCTCTTCATAATAGGCCGGGTAGAGCGGTGCACCCTGTGCAAAGCCATTCTCTTCCTGGCCGTTTTCCAACTGAACGATATCCACATTGCCCAGCGTCATGACATTGACATCACTGTCTGTGTCGGTCAGGTAAGCTATGGTGCCGCCAAGACTGATGGTCAGCGCCGCGAGCAAGCTTACGATCAAGAGAAGCTTTCGATTCTTCATTGCTTTCGCACCCTTTCTTCGCAGAGATAGCGTTCTCCGCATATTTATTGTATTATACACCTGATTATTCCATACTGCAATCCATTTTTTGTCATACCTCGTGCCGACAGGAGGAGCCCCGAAAAGCCTTTGATACAACAAAAAAATCGCAAGCCAACCAAGGCTTGCGACCCTGCCTTAAGCTCACGTCCACACACAGGCTCCCTCCTTGGAGGGAGCTGGCACCCGAAGGGTGACTGAGGGTGCCGGGGGGCGACCTGTTGCAAATCAAAAAGCACTGCCTTCTCTGTGTGGGTGGGCAGTGCTGCTTTGTGTGGAAATTGGGGCTTGAGTGCGGGCGGCACCCTCAGTCGGCTGCGCCGACAGCTCCCTCTGAAGAGGGAGCCTTGGGGGGAGCGACACCTCCTACAGGCTCCCTCCTTGGAGGGAGCTGGCACCCGAAGGGTGACTGAGGGTGCCGGGGGGCGGGAGCCTGTGGGGGCAGACCGCCTCCTACAGGCTCAATCCTGCAGCCAGACCCCGTCATATACAAAGGTGGCGGGGCCGGTCATGTATACATGATCATCCTCTTCGCTCCATTCCAGCTCCAGCACGCCGCCGGGCAGCGCCACCTGCGCCTTGCGCTCGGTGTATCCGCCCAGCACGCAGGCCACCAGCACGGCGCAGGCACCGGTGCCGCAGGCCAGGGTCTCGCCGGTGCCCCGCTCCCAGACCCGCATCTTGGCATGGGTGCGGTCGATCACCTGCACGAACTCGATATTGGCCTTATTGGGGAAGGTGGGGTCGCACTCCAGCACCGGGCCGTGGGTGGTCACCGGGGCGGTATCCGGATCCTCCACAAAGCAGACCGCGTGGGGGTTGCCCATGTTCACCAGGGTAAAGCGGTAGGTGCTGCCATCCACCGTCAGGGGATGCTCCACCACCGGGCAGCCCTCCACCGTGGAGGGGATGCGCAGCCCATCCAGCACCGGGCGGCCCATATCCACCCGCACGGCCTTGGTGCGCCCCTTTTCCAGCGTCAGGTGCATCACCTTGACCGCACCGCCGGATTCGATGGTGAAGGTGGTCTTGTCGGTGAGGCCCCGGTCGTGGCAGTAGGCCGCCACGCAGCGGATGCCGTTGCCGCACATCTCGCTCTCGCTGCCGTCGTTGTTGAACATCTGCATGCGGAAATCCGCCTTTTGGCTGGGCAGGATCATGATCAGCCCGTCCGCGCCGCAGCCGTAGTGATAGCGGCTCATCTTCACCGCCAGCGCGGCGGGATCGGGGATGTGCTCCTCAAAGCCGTTGATGTATACATAATCGTTGCCGATGCCTTCCATCTTGGTAAAGCGGATCATGGGGGGATCAGCCTCCTTGGCGAAGTGGGTCAGCGGCGCAAAACAAAGGCCGCCGGGGCTATCAGTATAGCATCGGCGGCGATAGGTGACAAGGCGGGGTACGAAGGAAGAACAGCAGGGGGGGATCGGTCGGCAGGGCTTGCCCGCCCGCTGCCGGGAAAGGCGGCAGCCTCCCCGTCAGGGCAACGCCCCCCGGCTGGGCAGCCGACAGGCGCATCCCCTACGCTCACCGCAGCCCCCGCAGCCTCATTTTGCCTCTTTGGCAGGCCGCCCGCCGCCCGATGGCGCTGCGGCGGTCCCGCAGCAACACCCGCACCGGCTGCCCGCAGCGGTACGCCCACCGCAGGGCCGTGAGCCGGGAGGGCCGCTGCACGGTGATCAGCGAATAAGCGCCCGGGTCGGCGGCATCGCCGCCCAGCTGATGGGGCTGCTGCAGGCACTCCCCCATCACCGACAGAATGCGCCGGAGAGGCGTTTTCTGCACATAGGGGCGCAGCAACTCGATCTGCCTGAGCAGCAGATCCTCATCCATCTCCTGCCCGGTCTGCTCCCGGTAGGCGCGGCGCTGACGGTTCACCAGCAGCCGCAGGAGCCCCTGGGTGCGGTCATCCGCTGCGGCAAAGAGCTTTTCCATGGCGGGTACGGTGCGGTACCGCTCCGCAAAGCTGTTGAGCACATCCTCGCCCTTCTCCTGGGCAATGCACAGCAGCATGGCCGTCAGGGCCAGGAGGGTGGTGCCGTTATCCCGCATGGTGCCGAGCCAGGGGGAAAGCCATTCCCGGCAGGCCGCATCCGCAGGCAACGGGCTGCAGCGGTACACCTGCGCACGGAAGGCTGCATCCGGGGCATGATCCAGCAGGCAGCCCAGATGCACCTGCGCGCCCACCCGGCAGACCACATCCTCCCGGTTGCGCACATGCCACAGGGGGTACGCCCAGGGCTTTTCGGCCCGATCCGCAGCGGCTACGGTGGGCGAGGCAAAGCCCACCCCGCACAGGTGGCCGGGCAGCACCCCGTAGCGGTGCAAAAGCCGGTGGGTGAACAGCTGCATCACCGCGCCGCCCTGGCTGTGCCCCGCCATCCAGAGCCGGAAGCGGCTCTCCGGGCGGGCCAGCTCGGTGAGCACATCCCGCAGGGTCAGGCCGGGCAGCCCCAGCGCCAGCGCAGTCTCCGGGAAGGAGATGGCCTCCGCCGCCTGCTCAAAACGGTCGCACAGCTGCGAAAACCCTTGATGGAACCCATCCTCCTGCCCCATGCGCAGGTTGGAGAACCAATCGTAGAACCGCTTGCCCGTGCCCATGAAGCCGATGGCCAGCAGCTGCCTGCCGCCGGGCAGCGGGTGCATCATGCACACGGCCTTCACCGTATCGCTGCGCTCCCGCTGACGGAGGGCCGCCAGCAGCTGCACCAGCGGGTTGCGGCTCTCCAGCGCCGCCCGGGCCCGCTGCATCCGCTCCAGATTGGCAAGGCGCAGAAAATCCTCGTCGGCGGCGGTGGAGATACGGCTTTGGCCGCTCTCCAGCACATCGTCGATCTGGAAGGAGAAATCCCGCCAGCCTGCGGTCAGAAAGGGCACGATATCCAGCGTATAGGTCATGTGGGCCAGCGCCAGCGAGCGGCGCAGCAGCTGCTGCCCCTCGGCGGCGGCAAACAGGCAGGAGCTGCCGGAGCGCCGGGAGAGCTCCACGGAACGGGAACAGCCGGAGAAACGGGAACGGTCAAAGACCGCAGGCGGGGCAAAGCCTGCCGCCAGAGCCTCCGGGGGCATGTAGGCAGGCTCCGGGGCAGCGGTCTCCAGGGCCTCCTGCGAGGGCTCCCGCCGCAGCCAGGGCAAAAAGCGCAGCCATCTCTGCATAGCGGGCACCTCCTTCAACAATAGAATGGAGAATACAGTATACCACATTCTGCCCCGGAGTGGGTAGCGCCCGCCGGGAGCAGCCGGATGATTTTTACATGTGGGGCGCAGGGCTTGCGGCAGGCGGGGCGTTGTGTTATGGGAGGGGGGCCGGTGCGGGGCGGTACAGATCGGCATCCGTCGGAGCAACAGCTGCGGCACAGGCTGCCCCCGCAGGCTCCCTCTATACAGAGGAAACCGCCCCGCTCCAAACCCCGGGCTCCCTCGTCAGAGGGAGCTGTCTGCGAAGCCGACCGGGGGTGCCGCCCGTATCCCCGCTATGCTGCCCCCCGAAAGCCCCGCCGTACCTCATTGTACCCGGCGGGCAGGTGTGGTATAATCACCCGTAGCGGTGTATGCCGCCAAACCGAAAGGAGCATGACGGAGCATGAACAAACCCGTATTGATCATTATGGCCGCCGGTATGGGCAGCCGCTACGGCGGTCTGAAGCAGATGGATCCCGTGGGCGCACACGGCGAGCTGATTTTGGACTACTCCCTCTTCGATGCCCGCCGCGCAGGCTTTGAGCGCGCCGTGATCGTGATCAAGAAGGAAAACGAGCAGGCCTTCCGGGAGGTGCTGGGCGACCGGGTGAGCCGCCATATGCACATCGACTACGCCTATCAGGATCTGCTGGATGTGCCCGAGGGCTACAGCATCCCCGAGGGGCGCAAGAAGCCCTGGGGCACCGGCCACGCCATCTACGCCGCCCGCAAGCTGGTGGATGCGCCCTTCTGCGCCATCAACGCGGACGATTTTTACGGCTACAACGCCTTCAAGCTCTGCTACGACCACCTGTGCAGCCTGAAGGATGACGGCGATGTGACCATGGTGGGCTACCTGCTCAAGAACACCCTGAGCGAAAGCGGCTCCGTGGCCCGGGGCGTGTGCACGCTGGACGAGACCGGCGCACTGCTGGACCTGACCGAGCGCACCCACATCATCCCCTCGGTGGATGGCCCCCTGATGACCGAGGACACCGTCACCTACACCCGCCTCAGCGAGGATACGGTGGTCTCCATGAACATGTGGGGCTTCCCTGCCGCCATGATGCGCGCCATTGAAGAGGGCTTCCCCAAATTCCTGGCGGATGTGGTGCCCGCCAACCCGGAGAAGGCCGAGTATTACCTGCCCATGGTGGTGGATACCCAGCTGCGGGCGGGCAAGGCCAAGGTGACCGTGCTCACCACCCCGGATAAGTGGTACGGCGTTACCTACGCTGCCGACAAGCAGCAGGTAGTGGCCGCCCTGAGCCGCATGAGCCAGAGCGGCGAATACCCCTCCCCCCTGTGGGGCTGACCGGGCACGCAGCCGCCCCGGCGCTTTTGAGGGGCGGCTGCACCCTATCGAAAACGGAGGAACACCCCAGTGAATGAAAGAAAGTTGAGCGTGGGCACCATCATTTTGCTGGTGCTGCTGGCAGCGGGCTTCATCGGCGTATGCATCCATCTGCCGGGGCTGATGCGGGAGAGACGCACCCTCGGCATAGAGGCTGCCGCCACCCCCACCCCCACCGCCGACATCCGCAGCATGCTGGCGGTAACGCTGGAGCCGGGCGTAACGCCCCAGCCCACCGTGATGCTGCTGAAGCCCGGTGTGGAGGGCGACGAGGTGACCCGCCTGCAGCAGCGGCTCCTGGAGCTGGGCTACTACACCGGCCTGGTGGACGGCCAGTACGGCCCCGGCACACAGGAGGCGGTGCTGCTGTTCCAGCAGCAGCACGGTCTGGAGGCCGACGGTGTAGCGGGCGAAAAGACCCGCGAGCAGCTCTATGCCCAGAATGCCCAGCCCTTCGTGCCCACCCCTGCCCCGGAAGCCACCCCCTCCTCCCTGAGCAAGGGAGACACGGGGGATGGCGTGAAGGCCATGCAGGAGCGGCTCACGGAGCTGGGCTTTTATGATGGGGAATGCGACGGCGACTTCGGCCCCGGCACCCAGGATGCGGTGCGCCTGTTCCAGAGCCAGCACGGCCTGGCGGTGGATGGCGCGGCGGGCGAGATGACCCTTGGCCTGCTCTACAGCACCGATGCCAAACAGGTGACCGTCACCCCCACGCCGGATCCCGCCGCCCCGCCGCTGCTGGTGAACCGGAGCCATGCCCTGCCGGAGGACTATCACCCCGGCGATCTGGTGCTTCTGCGCAATGCCCTGCCGGACAGCGTGGCGCATACGAAGGGCAGCGAGATCGAGGGCGACCGCACCGCCGTCAGTGCGCTGGAAACCATGTTCCGCGCCGCCATCGCAGATGGGGTGGAGGATTGGCAGATCAGCGCCGGGTACAGGAGCATCGCCTACCAGCAGAAGCTGTTCAACAACAAGGTGGCCGAGTACCGGCAGCAGGGCATGAGCGGCGACCGGGCCCGCTCCGCCACCCGCAAGACCGTGGCCGACCCCGGCACCAGCGAGCACCACACCGGCCTGGCCTTCGACATCACCACCCCCGGCACCAGCTTCATGGGCACGCCCCAGCAGAAGTGGCTCCACGAGCACTGCTGGGAGTACGGGTTCATCATCCGCTATCAGGAGGGCAAGGAGGAGATCACCGGCTTTGCGGCGGAGTGCTGGCACATCCGCTATGTAGGCACGGTGCACAGCCTGGCCATACGGGACAGCGGGCAGTGCCTGGAGGAGTATCTGGGAGAAGTGGAGTAATATTGTAGTGGATCGTGGGATCGTGACCCCCGCGCAGGAGTGAGCTGCGCGGGGGTTTTGTGTATTGGGGGGAGGGAGCGGGGGGATCTGCCCCGCCATGGCGGTGAGAGGTAACTGCGGTTGGGGGCGGCACCCTCAGTCGGCTTCGCCGACAGCTCCCTCTGAAGAGGGAGCTGGCAGGCGGGTGCCGCCGTTTAGGGTCAGCTGCTCCCCCGCTTGGCTGTTGCCGGAATCCCCCCGTCTCGCCTTCGGCGAGCCACCCCCCTTTGGCAAGGGCGGGCTGTGGGGGCGCGTGCCGCCGTTTAGGGTCAGCTGCTCCGGCTTGGGTATTGCGCATTGCTGCGGATGGTAAGCAACTGCGCAGGCTCCCTCTTTAGAGGGAGCTGGCTGCCCAAAGGGCAGACTGAGGGTGCCGAGGGGATGACCACCGGAAGGAGGGCTGCTTTCCCGGGTTGGCTGCTGCCGGAATCCCCCCGTCTCGCCTTCGGCGAGCCACCCCCCTTTGGCAAGGGCGGGCTGTGGAGTTGGCTGGCGTACAGCGTGGGACAGCCTATGGAAAAGAACTTGCTTTCCCCCGCCGACCCGCCCCGACAACTCGGGGTTCGGGAGGCAGGGGATGCTTTCCGCAGCCAAGCGGCTCCCCGCACGCGACGGTAGCGAACGACGTCAAATCCCCCTGCCGTTTTTCGGGGCGGGTAAAGGGAGCAGTGCGCTGTGCAAGCAGCGAGTAAGCTGACCTGCCGCTGCGGAGTGACCCTGATTGCGACCGCCGCCCCGAAAAAGGGCAATCAAGGAAGGGTGAGCGTAGCGAACCGAGGCGTGAGGACAGCGCGAAGCGCTCCCGCAGCGCCGAAGCCCAAAGCCGACCGTAGGTTGGATTTGGGCCGTACTAGGGATTTGACCAAAGAGAGCGTGTCGCTGTTTTCTGGTTCCTCTTTTGCGTCAAAAGAGGAACCGCGGTGTGGGGCGCGGAGCCCCACCCTGTTCCTCGCAGCGGTACTGCGAGGTAAACAAAGCT
>SVGN01000072.1 GCA_015056315.1 Clostridiales bacterium
CTATACACTTTTTGAGGATGGTTTTCACTGCAAACTCGCCTACGGCGACTTTTTTGACGACTTTTGCACCGTTTGCCTAGGAGCCTACGGCTCCCCGGGCGGCAAACGGCGATAGGAATCCCTTGCTACGCAAGGGTTCCGAAACCACCGTACACGCCGCTGGTTTCGGATTGGCAATCGGAGGGCTGCGGCCCTCCGATACCTCTGGGGCTTCTTTGACAGTCTGAGGGGACTGCTGCTTAAATGCAGCAGTCCCCTTTTTCATATACGCTTTTCCTTACAGCTCCACCAGCTTCGCCCCTGCCTCCATGGCAAGGCGCACCCGCTCCAAGGCAGCGATAGCAGCTTCCCGGTCGTGGTAGTCGGCGATCATTTCCCAGCAGGTGAGCCGGGTCTGGATCATCAGGCATTTGCCATCCACCCGCAGGCCGCCGTAGCACAGGAGCAGCTTGGCTTTATCCGGGCTGAGCACCCTGGTCTGCTGCCGCGGACGCACGATGGTGCCATCCTTCAGCTGAAATTCGAAGCCCGCAAGGCATTCGCCCAGGATCTCCGGCAGCGCCTGCTGCACCGCATCAAAGACGGCCTCCTCCAGACGGTCCTCCAGAAGGTCGTTCACCACCTCCTCGGCGGCGGTGGTCACGGCGTTCTCGATCCGCTCCTCCAGCTCGTCCATCACAAACAGCTCATCCATATCGAATTCCTGATCTGCCATTTCCTTTCTCCCTCCTCGCGAATCAAGTCGCGTGCATCCCGGCAAGCACTTTTGTCTCACTTTTCCGGCACAAAATCCGGCCCCGGGTAGTGCTGGGGCAGGGTCAGGTACCAGCGCACGCCGAAACGATCCCGCACATTAGCAGCCCAGGGGCTCCAGGGCAGGGGCTGGGGCGGCATCTCCACATGGCCGCCTTCCTTGAGCAGCCCATAGGCACGCTCCAGCTCCTCCCGGCTCCCGAATACGAAATACAGCTGCACCGGGTTGGGGCCTGCGATGTGCTCGGCCTCGATCACATTGCAGACCTCTTTGCCATCCTTGTACAGCTCGGAGTGGTAGTAGCCGCTGCCATCCCGCAGCAGCACCGGGTAGCGAAGCTCCATACCGAAGGCATCGCAGTAGAGCATGGCAGCTTCGATGCTGCCCGTTACATACAGGCCAACGCCCAACAGCATGGTTGCATCCATCCTTTCATAAGCCCGGCATCAAAGGCTCAGACCTCCGGTACAAAATCCTCCCCCGGCCGGTACTGGGGCAGGCTGAGGAACCAGCGCACACCGAACCGGTCCCTCAGGCAGGCAGCCCAGGGGCTCCAGGGCAGGGGCTGCGGCTCCAGCTCGCATTCGCCGCCCTGTATGAGCAAGCCGTAGGCCTTCTCCAGTTGGGCACGGCTCTCAAAGGTAATGCCCAGCTGCACCGGGTTCGCACCCGGCGCGTGCTCCGCCTCCACCACCGAAAGGGCAGGCTCGCCCCTCCGGCTCAGCTCGGCATGGTAGTAGCCCTTGCCATCCTGCCGGAGAACATGGTAGCCCAACTCCATATCAAAGGCCTCGCAATACAGGCGCACCGCCTCCAGGCTGCCCTGTACATACAGCCCCACACCGACCACCGCCATCAGATGACCTCCATCCGGTACCCGCAGGTGTAGCTTTCGCCCGCCGCAAGGGTAATGTGGTAGGGCTTATCCTCAAACAGGCCGCTTTCATCCGCCAGCGGGGGCAGGCCCTGCCAGGGCTCGATGCACAGATAGGGGGCGCACTTGCCGGGCATGGTCCACACCGCCAGCACCTCCATGGGGAACGATACCCGGATGCCGTGGCCGTGCTCTTTGTGGATCAGCTCCACACTGCGGCTGTTCAGCCCGGCAAAAATGTAGGTATCCAGCCGGTCGAATTCCTCGTAGCGCAGGGTGAGGGTGCGGTGATCCTCGCCCAGATCGGAGGTCTCCTCGCCGCAGATCAGGTGGTCGGCATCGCAGAGCAGGTGGCGGCCATCCTCCGGCTTTTCAAAGCGCAGCACATAATCGGTAAACTTCTCCCCCTCCGCCATGGGGCAGGTGAAGCCCGGGTGGCCGCCGATGACGAAGGGCATCTGCCGCCCGCTGCGGTTCTCCACCACATAGGTGGTCTCAAAGCCGCCCTCGGTAAAGCGGTGGGTCACATGGAGGGCAAACTCGAAGGGGTAGACCGCCCGGGTCTCCTCGTCGGCGGTGAGGGTAAAGGTGAGGTAGTCCTCGCCCTGAGCGGTCAGTTCGAACTGCCGGTACTTGGCAAAGCCGTGCTTGGGCACCGCCCACTCCCTGCCCTCGATGGTCACCACGCCGTTTTTCAGCAGGTTGATGGTGGGAAACAGCACCGGTGCGGTGCTCTTCCACACCGCCGGGTCTCCGCTCCAGATGCGCTCCACCCCATCAGTGCTCACAAAACGCCGCATCTCTGCACCCAGCTCGGCGACCTCCATTCTTGCACCCTTATACTCCAAAACGACCATCGTGTATGCTCCTTTCATGAAAAGCGGCTCTGGGCCGCAGAGGTTTTTTATCCGTATCTGTGAATATTCGCCCGGCGGCAGGGTTTTTCCTGCTGCGTATAGGCAAACAGCAGCGGTGCATACTAAGGGAGAACCATCTTCCCATAAAGGAGGCAGAGAGATGAATCCCTTTGAACAGCACGCGCCCAAGCTGGAAAGCTGTCTGATGGACTGGCGGGATATGACCCCCATGAGCTACGACAGGCATACCGTGGACCCCTACACACGCACCCGTGTGATCCTGATGAACGGCACGGAGTTTGAAAACGTATGGTTCAGCCATCAGATGAGCCGCAACTGCCCAAACGGCGATCTGCGCCGGGCCATTGCCATGCTGCGCCGCTCCGAGCAGCAGCAGCAAAAGCTGCTGGCCGCCCTGAAGCCTGCGGATGAGACCCTGCTGGAGACCACCATCGGCTACGAGCAGCTGGCCGTGGATCTGACCGCTCAGCTGGCCAAGCGTGAGCCCGACCCCTACGTGAAGGCCGCCCTGGATTTTGCCCTGCTGGAGGATTTCGACCACCTCTACCGCTATGCGGATCTGCTGGAGGGCGAGAACGGTCAGCGGGCCGAAAGCCTGGTGGGCGGCTATACGGAGATCATGCCCGGCAGACCCACCATCGCCCACCACCGGCACCCCTTCGACTCCATCAAGAAGCCCATCCACGCCCAGACCGCCGACCTGAAGACCCGACTGTGCGTGGGCATCATTACGGCAGCAGAGCAGCAGACCATGAACTTCTACATGAACGTGTGCGCCGCCTACCCCAACGACGCGGGCCGGGCGCTGTACCGGGAGATCGGGCTGGTGGAGGAGCAGCATGTATCCCACTACGGCAGCCTGATGGATGTGAACTGCACCTGGCTGGAGAACCTGCTGATGCACCAGTACACCGAGTGCTACCTGTACTACAGCTGCATGGAGACAGAGACCTGCCCGCAGATCAAAAAGGTCTGGGAGCGGCTGTTCGAGCAGGAGCTGGCCCACCTGGAGAAAGCCGCCCACCTGCTCTGGCGGGAGGAGCACAAGGAGTGGCAGCAGGTGGTGGGCGAGGGCACCTTCCCCTCACCGCTGCAGCTTTGCTCCAACATTCCCTATGTGCGTTCCGTTCTGCAAAGCACCGTAGACCTGACCGCCTGCCGGGAGAGCTACGCCCGGGTGAGCGCCCTGGAGCCGGAGACCGATTTCTTCCGCTACCAGCAGCATGTGAACCACGATGTGGAGGGTGTTGCCAGCCATACGGTCATTGAAAAGAGCATCCGGCGCAACGGGGAGGATTACCGCTTCGAGACCGCCCCCAACCCCATCGCCGCCCTCAGGGACCGCCGGGAGGATAATGTGGAGATAGGCCGCAAGGCCATGCAGCGGGAGCCGGAGCCGGTGGTCTGAGCGCACATACAGCAAGCAGGGCTGTGCCGTTTCGTGTGGCACGGCTCCGCTTGTTTTCTTTTGCCTGCTGTGATAGTATCGGGGCAGAACAACTTACCTGAGAAAGTGAGGGATACACCATGGAGATCTGGGATGCCTACCTGGCGGACGGTACCCTTGCCGGCCGGGAGCTGGTCAGGGGCGAACCCATCCCCGAGGGGCTTTATCACCTTACCTGCGATATTCTTGTGCGCCATACCGACGGCTCCTACCTGCTCATGCAGCGGGATCGGGCCAAGCCCAACTATGGCGGCTGGTACGAAGCCTCCGCAGGCGGCTCCGCCCTCAAGGGGGAGGACAGGCTGACCTGCGCCCGCCGGGAGCTGCGGGAGGAGACCGGCATCGCCCGGGGCGAGCTTACCGAGATCGGGCGCTGCATCATCCGGGATACCATCTACCACCAGTACCTCTGCCTGACCGATCAGGATAAGACCTCCGTTACGCTGCAGCCCGGCGAGACCTGCGGCTTCCGCTGGCTGACGGAGGAGGCCTTCGCTGCCTTTGTGAACTCGGGCGAGATGATCCCCAGCCAGCGGGAGCGTTTCCGGGAGTATCTGACCGCCATGGGCTATCTGCACAAAGCCCCTTGACCGCCGCCTGCCGGGCAGCTATAATACAGGCACGAACCCGGATGAGCTGACCCGAAAACTTTACCAATGATTAAGGAGTGGATCCCTATGCCCGCAAAGAACCCGCCCATGGGCTGGAACAGCTGGGATTGCTACGGCGCTGCTGTTACCGAGGACATCGTGCGCCAAAACGCCGATTACATGGCCAAATACCTGAAGCCCTACGGCTGGGAGTATGTGGTGGTGGATATCCAGTGGTACCAGCCCACGGCCACCAGCCACGAGTACGAGCCCTTCTCCAACTGCACCATGGACGAATACGGCCGCCTGCTGCCTGCGGTGAACCGCTTCCCCAGCGCAGCGGATGGCAAAGGCTTTGCCCCGCTGGCCGAGTACGTACACTCTCTGGGGCTGAAGCTGGGCATCCATATCATGCGCGGCATTCCCCGCATGGCCGCCCACCGCCACCTGCCCATTCTGGGCACCGACATCACCTGTGCCGATCTGGCCAACCCCAACTCCATCTGCGCCTGGAACCCGGATATGTACGGTGTTAAACAGGAGCATCCGCTGGCCCGGAGCTACTACGACAGCATCTTCAAGCTCTACGCCGAGTGGGGCGTGGATTATGTCAAGTGCGATGACATTGCCCGGGAGTACCCCCACTGCCGCCGGGAGATCGAGCTGATCTCCAACGCCAGCCGCAGCTGCGGGCGGGATATCGTGCTGAGCCTTTCCCCCGGCCCCGCCCCCGTTGCCGAGGCCGAGCACCTGAAGAAGTACGCCAACCTGTGGCGCATCACCGACGACTTCTGGGATGAGTGGCGGCTGCTCAAGGGCATGTTTGAGCGTGCGGAAAAGTGGTGCATCCACGCAGGCCCCGGCCACTGGCCGGATGCGGACATGCTGCCCGTAGGTGCCCTGCGCCAGGACTACGACCCGGAGGACCGAACCAAGTTCACCCAGGCCGAGCAGCGCACCATGATGACCCTCTGGTGCATGATGCGTTCGCCCCTGATGATCGGCGCAGAGCTGACCAAGCTGGACGACTTTACCCTCAAGCTGCTCACCAATGCAGAGCTGCTGGCCATCGAGAAGGAGACCTTCTGCGCCCATCCCCTGTGGACGCTGGAGGACAAGGCCGCCTGGATCGCCCCCCGCAGGGATGGCAAGGGCACCTATCTGGCCCTGTTCAACCTGAGCGATGAGGAAGCGGAGCTGGCCCTGCCCCTCAGCGATGCAGAGCTGCCGGACGGTCTTACCGCCACCGAGCTGTGGAGCGGCGAGACCGCCACCGCCGCCGATGCGCTCACCGCCACGCTGCCCGCCCACGATGCGGCGGTGTGGTACCTGCGGTAAACCGCAGCCCCTTGCGGGCACGCCCCCCCACAACACGATCTGAGGCCTGCTCCGGCACAATGCCGGGGCGGGCCTGTTGTTTGGACGCGTTTTCTCGGTAGTACCTAAACGATTGTTGTTATATACTGCCAATAATGGTATAATGTGAGCAGTATTCCATCCTCTTGCAAAGGAGTGCGTTCCTGCTTATGTCTTTCCCGAAACACCGGCGTTCTGTGCTGCTGCTGTGTCTGGTGGCGGTATGCCTCTGGTGTGCTGTTGGCGGCACCATCGCCTGGTTCACCGACGAGGTGACCTCCCCCACGAACCGGGTCTCCTCCGGCAAGCTGGATGTTGAAATGAGTTATTCCAAAACCATGGAGGCAGACAGCTGGCAGCCGGTGGGCGAAGCCACCGCCCTCTTTACGCCGGATGCGCGCTGGGAGCCGGGGCACACCGAGGTGGTGTATCTGCGCATCGAAAACGCCGGTTCCCTGGCGCTCAAATACCGGCTGAGCGTTCTGCCCGCTGCCATCACCCCGGGTGCTACCGCACAGGATGCCCCGGTGGATCTTTCCGAACACCTTCGCTTCGGCATCGTGCAGTGCTCTGCCCCCTTTGAGAGCCGCACCGCAGCCAGGCAGGCCGCAGAGGCCGCCTTCCCCCTTGGCGGGGAAGGTGCATACGGCCAGTTGACCGAACAGGGCGAGAGCAGCACCGTGGCCCTGGTGGTCTGGATGCCCGAAACCGTTGGCAACGAAGCCAACTGCCGCCCGGACAAGCCCGCCCGCATCACGCTGGGCGTTGCGCTGGATGCGACCCAGCTCTCCTTTGAGAGCGACGCCTTCGGCCCCGGCTACGACCAGGGTGCGCCCCTGCCGGAGATGCAGCAGGCGGTCTACTTTCCCTCCCTTACCGCCGCCTTTGCCGCCGTCAACGATGGAAGCGCCTTTGAAAGCAGCCTGCGCTGCGATGCCGGGGAGGCTGTTGCCTCCGTCACCCGGGATGCCTCCGGCTGGCAGCTTTCCCTGATGGGCCCGGCAACCGAAACAGCCGCCCTCCCGGTGGAGGCAGCCATCACCCTGCGGCTGAACGGCCATACCGTTTCCTTTACCGAGACCGAGACCGGCTTCCTGCTGCCAGCGGATGCAAGCGTCAGCCTCACCCTTCTGGGCAGCACCGCCGGAAGCGGCGTCCGCATGACCGGTGCGGAGGGCAAGAGCACCACCCTGCTCAAAGTGCTGGGCGGTAGCTGCTCCGTGGTGGGCGGCAGCTACACCGCCATCGCCGATGATACAGGCAGCCAAAACAGCCCCAACCCCTGCATGCTGGTCTCCGGCAACGCATCCCTCACCCTGACCGATGCGGAGGTGACCATCGCCGACACAGGCAAGGGCACCCCTAATGCCGTGCTGGTGCAGGCAGGCGGCAAGGCCGAGCTGCTGCGCACCGTATTGACCGCCTCCGCCCCCTACGGGCTGGATGTGAACGCCTTGCAGAACCGGGGCAGCACCGTGGCCAGTGCCAGCGAGTTCCGCGCCCTTTCCAACTACACAGCCAAGAACAACACCTATGCCTCCCACTCCCGGGGTGTGCTGAACAGCGGCGCATTGACCCTGTACGATTGCTCCGTGCTGGGCACTCATGCCGGGCTGGTCTCCAACGGCTCCCTGCGCATCGACGGGGGCTGCTACGAGGGCTACGGCCACGGCGGCATCTACTTCTCCGGCACCAACACCCGCGCCTACGTGCGCAACGCCACCATTCGCCAGTGCGCCATGCCAGACGGATACTACGACGACGGCATTGCCGGCTGCAATGATGCAGGCTTCTACATCGGCAGCTCCGGGCAGAACGGCAACCACGCCTATCTGGACAGCTGCACCATCTACGGCAGGCTGCAATCCTTCGTGGTGCGCGGCAGCTCCGGCGAGAAGGATAACCGGGTGTTCATCAGTCATTCCACCATCAACACCGCTGCCAGGATCCGTGTGGATGCGGGCAACACGCTGGTGATCGGCACCGGCAACAACTTTACCGCAGGCAATACCCGCGGCTACGGCAGCGTGGAAGCATCCCAGGCCGATTACAGCACCGTGATCGAAGAAGCCTTTGCAGCCGGGCAGTAAGGGGCTTCGGCAAACCTTTACAGGAGAGGAACGGCTCGTGCCGCCCCTCCTGTTTTTTGTTGTCTGCACAGCATTCAGCAGCTATTTGCCATCCGGTTTTCAACTTTTTCATTTTCCCCTCTTGACATCCTCCCCCGGCTGTGATAAGATAACCCATGTCGCCGAAAGGCGGTACAAAAAACGGTGCTTTGGCTCAGTTGGTAGAGCACATCGTTCACATCGATGGGGTCACTGGTTCGAGTCCAGTAAGCACCACCAAAAAGAAGAAGTCATCCAAAAGGGTGGCTTCTTCTTTTTGTGTAACGAAAAGCGGGATGAACCTCCCATCCATCCCGCAGCAACTGCTATCGAATGCACCTTTTTGGTTGCACAAGCATGGTTGCAACCGCTCGCCATCCACTATTTCTGCATCTCATCGGCTCGCATGCTGATGTTTTCTCTCGCTCTGCCATCGCAGTTCCATCAAAACAGACAGCTCAGCCACAGACCTGTCCGGTACGAGCGGCAACCGAGCCTGCCGCCTATCCGTCAATGCTGCTCGAAGGGGCGTGCATCATCCGCACCATCCCCCCTTCCCCTACTCCAGCCTCCGCAGCCGCTCCGCAGACACGACCCGGATCTCTCCCGGTATTTGCGCTTCCAGCCCGCAAAGCAGGATCAGCTTCTGCTTTTGTGTATTGTAGTAGTAAAACAGGCTGGTTGAGCTGATCCCTGCATTCCGCTGTACAAACAGAAAGAACTCGCCCTTTGCTTCGATGAGCCACATATCAAGCGTAGCGTAGGCCAGCTTATCGATCTGCGCAAAGATCTCCTGCGTCACCTCCGGCCCGTCACAGGGCCGGTCGTTTTCATCGGCCAGGCTTTTGTAGCAGGCATCGGTTTCCGGGTCATAATGCGTATTGATCGTGTAGATATTCGCCTCATCCGGCGTGAAGGGCTCGCAGGGCTTGTAGCGCTGGTAGGAGGCCACGGCCACATCCATCCACTCGTCCTGCTGCTCCTGCTGCCGACAGACCCGAAGCTGGACGAGGCCATGTTTTTCCACATTGAAATACGGGCCGTTGCTCATCAACAGAAGCAGACAGATCATCGCAGCGCAGATCAATGCGATCCTTCGGTTTTCCGGCATTCCCGCCACCGCCTTTCCATATCCGGCTGCCGCCGGAGGCACAAGTTGCAATCCTGCCTTCATCATACGCACAGGCCCTGGGGCTGTCAACCCAGCCCCTTCCAAAAACCCCGGGGCTGTATTACAATAGCAGCGGCACCTTTTTTTCTCTCAAAGGCTGTAAGATTTTTCGCCCCCGTGCGTCCAATAAAGTGAAAGGAGGGCTGAGACCCGGTGAACACCGAATCGTTTGATCAGATCTATCAAACCTACTTCGACCCCGTATACCGCTATGTGCTTTCCCTTTCCGGGGATGCACACATTGCCGAAGAGATCACCCAGGAGACCTTCTTCAAAGCCCTTCGCTCGCTGGATAGCTTCCGGGGCGGCAGCAGCCTGAAAAGCTGGCTCTGCGCCATTGCCAAAAACCTGTTCTGCTCCACCCTGCGCAGGAAGAAAAACCAGCCTGCACCGCTGATGGATACCCTGAAGGATGATGCCCCCGGCCCGGAGGAATACCTGCTTCGGCGGGAGGATGGGCTGCGCATCCACCGGCTGCTGCATGAGCTGCCGGAGCCGCAGCGGGAGATCTTCACCCTGCGCACGCTGGGCCAGCTCAGCTTCCGGGATATCGGCGAGCTTTTCGGCAAGAGCGAGAACTGGGCCTGCGTGGTCTACCACCGCGCCAGAGCCCGCATCAAAGAGAAAATGGAGGAATGAGCATGAAACTGCCTTGTTCTGTTGTCAGAGACCTGCTGCCGCTGCATGCGGAGCAGCTTACCGAGCCCGAGACCGCCGCACTGGTCGAGGAGCATCTGCACGATTGCGCCCCCTGCGCCCAGCGGCTTGCCGCTATGCGGGAGCAGGCTCCGGAGCCAGTGGAGACCACTCAGCCCCTGAAGAGCCTGAAAAAGCAGCTCCGCCTGCGCCGCCTGTGCACTGCGCTGCTGGCCGCGCTGCTGGTGTTCACGATCCTGTTCACCTGCTTCTACCGTACGGACAGCCTGCAATTCCTGCCCTGGCAGGAGGGGCTGGTACAGGTAAAGGGCGTGGAGACCGTCACCCCGGAGGATCGGCTGGGGCGCAGCTACCAGCTGCTGGATGCCGCTGCCGTACCCCCGCATGAATACACCGGCGAGGCGCTGCTGCTGCAAACGGACAGCCGCATTTCCGGCTGGCGCAGCACCACCTCCCAGGAGGACGGCGTGACCACCGTCTACCTGCAGGGTGCAAGCCGGAGAAGCCAGTCTTGGCAGGAAAGCACCGCCGAATACGGCGAGATCGTGCTCTACCCGGTACCCGACAGAGTCGTATACGGCTACACCGAGCCCCAGCAGCTGCTCTGGGGCCAGGAGACCGACGGGGGCGCAGTGGTGCTGCCCAGGCTGGTGCTGGCCTACTACCGGCTGCTGGCCGCCGTGCTGGCGGTGGTGTTGGGCATCCTGTGGTATTGCCTGCGCAGGAAGCCCTGTGCCGGGCTGCTGCGGCAACTGTTCTTTGCACCGCTTGCCTGGCTGCTGGCTCATCTGCTGCTGAAAGGGGCGGATGCCGCCAGCTTCTTCCCAGTGAGCGATCTGCTGTGCATCCTGGGGCTGGCTGTTGCCATCTACGGCCTGCTGACGCTGGCATGGCTTACGTGGAAGCAGCACCGCAGCGCTGCGGCGTAAGCGGAATGGGCCACGGCATTACCGGCTCTCACCGATGTGCAGCCATTGCCGGGGCCCCTCCCCCGGTTCGGCACAGACCACCGGAAAACGATCACAGGAGCTGACATACAAAGCCCCAGAGGTATCGGAGGGCCGCAGCCCTCCGATTGCCAATCCGAAACCAGCGGCGTGTACGGTGGTTTCGGAACCCTTGCGCAGCAAGGGATTCCTATCGCCGTTTGCCGCCCGGGGAGCC
>SVGN01000011.1 GCA_015056315.1 Clostridiales bacterium
GACTTTGGTGGGCAGCTCGCTGCCCACCAAAGTCGTTCCAACAACCGTCCGTCTCGTCCTCTCAACTGGCTTTCTCCTCGTGAGTTCCTTGCTTCTTTCTCTGTACAAGATGTTTGACAAACCTACACTCAGCCCAGGCGCTTCTCGATGGCGGCGATCACCGTCTCCAGCACCTTTACACGGGCGTAATGCTTGCTGTCGGCCTCCACCACGGTCCAGGGGGCATAGGCGGTGTTGGTCTTCTTGAGCATATCGTTGACGGCCTCCTCGTACTGAGGCCACTTTTCCCGGTTGCGCCAGTCTTCTTCGGTGATCTTCCACTGCTTCTCCGGGTTGTTCTGGCGGCGCTCAAAGCGCTTGAGCTGCTCCTCGGGGCTGATCTGCAGCCAGAACTTGCACACGATGGCACCCTCGTCGCAAAGCGCTTTTTCGAAGAGGTTCATCTCCTCATAGCTGCGCTTCCACTGGGCCTCGGTGCAGAAGCCTTCCAGACGCTCCACCATGACCCGGCCATACCAGGTACGGTCGAAGATGGTAATATCGCCAGCCTTGGGCAGGTTCCTCCAGAAACGCCACAGGTGGTGGTGGGCTTTCTCCTCCGGGGTGGGGGAGGCGATGGGCACAACCGTGAATCCGCGGGGATCCAGCCCGCTGGTCAAGCGGCGGATGGCACCGCCCTTGCCTGCCGCATCCCAGCCCTCGAAGGCGACGATCAGCGGGATGCCCCGGCTGTACAGCTCGTATTGCAGGCTGTGCAGCTTCTTCTGGGCAGCCTTGACGGCGGCTTTGTACTCCCGGTCCAGCACGGTATCGGTCTCGTACAGCTCCAGCTCGGGAATGGGCTCGGTGGGGATGGGTTCGTGGTCGGTGAGGGCATCGGTATCCCAGCTGCGGTCGCCTGCCTGCCGCTGGGCCACAGCCTGCTCCATGGAGGCGATCAAAGTCTCGTACAGGGCCTGCTTGGCGGCCTTTTTATCCTCGCCGCTGAGCAGGTGCCAACGGCTGCCGGGGAGGTCGGTATCCTCCAGCAGACGGCGGTAGGCCTGCTGCCAGCGGTCGTAGTGCCGGTTCTGGGCCCGGTCTGCCTTCGTAAGGGTGCAGCGGGTCTCCTTGCGGCTATCCAGCTCCTTGAGGCGCTTTTTCTGCACCTTGGCGGGGATATCCAGGAAGAATTTCTCGATCACAGCGCCATCCCGCAGGAGCATCTGCTCCATCAGGCGGATCTGCTCCAGCCGGTTCTCCCAGCGCTTGGGGTGCTTGCCCTTGACCAGCATGGCGCAAAGATCGTGGTACCAGCTGCCGATGAACAGGGCGATCATGCCCTGCTTGGGCATGTTTGTCCAGTAGGGGTACAGGGCGGGGTACTGCTTGGCTTCCTCCGGGATGCGCTCCCGGACACACACATCGTACCCACGGGGATCCAGCCCCTCCAGCAGCTCCCCGGCGATGGTGCCCTTGCCGGAGGCCTGCCAGCCCTCCAGCACGATCACCATGGGGATCTTCTGCTCCTGCAGCTTGTGCTGCAGGGCCATCATTTTCTCTTCTGCCGCGCTGAAATCGTAGGCTTCGGCAGCCTGCGGGGCGGGGGAAGCCCCGGCGGTATCGGATACGGCCTGAGCCGCTTCGTTGGTTTCTTCGCCGTTGATCACAGCTTCGGTCTCTTGGGCGGGTTCTTCAGCCGGTTCTGCTTCGGTAGCCGCTGCTTCCGCAGCAGCCCGTGCGGCCTTTTCCCGGCCGCCGAAAAAGATCTCGTCCACCACAGAATCCCACAGAGACATGGGTTCGGGGGCTGGCTTGGGCGCAGGGGCGGAAGCCTGTGCGGCTTCGGGAGCCGCTTCCCCGGCAGGGTCAGCTGCTGTTGCTTTCTCGGCAGCAGCCTTTTCCCGGCCACCAAAAAACAGTTCGTCAACGATGGTATCCCAGGGGGTCATGCGGTTCGCCTCCTTGGTATGCGTTGGGGAAAAATCAGTAGGAAAGGGTCAGGAAGTCGGAAAGCACTTCGTCGCCGTAGATATCGGTCAGGCAGAAGCCGTAAACGTAGTCCACATCGCCCTCCACCTCTTCAAAGGCAAAGGGGATGGTCAGGCTGGAGCCTACGGTGATGGGGTCGCCCTCGAAGGGCTCCACGCACTGGTTGCCTTCCTCGTCCCAATAGATGAGCTCGTACTGGGGAATGACCACATCGCCCTTTTTCAGCTCGGTGATGCCGCGGGCGGGCATGCCGTTCTCGGTCCAGCCCTCGGTGGTGCCCAGCACGGTGCCGTTGGGGTTTTCCTCATCAAAGGACATGAGCAGGTAGGTGGCTTCGCCGTTCAGCGTGATGGGGATGAGGGAGCGCACATAGCGGTCGTTGGCTACCTGGTCGTACATGCAGACCATCTGGCCGTCCAGGTGGCCCCAGGTGCCGTCGAACAGGCCGTAGATCTTGCCGCGGTTCCAGTCCACGATCACATCCTGCACATAGCCCAGCTCCACATAGCATTCGAAGTCCGGGTCGCTGATGTCCATCATCAGGTTGGCTTCTACCTTGCCCAGCACCTCCAGCTGCTCGGGGGTCAGCTCCATGGTGTAGGCGTATTCGCTTTCGCTGCCTGCAAAGGGGTTATCCAGCGTTACTTCGCCCTCGGCGGTCTGGATGGTCACCTGGGCTTCGTTCTGCGCAGCGGGCTGCGCGGTGGGGGTGGTGGTGCCCAGGCCCCAGAAATCGAGCAGGCTGTTGGTGCTTGCGTTGGGGGTAGCGGTGGGTGCCTCGGTGGCGGTGCCCAGACCCCAGAAATCCAGAATGCTGCCGGTGCCTGCACTGGGCGCGGCGGTGGCAGCGGGCGCTTCGGTAGCGGAGGTGAAGCCCCAGAAATCCAGCGCAGAGCCGGAGTTAGAGCTGCCGGAGGAGGAGCTGCTGCTGCCGGTGGAGGCGCTGCCGGTGCCCAGTACATCGCTCCAGAAATCGTTGCCGTAGCCGCTGTCGGTGGCAAAGCTGCTATCGCTGTAGCTGCTCATATCGCCCCACAGGCTGGAGGAATAGCTGTCGTAGGAGCTGTTGTAGCCGGAGGAGCCGGTGCCGCCCAGCAGCATGCCCAGGAAGGAATCCAGCGAGAAATCGGAGCTGTTGCTTTCCTGATAGCCGGAGCCGTACAGGCTGCCCCACAGGTCGTCTGCGCTCTGGGAGTAACTGTCCGCATCGGTGGAGTACTGGGAGAACCAATCGATCTCCGCAGACTGCACGCTCTGGGAGGAAACGCTGGGGGAGCCGAAGCCGAACAGATCCGCCAGGCCGTAGCCGCCGGTGGAGCCGGAACCGATCTTGCTGATGAAGCTGTTCACAAAGGCGGTGTGCTTGGGGGTAAGGTTCTGGGTATCGTACTGCTTCATATAGGTGGAAGCATTGTAGCGGGTGGAGAAGGGCACCAGGATGCTCAGACCCGTTACGCCGGAAAGGTTGCTGGTGTAGCGGGAGTAGACCACCACATCCTCCAGCGCCTCCTTGATGTTGGCGGCGGCGGCAGAGTCGAAGCGGGAGAACACCTCGGCGTAGGTGGTCATATCCACCATGTCGGAGGCGGCGTTGGAGATCTCGCCAAAGGAGCGCATGTTCTGGCGCAGACGGGAGAGGGTGCTGAAGTCGCTCTCCACCTGCTTGCTGAGGGCGGCAGCCATATCCTCTACCGCATCCTGCAGCTGATCCATCTGCGAAAGATCGATCACAGACAGGGTGGCGTATTCGCTGCGGCTGTACTTCTGCACGCCGTTTACAAAGCTGTCTACGATGGTCTTGCCCAGTTTCTCGATGGAGATGCCTGGGTTTTTGACCAGGGAGGGAAGCCAGCCGTCGTAGGCCCAGCCGGTGCCGGGCTCCAGCTCTTCGCTGGCGATCATGTAATCGGCAAAGGGAGCCAGATGCAGCGCCATTTCATAGCTGCCCATCAGGCAGGCATCGAAGCCCACAAAGGCGAAGGGCGTGCCCCGCATGCCCTTGGTGGCGTTCTTGAGGGCGCTGTAGATCTCGGGGTAGTAGAGGCTGTCGCCGGTCAACTCATCGTGGCACAGGCCGCCGGTAGCGCCGGAGCCGTGATCCCACATAATGAGGCCGTAACGGTCGGCGGGGAAGTTTTCAAAGCCGTATTCCAAAAAGCTCTGCAGGGAGGCATCATCGCCCATGTTCACGCTGCCGAGGCTCTCCAGCTGCTTCAGGCCGTTCTTGCTGAGCGTCCAGCGTTCGGCCTTGCGGCTGGCGATGCCGTTGGTCTGCCACCTGGAGGTGCCGCCGGTCTGGATGTAGATGGTCACATCGCCGTTCTTCACAACGCCGCTCTTCACCATCTCGGTCAGGTCGGAGGTAGCCATACCGGCGCGGGATTCCAGATCGGTACCGCACAGGTAGATCATCAGCGTAAAGGTGTCGTTGGCAGCTTCGCCGGCGGTAAAGGGCGCCAGCATCAGGCACAGACACAGGATGAGACTAAGCCATTTCTTCATGGATCGATATCCCCCTTTGGCTGTATCTTTGGGAAAATAACGTATCATCGGGCGGCTGGGCCGCCGGAGTTCAGATGTCGATAAACTCCCGGAACTCCCGCATGATGCCGATGCCGTCCGGGTAGTGGGCGGCAAACTGGGGCACCGCATGGCTGGGGAAGCTGTTGCCCTCGATGAACACGGGGCCCTTTTCGGTAATGGCCACATCCCAGGCCACAAAGCGCATCTGGGGCACCTTTTGGGCGGCATTGAGGCACATGGCCTTGGCTTCTTCGAAGAAGGGCACCGTAAAGCCGATGATGTCGGTACCGGTGATGGGGTGCTGGGTAAAGGTGTTGCCCTGCTTATCGGCACCAACGGTGAGCAAGGTGCCGGTAGCCAGATCCACACGGGCAGCCATGCCGCCCTGATCCACGTTATCCATCACGTTGCCGTTGCCGATGCGCAGGAAGGCGTACACGATGCCCTGCTTCTTATCGCCCAGCAGCGTAGCGATGCGGATGGTATTGACGGAGGTGGGGCACATGCGCATCATTTCCGGGTGCTGGATGACCCGCTCCTCGATGATGCCGATCTGCTTCTCCTTAAGCTCCTGAAGGAACTCGGCCTCCCGGCCTTCCCAATGGTCGCGGGTGAAGCGCTCGATGCCCACGCCGCTGCTGCCCTCCAGAGGCTTGGCGATCAGGTCGCCATTCTCGGAGAGGAAAGCGGAGAGGGCTTCCACGGTGGTGGTGTCATCCACCTTCATCCAATTGCGGCCTACTTCCTCTTTGAAGAGGTTGTTGAAGGTGGCTTTGTCGTCGAACAGGTACCAGTAGTCCTTGTCGTTCATTCGGCGGACGATGGTATTGCTCAGCCCGCGGGTGATCTGGGTCTTCTTTTGTTCGTCGTTCAGCCGGTACATCTGGGCGATCTTGTAATCCACATAGCCCGCGTTGTACTTCAGCGCACAGCGGAGCATATCGCAAAGCAGCCAGGCACGGCTTTTGCCGCTGCGCTCTTTGAGGATGCCGGTGGTCTTCCACATGGCTTTGAAGTCCATGCGTACAAGGCGCTTGAAAAAGAACGAAAGTCTGCTCATGTTTCGGAAACCTCTTTACACATTGAAGCGGAACAGCACGATGTCGCCGTCCTGCATCACATATTCCTTGCCCTCGCTGCGCACCAGGCCTTTTTCCTTGCAGGCGTTCATGCTGCCAAGGGTGGTCAGGTCGTCGTAGGAGACCACTTCCGCACGGATGAAGCCGCGCTCGAAGTCGGTATGGATCTTACCGGCGGCCTGAGGTGCCTTGGTGCCCCGGGTGATGGTCCAGGCACGGCACTCGTCCGCACCGGCGGTCAGGAAGGACTGGAGGCCCAGCAGCTCGTAGCTGGCGGCGATGAGGCGATCCAGACCGCTCTGGCCCAGACCCAGCTCGGTAAGGAACTCGGCCTTTTCTTCCGCATCCATCTGGGCGATCTCTTCTTCGATCTGGGCGCTGACGATGAACACCTGAGAGCCTTCGCCGTCTGCCAGGGCCTTTACGGCCTTCACATAGGGCAGCTCACTCTCGCCCTCGCCCACGTCGCTGTCGGCAATGTTGGCGGCGTAGATGACGGGCTTATCGGTCAGCAGGAACCAGCTGTTGACGATGGCCTTTTCATCATCGGTCATGGGCAGGGTGCGGGCAGGCTTTTCGGCCTCCAGATGGGCCTGCAGGCGTTCGCCCAGCTCGGCCTCGGCGGCCATTTTCTTGTCGCCGCCCCGGAACAGGTGGCGGGCCTTGTCGGTGCGCTTCTGCACGGTCTCCAGGTCGGCCAGGATCAGCTCCAGCTGGATGACCTCGATGTCGCGTACAGGGTCGATGGAGCCGTCTACGTGGATGATGTTCTCATCCTCGAAGCAGCGCACCACATGCACGATGGCATCCACCTCGCGGATGTGGGAGAGGAACTTGTTGCCCAGACCCTCGCCGCGGCTGGCACCCTTTACCAGACCGGCGATATCCACAAACTCCACGGTAGCGGGGGTTACCTTCTTGGGGGAATACATCTGCGCCAGCACATCCAGACGGCTGTCGGGCACGGGCACGATGCCGGTGTTGGGCTCGATGGTGCAGAAGGGATAATTGGCAGCCTGTGCGCCTGCCTTGGTGATTGCGTTGAAAAGAGTGCTCTTGCCTACGTTGGGGAGACCTACGATACCAAGTTTCATCTGTCCACTTCCTCAGTACATACGATTTTACATCTTAGTATAGCCCGAAAACACAAAAATTGCAATAAAACAAAGCGTGAACAAATCGGCCCGGCTGCCTGCCGCAGAGCTGTAAAAAGCATGCCGCCCGATTGACAAGCCACCCCTTGAAGGCTATAGTGTAACCAAAGAAAAATGGCGGGCGGAGCGCATACCCAACCGCCTGCCGCTAAGGAGACGGATACGATGGCTACGAACCAGCTGCTGCCCGCCGGTGTACCGGGCGAGAACATGGGCGGCGTTACCCTTTGCTATACCGCCGAGCATACGGCCAAACTGCGCCTTTGCCGGGAGGACGGTACCGAACTGGCCGCCTGGAGCCTGCCTGCCGCAAGCGAGCCCCGTACTTTGCTGGTGCCTGTCAAGGTGGAAGCGGACTGCAAGACTGCTTTTATCCCGGAAAATGGACTCCGGCTGCTGGAGTGGCGCTTCCACCCGGAGCGAGAGATGGTGGTGGGGCAGAACCCCCTCACCGCAATGGATTTCCCCGATGTGGATATGATCCGCGTAGGGGATACCTACTATATGATCTCCACCACCATGTATTTCATGCCCGGCGGTGTGATCCTGCGCTCGTATGACCTGATCCACTGGGAGTACTGCACCCGCATCTACGATATTCTGGAGGATACCCCTGCCCAGCGGCTGGAGGGGAGCAATGCCTACGGTGCGGGTATGTGGGCGGCCACGCTGCGCTGGCACAAGGGCACCTTCTATGTGATCTTTGTTGCCAACGATACCAAGAAGACCTACCTGTACCGGGCCGAGAACATCGAAGGCCCCTGGCGCAGGAGCTATATCGAGGGCTTCTACCACGATTGCTCCCTGCTCTTTGACGATGACGACCGTGCCTATCTGGTCTATGGCCAGCGGCATATCCATCTGCTGGAGCTGAACGACGAGCTGACCGGCCCCAGGGAGGGCGGCCTCAGGCGCATCATTGCCGATTCGGGCGAGAGCCGGTATCTGGGCTATGAGGGTTCCCATCTGTACAAGATCGGCGGCAAGTACTACCTGTTTGCCATCCATTCCCGGAAGGATCGCTGGCGGCGGGTGGAAAGCTGCCTCGTCAGCGACAGCTTGGAGGGCGAGTTCCGGGGCGGTGTGGTGATGGACGACGACATGGGCCGTACCGATGCGGGCGTAGCCCAGGGCGGCATCATCGATACGCCGGACGGGCGCTGGTACGCCATCCTGTTCCAGGATGTGGGCGCGGTGGGGCGCATCCCCATGCTGATGCCCATGACCTGGGAAAACGATATGCCTGTTCTGGGGCTGGATGGGAAGATCCCCACGGAGATCTGCAACCTGACCACCCGGCCGGGCCATGTGTACAAGCCCCTCTGGGCAAGTGACGATTTTGCTGCCGATACCCTGAGCGAGGTCTGGGAGTGGAACCACATTCCCGATCTGTCGCTGGTCACGCTGGGCGGCGGGCAGCTGCGCATCCGCACCGGCAAGACCACGCCTGTGCTCACGCAGGTGAAGAACATGCTCACCCAGCGTACCCTGTACCCGGGCTGCTCCGGCGAGATCACGCTGGACGGCTCCGGCCTGCACAGCGGCGACCGGGCGGGCCTTTGCGCCCTGCAATACTGCTGGGCATGGATC
The DNA here is from genome assembly GCA_015056315.1 of Clostridiales bacterium. GTDB lineage: Bacteria > Bacillota > Clostridia > Christensenellales > Aristaeellaceae > Limiplasma. The sequence goes on from SVGN01000011.1 coordinate 8,318, forward strand.
GGGCTGGAAAAGCGGGCAGATGGGTACCGCATCGCCATGCACAGCCGCCGCCCCGGCGATGGGGAGGAGGGTGTAGAGCGCATTTCCCTGCCTTGGCAGAAGAGCAGCGTACAGCTGAAGGCAGAGATGGATTTCTCCTGCGATCTGGTGCGCTTCTTCTACCGCACGGCGGAGGGCTGGCAGCAGCTGGGCGAGGCCCATGAGATGTTCTTTAAGCTGGAGCATTTTACCGGCAACCGTTTCGGGCTGTTTGTGCAGTCTACGCAGCAGGCGGGCGGTGAAGCGGTGTATGGCTCATTTGTGATGCAGCCGCTGGAGGACTGAGGAGCGGCAAAGCAAGGTTTGTTTACCGGGGCTTGTGCTTTTGTGGCGCAGGCCCCGGTTTGATCGTGGTGTGCCCGGCTGTTGACAGGGAAAAGCAAAAAAGTTGAAAAAAGGGCTTGCATTTTTTCGGGGTGTGTAGTATACTCATATAGCTGCATCGGAAACGACAGCATGGGATTATAGCTCAGTTGGTTAGAGCGCCACGTTGACATCGTGGAGGTCATAGGTTCGAGCCCTACTAATCCCACCAGAAGAAAACGTTTGATTCGTTTGGATCAGGCGTTTTTTCTTGTTCTTTTGTTTCCGCAAAAATACAGCCTTGAAAGGCCGCTGCCTTTCAAGGCTGTTATCATACCGGGGCAAGCGTACCCCGCCGCTTTATTTCTCTCAGAGCTTCTCCCCTGAGGCCTGCATATACACCGCCAGCATCCGGGCCACGAAGAACAGGATGGCGTACTCATCATCCTGCCAGATGCGCAGCGTTTTCGGCTCGGCGCAGACCAGATAGCCGAAGGTCTCATCCTGGATCCCGATGCGGATGATCAGCACCGTTTCGAATGCCCTCTCCCGGCACAGCGCATACATGCTGGGGGAACCGGCTTCGATGTTGCGGATCTCGTTGGTGGTGTAGAGATCCTCTTTGATCAGCTGCTCCAGATCGGTCACCGGGCCCAGGGAAGCACCGGTGGAGACGCTGCGGAAGCAGGCATCCTGGCCAACGTAGTACAGGTCGGTGATGCGCATATCCCCGGTGAGGATATCCAGCATGGCCTTCAGCTTTGCCGACAGGGCGGAACGGGAATCGAACCGGGTGGAAAGCTCGTGAAAGATGGTGTATATGCTCCTGCCCACCAGCGCCTGCATGGTGATGTTCTTGTGCTTCTCCTCCACGTAGATGATGTAGCAGTTCCTGCCCTTGGTCTTGCCCCGGTAGAGGGTCTTATCCACCAGCGCGAAGAGAGAAGTGTAATCCTGCGCATCCTTGGGGTAGACGGCGCAGCCGATGGTACCGGTAATGAAGGGCTCGCAATCCTCCAGCATGATGTTCTTTCGGAGCACATTGAAGTTGGAATACAGCTTAATGAAGAAATTCTTGATATCGTCGTACGCCAGATCCCGGAGGTTGACGAACAGGAACTCATCACCGCCAAAGCGGCCCGCAACACCATAATCTGCAAGGTAACGTTCCAGATCGGCAGAAAAACCGGCCAGCACACCATCGCCGGTCTTGTGGCCGTAGGTATCGTTGATGAACTTGAAGTTATCCAGATCGATCAGCGCCAGCGAAAACGGTATTTCCCGCCGGATCAGATCCTGAATGAACTCTGTGATGTATTTTCTGGAAACCAGCCCCGTCAGGGAGTCGATCACGTTGGTAGCGTCTCCCGAGCGGAATATTTCTGCAAAGAACGGGTATTTGGCTAATTGCTCCCTGGTATACATTCGTGCCTCCAAAATAAAGCATTTTGCGGAAATGGGGTTACAAAATGCTGATGTATGCGAGTAGTGCTGGTAACATTATACTATATCCTTGCGTTCAAAACAATGTTTTGTCACTTCTTATTGCGGAAGCAGTCTGTTGCTGAGGGGAGAGGGCTTTGCCGGCCCAAACAAAGCGCCTCCGACCCCACTGGGGAGCCGGAGGTGCTGATGTATTCGCTTGGTCGCACCACGGAATGGGGGAGAGGGCGCATGCCCTTCTCTGCATCAGGCGTAGGTGGCGATCATCTGCTTGCGGTCGATCTTGCCGTTGAAGGTCTTCATGATCTCGTCGATCACAACGATCTGCTTGGGCATCTTGTAGGGCTCCAGGTTCTTGGCGATGGTCTCGCGAATGGCGGCCTCGTCCAGCTCGTAGCCTTCCTTCAGCACCACCAGCAGCTTCAGGGCAGCATTGCCGCCGCGGCTGATGGGAATGAGCAGGCACTCGTCCACGCAATCCACGCGCATGACCACTTCTTCCACCTCTACGGGAGCTACCTTGAAGCCGCCCAGGTTGATGGTGTCGTTGCTGCGGCCTACCAGCAGCAATTCGCCGTTGGGGGCAAAGTAGCACAGGTCGCTCATTACCAGCATGCCGTTCTTGAGGGCCTTGGCGGTCTGCTCGGGCTCGTTCCAGTAGCCCTGCATAACAGACTTGCTGCGGATGGCCACCAGGCCGGGATCCTGCGCGGTAGCATTGTGCTTCTCGTTGCCATCCTCATCCAGCAGCACGATCTCGCTGTAGGAGTTGGGCTTGCCGACGCTGCCGGTGTAGGAGGAACCGCCGGAGACGCAGAACTCATCCGTGCAGACAACGCCTACCTCGGAGCAGCCGAAGCAGTTGTACATATACACATTGGGCATCAGCTTGCGCATCTTTTCCTTGTCGGGCTCCGGGTAAGCAGTGGAGCTGGAGTAGATGAAGCGCAGCTGATCCTTCAGCTCCTCCAGGTTCTTGGTGGCGATGGTCAGCAGCATATGGATGGCAGAGGGGGGCAGATACAGGGAGGTAACGTTGTGGTCGTGGATGGTCTTGAAGTATTGCTTGATGTTGCGGAAGCCCTCCAGCAGTACGGCGGTGCTGCCCACTGCCATGGCAATGTGCACCTTGCGCAGACCGGCGGCGTGGTTCATGGGGGTGGGGATCAGCCACACGTTATCGGGCTGGATGTTGGTGGTCTCGATGCCGGCCAGGGCAATGTTCACCTGGTTGGCATAGGAGACCATAACGCCCTTGCTCTTGCCGGTAGTGCCGGTGGTGAAGAGAATCTCCGCCAGACCGTTGGAGTCGATATCGGGGGCCTGGAAGGTGTCTTCCTTGGCCAAAAACTCGGGCAGCATGCTGCTCAGGGCCCAGCCGCCGGGCAGATCCTCGCGGGTCTCCAGACTTACCATATAGGGCGTCTCCAGCTCCTTGGCGATCTCCATGATGCGGTTGCTGGGGGTGTTCTTCTCAACGGGTACGAATACGGCACCCAGCAGCTGAATGCCGTACCACAGGTACACGTAAGGGAGGATGTGGTCAGCCTCCACAATGATGCGGTCGCCGGCCTTGATGCCCTTCTCCTGCAGGTAGAGGGCGGCCTTGCGGTTGTTCAGGGCCAATTCGGCATAGGTGCAGCGCTGGTCGTTTACGATCAGGGCTACAGCCTCCGGCTTTTCCTTGGCAAAGTGCTGGATCATCAGCGCAATAGACTTAAGCATGGTATCCTCCTGTTTTACTTCGAGTTCTTCTTTATCCAGCTGTTCAGGCGTTTGTTTACGCCATTCCAGACTTCCTTAAAGGTGGGATCCTCCCGGTGGTCGGGTAGGTCGTAATATTTGTCCAGGTAGGCAGCAAACACATCAGTGAACTTTTTGGCACCGCCGGCGTTCACGTGGCCTTCGTCATAGAAGTCGGTCTGGGGATCCAAATCAACGGCCAACTCGTGGCCTGCATCGGAGAGCTCGAAGGTAACGTAGTCGATACCGTTTGTATCCAAAATGGAAAGGATGTTGTTGACGCGGCCCATTTCCAGTTCGGGGAAGAACTTGGGGCTTACAACGAACAGCGCGTTCAGATCCTTCTTCTTGATGTAGTCGATCACTTCGTAAAGAGCCTCTTCGGCGATCGGGTCCAGATCCTCGATCAGGCCCACGGGGTACTCCACAGGCTCCTGAGGCTCTGCCTTGAAGGAAAGCGACTTGCTGGTAAAGAAACCGCCGTAAACGTGCGGCAGGCTGCCAATGTGATTATCGAAAGAATAGTCATCTTCGCTCCAGATGCTGTGGTACTTGATAAAGGGGAAGAGGTAGGTGAGCCCCCAATCGTCGTACCCGGGGTAGTTGATGGAGCGGATGGTCTTCGCGGCCTTGAAGCAGCCCTTGATGCGGTTGATGGAGAAGAAGTCCATCGAGTTGAGCAGTCTGCGGGCACGGGCATCCATAACGGAGCCCTTGTAGTTGCTCTGAATAAAACCGCGAACGTCGAACAGGAACAGCTCAGGATCCTGATAGGTCAACGCTTCATCAATGACTGTGGTATACATCCAGCCGGGCAGCGCATCTGTGCTGAGGGGGTAGATCACGTAGCCATAATCTTCGTACGCGCGGGAGGTGATCCAGAAGCGGTCGGCAGCGCTGGTACCGATAAAGACACCGTCTACCGTGCCTTTGGGGAGAGTTCTGTAGGTGTAGAGGCGCTTGTCGTAGACATGGCTATTCTTGCCTTCAAACAGATCGCTCAGCACCACAAGGAGGGCGAAAACGATCAGAAAAAACACAATACAACGGATGATGACCTTTGCTTTTGCTTTCATCTCAATCTCACCTTTCCTTTAGAATTGGCCGTAGATAAAGGCGCTTGCATCATATTCGGGGCCGTAGATGCCAAATACCAACACGAATACCAGCAGACCCAACACCAGTGCCCAGCGGTACAGGATGTTCTGCTTGGCAATGGTCTCGCGCATCTTCATGCCGCTTTCGCGCAGTACGCCGACCACGATCAGGACCAGGATGGCGATGAAGAGGATGAACATTTCCTTTTCGCCTACGCCATAGGTGAAGATCGTTCCATCGAGACCGAAAATGAAATCCAGATCCCAGGAGGTGAACAGGGCCTTGATCATCTTCAGCGCGTCGCGGATGGAGGGCGCCTTTACGATGATACGGGAGATGCACAGCAGGCCGAAGGTACGGATCATCTGGAAGACGCGGAAGCTGAACGCCTGGGTGTTGATGTGCAGCTTCTCTGCCAGCTTGTTGTACAGAGGCTGCAGCGCAACGCTGGAGGAGATCAGCAGGGCGTTGTAGAGGCCGTTGATGATGTATCTCCAGCTGAGGCCGTGCCAGATACCGATCAGGAAGAAGACCACCAGCGGAGCGGCAACGGAGGGTACGATCTTACCGGCATGGCTGCCAAAACGCTTACGGAAACTCTTGCTGACAGCAGTAACGGGCTTGGAGAGCATGATGGGGTAGAAGACGAACTCTCTCATCCATGCGCCCAGAGACATATGCCATCTGCGCCAGAAATCGCCCATGGAGGTGGCGAAGAAGGGCTGCTCAAAGTTGACGGGCAGATCGATGCCCAGCATCTGTGCAGCACCGCGGGTGATGTCGATGCCGCCGCCGAAGTCGCAATAGATCTGGAAGGAGTAAGCCAGCACGCCAAAGAAAATGTGGGAGCCGGTGTAATTGCTGAAGCCTGCGGCAAATACTGTGCGGGCGATGGCAGCTACACGGTCGGCGATCACAAGTTTCTTAAAGAAGCCCCAAAGCATCAGCTGGGCACCGAACTTGAGGTTGTTGTACTCAAACTTGTGCGGGCTCTTGAGCTGGTTGCCCACATCGCCGTAGCGGAACAGAGGGCCCTGAATGATGGAGGGGAAGAAGGAAACGAACAAAGCAAACTTGCCCACGTTCTTCTCGGCAGCGATCTTGCCGCGGCCTACATCGATCAGGTAACCGATGGAGTTGAAGGTGTAGTAAGAAAGCCCGAGGGGGGCCAGCACATTCACAAAGGGGATGGAAGCATCCCAGTGGAACAACGCAAACACACGGTTGATGTTTTCAACAAAGAAACCCAGGTACTTGAAGTAAGCAAGCACACACAGGTTGAACAGCACCGTCAGCACCTGGATCACATGGATGCGCTTGGCGGCAGCTTTTTTTGCTTCGCGCTTCTGGTCTTTGGTCAGGGAATCGCCGGCGGCATCGATGGCTGCCTGCCCCTTGTCACGGATCTTCTGCATCCAACGACCGGCACCGTAGGTGATCAGCGTGGTGCCGATGATGTAGACAACATGTTCAATGCCGGAAAAAAGATAAAAAGCATAGCTGGCGATCAGCAGTACGACCCATTGCACCTTTTTGGGCACAACATAATAAGCCAGTACAACGATGGCCAAAAACGCAAGAAAACTGAAGGAAGATAACGCCATACCTGCACCTCTTCTATAAACCTGTGTATGTTATTTTCTGCGATTCGTAGGTAAACCGTAGAGAAAAGCCGGGATCAGGCTTCGTCCATGATGCGCTCGACCAGAGCCAGCATAGCCTGTACGCTGTTGAAGTTTTCGGGTTCCATATCCTCGGCGGTGATGGTGATGTCGTAAGCATCGCAGAGCTCGGCTACGATAGATACGATATCGAAGCTGTCGAGAATGCCGTCGTCGATCAGTTTGGTCTCATTTTCGAAGTCGATGTCGCTGCGGATAGACTTGAGGATCTCCAGAATCTTTTCCATGATTGTGTTCGCTCCTTAATGATCATTTCGATTGAGTGCAAATTTGCACCAAGATTAATTATAACAAATGTAACAGTGTTTTTCAACTGTATTGTACGCTTTATGAATACAATTTTGTATGCTGTGCATTGCACCGTTCCGGCTTCTTTGTATGGCTGGAAGACAGATTGTGCACGGGTTTGCGGCTTTCGTTCCTGAAAATGATATGCCATATTCCGGCGTTGGTGGTCATCATTTTCAGAACAGGCAGCCACAGCTTTTTTCCTTTGGTATGGCCGTTGCGGCAGAAAGCCCTCTTCCCCTCCCCAACAGTTTTTGGTATACTTGATCCGATCCCCGGCAGGTTTTTCCTGCCCTGATCCGTTCTATCCATAGCCATACCACAAACGCCGGAGGAAGACCTGCATGAAGAAAACAATGTTGCTTTTGACCGCCGCCTTATGCCTGCTCACCCTGCTGCTGCCGTACCGGGCCTGCGCTGCCGTGCAGACCGCCTATGTGAACGGCGGCGATGCAGACAGGGTGCATCTGCGCGCTGCCCCCTCCACAGAGGCGGATTCTCTGGGCCTGTACTTTACAGGTGTTCCGCTCCTCTGCCACACCGATCCCTCTGCCGAATGGGTGTATGTGACCATCGGGCAGGCGAATGGCTATATGATGAGCCGCTATGTGTACAGCGGCCCGGAGCCGGAAACGGTGCCCATCGTGCAGTACAAGGGCTATGTAAGCACCTCCGGCGGTACGGCTCTGTATGCGGCACCTGCCGCGGAGGCAGACACCATCACGGCGCTCAAGGACGGGATGCTGCTCATTGTGCTGGGCGAGACGGCGGATCACCGGTACTATGTGTACCGGGATGGTCTTTGCGGCTATGTGCCTGCTGCGGCGGTCACGCTGGAGGGCCGGGTGGAGGAGCCGGTGCGCTGCGGCTATGCTGCGCCGGAGCTCCGCACACTGGAGCCCCGCTTTGATGCGGTGCTGTTTGAAGGGGAACGCTTCTGGCACGATCAGGTTTCGGCCTATGTAACGCTCAGTGAGCTTTCTGCCCTGTACGATGGTCAGCCGGTCGCTTTTCCTGTCTATACCTGTCTGGATGTGGATCGGGATGGCGATGAAGAACTGGTGCTGTGGCAGACCGTGGGCATGGACGAGTACTTCGGCTTTCTGGTGCTGGATGCGGCCGACAGCACTGTGTACGGCTACGAGGTGGGCTACCGGGGCATGAACGAACTGAAGGCGGATGGCACCTTTTCGTTTTCTTCCAGTGCTTTCGAGAGCGGCTTCGGCTATGCCCGGCTGGATGGCCGGTTCGGGATCATCGCCGTTGCCGAATCCTGCTATGATGAGGAGGAGATCCGTTACTACCGGAACGGTGAAGCGATCCCGGAGGAGGTTTTCCGTGTTCTGCTGGAGGAGCAGAGCAACAAGCCCTCCGCTTCCTGGTACCCGTTGGTTTTGGCAAGATAGATCCGCAGCGGCGAGGTACGCCGCAGAACCCCGGTACTGCTACGGCATCGGGCTCACAGCAAGAAAACAAGGTGTTATTGCGCCTGCAGCACGTCGGAGCACGCATTGCTCCGGCGTGTTCTGTTTATTTGCAAGCAACCGTTTTTTCCATTGACAGGCCCGGGCTGTCTTTCTATAATGTACCAAAACGAGCGTGAAAACCATATATCCACGGTGGAGTTTTTTTCACGAAGAAGGGAGCATTCGCTGTATGCAAAACATCCTTTTTGATGCCACCCGCAGCTTTGAGGAGCGTATCCAATGGCTGCTTAAGAACCTGACCGTAGACGAGAAGCTGGGCTGGCTGGCCTCCCGCATCCCCGGCTGCGAGCGGCTGGGCATCGCGCCCTTTGGGCTGGGCGGTGAGGCTGCCCACGGCGTGCAGGCCCGCAACGATCATTTCGGCCCCGGCGAGGCGGATATCACCACCTCCTTCCCCCAGCCCATCGGCATGAGCGCCACGTGGGATCCGGAACTGCTCCGGGCCTGCGGTCAGGTGGTGGGCAACGAGGCCCGGGCGGTGAACAAGCGCCACGGCGGGCGAGGGCTCAGCCGCTGGGCCCCTACCGTGGATATCGAACGGGATCCCCGCTGGGGCCGCAACGAGGAAGCCTACGGCGAGGATCCGGTGCAGATCGGCTGCATGGCTGGCGCGTATCTCCGTGGCATGCAGGGCGACGACCCCAAATACATCCGTACCGCGGCCACCCTCAAGCATTTCTATGCCAACAACACCGAGGAGGGCCGTACCTGGAAGAATGCGGCGGTGGATCCCCGCAACCGCTGGGAGCTGTATCTGGAGCCCTTCCGCCGCTGCATCGAGCAGGGCGCCCAGGGCATCATGACGGCTTATAACCGCATCAACGGCAAGGTGGGCATCCTGAATGACGAGGTAAACACCATCCTCAAGCAGCAGTACGGGCTTACCCATGCGGTAGGCGACGGCGGCGCGCTGGGGCTGGTGGTCTCCGGCCAGCATTACTACGGCAACGCAGCAGAGGCTGTGGCGGAGGCTGTCAAGGCCGGTGTGGACGGCATGAGCGATAACCCGGTCATGGTGGATAAAGGAGCCCGTGAGGCCTACGCCCTTGGCTTGCTCACCGAAGCGGATCTGGATAAGGCCATCCGTGCCAAGATGCTGGTGGCCATGCGTCTCGGGCACTTCGACGGGGAGGCCTGCCCCTATGCAGCCATCGGCGAGGAGGCGCTTTGCACCGAAGAAGCCAAGGCTCTTTCTCTGCTGGCGGCTCAAAAGGCCAATGTGCTTTTGAAGAACGACGGCCTGCTGCCGCTGGAGCGGGAGCAGCCGGTGGCACTGGTGGGCCCCATGGCGGATACCTGGTTCCAGGATTGGTACGGCGGCGAACCGCCCTACCGCCGCACGCTGGCAGACGGTCTCCGGGCGCTGGAGGCTCCCTTCCAATACGCGGATGGCTGGGATCGGGTACAGCTCTGCTTTGGCGGCAAGGCAGCCCGCATCGCTGAGGATGGCACAGTGATCCTCTCCGACGAGGGCGATGTATTTGTTATGGAGTGCTGGGGCGAGGATTGCTACGCCTTCCGCTGTGTACGCACCGGCACCTATCTGACCATGACCATGCCGGACGGCCCCACCTCTGTGGAGCAGCCGCTGGCCGCCGAGCGCAAGGCCGCCTTCAACTGGTTCGTGCTGGAGGTGTTCCATCTGGAAAAGCGGGGCGATGAGACCCTGCTGCTGAACCGCTTCCATTGGCCGGTGGAGGCGGATGGTGCAGTGCTCACCTCCGGCAGGAAGCGCACCGGCACACCGGTCACCATCCGTCTGGTGGAGGATGGCGTAGCCGCCTCCGTGAGGCTGGCCAAAGAAGCGCCGGTGGCGGTGGTGGCTGTGGGCAGCCATTCGCTGATCCCCGCCAAGGAAGAATACGACCGCCATACCCTGCGCCTGCCGGAGCACCAGCAGCGCCTGCTGGATGCGGTCTCCGCAGCCAACCCCAACACGGTGCTGGTGCTGTTGAGCAATTACCCCTACACGCTGGGCGGCGCAGAGGAGCGGGTGCCTGCCATCCTGCACAGCGCCACCGGCAGCCAGGATATGGGCACCGCTGTTGCCCAGGCGCTCTACGGCTGCTTCTCGCCCGCGGGCAGGCTCAACATGACCTGGTACCGCTCCGATGAGAATCTGGGCGACGTCGACGATTACGACATCATCCGGGGTGGGCGCACCTACCGCTATTTTGAGGGCAAGCCCCTGTTCCCCTTCGGGCACGGCCTCACCTACAGCAGCTTCGCCTACGAGGGTCTTACGGTGGAGCCGGAGAGCGATGCCCTCCGTTTCTCTCTCCGGGTGACAAATACCGGCAGCCGCATCAGCGATGAGGTGGTGCAGCTCTACGGCATCGCTCCCGCCTCCCGGGTCAGGAAACCCCTGCGCCAGCTGCTGGCCTTTACCCGCCTCGGGGATGTGCAGCCCGGGGAGACCCGTCAGGTCAGCTTTGCTGTGCCGGTGGATGAGCTTCGCTTCTACGATGTCATCAGCCGCAGGCTGATGGTGGAGGCGGGGGAATACCGCTTCTTTGCAGGCCCCTCCAGCGCCATGGAAGCGCAGAGCGTCTCCTGCTTTGTGGCAGGGGAGCAGACCGGCAAGCGGGAGCTGACCGCCATTACCCCCGCCGACCACTACGACGACCACACCGGCATCACCATCCTGCAGGGCACGCTGGGCTACAGCAGCATTGCGGTGGCCCCCGGCAGAACAGAGGCAGAGGCCGTCTACCGGGATTGCCGGTTCGATGAGGCGCATTGCCTGCTGTCGCTGCGCACCATGAGCGTGAAGGGCGGCAGCCTGCGGGTGCTGGTGAACGGGCAGGAGATCGGCTGCTGGCAGGGCGATACCCGTACCTCCGAGCACCGCAGCGCCCCGCCCATGGATCGTTTCGCCGATGAGATGATCCGGGCCCGTGCCAAAGAACGCCGCCCCATCTGGGAGGATCTGGACTTCCTTCTGCCGGAGGGTGTTGTGGAGGGCACGCTCACCCTGTGCATCACCGGCGATGTGCAGGTCAGCTTCTTCCGGGCCGCAGAGGCACCGGAGGGCAGAAAGATCCATCTGGGCATTGCCAACTGATGTATGGCCCCGCCGCAGAGCTGTGCGGCGGGGCATTCCGTACCCTTGGCATTTTACGGCTATCGGTGCTATAATGAAGCATACTCCGTTGCGAAGGAAGGTTTTGTTATGAAAAGATCCTGCATCCGTTTCTGTGCCCTGCTGCTCTGTGCAGGGCTGCTGTGCGCATCCGCTGCGGCGGAGGCTCCCTCTGTGTTTACCCAGACCATGCTGGAGCGCTCCTTTCTGCAGACCGGCAACACCGAGCGGCTCCATGCCGCCATTCAGAAGGCCCAAAACGGCGAGACCGTCACCATCGCCTATCTGGGCGGCTCTATCACCGAGGGCGCGCTGGCCAAGCCCCAGCAGACCCATTGCTATGCCTACCTGTCTGCACAGGCCTTTGCAGAGCGCTATATGGCAGACCCCTCTAAGCTCAACTATGTGAATGCGGGCATTTCCGGCACCCCCTCCCTGCTGGGCATCACCCGTCTGGAGGCGGATGTGCTCAGCCATCAGCCGGATATCGTGTTTGTGGAGTTTGCCGTGAATGATTCCGGCGACCAGATCAGCCAGGGTGTGTACGAGAGCCTGCTGCGCCAGCTTTTGATTGCAGAGTGCAAGCCCGCCGTTATTTTGGTGTTCACGGTGCTCAGCGGCGGCAACTCCTGCCAGGAGCATATGTCCAAGCTGGGCAGGCACTACAACCTGGGCATGATCAGCGTAAAGGATGCCATCTGGCCGGAGATCGAAGCAGGCAACATGACCTGGAGCGATTACTCCGCCGACTATGTACACCCCAACAACGAAGGCCATGCCTTTATGGCCGATGCCATCGACTATTACTATCAGCAGGCGGAGCAGGTACCTGCCGAGCCCTTTGCCATGCCCCGGTTCATCCGCATCTCCAACCCGCTGGAGGGGTTGGAGAACATCCGCCACGGCGACAGCCGTATCCAGTCTGTGGGCGGCTTCCCCATCGGTCCGGTGGCTTGCTACAGCTACGTCATGGGCTGGTGGCACAAGGGCCTTATCAGCGGCACGGAGCCCATGGTGGTGGTCATGGAGGGCTCCTGCATGACCGTAGCCTATAAGCAGATGAAGGATACCACCTGGGGCAGCGCTCAGGTATGGGTGGACGGCGTTTGCAAGGCCACCCTGCCCGGCTACGATGCCGGCGCCTGGGGCAATATCCAGACCCAGCTGATCACCTTCTCCGACAAGGGCCCCCACACGGTGGAGATCCGCATGGCGGAGGGGCAGGAGGGCAAGAACTTCCAGCTGCTGGATATCGCCGTTGTACCGTAACAAGCGCTCCGAGGGGAGCCAACAGCACAAACAGCGTCCGGCGATGTGCCGAACGCTGTTTGTAAAAGAAGCAAAGCATCAAGGAGGCGGGGGCAGATTGCAGAACATCCGCTGGACGCTCAACCATATGCCCGCAGGGGAGGATCGGTGGCTCAGCCTGATGTCACCCGGGCAGGTGGCGCAGGCCAAAGCATTCCATACCGGGTTTCCGGAGTACCGGCCCACGCCGCTCCACAGCCTTCGGGCCATGGCCAAAGAGCTGGGGCTGGGCGGCCTGTACATCAAGGACGAAAGCAAGCGCTTTGGGCTCAATGCCTTTAAGGTGTTGGGCGGCAGCTATGCCATTGCCCGCTATGCGGCGGAGCGGACGGGCTGCCCGCCCGAGGCCATAACCTTCGCCGCCCTGACCGGCCCGGAGATGCGCAAAAGGCTGAAGGATGCGGTGCTCTTTACCGCCACCGACGGCAACCACGGCAGAGGTGTTGCCTGGTCTGCCCGCCAGCTGGGGCTCAGGGCGGTGGTGCGCATGCCTGCCGGTACGGCATTGAGCCGTTTGGAAAACATCCGCAAAGAGGGCGCAGAGGTCACCATCGAAGCCATGAATTACGATGACTGCGTCCGGCTGGCAGCCAAACAGGCTACGGCTGCGCCGGGCGGTATTCTGCTGCAGGATACCGCCTGGGAGGGCTACGAGCAGGTGCCGGGCTGGATCATGCAGGGCTATGGCACCATGGTGGCGGAAGCCCTTGAACAAATGGAGGCGCTGGGCGATGCACCGCCCACCCATGTGTTCATCCAGGCGGGAGTCGGCTCGCTGGCGGGTGCGGTGACCGGCGCTCTGGTCAGCCGCTTCCCGGATGCACCGCCCAAGGTGGTAGTGGTGGAAGCGGATGCAGCCGCCTGCCACTACCTGAGCGCCCTTCGGGGCGATGGTACCACCGCCAAAGTGGAAGGGGATCTGGCCACCATGATGGCAGGCCTTGCCTGCGGCGAGGTGAACCCCGTCTCCTGGAGCATACTCCGGAACCATGCCGCTGCCTTTGTCAGCTGCCCGGATCAGGTCTCTGCCCTTGGCATGCGCCTTCTGGCAAAGCCCCTGCCCGGCGATGCGCCTGTGGTCTCCGGCGAGAGCGGTGCGGTGGGCATGGGGCTTACCGCGGCGGTCATGAAGGGCACATGCGGCCTCAGGGAGGCCCTGGGCCTTGGCAAAGACAGCCGGGTGCTCCTGTTCTCCACCGAGGGCGATACCGACCCGGAAAACTACCGCCGTGTCCTTTCGGATGAATGCCCCGTAACCAAGCTGTGAACCGCAGAGAACGGTCTCTGTATTGCATAGAAGAAACACAAACAGAAAGGAACGAAAAAACATGAAGCAAGCCATCCATACCGATAAAGCCCCCGCCGCCATCGGCCCCTACTCCCAGGCACAGATGATCGGAGGCTTCCTCTTTACCAGCGGGCAGCTGGGCATCGATGTGGAGAAGGGCGGCCTTGCCGAGGGCGTAGAGGCTCAGGCCCATGCCGCCATGAAGAACCTGGGGCAGATCCTCTCTGCTGCCGGTGCAGGCTATGGCAGCATCCTCAAGACCACCATCTTCGTTAAGGATCTGGCGGATTTCGCCACTGTTAACAAAGTGTACGCCAGCTATTTCGAGGGCGATTACCCTGCCCGCAGCTGTGTGCAGGTGGCTGCGCTGCCCATGGGCGGTCTGGTGGAGATCGAGGCGATCGCAAAAATTTGATCAAAAATGTTACGCAACTGTGACGTAAATACTTGACACAGTTAATAATTTACCCTACAATAAGGACTGGTAACAAAGCAAAGAAAAGGTGCCCGGCCCAATGCAGCCCATTCCGGGGCAGCGGGCAGGCACAAACGATAGGCCTTGTTGGAGGGTGCACAATGCAGCGTAAACAGTCCCTGATCCGTTTGGCAGCAGCCGTTCTGGTAGCGGCTGCTCTTTTGGCGACCCTGGCTCCGGCCCTTGCCGCTGCCTACCCCTACGATACCATCAGCCTGGATGATGTAAACCTGCGCAAGCGCCCCAGCTCCAGCGCAACGGTCATCGCCCGGATCGATGTGGGCGACCCCATCCGCATCCTTGGTAAGACCGGCGAGTATTACAAGGTGGAGTACAAGGGCGAGACAGGCTACGCCATGTGCAAGTATGTGGATGGTCTGGATCCCAGCCCCGAACCCAGCCCCGACCCTTCCCTCCAGCAGTCGCCTCCCAGCGCTATCAGCACCTACCCCTACGATACCACGGTAGCCGGGCAGGTAAAGATGCGCAAGCAGCCTCTTGCCAACGCGGATGTGATCCGTACCCTGCTGCCCGGCGAGGCTGTCAGCGTGATCGACGTGGATGTGAACGGTTTTGCCAAGATCAAGCATGAGGGCAAGACCGGCTATTGTGTCGCCGGTTACCTGAACCTGGCGGATATCCCGCTGCCCACGCCCACCCCCGCACCCACCGTGCACCCGGATGCGGAGAAGTACATCTCCGTCAGCGTGGGGGATAGCAACACTACCGTAAAGGCCCTGCAGGAGGCTCTCATCGAGCTGGGCTACCTGGCCGAGGGCGAGGATGACGGCAAGTTCGGCGGCAAGACCAAGACGGCCCTGCTGCTGTTCGAAAAGCGCAACGGCCTCACCCAGGACGGCATCTGCGACCAGGAGCTGCAGCTGCTGCTTTACGAGGGCAAGCCCAAGAACAAGCAGGGCTACCGCAAGATCATCAAGACCTGCGCTCCCGTCGGTACCCCCTACATCTACGAGGGCTCCCACGGCGAAGCCGTGAACCGTGCCCAAAACCGCCTGCGGGAGCTGGGCTACTACACCGAAGAGAACACCGGCATCAACGATAAGGCCACCCAGGCTGCCATCAAGGCCTTTGAAGCCAAGCACGGCCTGATGAAGGACGGCGAGCTGGATCCCGCCGACCAGAACATCCTCTATGGTGCTTCTGCCATGAGCGCGAGCTTCGTGGCCACTCCCGCACCTGCGCCCACCCCTGCGCCGCCCACCACTGTGGTGCGCCCCGGCGACAAGAACAGCGATGCCCTCAAGGTGCAGGAGCGCCTGAAGGAGCTGGGCTACTACACCGGCGCTCTGGACGGCTCCTTCGGCGAAGGCAGCGTGCGCGCCCTGAAGGATTTCCAGAAGAAGAACGGCCTGAACCCCGATGGTGTGTGCGGTACCAAGACCCGCGCCATCCTGTTTGCGCCCCACCCGGTCTATGCCACCCCCACCGCCACCCCTGCCCCCGGCAGTGATGAAGAGGATACCGCCGCCGGTACGGTAAGCGGCTATCCGGTGATCACCGAAGAAAATGTGGTGCTCATCATGGCCGGTTCCCGCGGCGATATGGTGCTGCAGCTGCAAAAGCGTTTGCAGGAGCTGGGCTACTACTCCTCCCGCCTGGATGGTGTATGCCTCAGCGATGACATCACCGCCATCCGCAGCTTCCAGAAGGCCAACAACCTGAAGGTGGATGGCAAGGCCGGTTATCAGACCCAGAAGCTGCTCTACAGCGACGATGCGGTGCGCGGCTCCGTTACCATCACCACCAGCCAGACCCTGCGCTACGGCAGCCAGGGCACCGAAGTGACCAACCTGCAGAACCGCCTCATCGCCCTTGGCTACCTGGCAGGCAGCGCAGACGGTAAGTTCGGCGGCCAGACCCGCAATGCACTGGTCGCCTTCCAGAAGGCCAACAACCTGGTGCCCGACGGTGTTGCCGGGGCCAAGACCATTGCGGCGCTTGAATCCGCATCGGCTGTCTCCAACCAGGTGGATACCAGCGAGACGCTGCGCTTGGGCTCTGTGAGCGCAGCGGTGGCTGCTTTGCAGAAGCGTCTTGTGGCTCTGGGCTTCCTGACCGGCGAAGCGGACGGGAATTTCGGCGTTAAGACCAATCTGGCGGTCATTGCCTTCCAGAAGGCCAACGGCCTCACCCCGGACGGCATCGCCGGCAGCCGTACCCTTGCCAAGCTGAATAACCCCAACGCCATTGGCGCTTCCGGTGTAGGCAGCACCACCGGCGCACTGACTGTGGGCACCGTTCCCGCCAGCAGCGTCCGCTATGCCAACTGGTATACCGAGGTGCGCGCCAAGGCCCGTACCTACCCCAATGCCACGGTGTACGATTTCACCACCGGCATCTCCTGGCGCATCAACATCTTCTCCAATGGCGCTCATGCCGATGCAGAGCCCATTACCGCAGAGGATACCGCCAACATGAACCGCGCCTTCGGCGGCAAGACCACCTGGACGCCCAAGGCTGTGTGGGTCATCTTCAGCGATGGTTCGGTCTATATGGCCTCCACCCACAACACGCCCCACCAGGTATACCACATCAAGGATAACAACTTCCCCGGCCACCTGTGCGTACACTTCCCCCGTACCATGGCGCAGGTGCAGTCCATCGGCCCCTACGCCACCTCCCACCAGAAGGCCATCGACCTTGGCTGGCAGGCTACGCTGGTTCGGGCCGGTCAGAAGTGATCGATCAACAAACAAAACCCGCCCTGTGCATGGCACAGGGCGGGTTTTCGTATGTGGGGGGCGGCACGGTCAGGCAGTAGGCTCGCTTGCTTTGGTGCCCTTCAGCTCGATCAGTCGTTGCCCTGCGGTATCCTCCGGGTCGTGGGTCACCATCAGCACGGTCTTGCCTTCGGTCATGCGCTTAACGGTATCGATCACCTGCTGGCGGGTATCCTCATCCAGCCCCTTGTAGGGCTCATCCAGCAGGAGCAGGTCATAGTCGGCCAGAAGGGCTCTGGCAATGGCCACGCGGCGCTTCATACCGCCGCTGTAGGTCTTTACGGGCTGAGGCAGGCTGTCGGGCTCAATGCCCAGCAAAAGCAGCAGCTCCCGGGCTTTTTCGCCCGCCTCCGGGGCCACCAGACGGATGTTGGCTTCGGCGGTCATCATTTCCAAAAGCCGGTTTTCTTGAAACACTGCGCTGATGCGTAGCCCGGGCTTCATGCGGATGAGGCCGCTGTCCGGCGTTTCGAGGGCCATGAGCAGGTTCAGCAGGGTGGTCTTACCGCTGCCGGATGCACCCATCAGCGCATAGCGTTGCCCTTCTTCCAGGTGCAGGCTCAGGCCCTCCAGCACGGGCTTGCCATCGTAGCTTTTGCACAGCTTTTCGATGCGGATCATTTGAGCGCCCCCTTTTCGGCAGCGCTGAGCAGCAGCGCCAGCAGCTTTTCACAGGCTACGCTCAGCAGAACGATCATCAGCGTCCAGCAGAACAGGTCGGCGGTCTCCAGATAGACCTTGGCATTGTAGAGCTGCTGGCCAACCGACCCAGAGGGGATGCCGATCACCTCGGCAGCCACGCCGCTTTTCCAGCAAAGGCCGATGGCTACGTTCAGCGAGGTGCGCAGAAAGGGCATCACCTGGCTGAAATAGACCACCCGGATGCGCTTGCCCAGCGGTATGCGGAACACCTTCGCCATCTGCAGCAGCTTAGGATCCATATGATCCAGGCCGATCAGCGTATTCAGATAGATGATGGGGAAGCCGATCATTACGCTGATGAGGATGGACAGGTTCTTGCTGCTGACCCACAGCAGCGCCAGAATGACGAACGAGGCCACCGGAATGGCCTTGATGGTGGCGGTGAGGGGGCTCAGCAGCTGGCGCACCGGACGGAACCGGTACGCCAGTGCAGCCAGTGAAATGCCCAACAGGCAGCTCAGGCCGAAGCCCAGCATGATCCTGCCCACCGAAAAGCCGATGGAGCGCCAGAACACAGGCTCCAGCGCCAGTGCAGCGAGCCGCCGGAGGGTATCCAGCGGCGAGACCAGCAATAGCGGCTGATCCATCACCATAGCGGCGATCTGCCACACCAGCAGCCAGAAGACCACTGCCCAGGGCGCAATGCGGTTAGCGCTGGAAGTAGAAGTCTTCATTGGGCATAGCGCCGCCAACAGAAGCGGGATTCTGGTCGAAGAGCACCTGCAGGTAGCCGGAGAGCTTCTGCTGCATCTCTTCGCCTTCGATCATAACGATGCAGCAGTAGGGGAGAGCAGCCTTGGCAACGGCCTCGGGCACGATCTCGTAGCTGCCGATGAGGGCGGCGGTCTCATCCACGTTCTCGTTGGCGTAGAGCACGGAAGCGGCGTAGGCATCCATAAAGGCATTCACAGCCTCGGGGTTGTTCTGGATGAACTCGGTGCGGGCCACCACAACGCCGGTCAGCAGGGCGCTGGGGTTCTCCTTGCCCTCCTGCACATTGGCCCAGAGCTGGTTCAGATCCAGAGCGATGCGCACGCCGGGGGCCTTGGTCATGGCGGTGGTCACAAAGGGCTGGGGCAGCAGGGCAACGGCGTTTTCATCGTTCAGGAGGGCGTTGAGGCACTCGGTGTGCTCCTTGCTGAAAACGATGGTCACGTCGTTCACGGGGTCGATGCCGCTTTCCTTGAGGATGTAGTTAAGAGCATACTCGGGGGTAGCGCCCTGACCGGCAGAGTAGATGGTCTTGCCCTTCAGGTCTTCGACAGACTGGACGGTCTCACCGTTTTCGATGATGTACAGAACGCCCAGGGTGTTCACGGCCAGCACCTGCACCTTGCCCTGGGTCTTGTTGTACAGGGTGGCGGCCAGGTTGGCGGGCACAGCAGCGATATCCAGCTCGCCCTGGATCAGCTTGGGAGCGATCTCATCGGCAGCGGCAGCGATGGAGAAATCCCAGGTGGCACCGGCATCATCGCTCATCATTTTGACCATACCCATAGCGGTAGGGCCCTTGAGGGCGGCAACGGTGGCAACGGGCTCTGCGGCAGCGGCAACGCTGCACAGGGAAAGCATCATCATAAGGGCAAGTGCCAGAGAGAAAAACTTTTTCATATCAGAATTCATCCTTTCTTTTCTTTGGAGGCGGTAAGCGCACTTTTGACCTGTACACCGGGCAGGTTGCCCAGCTTGCCGGTCAGGGCGCCAAGCTCATCGTTACTGCCGCGCACGATCAGGCCGATAACGGCCTCGCCGCTGTCCTGATCGGGGATGCCCATCCTGCCCCGGATGATGTGTGCATACGCACCGATGATCCGGTTCACGCCTTCGGCAGCGGAGCGGTCCTGCATCACAATGCCTACAAAACCAACTCTCTCTTCCATCATACCCATAGCCTCCTTTGTTGAAACCAAAAAATCACCGCAGATGACAACTGTTGGGTCGCATCTACGGTGATAAGGATCGCAGCATAAAAGCGCCTCCTTCCTATCTTGGGTAAAGGCCGACAGCCCGTACCCGCAACCCGGAGTTTTATCATGCAGTGCCCAGCCCCTCGGCCTTACGTTGCCGCTTGGCTCTGCGGCTGGGCACCTGCCTGTATGGTCATTCTACCTGAGTATTCGCCAGCGTGTCAAGAGCGATGCGGTAGGCCTCGCTGAGCTGGGCATCGGTCAGGTCGCCGATCTCGAAGAACATGCTCTTCTGCTCCTCGGGCATCTCCACGATCACATCGGGGGTGATGCCGATCTTGTGCACCTCGTTGCCGTTGGGGGTGTAGTACTGGGCAACGGTCAGCTGCATGCCTGCGCCCCTGTCGCCAACGGGCAGCACGTACTGCACAACGCCCTTGCCGTAGGTCTGCACGCCCACGATGGTGGCGCGCTCCCGATCCTGCAGGGCACCGGAGAGGATCTCACTGGCGGAAGCGGAGTTCTCGTTTACCAGCACCACCAGGGGGATGCTGTTGGCACCGTCGGTGGTCTTGTAGGTCTCGCCGGTACCGTCACGATAGCTGAGGGTAGCCACGATGCCCTTATCCATGAACATATCGGCTACGCGCACGGCATCATCCACCCAGCCGCCGGGGTTGTCGCGCAGGTCCATGATGAGGGCCTTGGCACCGGCATTCAGCAGCTTGTTCAGGTGCTCCTCGAAGGCCACGGAGCAATCGCCGCTGAACTCGTAGAGGGAAATGTAGCCCACATCGCCCTCCAGCATGGTGGAGTTGACCCAGTTGACGTGCACCACCTGACGGGTGACCACGAAATCCAGCAGCTGGTCGCCGCGCATCACCTGCAGCTTGACCGGCTGACCCACCTCGCCGCGCATGATGTCTACGGCATCCTGCAGGGTGGTGGCGGTAACATCCACATCTTCCACGCGGGTCAGGATGTCGCCCTTGAGCAGGCCCACCTCCATGGCGGGGCTGTCCAGGAAAACACGGCTGACGGTGCACAGGCCGGTGGAATAGTTGCCCATGATCTGGATGCCGATGCCGGCGTATTCGCCTTCATCCTCTTCCCACATGGCAGCATAGTCTTCGGGGGTGTAGTAGTAGGTGTAGGGGTCGTCCAGACCGTAGAGCAGACCCATGCTGGCGCCATCCATCATGGCCTGATGGTCGGGCTCCTGATAGTAGTACATGTCTACGATCTCCATCATTTCGGAAAGCTGCTTGTAGCTCAAAAGCAGCTCGTATTCCTCCCGGGAGATGGTGACGGTATCGTCATCGGAGCCGAGAAAGCCGCCCATGATCTCGCTCAGGCTGGTGGGCAGCAGAGAGCAGCCGGTAACCAGCAGCATCAGGCAGCAAAGGAGGATGAGCAGCTTGCTGAGAAACTTGTTGGTGTGCTTCATGCGTTGTTTACCTCACTTATCCGGATTATTTATTCGATGGCGGCGGGCTTATCCTTGCCGCACTTGCTCAGCTCGTTGAGGATCTTGAAGGTGACGGCATCGTCGAAATGGCGAAGATCCAGCCCCGTCAGCCGCTGCACCTTATCCAGTCGGTAGACCAGCGTATTGCGGTGGATAAACAGCTGGCGGGCGGTATCGGAAAGGTTCAGATCCTTGCGGAAGAACATATCGATGGTCTGCAGCATCTCTTCGTTGAAGAGCTTGTTGGTCCTGCGGTTGAACAGCAGCGAGTGGAAGTGCTGGCAATCCTCCTGGGGGATGCCCATCAGGAAGCGCTCCAGCAGCAGGCGGCTGTAAATATAGATGGGCTCATCCGGGTGGAAGAGGAAGCCTACCTCCAGTGCGTGCTTGGCTTCGGCATAGCTTTCCCCAAGCTGCATGAGGGTATTCTTTTCCTCGCCGATGCCCACGCTTACGCCGTGGCCGGTCTCCTCCAGAACGGTCTCCCGCAGGGCAAGAGCGTACTGGTTCAGGTCGTCCAGCCCATCCACGCCCTGCATATCCTTGATGAGGGCGGCGCTGGAGTGGTTCATATCCACCAGCACATCGCTGTCGGCAAGGGGCATCAGCTCGCCCAGCAGGCTGTAGGCACTCTTGGTGGGGTTCTCAAAGCGGAACAGCATCACACAGCGCTTCATATCCACGGGGATCTGGTGCTCACTCACATGGCTGCCGATCTCCATGCTGCTCAGCTCCTGCCGGAGCACACGGCGGTATACATCCGAAAGGCTGGAGATGGAATAGCTGCTTTTGAGCATGGTCATCAGCATGGCGTCGGCCACGGTGAGCAGATCCTCCGCACCGGCGCTTCCGGCCTCGGTGACCAGGTACACGGGGGGATGCATATCCAGCCCGCGGCACAGGTGGCGGCCCACCTTGTGGTTGATGGAGGGAGAAAGCACCGTGTCGGGCATGGCAAAGGCGCTGCCGTTTTCCGGGGCGATGCACTGCCCGGAGGCATCCACCAGCCTGAGGGGGATGCTGAGGCTGTCGAATACCTTCGTGATCTTGCGGATGTGACGCTTCTCGATATACAATGCGGGCTCTCCTCTCGTTGCCGTTATCGGTGGCACGGCTGTACTTATTATACCATAAGACGCCTTATGTGCAAAGAAATTTCAGTATTTTACAGTTTTGCCACAACTGCTGCTGAGCGGCTGCGGCTGGCAGGAAAAAGAAATCTGTGGGGAAATGAAAAAAGGGATTGACGAACCGGGTACCCTGTGCTATAATAATCAACGCTGGTTCAAGCATGGAGAGATGGCCGAGCGGTTGATGGCGCTGGTCTTGAAAACCAGTGATACCGAAAGGTACCGGGGGTTCGAATCCCTCTCTCTCCGCCAGCTTTCTTTCGAAGCGAAGGGCATACAGGCCGTCCACATGGAGAAGTACCCAAGTGGCCGAAGGGGCTCCCCTGCTAAGGGAGTAGTGTGCGAAAGTGCAGCGAGGGTTCAAATCCCTCCTTCTCCGCCAAAGACCACCGCATATGCGGTGGTTTTTCTGTTTCATAAAGAAATGCTGTGCCGGGGTGGTCGGCACAGCATTTTCGTTTGATCCGGTATTCGGGCCTGGCTCATATGCCATCGTTAACGCTATCGTTTACATGGTTCTTCGCAAATATGCCGCCGGTAGGGAGGACTCCCGCTCAGGCACGGATGCCGAACTCCCGGAGCAGCTGCTGCACCCGCTCATGGCGGAAATAATGCTCCTCCACCGGGTTGCGGAAATAATGCTGCATCTCATCTGCATCCTTCAGGACTTCATCGAAGGGGGAACCCACGGTATCTTTGCTGCTGTGGGCTGCGATGGCATTACAGACCAGCCGGATCTCGGCCTCCGAGAACTCGCCAAGCTCCTTCAAATGCACCTGTGCATAACGGGCGGAGCGGTCTGCGTGCTCCTCTTTGCCGCCCTCGATGTATTTGGCATAGTCGTGCAGCATTCCGGCGATCTCAGCCAGCTCGGCGGTGGCCCGGTCGCCGCCCCGCTTCATGCTTAGAAAAGCGGCTGCCTGCCCGGTACCGTAGAGATGTACATAAGCACAGCGCTTCTTTTCTTCGTCCGGTATGGCTTTCAGAGCGGCATCCAGCACAGCGCGCACACTGTCGATGCGGGTGTATTGCCTGTCCATATGTATCCACTCCCTTTCGTGCTGGCTTCATGGTAACACATTTTGCTGCACGGAACAAGCTGCTCCCTCTTGACAAAATATATTACTATATAGTAATATCCTATCAGAGAATATTTGGAGGTGGAGCATGAAGACCCAGGGCGGCTATCTTATATCCCGCATCAAACAGGTGGGGATGCGCCTGTTCGACCGTATGCTCACGGAGGCAGATATCGATGCCTTCAACGGCGCACAGGGGCGCATTCTGTATGTGCTGTGGCAGCAGGATGGCATCACCATCAGCCGGTTATCCTCTCAAACCAGTCTGGCGAACACCACCCTTACCTCTATGCTGGATCGTATGGAGCGCAGCGGCCTTGTTTCGCGAAAGCCTTCACCCACCGACCGCCGCGCCCAGTTGATCTGCCTTACCGACAAAGCCCGCAGCCTGCAGCAGGAATACGACCGCCTGTCCGACGAGATGAACGCCCTGTATTACCGCGGCTTTGAGCCGGAAGAGATCCGTCAGCTGGAAAACTACCTGCAGCGTATTCTCGATAATCTGGAAGGGAGAGAAGAACCATGAAAAAAGTATCTGTGCCCGTTACCAATGATCTCTGTCCGCAGACGCTGTTCGTTTACGGCACCCGTAACGAAGACGGAACGCCGGATTTCGGTCTGTTTTGCTGGTTCAGCTATTGCTGGCTGGATCAGCTTGGGGTGATCTGCGCTATTGGCGGCACAAAGCGCACCCTGAGCAACATTCGCCGCACGGGTGTGTTCTCCGCCAATCTGGTGGTGGAGGATAATCTGCCTTTGGCTGACTATTTTGGTACCGCAGACGGCCGTGATGCCGATAAGATGCAGGTGCCTGTTCAGTGGGAAAGCGGTGCGGTTCTGGATGTGCCCGTTCTCAGCTCGAGCCCCTGCTGCTTTGAGCTGCAGGTGGAGCATGAGCTTGCCACCAACGAAGAGGATTGTGTGGTCTTCATCTGCCGTGTCCGCAACACGCTGAAGGATGAAGCCCTGCTGGATCCCAAGCTGACGCCGGCGCAGCAGTTGGAAGCCGTGGGTGCAGTGCGTACCGCCCATGGCGAGGAATACTGGAGCTGGGATGGCCGCTGGCTGGGCAGTTGGCACCAGCCTGCCCAGCGCATCAAGCCCGGGGTGGAGATCGGCGCTGCGGCACGGGGAAATTGACAGTTTCTTTTGTCTTGTATCTGTGTAAAGAACATGGTATTATTTGATCGATCCCTCCCGCACGGGAGCAAGCAAAGGAGAATACATATGCACATTTCAGAAAATATCCGCTATATCGGTGTTAATGATCACGAGATCGACCTGTTCGAAGGCCAGTACATTGTGCCCAACGGCATGGCCTACAACTCTTATGTGATCCTGGATGAAAAGACCTGCGTGATGGACACCGTAGACAGCCGCTTCTGCGATGAGTGGCTGGGCAATCTGCGCGCCGTGCTGGGCGATAAGCAGCCCGATTATCTGGTAGTGCAGCACATGGAGCCCGACCATTCCGGCAGCGTGGCTGCCTTTATGGCTGCTTACCCCCAGACCACCGTGGTAGCCTCTGCCAAGGCCTTTACCATGATGAACCAGTTCTTTGGTCTGGAGTATGCAGATCGCCGCATCGTAGCTGCCGAGGGCAGCACCCTGTCCCTGGGCAGCCACACCCTTACCTTTGTTACCGCCCCCATGGTGCACTGGCCCGAGGTGCTGGTCACCTACGAGAGCAGCGAGAAGGTGCTCTTCTCTGCCGATGCCTTTGGTAAGTTCGGTGCGCTGGATGTGGAAGAGGATTGGGCCTGCGAAGCCCGCCGCTACTATTTCGGCATCGTGGGCAAGTACGGCGCACAGGCCCAGGCGCTGCTCAAGAAGGCTGCCGGGCTGGAGATCCGTACCATTTGCCCCCTGCACGGCCCTGTATTGAAGGAGGATCTGGCTTACTACATCGGTAAGTACCAGCTGTGGACCACCTATACCCCCGAGGATGAGGGCGTTACCATCGCTTACGCCTCCATTTACGGCAACACCGGCAAGGCTGCCCAGCTGCTGGCAGAGGAGCTGGAGAAGCTGGGCGTGAAGGTCGCGTTGCACGATCTGGCCCGCTGCGACCAGGCTGAGACCGTTGAGGATGCCTTCCGCTACCCCAAGCTGGTGCTGGCTTCCTCCACCTACAACAACGATGTGTTCCACTACATGAAGACCTTCATCCATCACCTGACCGAGCGCAACTACCAGAGCCGTACCATCGCCCTGATGGAGAACGGCACCTGGGCTCCCAATGCCGCCAAGGTGATGCGCGGCATGCTGGAGGGCGGCAAGAACCTGAATGTGCTGGAGGATGTTGTCACCATCCGCTCTGCTCTCAGCGAAGAAAACAAGGCTGACATTGCCCAGCTGGCCAAGCAGCTGGCGTAATGCGCTGTACAGGCGCACCAAGACAGCGCATACCCTAAGCGCCATTGTAGATGCAAACACAAACAGCCCCTGCATTCCGTACCAAGCCGGAATGCAGGGGCTGTTTCTCTGCGCCCCAGAGTGGGGGAGAGGAAATGAATCAGCCCCGGAGGCGCTTTCGCAACCTCCGGGGCCTTTTCATTTGCTAACGTTCATTCACCTTGCGGTGATCGAACCTTTGCGAAACGTTTCAAGCGTCAATTACTTGGCGTTGAAGGTGTCGCAAGCAGCCTGCCAAGCGGGCAGACCGGCTTCGATCAGAGCGTTGACGTCGCCGCCAGCCAGGCTCCACAGGAGGCTGCTGCCGAGGATGTCGTTCTGGGTGCCGAGGTAAACAACCTTGTTGTCGATGGCGTGCTCGCCCTTACGCAGCATGGCGTAGGTTTCGTCAACAGCGCGCTCGTCGGTGTAGTTGTACTTGTTGCCGATCCAGGCGTCCTCATCGTCGTAGCCGGGGGTGGGGTTGGTCCACAGATCGTAGAAGAAAGCGATCTTCTGGATCTCTTCAGCGGTGTAAACGTTGGGGATCAGAGTGGTGTTCTCAGAAGCAACGTGCAGGTACTTGGCGCCTTCCTTGTCAGGCTTGGGGAAAGCAACGCAGCCCCACTCGTCTTCCATGTCGGCCATTTCGCTGTTGTCGTTGTAGCCGCCGTAGGTCTGGTATACGTAGAAACCGAAGGAACCGGCCTTCCAGGCTTCCTTGTACCAATCCCAGTTAGCGCCTTCGGGAGTGTGCATCCAGTAGTTCTGCTGGATGGACTGGCCCCACTTCAGAGCTTCGATGGTCTCGTTGCTGTTCATGGTGGGCTGCAGCTTGCCTTCGGCGTCGTAGTCGAAGAAGGAGCCGCCGTTGCCAAAGGTAGCCAGAACGTACATGTCATCGCCGGAGCCGCTTACGCCCCAGATGTCCACGACGCCGTCGTTGTCAACATCCTTGGTAACCTGAGCCAGGAGCTTCTCCCAAGCGGACCAGGTCCAAGTGCCGTCAGCCTGCATGTCGTAGATGGTGTTCCAGTCGATGCCAGCTTCTTCGAGGATGCGCTTGTTGAAGTACACGCAGCCACGGGGCTCGGTAGCGCCGGTGGAAACGCCGTAGACGTTCTCGCCGATCTTCCAAGCGTTCAGGGTGAAGGTGTTCCACTTCTCAGCGGAGAAATCGTAGTCGCCCCAGGAAGCGGCAACGCCGTTGGCGACCAGGGAGCCAACCTTACCGGGCTCGATGATGTAAGCGCGGAGGCTGCCATCGGGAGCGGAGGTGAAGTTGATCATTTCTTCGGCGCAGGTGCCCCAGTCGCCGCCCTGCATCTGCTGAACCTTAACGTTGTAGGTAGCTTCGATCCAGTCGCGGTAGTCGTACTGAGCCTGCTGCTCTTCGGTGGGCTCGGCGGCGCGCTCGCCGGTGCCAGACCAGTAGTCATAGATGGTGATGGTCAGGGGTTCAGCCTGAATCATCTCGGGAACGATCTCGGGATAGCCTTCGGGTACTTCAGCCAAGGCCATGGCGCTCATGGAGAGCATCAGGACGGCCAGAAGCAGGGCAACCAGTTTCTTCATGTTGGGTTCCTCCTTTTTATTTCTATATGGGCGCTTGTAATGAAACACAACCGACCCATACAGTAACAATGGAATTTTTGCCGCTATCGGCAGGTGATGGGACTATTATACAACACTTTTGTCCCGGTGGCAAGACACATATTGTATCAAATATGCATCTTTATGCTTTACTCCTTGCTGCCGGTCATTACCAGAGACTGTACGAAGGTCTTCTGAGTAAAGATGTACAGAATGATCAGCGGGATGCAGCAGATGAGCACGCCGATGGAGATCAGCTGCTGCTGGCGGCCGTTGGGCACGATAACGGCCTGACCGGCGCCCTCAGCAAAGTAGCGGCTCATGCGGCTTACGATGGATGAGAGCTGGTTGGAGTAAATGGAGTAGCTGCTCAGGAAGTTTCGGGTGTAGAACACGTCGGTCCACTGCCAGACGAAGCTGAACAGGAAGCAGCTGGCGATGGTGGGCACTGCGTCGGGCAGCATGATGCGGGCGAAGGTGTGCAGGGTGCCGCAGCCGTCCACGAATGCAGCCTCCTCCAGGCTCTTGGGCACGCCAACGAAGTACTGACGAAGGATGTAGATGTACAAACCGTTCTTCAGACCCATACAGGTAAGGCTCATAATGGCGTAGGGGAGGATGGAGGTACGCAGGTTTACTGTTTTGCCTGTTGTTGCTTTGAATATACCAAAGATATCAAAGTTGGCAAAGCTCA
Organism: Clostridiales bacterium; assembly: GCA_015056315.1. Taxonomy (GTDB): domain Bacteria; phylum Bacillota; class Clostridia; order Christensenellales; family Aristaeellaceae; genus Limiplasma. The sequence continues at coordinate 36,262 of SVGN01000011.1, forward strand.
TGTACAGCGAAGTCTGAATGGTCTGCGGGGGAACGATGATCAGCATGACCACGCAGGCAAACCAGAACTTCTTCAGCGGGAACTCGAAGCGGGCAAAGCCGTAGGAGACAAGCGTGCAGCTTACCACCTGCAGTACCGATACCAGCAGCGAGGTCCACAGGGTGTTGAGCATGGAGCGGGGCATATCCGTCAGCTCGCCAACGATGCGGTAGTTATCCAGCGTAACATGGCGGGGGACAAGCACGATGGTGGAATCGTACAGGTCAGGTTCTTCCATGAGACCGGTGGAGAAACGTACCAGCATGGGCTGGATGATCATGAAGCACAGACCGAACATCAGCAGCGCACGGGCAATGCTCACGACCTTCTTGGATACGGTACGGCGGAGCAGGTAGCCGCCGCTGCGCCGGTTTCTTTCCCAGAAGCTGGTGTTGGAACCGATGTAAACTGTCTTGTTACTCATATGCCTTCACCGCCTTGGAAATAATGAAGGAGCTGATGCCGATGAACGCCAGGGCGATACCGAAGTACAGCCAGCTCATGGCAGCAGAGATACCGAACTTGAAGTCCTGATAGGTGACCTGGTAGATCAGCTCCATGACGCGGTTATCGTTCTTCATGAAGAAGTCGATAATGGTGTAGATGCAGTTGACCAGCAGCAGGGGGCTGACCATGGGGAAGGTGATCTTCCAGAAGCTTTCCCAGGCGGAGCAGCCTTCCACGTCCGCCGCCTCATACAGAGAGGGGGAGATGGACTGCAGACCGCTCAGGAAAACGATGATCTGGATGCCGCTCGCCATTACGATGTCGTAGATGGAGTCGATCATGGTAAAGACCACTTCGAATACCTGACCGCCAACACCGGAGAGGGAGAGCAGCTCCTGCAGCGTAACGGAAAGGTCAACGCCCGATTCGCCGAGGGCTTCGGCGGTACCGGCCATCATATCGTAGAACTCGTTCTGGTGCTCGATGCCCGGCAGCACGCCGCTGGACAGGATGACCGGCAGGAAGAAGATGGCGCGGCACAGGGTGCGGCCCTTGAATTCCTGGTTCAGGATAACGGCTACCACGAAGGCCACGACCAGGGTGGCAATGGTGTTTACCGCCATCTGACCCACTTCTTCGACCAGGTACTTGTTGTACTCGGGGTCAACGGTCAACGCATGCTTGTAGTTGTTCAGGCCAACGTAGGTCTGCTCGTAGCCCTGGCCGGGGATGAGGGCTACATCGTTAAAGCTCATTATGAAGCTTTCCACCATCGGCTTTGCCATAAACAGCAGGAAGCCGATAATGAAGGGCAGGATGAACAGGGTACCGGTACGGGCGTTCCGGGCCTTCATCGTCCTGTAGATGGGGTTACCGGGAATGTAGGTCTGGAGACCTTCGACCATGGGCGTGTACCAATGCTCGTTGATGGACTTGACACGCTTGCTCATTTACCGGTCCCCCTTTCCACAGTATAGTCGCGGGCAGGAATGAGAACACCCTGCACCATCTGGGCCTTATCGCCGTAGTTGACGAACACCTTGGTGCCGTCCTCGTAGGTGGTCATGGCCACGTCGCAGGAGAACTTCTTGTGATCAACGATGTTCTGCCGGTTTAGGCCCTCCATCTCCTGCTGGTAGCGGGTGATGGTCTGGATGGCATCTTCCTTCCAGCTGTCGTAGCTGGCTGCGAAGTAGGCAGAGTGGAAGGTATCCTGCAGGATCTTGGTATCCTCAGCCATGAAGGTGTAGTTGAGACCGGCACCGTACTCAACGCAGTGGAGGAACTCTTCCACAGAGTCGCTGGCGGTGTTGATGGGCTCGCCGGTGTAATCCTTCAGGCCGTGGAGGGCGATCTGGTAGAAGGGCACGGTGCGGTCGATGAGGGCGTAGCCTGCACCGTCCAGATCCATGTCGGTGATCAGATCGGCATAGGGGAGGGCGTAATCGTTACCCTGACGGATGGTGATGCTCTGGCCGGCAGCCTGAGCTTCCTTCATGGTCTCGATGTTCATGGCCTTCACCTGTTCACGGGTAACGGTGGCCTTGGGGTTGTAGTCGGCGCTGAGCAGGTAGCCGATATCGCGGAAGGCGATGCCCTCGGCACCCATATCGCTCAGCTTGTTGATCAGGTTGGTGGCGGTCTTCTGTGCGTACGCGGGGGTAACTACATAGAAGGGATCCAGCCAATCTGCCGGCTGATAGGTGATCACATCGTAGGGGTCGATCACGATCTGCTCGCGGGTGGTGTAGCGGGCAGCATCGCTGAAACCGATAAAGCCCTGCATGATGCCGCTGTCGTAAGCGAAGCAGTTCACACCGTCGAAAGAGAGGGTGACGCCGCTGTCCTTGGCGGTCTGGATCAGGCTCTTCATACCGGCTTCGCCGCCGATCTCCTTAGCTACCTTCACGCTGGTGAGCACCCGCTGGTTGATGCCGCGGTTGGCCCAGCCGCTGAAGCGCACATTCAGGTTCTGAACGCCGCCGCCGGTCAGGTCGCCGATCATCTCCTCAGCTTCCTTGAAGCTGGTGGTGGAGATAACGGAGTCGATGGGGAGGCCCAGCTTGACGATGGTCTTATCGATGGCACCGACCATTTCCACGTTCACGGGCATCTGCTCGGAGGCGGTGGCTTCGGCAAGCTCGGGGTTGCGCTGGCGCAGGTAATCGCTGTAGGAGTTGGCCATGGCAACGTAGCTGTCGCCCTGGAAGAAGCGGTAGCGCTGCACGATGGTATCCTCGGGGATATCCTGCTCGTACATGTATACCAGCTGAGCGGTCTTGTTGGAGACGTTGTACTGGTCTCTGTGCAGTACGTTGTACCGGGCAGAGATGTAGTTGTAGCTGTTGTAACGGCCGCTGATGTCAGCCTGAACGCTGCCGTAGGAGGTGGCACCGTCCATGATGCACATGAAGCTGTTGCCGTTCTTCATCATACCGAACACGGGGAAGCTGAGACGGGTCTCGCTTACCAGCTCGTTGCGGCGCATACCGTAATCCCAGCCGTAGAGGTCGGCGTAGTAGGCGTTCTGGTTCAGCAGGCCGCTGTTGAACTTGATCAGCGCGCCGCCGCCTTCGGGCACGAAGAGGTAGCCTTCATCCTGGGTACCGGCTGCACCGAACATGGGCAGGGGAGTGATGTACAGGATGGGGTTGGCTTCCTTGTAGCGGATGCTGTCGTAGGGCACTTCCACCACCAGATCGCTGCCGTCCAGGCGGTAGATCATGCTGGCGTTGAAGATGGCAGCAGAGCTTTCCTTGGAGCCGGCGACCAGCTGGCTGTCGATGTCGAAATCGGCCTGAGTGTAGCCTGCCTCGGCCCAGTAGCCCTCGATCTTGGCCTTGTTGTTCTCGGAAGTGTCGGACTTGAGGATGTACAGCGCCTGGTTGAGTACCTCGGGGTACATGGCGATGATCTCGTCCTTGTTCTTCTTGGAGTCCAGCTTTTCGGGCTCGTAGAGGGTGTAGTTACTGGTCAGCTTCTTCTGGGTGGACTTCTTCATCGCCTCTTTGAAGACGTCGAAGCGTTCCTTGGTGATCGCCGTGGGCATCACGTAGATCTTTTCGATCTTACCGATGGAGTAGTCGATCCGGATGGAACCGTCCTCCTGCTGAGTGATGGTGTAGTTACCATTCTCGATGGAGTACTTGGCGTTGTTCATTTCCACCTCACCGCCGGTGGTGGCGTAGGTGAGGCTCAGGGTAGCGGAGAGCATCTCCTTGTTGGCGGCAAGGGCGACGGGGTCGCTGTCCTTGTCGGCGGGGTTGGAGAGCCATTCCTGGCCGGAAGCCTTATCCGTCACCTTGAACTGGGTGGTGGTGGGATCCAGCTCGAACTTCAGGCTGTCGTTCTCCATAATGATGGGGGTGGTATCGCCCTCATAGTAGGAGATCACAGGGGCGGGGATGTCGCGGGGCACTTCGGGGGCGAAGAGGGGAATACCCACAAACACCACCAGTGCTGCCAGCAGCGCCAGCGTGATGAGCCAGGGAAGCAAGCGCCAAATGAATTTTTTCTTTTTCATTTTCTTCTTCCCTCCTTAATACAAACGGAATGCGATCTCTCTGTACAGGGAGATGAAGTAGCTCAGCGCGTCGCTCAGCAGGCTCAGGAAAACCAGCAGCAGGAAGAGGATGATCAGCGTGCCCAGCAGGGTAGCGATCAAGAAGATGATGGTTTTGCCGGGGCCGTAATCATGCACCTGCATCAGGCCGATGAACACCAGACCGACGCACCACACGATGGATACCAGCAGCAGTACCTCGTAGAAGGCGGCCTCGTCGAAGGCGATGATGTTGGAGACGAAGATGAGCGGCAGATGGACCAGCGTGTAGGGCACCAGGGCATAGCACATGGCCATGTAGATGTCCGAGAAGCGGCCCTTACCGTCAAACAGCGTGGTCAGACTCCAGTTAGCCAGACAGATGATCAGGAAGGGGAACAGAAGGGAGGCCATCTGTTCGAAGATGTTGATCCACTGCAGCGGAGCGGAGATGAACTGGAAGTTGGTGTACATCAGCTCCAGCACGCGGGTGATCAGGAATGCTGCCAGGAACGTGGTAGCGGCAGCCAGGGTGCCGCGCTTTTCGTGGGTCAGATCCCAGAAGCCGTCAAAGGGATGGAAAATTACGTGGAAGGCATACTTCATGGAATCTACGTACTTGTTCCACTTTTCCTTGCGGGCGCTGATGGGCTTACTTTCCAACTTTGCTGCGCTCATAGACTTCCACCTCCATTCTCGTTTTCTTGATCGTGCGAATGATCAGCGGCACGATCATCACTACGGCCAGAACAATGACCAGCCAGCCAATGTTCTCTTCTACCCAGATCTTACGCCACTGGCGGAAGGCGCGGCCGTAATTGTCGCGGTCGTGGGCCATTTCGAAATACTCCATGGCCTCCTCGAACTTCTCCTGACGCATCAGGCTGCGGCCGATGCCGATGAAGGCGAGGTTGTAGTTGGCGTTGTGCTTGAGCACTTCCTCCCACTTATCGGCGGAGCCGTCGTAGTCGCCGCGGAGGTAGTCGTCGCTGGCGTCGTAGATCAGGTTGCCGTACTCGGTGGGGGTGAAGAGAGTGATGTCGCCCTCGTTCTGGTCCAGAACGATCAGGTCGCGGCCCATGTGCTCGAGGGAGATCGCGGAGTTGAAGGTGTTATCGGTGTTGCCGGTGCTGCCGAAAGCCCACAGCATGATGCCCTGGCTGTCGTAGCCGAAGAGGCGGCCGCGAGTACGGTCCAGCGCTACGTAGATATCGTTCTCCAGAACGGTGATATCCACGAACTTGGAGGGGCCCTTATCCACGGTGCCCTCTACCCAGTACAACTCACCGATGGGGGGATAGCGGTCGTTCTTGATGAGGATGTCGTTGCCGATGCCGTTGAGGCGGCGGATGGGCATTGCGTTATCCCACAGCAGGTCGTACTCATCAAAGATGATGTTGGTGGCGTAGATGAAGGAGTCCTGATCCATGTAGATGTTGCAGTACTCGGTAGGAACGAAGGCTTCCTGCTGGGCACGCTGCTCCTTGGTGGTGAAGAATTCCTTCCAGATGTAATCGATGAAGCTATAGATTACCTTGTTGGCACCGATGAAGCCGGTGAAGGTGCCGTCTGCTTCAAACTTGACCAGACCCTTGTTCACGTTGGTGGCCAGACAGAACACACGGCCGGAAACGTCTACCGCCAGCTTGATGGGCAGGAAGTTGAGGCTCTGGTCGAAGGTGGAGTCGGTGGGCTTGGTAAAGGAAAGCAGATGGTTCAGGTCTTTGTCCACCTTCAGCACGCGCTGGTTGTTGGTATCGGCGATGTAGAGGTTGCCCTCTTCGTCGGCGAACACGTCGGTGGGGGTGTTGAAGGTAGCGGGCTCAGCGCCCTGAACACTGTCGATGATGCGCATCAGCTTGAACTCGTTGCCGTAGCGGCGAAGCTCCAGGATGCGGTTGTTGCCGGTATCGCACACGTAGAGCATATCCTCGCGGGCATAGAGGCTCTGGGGGCGCTTCATGGCAACATCCAGCCCCAATTCTGCGCTGCGCACAACAGAGGCTACGCGGTAGGCATCGGGCGATTCGCGAATGTCGCCCCAATAGTCGTAGTTATAGGTATACGAGCTGGCGTAGCCGTCGTCCGCAGCGTAGGCGGCAGTAACGCCGGAAAGCAGCATAATGATCATGAGCAGTGCTGCAAGCCTGTGCATGATTTTCACGGTCTGTCACCCTCCTGTTCTGATAAGTGTTGAAACCAATGTCGTTATCCGGGGGAAATCAGTCCTTGATACCGGAGCTTGCCATGGTTTCGAGAATCTGGCTCTGGCTCAGAACGAAGATGATGATGGGAACCGCCATTACAACTACGGTAACGGCTGCAGCCTGACCGGTACGGGCAATACCGCCGGCCTGGATCTGCTGCAGGGCGTAGACCAGAGTCTTCTTGGCCTCGGAGTAGATTACGGTGGCAGCGGAGTTGTTCCACAGGCTCTGCACGGAGAAGATGATCACGGTCAGCCAGGCGGGCTTTACGTTGGGCATAACGATGTTCCAGAAGATGCGGAACTCGCCTGCACCGTCGATGTGAGCGGCCTCGATGAGCGCGGTGGGCAGACCCTCCATGAACTGCTTCATCATGAACAGACCGATGGGCGCTGCGAATGCGGGCAGCAGCAGGGCCCAGTAGGTGTCGATGATGCCGATCTTGCTCATGATCACGTAGTTGGGGATGCCCGTTACGTAACCGGAGAACATCAGCGCGGTAACAACGATGTTAAAGAAGGTGCGGCCGCCGGGGAAGTCGTACTTGGCCAGTACGAACGCCGCCATGGAGGCGATGATCAGGTGGCCGAAGGTACCGAAGAAGGTAATGGCCACGGTGTTGGTCAGGTAGCGGCTGAAGGGCACCCAGCTCTGACCCATGGTTACCAGCAGGTCGGAGAAGTTATCCAGCGTGGGGTGCTGGGGCAGGACCGTGGGCGGGAAGCGGAAGAGTTCGTCCAGAGGCTTCAGCGCGGAGCCCACAGCGAAGATGAGGGGGAAGGCCATCAGCAGGCCCACGAGAGCCAGCATGATGTAGATGCCGATGTCGCCGCCGATGGAGCGGTTGGGGTGGCGGCGCTTGATGACGTGCTTCTTGACCTTCTGTACCTTTTCACCGCGGAGCTCGGCCAGGCGGCGCAGCTCTTCGGCGCGGCTGTAGGTCTGCAGGGGCTTGTTGAGCCAGAACTTATCGATGTTGTTGTACACCTTCTGGCCTTCCACCAACAGGAAGCTGTACTCGGCGTCATCCTTCGTCTTGATGGTCACCGTGCTGGACAACCCGCCATGGCGGATGTTGTTCATGCTCTTGATCTCGGTGTAGGGGATGGTGAGTACCGCCTCGCCCTTCTTGGAGCAGAACACGGCCTGAGTCTCGTCGGAAAGCAGGTAACCCTTAACTTTTTTCTTGTTAAGCGTTGCGGTACCGTTGGATTTGATCTTATTGAATTCGCTCATATCAGGTACCTACCTTTTCCAGTGCGGCAGAAATAACTTTCTTGCACAGAATCATAACCAGGAACAGCAGCGTGGCGATGGCGGAAGCGTAACCCATCTCGAAGCGGCTGAAGCCGTAGTCGAACAAGTGGGTAACGACCGTACGGGCCGCGTAGTCGGTGGAGGGGAAGCCAGCCAGCGCACGGGGCACGTCGCACACGTTGAAAGCGGAGGTGATGCTCATAACAGCACCGAACAGCAGCATGGGCTTCATGCTGGGCAGGGTGATGTAGTAGAGCTCCTGCCAGCGGTTGCGGATGCCATCCACATAACCGGCTTCGTACATGCTCTTATCAATGCCCTGGAAACCGGCTACAAAGCTCAGGAAGCCGGTACCCATGCTCATCCACAGAATGACGATGATCAGCACGGGCATGATGTAGCGGGGGTCGGTGAGCCACAGCAGAGGCGCATCGATGAAGCCGAAGTTGAGCAGCAGGGAGTTCAGGTAGCCGTAAGCATCACCACGGAAGATGATGGAGAAGATGGAGTATGCGTTACCGGCAATACTGGGCGCGTAGAACACAACAACCGCGATGGCGCGCAGCCACTTGGGCAGCTCGTTGATGAACCATGCGAACATAAACGAGAGGATGTAGCCCACAGGGCCGGTGATGACTGCGATAACGAAGGTGTTCTTAACAGAAGTAAGGAATACCTCGTCCTGCAGGATCAGGTTGATGTAGTTCTGCAGACCCACAAAGCGCGCGGGCTCCAGAATGTTGTAGTAGGTAAAGCCGTAGAAAATGGAGGTACAGATGGGGAGAATGAAGAACGTGAAGAACAGCAGGGCATAGGGGGCCAGGAACAGGTAGCAAACCTTCATGCGCTTGGCCTTGGAGATGCCGTAGCTGAGCTTTTCGGACTTCATCGTGAGGTACCGCTTGGCAAAGGAACCAGTCTGTACTTGACTCATTTCGTTACCTCCTCTCCGTCAATCGGCAGACCGAATTCGCGCCGCTTGATCTTGATTTCTTCATTAATAGTGCGGGTGTAGGTGAGCAGCGTCTCGCGGGGATCATCCTTGTCGTTGATGACCTTGCGGATGGCGTTGGTCATGTGACGGGTGGTGGAGTAGCCACCGGCGATCTCGGGGAAGCCGCGGGCCCACTTCTGCTGCTCCTTGAGCACGGCCAGCTGGTCGGCAGACCAGGCGAGCTGTTCCAGCGCCTCGGTGTTGGCGGTGGTGTAGCGGGCAGAGGAGCCAAGGATGCTTTCCATCTCACGGCCGAAACGCACCTGAGAATCGGCGGAGACCCACCACTTCATGAACTCCCAGGCGTTATGCTTCATGTTCTCGTCGTCGGTGGCGACCATCATGCAGCAGGCGCCGTTGGCGTGCACGGAGCGGTCGATGGTGCCGTCGTCCTTGAGGGTGCCGGGGTAGAGGGTGAAATCCCACAGACCGCGGATCTCGGGAGCGGAGACCGTCAGGGTGTTGTACAGGGTGTACTGGCCAACGCCCACAGGCATCTCGCCGGAACGGAAACGGCTTACGAAGTCGAATACGGTGGGCAGACCGTAGTCGTTGTAAAGGCTGGTGTAGAACTTGAAGGCGGCAACACCGGCTTCGCTGTCGATGACGGTGCGCTGCTTGTCGGCGCTGTAGATGGCGCCGCCGTTCTGGTAGATGAGGGCGTTGAAGCCGGACATATCAACGTTGCTGATATCCGGGAAGGGAACGCCCACAGACATGTTGTTGCCCTGGATGGTGGGCAGCATGGCGATGATATCCTGCCAGGTCTGGGGCACTTCCAGGCCAAGCTCCTCCAGAACGTCGGTGCGGTAGAACAGCACGGAGAAGATCTGGGTCTCGGGCAGGGCATACACGCCGGCGTGGGTGCCGTTGTCGTAGGTGAGGGGTTCGATGGCGCTGGGGTAGAAGGGCTTGATGACCTCTTCAAAGTCTTCGAACTGAGTCAGATCCTCAACGGCGTTACGCATGGCGTAGTTAACGGCGAACCAGCCGTCTACCGTCAGGATGACGTCGGGGCCGTTGCCCGCCATAACAGCGTTCAGAATAGCATCGGCAGCGACCAGCTTAACGTTCACCTTGATGCCGCTGGCGGGGGTGAAGCTGTCGTCCACCATGGTCTTGAGCACGGTGCTCTGGTCGCGGCCGGCTACCAGCCAGACCTCGATCAGGTCGTCGGCGTTCTCGTCGTACACATCGCCCAGGGCATTGTAGTCTACGAAGTAGGAAGCAATGCAGGCGCGGATCTCGTGACCCATGCGGGCGAAGAAGCCGTCGTTGTACTTGGGCAGCTTGGCGTTTTCGCCGCTGATGATGACCAGGTCAACATCCAGCTTGGTCTCGGCCATGTTCTGCATGGCGGTACCCAGACTGGTGATGTTATCCTTGAAGTTGGAGAAGGACTGGGTGATGCGCTCGTTGCGCTCCACAAACTGCTCCAGCTGTACAGCCAGGGTCTGGGCAACGGCAACGCGGTCGCTCTTCTGGCCGGTGAGCAGAACGGTGTCATCCACCAGCTTGTACAGGCGCTTGGATTCCAGCTCCATGGCCTCGATCACTTCGGGGTACACCTTTGCCAGGTTGTAATCGCGGAAGCGGTCGGGGCTCACACCGGTCAGCACCAGCACCTTGCGGTAGATCTGGTTGAGACGGTAGATGCTGCTCTCCATATCCTTCAGAATGCCACCCATGGCACCCAAAGTGGCCTCAAGGCGCACGGTGTGGGAGCCGGCGGTCAGGTAGAAGCGGTAGGGCTCACCGTTCTCGTCGGCCAGGGTATGCATCTTCCAGGCGGTGTCGTACGCAAAGGAGATAGCGGATACATCCTCAAAGGGGATCTCGCCGTCGATATACAGGGAGCGGCAGGAAAGAGCGCCGCGTTGATAGCTCTGGCGGGCCTTGATGGTGATGTTGTAGTAACCATCCTCAGGCACTTCGAAATCCCACTGCACCCACTGACCGGAGGTGTTCCACGGGTCGCCGCCGATGTAGTTGAGCACGGTCTTGCTCACATCGTAGGGCTCCGTAACGGGAGACGCGTGGTCGTAGCGGGGGTAGAGGGAGGGGGAGGAACGCAGATCGGCCGCTTCACCCTGCAGGGTAACGGACCAGTTCTTTGCATCCTCGCTCATTTCCACCTGCGGCTGCGCAGCGGCGTAGGCGGCGTAGTCCTTGTCGGCCTGCACGGGCACCAGCTTGATGGCGCGCAGAATGACAGGCTCGTTAACAGCCTTCAAAGAAAGGGTGTTTTCGCCGGCCTGGAAATAGAACCGGTAGGGCTCGGTGGTGTAGCCCATGTCGTCGCGGCAATAGGCCTGCTGCCACTCGTAGCGTTCTACCTGAGAGGGACGGATGTGGTTGCCCTGGTTATCCTTGCGGAAGGAACCGTCCTCCGCAAAGTCGGCAGGGTCGTCCGTCCAGAGGCGCGAAAAGCGCAGCGTAGCAGCACCGGAGAAGGGAAGCTCCCCGTTGATGTACACCGCACGTTCAATATCCACGCCGCGGGATTCTACAGTTTTGTAATCCAGAAGGATGTTGTACATACCTTCTTCCGGCACAGTTACCTTCCAGGTGGTAACATTGGTGTCGGCGGTGTAGACGCATTCTGCGCCATCCACCTGCTGGACCTCGCCCTCGCCTTCGAAGGCAGCCAGATCCACTTCGATGGTTTCCGCGCCGGTACCCAGGCCCGCGTGAGCAGCCAGGTAGCCGTCGTAGGTGTCATTGCGCCCAATGCCTTCTACGTCGGTGCTCAGATCCACGCCCTGGTACTTGGCCTGGAAGCTGGTCGCACCCGGAGAAAGCAAAAGAAGCACAGCAATAACCACTACTGCGCAAGCGATTCCGATCAGTACGCCCCGTGTTTTTTTACCCATGAAGCATTCTCTCCCGGTTTGCCGCAACGAGATACGGCATTTTTTGACTCTTTTTTCCTGTTTTGCAACGGAAAAAAAGATTGCAAAAAACGAAGGCTCAGCAAAGATTCGGTTCAATCTTTGCCATTTCAGACATTCGTTTTGCAACGATGATATGAATTATACCTATTCTTTATTTCTCTGTCAACTCTAACAGATTTGTGTAAATGGTATTACAAACCCCTCATATTATCGTGAAAAATGCTGCTTTTCTTTGTTTTACCTTACAATTTAGCTAATGCTCCCGCGCCGCATCGGAATTCATGAAGAAAATTTCATATTTTCGGAAACAAATCGCAAGCCTTTCAAAGCTGCAAACGTTTCTGTGCAACCGTTTGAACAACTTTTCGATGGCTATTTCCGGTGTATACGGAATGAATATTATATAACCTCTGCACCGAATTTGCAGAAATTGCGATACATGTTGCCCGATTCTTGCGTGAGATGTCCCATCATTTGCTTGAAACGTATAGGGTGAGTATGGTAAAATTGCCGTTGATAACAGTGTTTTCTATGCTATATGCCGCTTGCGGCGCATAAGGAGGCTCCCGATAATGAAACGACAAAATCTGATCACTCCCAAGGAGCGCAACATGTTCGAATCCGGCTACCGTGTTATGCACGGCTCCCAGGAGTTTGTCACCTTCTGGGATGATATGAGCCTCCGTGTATGGTACGAGACTGTGCCGGACTATTACAGCGAGCACTTTCATGCCTCGGTGGAGGTGGTATTGCCCCACGAGGGCGAGTGCCACTGCACGGTGGGGGGCATCACCTACCATGTAAAGAGTACCGAGGTGCTCTTTGTACCTTCCGATAAGCCCCACTCCCTGAGTATGCCCAAGGACAGCATCCGCAATCTGATCCTGTTCGACCCCTCCTGCCTGCTCAGCATCCGTGGTGTATCATCGATCCGCCCCATGCTTGAGGATGTGATCTACCTCCGGGAGGATGACCCCATCTGCGGCCAGGTGCGCCATATGCTCTTTGAAATGATGGTGGATTACTACGCCCACAAGCCCCTGAGCAACCTTACCTGTTACGCCCGGCTGATGCACATCTATGTGCTCATGGGCCAGAAATACCTGGAGGAGCATACCCCGCAGGAGGATGCGGAGCGGGGCCGGGATGACAACAACCGCGTCATCATCAACCGCATCGTGGAGTATGTGGAGAACAACTACACAGAAGATATCACCCTGGACAGCGCAGCCGAGATGGCAGGCTTCTCCAAGTGCTATTTTTCCCGTGTGTTCAGCAAGCAGACCGGCATTGGTTTCTCCCGTTTTCTGCTGCGCAAGCGCATCTCCGTGGCGGCGCATCTGCTGTCCACTACGCAGCTTTCCATCGTGCAGGTGTCTGCCCAGTCCGGCTTCAGCAGCCTGTCCACCTTCAACCGTACGTTCAAGGAGATCCACGGCTGCTCCCCCAGCGAGTACCGCGCCCTGTATGCTCTCGGGCAGGATGAGGAATGAGCCCTCGTCGTTCAGGGTATATATAATGTAGAAACACGATGCCTCCCCATTTATCACTTGATGTGGAGGCATCGTTCATTTGTTGCCGAAATGCGGTTTTGCTCTTGCGTTCGGTTGTGAGCAATGTTATTATGCAGGTAACATCAACTGCATATACAGGAGGTATTCCCTATGTCCAAGTACGCCCATCGTCTGTCCGAATGTACGCTTACCCTCCGGGATGCCGCAGGCAACCCCATGCCCGGCCGCAAGGTGCAGGTAGAATTGGCCCGCCACGAGTTCCTGTTCGGCTGCGGCTGCTTCTGGCTGCAGGAGCTGCTGGACCCCGCCACCCCTGCTCCCCTCAAGGAGAAGTACGAGAAGTACTGGGAGACCTGGAAAGAGGTCTTCAACTATGCCACGCTGCCCTTCTATCAGGGTCGCTACGAGCCCCGGGAGGGTGTTACCCGTGAGGAGACCACCCTGCGCTCTGCCAAGTATCTCAAGGAGCGCGGCTTCACGGTGAAGGGCCACCCCCTGTGCTGGCACACCGCCTCTGCTCTGTGGCTGCTGGAGAAGGATAACAAGGCCGTGCTGGAGAACCAGCTCAGCCGCATCCGCCGCGAGATCGGTGCTTTCCATGAGTACATCACCCTGTGGGATGTGATCAACGAGGTGGTCATCATGCCCATCTTCGAAAAGCAGGAGAATGCCATCACCCGTCTGTGCCAGGAAATGGGCCGTGTACCGCTGGTCAAGGCCGTGTTCGACATGGCCCGGCAGACGGATCCCGATGCCACCCTGCTGCTCAACGACTTCAACACCAGCGAAAACTACCGCCAGCTCATCGAGGATTGCCTGGCTGCAGGCGTGCCTATCGATGTGATCGGTATCCAGTCTCATCAGCACCAGGGCTTCTGGGGTATGGAGAAGCTGGAGGAGGTGCTGGCTCGCTTTGAAGAATTCGGCAAGCCCATGCACTTTACCGAAAACACCTTTGTTTCCGGCGATCTGATGCCCGCCCACATCGTTGACCTGAACGACTGGCAGGTGCCCGAATGGCCCACCACTCCCGCCGGGGAGGATCGTCAGGCCCGGGATGTGCTCACCATGGTGGATCGCCTCTTCGCCCACCCGCAGGTGGAAGCCTTCACCAACTGGGATTTCGAGGATGGTGCCTGGCTGGGCGCTCCCTCCGGCCTGGTGCGCAAGGATGGCACCGTGAAGCCCGCCTACGAAGCGCTGCGCCAGCGCGTGCGCAAGGATTGGCACACCAGCCTGACCCTGATGACCGACGAGAACGGTCAGTGCCGGGTGGAGGGCTTCCGCGGCCAATACGAGCTGGTCTGCGATGGCAGGAAGGCTGCCTTCACCCTGAATAAGACCGATAAGGAGCAGACGGTGCAGTTGGGCTGATGCCGCCGTTAGCAGCGGAGCCGCCGGGTGCGGCTCCGTTTTCCCATACCGGGCATAGACAGACTGCTATCGGCATAGGCTGGAGCGGTGCCCGGATCATAACAAGGAGGAAGAGAACGATGAAAGTGATGCTGGTCAACGGAAGCTCCCGGGAGCACGGCTGCACCGCCAGAGCGCTGCAGGAGGTGGCTGCCGCTTTGCAGGCGGAGGGCATTGAGACCGAAATACTGTTCATTGGCAACCAGCCCATTGCGGATTGCACCGCCTGTGGCTGCTGCGGTACGTTGGGGAGCTGTATTTTCAACGATGCTGCTGCGGAGTTCGGTCGCCGGGCTGCCGAGTTTGACGGCTTCGTATTCGGTTCGCCGGTCTACTATGCCCACCCCAGCGGACGGCTGCTCAGCTTTATGGATCGGGCATTCTATGCCAGCGGTGCCAATTTCCGCTTCAAGCCTGCCGCAGCGGTGCTCAGCGCCCGCCGCGCCGGCAATACTGCCTCTCTGGATGTGATCACCAAGCACTTTACCATCAACTGCATGCCGGTGGTCTCCTCCACCTATTGGAACCATGTGCACGGCAATACGCCTGAGGAGGTGGAGCAGGATCTGGAAGGTCTCCAGACCATGACCAACCTGGGCAAGAACATGGCGTGGATGCTCAAATGCATCCGGCTTGGTCAGGAGAATGGCATTACACCGCCCAAGCTGGATAAGGTCTACACCAATTTCATCCGCTGATGAACAAAACCGGGGGCAGTACAGCCTTCGGTTTTTGTTTGCTTGTGTGTAAACAAAATGCAGGAGGTAGGAAAAGGGTAGATAGATTGTATGCATTCGTGGTATCATCGTTGCAGAGACGGATGTATGGAAGCGGGCCAATGCCCGACCGGACAGTACCGATCCATTTGAGCGGAGGGGATCTCATGCATATTCTGGTGGTCAACGGCAGCCCCAAGGGCGAGAACAGCATCACGCTGCAAACGGCGCTCTATCTGGAAAAACGCTACCCGGAGCACAGCTTTGAGGTGCTGCATGCGGGGCACCGCATCAAGGCACTGGAGAAGGATTTCTCTCCGGCCATGAAGGCGCTGGAGGTGGCCCAGCTGGTTCTGTTCGCCTACCCGGTGTATACCTTTATCGCCCCCTGCCAGCTGCACCGCTTTATTGAACTGATGAAGGAGCATAGCGCGCCCGTAGCGGGCAAGTACATGAGCCAGATCAGCACCTCCAAGCATTTTTACGATGTGACCGCTCACCGATATGTGGAGGAGAATGCACAGGATATGGGCATGAAGGCCCTGCGGGGCCTCTCTGCGGATATGGACGATCTTCTGACCGAGAAAGGGCAGCGGGAAGCGGAGCTGTTCTTTGAGCACCTGCTGTGGAGCATGGAGCAGGGCTATTGGGAGTCTGTGCTCCCGAAGCCGGAGGCCTGTGCCCCGGTGCCTGCCACGATGCCGGAGGCTGCCGCCGCGCCGGAAGACAAGCCCGGTGATGTGGTCATCGTGGCCGATCTGGCAGAGGGCGACGAGCAGCTGGCCCGCATGGTGGAGCGCTTCCGTCGGGTGCTGGGCAGAAAGACCCGGCTGGTCAATCTGCGGGAGTATCCCTTCAAGGGCGGCTGTCTGGGCTGCTTCAACTGCGCCACTGATGGTGTTTGCATCTACAAGGATGGCTTTGACGAGTTCCTGCGCAAGCAGGTGCAGAGCGGCGAGGCCATCGTGTATGCCTTCACCATCCGGGATCATTCCATGGGCGCACTTTTCAAGATGTATGATGACCGGCAGTTCTGCAACGGCCACCGTACGGTTACCGTGGGCATGCCGGTGGGCTACCTGGTCAGCGGTGCCTACAGCGTGGAGGAGAACCTGCGCACCATCGTGGAAGGCCGCTCTCAGGTGGGGCAGAACCCGCTGGCGGGCGTCGCGACCGACGAAGCCGATACCGATCGCGCCATCGACCGGATGGCCGCCACGCTTGAGCGTATGCTGAGCGTGGGCTACCGCCAGCCCAAGAATTTCCTTGGCGTGGGCGGCATGAAGATCTTCCGGGATCTGATCTACCAGATGCAGGGCATGATGAAAGCGGATCACCGCTTTTACAAGCAGCATGGCGAGTACGATTTCCCCCAGAAGAACAAGGGGCTCATCCTGAAGATGTATCTGGTGGGGGCACTGCTTTCCTCTCCTAAGATCAAAGCCAAGATGGGCAACAAGATGAACGAGGGCATGCTGGCTCCCTACCGCAAGGTGCTGGAGGGCATCGGCAGCAGGAAGGGCTGACCGGAAGGATCGCCGGGTGCTGCGCCGCACACGACTGCAAGCAGCAAAGCAAAAAGCGCTCCGCTCTCCCGCAGATGGGGGAGCGGAGCACTTTTGCTATGATCGTTTTGTTGGATAACGGTCAGGACCCTCAGGCCTCGGGGGCTTGCTTGGCGGCGGCAGCGGCCTTTTTTTCCTTCTTGAGAAGGAACCAGGTGAGCGCCATAAAGTACAGGATCGCCAGACCCAGCGTTACAAAGCACATCAGGTCGCTGCGGGAGGCCAGGGAAACAAAGACCAGCATGGGCGCACCCAGAATGATGGCGTAGCTGCTGCCCAGCACCAGATTGCCGGAGGCGGGGGTCATCAGCTCGGGGTCGATCTCGCGCAGCAGCAGCACGCCGGAGCCGATGGTGCCCGTCAGCATGCCGTACATAGAGATGAGACCTTCGTTGGCATAGTCGCCGTAGGTCCTGGTGCAGACCTTCTTCAGGTAAAACCAGGTAACCAGCGCACCCAGCACCACCATCAGCAGGAAGGGGATCCACAGACCGGTCAGGTCTTCCATATTGATGGAGGCGATGCCGCAGATGATCATAATGTCGAAGAAGAAGCCGGAGATGCGGTTGAGCAGGTAGTTGTTCTGGTACTGCCGGGTGATCAGCCTGATCTTACGGCTCTTATCCAGCACCACACGGGTCAGCATGGCCAGCACGGAGCCGATGATGAAGTTGAAGCCCCACAGCAGCGAGTTGACCGTTTTGCCCAGCCCGGGGGAGATGGCCGAGATGGCGGAGGTGAGCCCCCAGGTGAGCAGATAGGTGAGCAGGTAGACGATCAGCACCAGCGCCACCTGCACGGAGAGCTTATCGATAGAGTCGGAAACGGGGATCTCGTTCTTATCCTGAAAATAATCGGCAGATAGATTCTCGCTTTCGTGCACGCCCACCTGGCCTTTCAGCAGGCCCTTCTTGGCCCAGCGGTTGAGCATGATCACGCCCACCACACAGGCGCACAGGTAACCGGCGGCGGCAATGGCCAGGCCAAAGCTGCGGCCGCCCACAAAGCCCATACCCTCATAGGTGGTGCCGATGTTGTTGGCCTGCCCGGGGCCCTGGCCGTAGCCCATGGGCAGCAGCAGACCGGCGGCCTTGAACAGATCGGGCTTCAGGGTATAGGCCAACCCGATGGTAATCAGCAAACCGGTAATGCCCTGCACCAGATAGGTGCCCACGATGATCGCACCCGACTTGAAGCCCACGGAGCGGCCCTCGTTCTTTTCCTTGTTCACCGTGCGCAACGACATGGCGATAAAGCCCATGGCAATGGTGTGGTACACCAACATCTCCAGAATGTCCCCATCGGGCACGAACAGGCCGGTATACTTGAAAGCCAGCAGAATAAAGCCTGCCAGCACCGATACCGGCATCAGCGAACGGCGGAAGAAGGGGATGCGGCGGCGCAGGATGTTGGCCAGGAGAACGGACACGGCCAGCATGCCCATCTGAATGATGAAATTCCAAAGCGGTTGGTTTGCGGCAGAATAATCCATGGATCAAACCTCCTGTTGCTTTTCGGCTTTTGTGTTTTGCCATGCCAGCACATATTTGCGCATACAGCAGCCGGGGGTGTGGCATTTCAGTTCATAGTAAGCATCGAGGCAGGAGAAGATGAGCCGGTTGGTTCGCACGATGGCCATGTTGCCGATGTCGGAAAGGGCCAGCCTGTGCTCGCCGATCTGCAGTACACCGTCTGCCAGTGCGAGCCGGCCCTCTGCCAGGGTGTGGGTGGTGTGGTCGTCGTCCACTTTGATAAAGGTAACGTTATCATCGGCGATGCTGCCGCCTGCGGGCTGAAAATCGCCGGTGCGGTAGGCCTCCAGCTGCCAGCTTTCCCACTGGGCCAGGGTCTCGAAGGGCTGGGCGGGCTCTAAAAAGCCGGTCTCGGTGAGGCGTACGGTATGCCCGCAGGCGCAGTGCAGGTGCTCGCCCTCGCTGTGCAGCGCACCCAGCTGTTTGCATGCCGGGCAGATGAACAGCGCCCCCTCCAGATAGTTGGCACGGTTCTTGCCCTTGTAGGCCACCGGGTTTTCCCGCTGGTTCTGCCAGGTATCCTCGGCGATATCGCTGTTGATGGCGTTGAGGATCTCTTCCTTTTTCATGGCCTTCAGCTGCTCGGGGGTGTAAACGCCCACCACATGGCCGTGCATTTTGCCCCGGCGCAGCCCCTTGCCCCAGCGGGGGTTGGTCAGGTAGCCGCCCTCGATGCGGTAGGTGAGCAGCGTGGCACCGCTGATCTGCGCCAGCATGGCGGTGGCGGGCAGCACGGGGGTGCTGAGGCCGTCCCAGGAGGTCTCGCCGGAGCCGAAAATGCAGACCGATTGCCCTGCCCGCAGCTGCCGCAGGCAGGCCATGGCGGTATCCATACCGGTGGAGCCTTTGCGGCGCGGGATCACCGCTACCAGCCACCGGATCAGCTTGCTCAGCCAGCCCATGCGGAACAGGTGCTCGCTGGCAACAAAGCTGATCTGCTGCTTTCGAAAGCTCATGGACAGGAGCAGAGGATCCCAGTTGGTAACGTGGTTGGAGATGATCAGGCAGGGCTCCTGCCGGGAAGCCTTATCGTGGGTAAAGGCAAAGCGGGTAACCAGATAGGGCCGTGCCACCGTGTAGAGGATCTTCCATATCAAACGGTGCCGTTTGGTAGCGTCCATAGGGGCCTCCTGAAGTAAAATGAAATAGCAATAAATGCAATGCATTAATATGAACATCATAAACCTTGGGGGGCAGATATGTCAAGAAAGCATCGTTTATCCGGAATACAGTTGCCCTTGTCAATCGGCGCTGGGCGTGATATTCTATGGTGGGAACTAATGCAGGGAGGCGATGGGTATGCTGCGCAGAGCAGGCCGCAGGTGGATGCGTTCACTGGGCTGGATACTGCTTTTTACCTTTGTCATCACGCTCACGGTGGGCATCTACATCCGCTTTTTTGAGCCGGAGCGCTACATTGCCGATTACCTGCTCTGTGCCGTGCCCAGGCAGGAGGGGCAGCGGCCCGCGCCCCTGAGCATGTGGATGCTCCTGCGGGATTTTGACCGCCTTCTGGACGAGGATGCCTTCCGCTACCGGATCGTAGCAGAGACCGCCAGCGATGGCAAGACCTTCGTCAGCGCCCGTGGCAATGCGGGCGATCATATGGTCACCATCCGTGCTGTCGGGCAGGATGAGCAGATCGTGACCGGTCTGGCCAACGCTGTTGGCGATGTGCTGGCAGCCGACGCCGAAAGGATGCTTGGCCTTGCATCGGTAGAGACCGTGCACCGGGCAGAGCTGATGCCGCAGCCCGGCCCCCGGGAGGAGTTGCTCCGCACGCTGGCGGCCATGCTCATCTCCTTTGGGCTTTTTTCGCTGCTGGCGGTGCTGTTTGGCTCCCGCCGGGAGCCGGTGTGTTGGGGGCATGTGCCCGAGGAGCTGGAGCTCAGCCAGCTGGGCCAGGTGGCGGATTGCGACAAGGCCTGCGAAAGCTGCGCCGCCAGGCTGAGCCGCAGCGCCGGAAAAACAAAGAAAAAAGCCGCCGACGGCAGGCTTTTGGCCCATGTGGATCGTTTGGTTCGCGAAGGGGTGGCCGAGGTGGCACAGGTCATCCGCACCGATGCGGAGCAGCAGAGCAGCTCTGTTGCCATCACCGGTGTGCGGGCCGAGGATGATGCCGCCCAGCTGGCGGTGCTGCTTGGGCAGACGCTGGCAGACGAAGGCTACTCTGTGCTCATGCTGGAGATGGATGGCGACCGGCCCATGCTGGGGCACTATCTGGGCGTTTCCGGCCGCGTGGATGTGGTGGACTGCCTCAAGGACAGCACCCGCCTGCCCTACGCGCTGCTGGGCACCTCCGGCAAGAACCTGCACCTGATCGATTGCTGCCATGATGGCGAGACCGTACGCAAGGCAGCGGCTTCCGCCAAGTGCCGGAGCTTTGTTCGGGATGCCCTGACCATTTACGATTATGTACTCATCCATACGCCCCCGGCCAGCTTTGGCAACGGTGCCGCCGCCATCGGCAGCGCCGCCGACCGTACCGTGCTGGTCGCCCGGGATGCCCGCTACACCGCCAAGGAGCTGAACAGTCTGGCGGTGGGGCTCAGGCAGCGGGCCGTCAACCTGATCGGCGTTGTGTTCTCCGGCGTTCGCAAGCGCCAGCTGCGCAGCATTTATCAGGACGATGGCAGGCCCTACCGGCAGGAGGGCAAAGAAACGGCGCAGCTTTGACAGCTGCCCCTGTGTGAATGATCGCTGACAGGAGGAAGACAGATGGATCTTCTGAAAACGCTTGTGCTGTACATGGCCATGGTCTATGCCTCATCCGTGCAGACCATGCCGGATCCGGAGGCTTACATGGCTGAGCATGTTACCCCTGCCCCCACGGCGGTGGTGGCCACCGCCACGCCTGAGCCTACCCCCAGCGCTACGCCTGTGCCCACGGTACAGGTGTCTCCCAACCCGGAATACAAGGCCCTGCAGATGGGCGACAGCAGCGATGCGGTGCTACGGCTGCAGCAGACCCTTGCCGAGTACGGGTATTATGAGGGAGAACTGGATGGCCGCTACGGCAACCAGACCCGTATGGCGGTGGAGAAGTTCCAGTATAACCACGGCCTCTACGCGGATGGCATCGCGGGCAAGTATACCCTGTCTGTGCTTTACGACAGCCAGCAGGTGCGCTATGCTGCGCCCACCGCAACGCCCACCCCGCCTGCCGATAACCTGACCGTGGCGCTGCCCACCCAGACAGCCCCCACGGAGACGCCCGCTCCCGCCGATACCCCTGCGCCCTCCGAGAGTCCTGCTCCGGAGGCAAGCGAGGCTCCCGCCGGGGCAGAGCCCACCGAGGAGCCGGTGCTCACCCCTGCACCTACCCAAAAGCCTGCCATGGAAGCCATGGAGGGCTGGGTGATCCGCCTTGCGGGGTCGGATCAGCCGCTGGTCATCGAAAAGAAGCAGGGACGGGAGACCGTTACCGAGGCTGTGCTGCCCTGCCGTGTGGGCGAGGCGGTCTATCTGCCGCTGGTGCCTGTTTTGGAGGCTCACGGCATTCTGGTCATCTCCTCCACCGATGTGGTGGATAAGCTGGAGATCGGCTATGCGCTGAACGATCACCTCTACCGGCTGGCCTTTACCGAGGATCGCAACGGCGAGCCGGTTGCGCTGGAGACCTATCAGGATGATGCGCCCCTGCCGCTGGAGGTGGCCGATATCCGCAAGCTGGACGGCATCTACTACCTGCCCTCCGGCAGCGTGATCGCCCTGACCGGCCTTGAGGCAGAGGTGGATGAAGCCGCTATGGTGGTCTCCGTTTCGCTGCCCGGCGCCCGGTGAACATAACCCAACAACGAACTGTAAGGATGTGAAACATTTGCTGAGGGAGAGCTTTCTGCATGCAGAGGCTTTTGATATGACCATGTCCATGCTCCGCCTGAAGCAGGTGGAGGCTTGCGAACGGCGGCTGTTCAATTGTCCGGAGAAGGCGCTTTTTGATGCCGATGCCACCGATACGGATGCGCAGGCGCTGCTGCTTGCCTCCTTTGATAACGACGGTGGTCTTGCCCGGCGACGCCTTCTGACCATTGGCGAGCTGCGGGCTGCCGTTCTGAGCCGCCTGCCGCTGGAATCGCAGTTTCTGGATATGGACGAGCGTTATCTGCTGGGGCTGCTGGTGAGCCATAACGGCGAATTGCTGCTGGATGATCCCGAAAGGGTGGGTGCGGCAGAATCGCTGGTACGCCGCCTGTGGTGCAGCGTGCGCCCGGAGAACGGCAAGTGGCATCTGCACCTGCCTGCACCTCTGCTGGAGCCGCTGTCTGTGGCGTTGAACAACTTTGATAAAAGCCCCCTGTGGATGCTGCTGCGCCAGTTCGAGGGCGCTGTGGACAGCCAGCTTTACGCCGCCGGTATGCTGCACGAGAAGCAGCCTATGGCGCTGTTCCTTTCCACCGTGATCGGGCGGGACGATTGGCTCTCCAGAGACGTGGCCCGCCGCTATATGAAAGCCTGCTTCGATTATGTGGTGGATTACAACGGCGATCTGGTATTGCTGCACCCGGGCCTTGCCGAGCCGGATGCCATGCTGCGCAGCCAGCTGGCGGTGGGCGCTGCGGCTGTGGAGGAGGAACTGGTGCGGGAGAACATCGCTGCCAGCCTGTACAGCACCAGCGCAGAGGAGCGCCTCATGCAGGCGCTGCTGCACGGCTCTGTGGATATGATGCCCGAGGAGCGCATCCCCCACGAGCAGATGTGTGCTGCTTTACAGGATGCGGTGCGCCCCGATTACCGGGCAGAGGAGTGTGCGGAGGATCTGCGTCTGCTCATCAAACAGGGCTATGCCTATGAAGAGATCTACGAAGCCATGAAGACCATGCTCTCCACGATGCCTACCAAGGCCATGGAGGATGCCCTGCGGGAATTGTACCTGAGCACGCCCCGCTGGAAGGGTCTCAGGGCTGCAAGGGTGCAGTAAATGAAGCTGTATACATTCACCATCCCGGAGGAACTGGAGTCCGGCAGGCTGTACCCGCTGGTGCGCCGCATGCTGCCCCTGCTGCCGGAGCATGTGATCCGGGAGGCATTCGATAAGCGGGATGTAAAGCAGAACGGGCAGCGCTGCGGCAGGGATGCAAAGGCTGTTCCCGGGGCGGAGGTGCGGCTCTACACCCCCTACGAGGAGGAAGCCGCTGCGGTGCCCATCGTTTATGTGGATGAGAACATCCTGGTGGTGCACAAGCCTGCCGGGGTCAGCTGCCAGGCGGATGCCAAGGGCGGTGTGACCATAGAGGCGCTGGCGTATCGTGCCCTGCTGGCCAAAGAGCCGGATGCGGCCTGCCCGGTGGTCTGCCACCGGCTGGATAACCGTACCGAGGGCCTGTTGCTGCTGGCCAGAAACAAAGAGGCACAGGCGGCGATGGAGGAGGCCTTCTACCACCATTTGATCCGCAAACGGTATATATGCCTGGTACGGGGCACACCGGAGCCGAAGGAAAGGACGCTTCGGGCGTATCTGCGCAAGGATGCCGAAAAAGCCCGGGTGCAGGTGCTCCGGCATGAGGCTCCCGGTGCGCTGCCCATCATTACCGAGTACCGGGTGGCGGAGGCGGGGGAGTGTGCCCGGCTGGTGGTCACCCTGCATACGGGGCGCACCCACCAGATCCGGGCGCAGATGGCAGCCATCGGGCACCCGCTTCTGGGCGACGACCTGTACGGCGACCGTGCCTTCAACAAGCAGCATAAGACCCGCAAGCTGATGCTCTGCGCCACCGAGCTGCGTTTTGCACTGGAGGGCCCCTTCAGCTACCTCAATGAGCTGAAGCTCACCACCAAACCAAGCTTTTGATCGGGTGTGATGCATACCGTGAGACCTGTGATCCGGCTGATCGCCATGGATATGGACGGTACCCTGCTGGGGCCGGACCAGCGCATCAGCGAAGCAAACCGCCTGGCCCTTTTGGAGGCGCAGCGGGCGGGCATCCGGCTGGCCATTTGCAGCGGGCGTATGCCCGGCGACAGCGCTCTGTTTGCGCTGGAAAACGACCTTTCGGAGATCGCCGTGCTGGGGCTCAACGGCGGCTGCTGCCAAAGCACGCCCCTTTCGGAGCCCTACGCGGATCATGTGCTGCCGGCACAGGTGGTGGAGCGCATCTGCGCTCTTTTTGCCGGAGCGGGCATCACCTGTGGTCTGTTCCTTCGCAACCGGGTGGTCATCTTTCAGGGCCGCAAGGAGCTGGAGAAAAAGGATTGGGGCAGCCACTGGGATGCGCCCGGCGCACCGGAGATGCTTTTCGGGGGCGATGCCGCCCGGCTGGCGGCGCAGGGCGTGAACAAAATCGTCTGTGTGGACGATGATGCTGTGCTGCTCAGCCGGTACCGCATGCAGCTGGAGCGCGAGGATGCGCTGCAGGTATCCAGCTCCTGGGAGAACAATCTGGAGCTGATGCCAAAGGGCATCGATAAGGGGCTTGCGCTGCGGGAGTTGGCAGGGGAACTGCACATACCCCGGGAAAGCGTGATGGCGCTGGGGGATTATGATAACGACCTGAGCATGTTTGCCTATGCCGGGTTTGCAGTGGCCATGGGCAATGCGCCGGAGCATGTGAAGGCTGAGGCCGATGCAGTCACCCTCTCCAACGGGGAGGATGGCGTAGCCCACGCCATACGTACATGGGCACTGAAGCCGCTTCAGGAAAGGGAGAATGACCGTGGCTGAATGGAAGCTGGATGCCCCCGATCTGCCGGAGAACCTGCGGGAGGATTACCCCCTGCGCCCGGCAGCCCTGCAGGCTATGGATGATGATGAGGATGTTTCCCGCCGTCTGTTCTGCCAGCAGACCCTTTCGGCCCTCTCCGGCGGCGTGCTGGAGTTCAAAAGCTGCCGCTTTGATCGCTGCACCTTCGAAAACGTGGATGTATCCCGCATGAGCTTTGTGGATTGCGAGTTCGTAAAGTGCGAGATGAGCAATCTGCCGCTGCGCGGCGCTGCCCTGAAGCGCGTACAGCTGACCGATTGCCACCTGACCGGCCTTCTTTTGGAGAAGGCATCGCTGACGGATGTTTCCTTTCAGCGCTGCATGCTGGATTACCTCTCCCTCAGCGAAAGCAAGCTGGACCGGGTGGTGTTCGACCAATGCCGTATGCGGGAGAGCCTGTGGGTGAATGTGAAGCTGGGCCGGGTGCGCTTTTTGGAGGCGGATCTTACAAAGGCCGAGTGGAGCTACACGCCCCTCAAGGGGCAGGATCTGAGCAACTGCCACATCGATGGCATACGCATCGCTCTGCCCGATCTCTACGGCCTGCGCCTTACCTCTGCCCAGCTGACGGCCCTCAGCGGCCTGCTCGGCGTGGTGCTCACCGATCGGTGATTTTTTTTCGGGGGAAAACCGAAAAAGTGGTTGACACAGCCACGGGCACATGGTATACTCGCATCTGTAAGTAGAGGCTGCCCGCTTCTCACCGCGCGAAAGCATTGCGTCGGTCATGGCACATAAGTCCATGGGGTGAACTGCGGCGGGTAGCGTGTGCCCGGCGTTTTTTTGTGCGTAAAGCAAAAGAAGCGCCACAGACTTTTGGAGGTGTATTGATATCAACGAGCCGATGATCAACGAAGAAATTCGCGACAAAGAAGTGCTTCTGATCGCAGAAGACGGCACCAAGCTGGGTGTTATGCCTACCAGGGCTGCGCTGGAGAAGGCCGAGCAGGTCGGGCTGGATCTGGTCAAGATCGCTGCCAATGCCACGCCCCCCGTATGCAAGCTGATGGACTACGACAAGCACCGCTACGAGCAGTCCAAGCGCGAGCGTGATATGCGTAAGAATCAGCGCATCGTTACGCTCAAGGAAGTGCAGCTTTCCGCCACCATCGAAGAGAACGACGTGCAGACCAAGTTCAAGAATGCCGTCAAGTTCCTGCAGGATGGCGACAAGGTAAAGGTCAGCATCCGCTTCCGCGGTCGTCAGATCGCGCACGCTGATATCGGTATGAAGATCATGCAGGACTTCGCAGCCCGCATCGAGGAGTACGGTGCCGTTGAGCGCCGCCCCCTGCTGGAAGGCCGCAACATGATCATGATCCTCGCTCCCAAGGCAGAGAAGAAGAGCTTTGCCGAGAAGAGCCAGGAGCGCAAGGAGAAGAAGGCTGCCAAGGAGGCCGAAAAGCAGAACGTCCCCAAGGAAGCCAAGCCCCAGCCCAAGAAGAAGGTCAAGCGCGAAAGCGAAAACATGATTTGACCCTGTTAACCCAGCCATCCCGCCCCGGGCAATGACCCCGGCAGGTTATGGATAGCATACGGAAGGAGGACAACCCCTATGCCTAAGCAGAAATCCCACCGCGGCGCAGCCAAACGCTTTTCTTTCACCAAGAATGGCAAAGTCACCCA
>SVGN01000073.1 GCA_015056315.1 Clostridiales bacterium
CGCAAAAGAGGAACCAGAAAACAGCGACACGCTCTCTTTGGTCAAATCCCCAATGATTGCCGTTTTTCGTGGCGGCGGTCGCAATCAGGGTCACTCCGCAGATACAGGTCAGCTTACTCGCTGCTTGTACAGCGCACTGCTCCCTTTACCCGCCCCGAAAAACGGCAGGGGGATTTGACGTCGTTCGCTACCGTCGCGTGCGGGGAGCCGCTTGGCTGTGCTTCGTTTTCGCTGCAACCCGAACTCCCGCCCCCCCCACAAGGCTCCCTCTTCAGAGGGAGCTGTCGGCGCAGCCGACTGAGGGTGCCGAGTGGAAGCCCCCTCCCGGCAGGCTCCCACCTCCCCACAGGCTCGCGCCCCCACTAAGCCTCCCTCTTCAGAGGGGCTGCCCACCCCCACAAGGCTCCCTCTTTAGAGGGAGCTGTCGGCGAAGCCGACTGAGGGTGCCGCCCGCAGACCCCTCCCGGCAGGAGCCGTTCCACTCAGAAAAAAAGCCTGGTTCATACCTTAAGCGATCCCTTCTGTTTGGCTATAACTACCAACGCTCGACCCTCCCGACCCGCAAAAAAAGACCCGCCCATACAGGCGGGTCTTTATCGATATCCAAAGAACCGGATCTAAATTACTTGGTGCAGGGCTTTACGCTGGAGGAGTACAGCAGCTGCTGGGTCTTCTGACCGGCGATGCCGTCGATCTCCAGGCCGTTGCAATCCTGGAACAGCATTACGGCGGCCTCGGTGGCCTCGTCGTAGTTGCCGGTGATGTTGCCATCGTAGTACTTCAGCTCGTAGAGGGCGTACTGCAGGGTCTTTACCTTGCTGCCGGAGGAGCCGCGCTCCAGCTTGGAGTAGCTGCCCTCGGCAGCGGTGCCGCCGTAGAGCAGGCGCTGGGTGGAGGGGCCGGCCATGCCGGTAACGCGCAGGCCCTGGGCACGCTGGAAGTCCTGCACGGCCTTCTCGGTGCCGGAGCCGTACTTGCCATCCAGAGAGCCGGAATAGTAGCCCTTGGCAGACAGTGCGCTCTGCACAGCGGTGATGTTGGCGCTGTTGCCGCTGGTGCTGGATACGGTGGTGTAGCCGTTGCTGGTAGCGGTGGAGCCGTAGGTGACGGGGCTGGTGGAGCCGTTGTTGCCGCTCTGGCTGCCGTTGCCGCTGCCGCTGCCGGTGGAGGAGGAATCGCCGTGGATGGCGATCAGGATCGCGTTCTGGGTAGCCACACCGGCGATGCCGTCCGCCGTGAGGCCGTTGGCAGCCTGGAAGGCGGTGACCGCAGCCAGGGTGCCTGCGCCGTAGTCGCCATCAATGCTGCCGGTGTAGTAGCCAAGGGTGCGCAGGTTGCGCTGCAGCGCGCGTACAGCCGCGCCCTGGGAGCCTTCCTTCAGGCTGCCCAGCTCGGCCACCACGCTCTCGGCCTTCTTGGCAGAGGAGGAGTACAGCTTGGTGAGGGTATCGGGGCCTGCAATGCCGTCTGCATAAATGTTGTGGCGCTTCTGGAAGGCCATGACGGCGGCCTCGGTGGTAGCTTCGAATTTGCCGTTGGCGGTGCCGGTCAGGTAGCCCAGCACGATGAGGCGGTTCTGCAGGATGCGTACCTGAGAGCCGGTGGAGCCCACCTTCAGGTAGATGTTGGTCTTGCCGTTGGTGTAGCTGTTGGCGGTGGAGCCGGAGCTGCTGCCGGAAGAGCTGCTGCCGGAGGAGCTGGAGCCGGAGGAGCTGGAACCGGAGCTGGAAGAGCTGCCGGAGGAAGGCTTGTTATTGCCGGAAGAACTGCTGCCGGAGCTGCTGCTGCCGCTGGAGGGCTTGCCGCCGTTGCCGGAGCCGCTGCCCGTGGTGGTGGCGGATACCGCATAGTAGCTGTATACAGCCTCCAGGGTCTTGGGGCCGGCAACGCCGTCCGCCTTCAGGTTGTTGTTCTGCTGGAAGGCCTTTACCGCATTGTAGGTGCCCATGCCGTAGTCGCCATCCACAGAGCCGGTGTAGTACTTCAATTCCTTCAGGCGGTTCTGCAGCCGCTTGACCGCATCGCCCTTGGAGCCCATCTTCAGCGTGGTGTTGTTGGAGCTGGAGCTGCTGGAGGAATTGTTGCTCGAAGAACTGCTGCCGGAGTTGGAAGAACTGCCGGAATTGGAGGAACCGGAGTTGGAGCTGCTGCCGGAGTTGGAGCTGCTGTTGGAACCGGTGTTATTGTTTACGGTGCCGGTGTTCACATTGGGGGTGGAGCTGCCGGAGTTGCTGCTGCCGCCGCCGATGGGGGTGGAGGCAATACCGGAGGAGCTGTTATTGCTGCCGGTATTGTTGGAGCCGGTGTTGGTGCTGGGGTTGGTATTGGTGTTGCTATTGGTGTTGGGCTGGATGTTCTGGGTGATCAGCGATTCACCGGGGTTGGTAACGATGCCGGTGCTGCCGGGGGCAGAGTTGACCACCGGGGGATTGGTGGTGATAGAGGTATCCCAGGTCCAATCGTTCCAATCGCTCTGGGGAGCGGTGGGGGTGGGAGTCTCCGCCACGATACCGGTGTTCTGCACCTCAGGGGTGCCCGTGGGGGTAGCGGTGGGGGTGGGCGTGTTGGTCACATTGGGGGTATTGGTGATGACCGTCTGGAAATTGGGGTTCTGGTTGAGGTTCAGGTCATCCTCGTTATCGAATGCGCGGTCGGGGTCTGTATAACAGCTCGACAGCAGCACGCAGACCAGCACCAGCAGGAAAGCCAGCGCCAGCCTCTTACTCCAATGCTGACCCTTGCGATTATTCGTATTATACATTCCGATCCACACTCCGTTCCGTTGGTCTCTAAATATTACAGAATTCTGAAATTTTGCAACAATGTAAATATACATCGTTACAATTTGTATTGTACAGTCAAAGTTGAGAAAAATCAATACCTTTTTTCAACTCCGACACATATTTAACGTGGAAGATGTGAAATTTCTTTCCATTGGGGTGAAATATTTCTGTTACAAATTTGGTTTTTTCTGCCGTTTTTGTCGGCGATGGGAGTGGTTTTGGCAGGGTGCGGCAGAGGTGGTTGGGGGGTTGTATAACAAGCGGTAGCTGTTATGGGGTGGGGTTTATACTATATCTTGTATATTTATGATGGGGTGGCAGACGACCCCCCAGGCTCCCTCTTCAGAGGGAGCTGGCTGCCCTTTAGGGCAGACTGAGGGTGCCGAGGGAGAATTGTAACGAATAGCAAACAACATTACTCACCCCATGTTGGGTGGGCAGTGCTGTTTTTTACGGAAAAGGGGCTTGGCTGTTATCGGAATCCCTCCGGCGGCTACGCCGCCACCCCCCTTTGGCAAGGGGGGCTTAGGAGTTGGCTGTTACCACAAAAGTCATCTACCCCAACTTGGGCAACGCTCGTCTACCCCGAATGGCGGCCAGCCCCCCAGGCTCCCTCTTCAGAGGGAGCTGTCGGCGAAGCCGACTGAGGGTGCCATACCAAGTCTACTGCCGATAAGGTTCGGCATAAGTCAAGCAGGCTGTACCCGCCCCCGTCTTACCTCATCCCCCTCATCCACCTCACAGCTCCCCGGAGATCAGCTTGCCCAGCCGCAGCGAATACAGACCGCATCGGCGCACTGCTCTTCCAGTGGCCTTCACCAGCGCATCCCGATAGATGCGCAGCTGCATCCGGTAGCGATCCCACAGCTCCTGCTCGCTGTTCACCCAGTCGGTCTTGAAGTCGATGAGCACCCACTCCTCCTCCTCCAGGTAACACAGGTCGATAACGCCCTGCACCATCGTGCGGATGGGGGAGGTGATCTTCAGGTTGAAGGGCCACTCGCGGCGAATTTCCTTGCTGCGCAACATGTTGCGACCTTCCTCGCTGCCCAGGAAACGGGCCGCCATACGCACATCGGCCACAGAAGCCTCTTCAATCGTCAATTTTCCGCTGAGACGAAGATTCTCCCGATGACGCTCCAGAAATTCGATCACATTGCCTTCTGTGATCGCCTGCCTGGCAAAGTCAATATCCACGGTACTTAGCAGCATGTGGGTGCACACGCCCCGCTGGAGCGCCGCATCCTCCTGCCGGGGGGCCAGGAACTCCGGCTTCTCCGGCAGCGAGCTGAGTAGCTTGGGGGGACGGTTCAGCAGCGGGTACCGCTTCCGCTCGGGGGTATCCTCCTCCGGGTCGATGTCGGTCTGCTCCTGCATGGCCCGCACCAGTGCCGTAACGCCCACCTTCAGCGGCGCAGGCTGCACAGGCCGCAGCGGCGAAAGGGGATCCTGCTCCTCTCCCGCCCCGGGGATAATGTTATCAAAAGGTAACAGATTTACATCAGATCGTCTATTGACATTTTCAGCTTGCTGTGAGTGCGTTGATTTATCTGCATCATTGTGGAAAACGACCTTCAAAACCCCACTTTTCTGTGGAAAACATGTGGGAACTGTGGATGAAGGAGGATTTCCTCCGTTTTCCCACATGGAAACTGTGGAAAACTCTTCGGGGGTCTGCGCTGCTTTTTCATCGGTCAAATGGGCTTCGGCCGCTTCCGTCATCGCAGCATCCCCTGCCATGCCGCTGCCGGCGCTGTCCAGCTGAGAGGCATCCGCTGCCTGCACGATCCACTCGGCCATGGTCTTTGCGCTGCGCACCAGCGACAGCCCGCTGCCCTGCTCCCGCTTGCGGATCAGCTCCTTGGCAAAGGCAAGCTCATCATCGGTGCAGGCGGTCATCACCAGCCGGTTCTTGGGGCGGGTCATGGCCACGTAGAGCACACGGGCACGCTCGGCCCGGTTCTCGGCTCTGGCCCGCAGCTCGATAACGCTTTGCAGCAGCGTCACCCGCTTGGTGCGGCTCTTCGGGTTCATGTACATCAGCGTAAGCCCCAGCCGGGGATGCATGCTCACGTTCCGGGTCACGGTGCGCTTCTGCACCGGATCCTCCAGCCCCAGCAGGTACACGGTGGGAAACTCCAACCCCTTGGATTTGTGGATGGTCATGATGCGCACCACGTCCTCCCAGGGGTTGACGACAGTGGGCGAGGTGCTGTCGCCGCCCTGATGCAGGGTGCTCAGGAAGCCCGCCAGACCCTCTGTGTGGTTGGCGGCGTACTCCCCGGCCTTGTGGCAGAGCATGCGCAGGTTGGCCTGCCGCAGCTTGCCGCCGGGCTGGCAGCCGTAATGGGCGTAGAGCCCGCTGCGCATGAGAAAATCCCACAGGTATTCCTCCACGGGCATACTTTTATATAGGAAGCGTTCCTCGTCGAGCGTATCCAGCACGCTTTGGCAGCGCAGGCGCAGGGCCTCGTTCTCCTGCTGCTCTGTGCAGCGGATGAGGGCATCGTAAAAGCTGGTCTTGGCTTCCGGCAGCTGCAAGCGGATCTCCGTCAGCTCCCGCTCTGAGAGATCGAACAGGGGGGAGCGAAGCTCGGCGATCAAGGCCAGATCGTTGCGCAGGTTATCCAGCAGCATCAGGTGCTGGGTCACCTGCACCACCTCTTCGGAGCCCATGGCGTTCATGGCTGCATCCACATACACAGGGATGCCCGCCTTTACCAGCTCCTGCTCCACCTTGTCGGCAACGCCCTTGGCCACCGGCAGCAGCAGCACGATATCCCGGTAATGGAGTGGCTGCCCAGGCTTACCGCCAACATCCGGCATGGGCTCGCCCACGGTGCGGCGGATGTCCTCTGCCACCAGCTGGGCTTGACGGAGGATACGCTCCCGCTTGGGCACGCCGGTCAGCATGTGCAGCTCGGTGATGGGGTCGCCCAGCGAGGGCCTGCCCGGGTAGAGCTTGGCACTGTCGTCATAATCGATCTCGGTGACCCGGCTGTCCATCACATGGCCGAACACCTGATTGACTGAAGCCAGCACCCCTTCCCGGCTGCGGAAGTTCCGATTCAGAATGATGCGGCGGAAGGGGGCGTTCTCCTCATCGGAGAAGGCGGCCAGCTTGGTGAGAAACAGCGTGGGCTCGGCCTGACGGAAACGGTAGATGCTCTGCTTCACGTCGCCTACATAGAAGAAGTACTGATCCTCCCGCTTCAGCCCGTTGAGGATGGCCTCCTGAATGGCGCTCACATCCTGATATTCATCCACGAACACCGCATCGAACCGGCTGCTTACCAGCTGGCTCAGCTCGCTGTCGGCCAGCACCTCCAGGGTCATGTGCTCCAGATCGTTGAAATCCAGCACGGCCCGCTCCTGCTTCTTGGTGCGGAAGGTCTCGTTGAGCGCCTCCATGATCCAGCAGAGGCCCTTGGTGGCGGGGATCATGGTTTGCAGGTCGGATACCGCCCGGTCGATGCTGTCGGGCAGCACCTTCTTCAGCTCCTTGATGCAGGCCTTGTAATCCTCCCGCAGGCTCTTGAAGGCTTCCGCCAGCGCAGCGGCTTCGGTGCTCTCCGGCTTCACCCGGGCAATGGTGGCAAACTTGCCGCTTTTGCCGCACAGGCTGCCAAGGCCCTCCCGGCAGGCGGTCTCCAGCTCGGTGATGGTGAGATAGTCCTGGTTGATGGTCTGGCCGTACTTCTCGGGGAAATCCGGCTGATGCTGCAGATCGCAGGCCTGCTGCCACAGAGCATGGGCGTTCTCCAGAATGAGGCTGCACTCGCTGAGCAGCGTCTCGGTGAGGGGGTGCTGCTCCAGGGCCTCGGCTGTCCATTCCATATCCGCCTGCTGCCGCATCCAGCCGATGGGGTCGGGGCGGGTCAGCAGGAATTGATAGGTCATATCGATGACGGTGATCAGCTGCTTTTCCTGCAACGCAGAAAGGAGAGCATGCAGATCGCTGTCCTCCTTGGCAGCGGCGTAGGCAGCATCCAGCACCTCGGTGAGCGCCTCCTGATACAGCGCCTTGGAGGTGCGCTCATCCGCCATGGTAAACTGGGGATCCACCCCGCAATGCCGGAACTGCTCCTTGACCACCTTCTGGCAGTAGGAGTGGATGGTGGAGATCTGCGCCCCGGCCAGCAGATCGATCTGCTTGAGCAGGGAGTGATCCTCCGCAGCGGCAGCCTGCAGGCGCAGCTCCAAACGCTCCCGCAGCTCGGCGGCAGCGGCACGGGTATAGGTGACCACCAGCATCCGGTCGATGTTGATGTGCTTCTCCCGGATCAACCGCAGGATGCGCTCCACCAGCACGGCGGTCTTGCCGCTGCCTGCCGCGGCGGAGATGAGCAGCTCCCGGTTGTCGGCAGAAATGGCTGCCTGTTGCGCCGGGGTGAAACGGACATCGCTCATGGTGGATGCGCCTCCTTGAGTGGTTGGGTGTGTTGATATGTTGATTGTACAGGATTTGCAGGGGGATGGCAATAGGGGGGCGTGGGAGGAAAATGTGGTTGGTGTGAAAGGGAATGATCTTTTGGAAAAGTGTTTCACGTGAAACATGGTTAGGTGATCAGGCCCCTCTTCGGGTGAACTGACCCGATAGAGGCAGGGTGTGTCATTCACTGTATTGTTTCACGTGAAACAATACAGTACATGGTATCATCAGCTCTCGTTCGAGCAGCTTCTTCTACAGGGGGAGCAAAACATCATCTGCCCATGTTTCACGTGAAACATATCCCCACCTCCACACGTTTCCATTTACGATCACTCACCCCGATGTTCCAGCCATCATCCCACCGGTGAACACTCCCCATATCTCCACAGATATCCCCGCATCCAACATATATATAATAGAAGAAACACAAATTGCCAATTTGTGTCCAAACCGTCCAAAGGCGTTCCACAGCGTCCATTTGCAACATTTTGCAGTTCGTGCTATAATGCATCGGTCACGACTGTACCCATTGCTAAGGAGGATCGCAATGCCAACTACCATTTTCAATAAAGACACCATCAAGCAGAGCATCATCAACAAGGTGCAGCGCCACAATGGTGTTACCCTGGGCGAAGCCAGCAACCTGCAGCTGTACAAGGCTGTTACCGAGACCATCCGCGACCAGATGATGCAGAAGTGGATGATCTCCCGCCATGCCCGCCACGAGGCCAAGGGCAAGCGCGTATACTACCTCTCCATCGAGTACCTGCTGGGCCGCCTGATGGATTGCAACCTGATCAACCTGGCCAGCAAGGGCGTTTACAAAGAAGCACTGGATGAGCTGGGCATTGATATGAGCAAGCTGATGAGCGAAGAGCCGGAACCCGCTCTGGGCAACGGCGGTCTGGGCCGTCTGGCAGCCTGCTTTATGGATAGCCTGGCCTCCGAGCAGCTGCCCGCCATGGGCTGCACCATCCGCTACGAGTATGGCCTGTTCCGCCAGAAGCTGATCGACGGTCAGCAGGTGGAGATGCCCGACAACTGGCTGCGCAACGGCAACGTGTGGGAGCAGCCCGCTTTTGAGGATGCCTGCATCATCTCCTTCGGCGGCCGCATCGAGGAAGCCGAGGAGAACGGCCGCAAGGTGTTCCGCACCGTGGATGCGGACGTGATCGAGGCTGTGCCCTACGATATGCCCGTGGTCGGCTACGAGAACAACTGCGTCAACACCCTGCGCACCTGGTCTGCCCGGGCTGTGGAGAGCTTCAACCTGCGCGCCTTCGGCGATGGCAACCATCTGGGCGCTTCCGAAAGCAAGGGCCTGGCCGAGGTCATCAACAAGGTGCTGTACCCCGAAGACCGCCACTACGAGGGCAAGAGCCTGCGCCTGAAGCAGCAGTATTTCATGGTCTCTGCCACCCTGCAGTACGCCCTCAAGCAGTTCAAGAAGTACTACGGCAATAATTTCGACATCCTGCCCGATAAGGCCGTGTTCCACATCAACGATACCCACCCCGCGCTGGCCATCCCCGAGATGATGCGTCTGCTCATCGACCAGGAGGGCCTCAGCTGGGAGATGGCTGAGCGCATCACCAGCCGCTGCATGGCCTACACCAACCACACCGTTATGGCCGAGGCACTGGAAAAGTGGCCTGTGGACATGATGAAGAACATCCTGCCCCGCATCTTCATGATCCTGGAAGAGCTGAACAAGCGCGTTTGCGAGCGCCTGTTCCTCAGCTACCCGGATCAGTGGGAGCGCATCGGCCACATGGCCATCATCGGCTACGGCCAGGTGCATATGGCCAACCTGTGCGTGGCCATGTGCTACAGCGTCAACGGCGTCAGCCAGCTGCACGGCAAGATCCTGTGCGACAGCACCTTCCATGATTATTACCTGCTGAACCCCAGGAAGTTCAGTGCCATCACCAACGGCATCACCCACCGCCGCTGGCTGCTCAGCGCCAACCCCGGCCTCACCGGCCTGCTGAAGGAGACCATCGGCGACGGCTTCACCAAGGATGCCGCCAAGCTGACCGACCTGATCCCCTATGCGGATGATGCCGCCTTCCGGGAGAAGTTCGACCAGGTAAAGAAGCAGAACAAGGAGCGCCTTGCCAAGCTGATCATGGATCGCCAGGGCATCAAGATCGACCCCGACTTCATCTTCGATACCCAGTCCAAGCGTCTGCATGAGTATAAGCGCCAGCTGCTCAATGCCCTGCACATCAATGTGCTGTTCAACCGCATCGTGGATGACCCCAACTTCACCATGCCGCCCCGCCTGTTCCTGTTCGGCGCAAAGGCTGCTCCCGGCTACTGGCTGGCCAAGCAGATCATCCGCTACATCAACGAGCTGGCCAAGAAGATCGATGAGCATCCCCGTGCCCGCACCATGCTGAAGATCGTGTACATCGAGAACTACGATGTATCCACCGCCGAGGTGCTCATCCCCGCCACGGAGATCAGCGAGCAGCTCTCCACCGCCGGCAAGGAGGCCAGCGGCACCGGCAACATGAAGTTCATGATGAACGGCGCTGTTACCCTCGGCACCATGGATGGCGCCAACGTGGAGATCTACGAGCAGGTGGGCCAGGAGAACATCTATATCTTCGGTATGCGCTCCGACACGGTGGATCAGCTCCGCCGCGAGGGCAGCTACCGCCCCTGGAGCATCGTGGAGAACAACGCCGAGATCCGCAAGGTGATGAACCAGTGGCAGTCCGGCTGGATCCTGCCCAACGAGCCCTATGTGATGAACGCCATCCGCGGCTCTCTGCTGGAGGGCGATGTGGCCGATCCCTACTTCGTGCTCAAGGACTTCGGCTCCTACTCCATGGCCAACATGCGCATCATGGACGACTACCAGAACCGCGACAAGTGGCTGAAGATGGCCGTGCTCAACACCGCCACTTCCGGCTTCTTCTCCAGCGACCGCACCATTCGCGAGTACAACGAGAAGGTGTGGCGCATCCAGAAGCTGGAGGGCTGAGGCTGCGGCTTTGGTCGTGAGTAAGGAATAGAATAGGTGATGACCCCCGCAGCGGCAGGCTGATGCCTGCCGGTGCGGGGGTTTTGTGTTGTGGGCGATGGGGTGCGTGCGGGGTGGTCGGGGGTGTGGGGATGTGAGGGGGTGTGGGTGATGGCTGTGCGGTGGTGAGCCGGGTGATGGCTGTGAGTAGGGGCGGCTTGTGTGTGGGTTGGGTAGTGGATGGCACCCTCAGTCTGCCCTGAAGGGCAGCCAGCTCCCTCTGAAGAGGGAGCCTGAGTGGGGTGGAAGGCTCTCCTCTTTAGAGGGAGCCAGTGTGGGGTGAATGGCTCTCCTCTTTAGAGGGAGCTGTCACCCGAAGGGTGACTGAGGGTGCCGACCGCTGCCCAACTCCCGGTAGGTATCTGCTATCCGATCCGGGTAAAGCAGACCATACCCGGCAGCACCCACCTCTGCAGCCCGCCCTTGCCAAAGGGGGGGTGGCACGGCGAAGCCGTGACGGGGGGATTCCGGGGACAGCCAACCCCGGGCAGAGTACCCCGCCATGGCGGTGAAAGGTAACTGTGTTTGGGAGTTGAATCCCTCAGTCGGCTACGCCGAC
>SVGN01000074.1 GCA_015056315.1 Clostridiales bacterium
ACTATAATAATCGGCGTATCAAGCTTAAGTTAAAGGGCTTGACGCCTGCTCTTCACAGACTTCAAGCCCTTTCGGTTGCTTAATTGTTTTCTTCTGTCTAACTTTTTGGGGTCACTTCATGGCGGGCAAGCTGTTTCTGTATTTCATTGGCGCAAAGGGAAGGATTACTCCTTCCTTTCCATCACCCTTGTTGGTAAGTCTGATTTTCAGCAATTGAAAAACACCCCGCCGCACGAAAATGCAGCGGGGTGTTTCCCATCCGTCCGTTTACTCGTCCAGATCGCTCAGGTCGTAGCAGAGGCGATAGGCGTAGCTCAGATCCAGAGAACCGCCGGGGATGAAGCTCTGGCTCATGTTCAGGTAGATGCGCACCTCGGGGGTGGTCCAGCTGGCGCTCAGGTTGCCGTACTCCTGGTAGCTCTCCCGGGCAAACTGGTCGAAGGGATCGCTGTCCGGCTGGCCGTATACGGCGGTCAGGTCTGCCAGCGCCCTGCGGAAGGCGGCGATGCAGCTGCCCTCAAAGGCGATGGAGGCGTCGATGTTGTCCAGCCGGGGCAGACGGGGGCTGTTGTTGGTGGTCACGTTCATGCTGACGAAATCCGCATGAAGGTCGCCTACGCCAAGCCCTACATTCTCCAGAAACACGGAGCCGCTGCCGTCGGTATCCCACGCTTCAACAACAGCGCCCTCGCCCAGCATACCGGCCAGCTGTTCCAGATCCAGCCCGAAGGTAACGCCCAGGGGCAGCTTCAGGGTCTCTTCCTCGGCCACGGCGCCAAGGGGCATGCACAATACCACCAGGGCCAGCATCATCAAAAGAAGCTTCTTCATAGAATATCATATCCTTCCATGTACCGTCTGCCGGTGGGGCAGGCGGTGTTTTACAATGCTTTTTTCGACGGACGGGGCTCTTTTTCCTGTTGGATACAACGAAATGTTACAACCATTTCATATTTGCATATCCCCCGGCGGCGGGTCATAGGATTGGGAGAAGGCAAACGGAAGGCGGGGTGTGCATGCTGGGCAGAAAACCTTGTGGACGATGGTTCCTGCTCCTGTGCCTGTGTATGGTAGCACTGGTGCTCGCCTGTACTGCGCTGGCCCAGCCGGGGCAGGAGACCGCCGCACAGCGGGCCAATGTTCCCGAGGGGCTGTGGATCCTGATCAGCATCCACCAGAAAAGCCTTACGCTGTACGAGGGCACCACACAGGTGGCCCGCTACCCGGTGGCCACCGGCGCAGCCGAAACCCCGACCCCCATCGGCACCTATCGGATCAACAGCCGTTTTGCGGGCGAGCTGGGCGGTTTCGGCACCCGTTTTCTGGGGCTGGATGTGCCCTGGGGGCAGTTCGGCATCCACGGCACCAACAAGCCCGGCTCCATCGGCGGCAATGCCAGTCACGGCTGCATCCGCATGTTTGTAAAGGATTCGGAGGCCCTCTACAGTAAGGTGCCCAACGGCACCAAAGTGGTCATCGAGGGCGGCCCCTACGGGCTTTTGGATACCCACCTGATCCCTTTGGCACCGGATGCACGGGGCAGCCATGTGGCCGCCTTGCAGGAT
This sequence comes from Clostridiales bacterium, assembly GCA_015056315.1. Lineage (GTDB taxonomy): Bacteria > Bacillota > Clostridia > Christensenellales > Aristaeellaceae > Limiplasma. The sequence continues at coordinate 1,566 of SVGN01000074.1, forward strand.
CGGCTCCGGGCGCTGGGCTACTACCACGGCATGAGCGACGGCATCTACGGCCCCGGTACCCGTCAGGCGGTACGGGCCGCCCGGGCTGCCCTGGGACTGCCTGCCTCCGACGGTGCCGACAGCCGGTTTTACCGGGCTATTGGCCTGATCCTCTTCGAATAAGGAAGGAGCACAAAGCATGATAAAGCAAAGAGAAGCCTTGGAGGCGCTGGCCCGGTGCATGCCGCGCCTGCTGGCGCGCGCTCTTTTGCAGCTGCCGGAGGGCAGTGTAAGGGAGATCCGCATCCGCAGCGGGCAGCCTACGGCTATCCATACCGCCGAGGGGGTGCGGCTGTGCAGCTGTGAGCCCACGCCCCAGCAGGTGGAGCAGATGGCGGAGGCGCTGTGCGAGCACGCTCTCTACGCCCGGGCGGAGGAGCAGCGCAGCGGCTTTGTCACCCTGCGGGGCGGGCACCGGATGGGCCTTTGCGGGCGGGTGATCCTGCAGGGGCAGAGCGTACGGGCCCTTCGGGAGATCAGCTCCCTGTGCATCCGTATCGCGGGGCAATGGCCCGGCGCGGCGGACAGGCTGATGCCCCTGCTGAACGATGAAACGGGCCGTCCCCTGAGCACGCTGATCCTGGGCCTGCCGGGCACGGGCAAGACCACTTTGCTCCGGGATGTGTGCTGCAGGCTGTCGGAGCAGGGGCACAGGGTGGGCGTGGTGGATGAGCGCAGCGAGATCGCTGCCATGTGCGGCGGGCAGGCGCAGCTGGAGGTGGGCCCCAACACCGATGTATTGGACGGCTGCCCCAAGGAGGCGGGCCTGCGCTGGCTTTTGCGCAGCATGGCCCCGGAGGTGCTCCTGACCGATGAGCTGGGCACCCCGGCAGATGTACAGGCCGTGCTGGATGCCGCCGCAGCCGGAGTCTGCGTGGTGGGCACGCTGCACGGCAGGAGCCTGAAGCCCGCTCCGGCCCGGGGCCTGCTCTCGCACATCCTTCTCAATAACGCATTCGAACGCTATGTTTTGCTGGATGCGGCAGCCGTGGGGCAGGTGGCGGCGGTATACGATGCCGCTTTACAGCCTGTGGAGCTGCCGTGATGGCGGGCGCAGCGGGAGCGCTGCTGTGCGTGGCGGCAGGCCTGTGCGCCGGTATGGCCGTACGGGAAAAATGGACGGCCAGACACCGCCTTCTCGCCCAGACCCAGGAGATGCTGACCCGCCTTCGTCTGCTGCTCTCTCAGGAGCGGATGGGGCTCAGCGAGCTTTTGCAGGAATGCGCCCAATGCGCCGGGGAGGGCATGCCGCTCCGCTTCGGCTGTGTGGCGGAGACCCTTCGCCGGGAGCCGCTGCTCACCCTTTCTGAGGCATACCGAAAGGCGGAGGCACAGGTGAGCCTGCCGGGGGAGGGCGCACAGGAAAAAGCTGCGCTCCGGCAGCTGTTCGGAGAGCTGGGCATGGGCACCGCCGCCATGCGGGAGACAGCTGTGGCAGGCTGCCTGCGCAGACTGAAGCCCATCTCCGAGGAAACGGAGCGCCGCTGCCGTACCGGCGGCAGGCTGTGCGTGCAGCTGGGCTTGCTGGCGGGCATCATGGCGGGGATCATTCTGTGGTAAAAGGAGGGCTGCGGTATGCTGCAGCTGGATGTACTGTTCAAGCTGGCCGGGCTGGGCGTGGTGGTGGCATTCATCAGCATGGTGCTCAACCGGGCAGGCAGGGAGGAGCTTGGCACCCTGGTCACCGTGGTGGGGCTGGTCATTGCACTGCTGTTGGCGGTGAATGTGATCTCCGAATTGTTCGGCAGCCTGAAAAGCGTCTTTTCCCTCTACTGACCGTGGCATTCTGGCAATGGCTGGGGCTGGCGGTGGCAGCGGCTGTGCTGTGCATGGTGGTGCGCCGCTGGCAGCCGGATATGGCGGGTGTTGTGGCGGTGGTGGCGGGCGGCATCCTGCTGCTGGGCGCACTGGAGCAGCTGGAGGGCCTCCATCGGCTGCTGGACAGGCTGGCCGCTCTGGGCGGCCTCCGTACCGACTATCTGCAAATGCTCCTGAAAGTGCTGGGCATGAGCTATGCTTCGGAGCTGGCAGCCCAGACCTGTGAGGATCTGGGCGAAAAAAGCCTGGCCCTGAAGGTGGAGATGGCGGGCAAGCTGTGCATCTTCGGCGTGGTGGCTCCCATGCTGCTGGAGCTGCTGGAGACCATCGTGGGGCTGGTGCCCTGAAGGGCGGGAGCATGGACCACGGTACATGGGGAGGAGAAATGCATGGGGCATAACGGCAGACGGGCTTTGACAAAGCGGCTTTGGCAGCTTGCGCCTGCCTGCGTGCTCCTGCTGCTGCTCCCTGCCTGCGCCCTTGCGGCGGAGACCCTATCGGAGGGCATCTCTCAGACCCTTGCGGGGCTGGATCTGAGCGCTTTTCAGCGTGCGGTGTCGGAAAGCGGCCTTTTTGCAGAGGATGCGGCCCAACTGATCCGGGCGGTGGCCTCCGGGCAGACGGTGCTCACCGGCGGGGATGCGCTCCGCTGGCTGGCGGGCAAGGCGGCCGGGCTGTTTACCGATACCCTCTGGCGCATGACCCGCCTGCTCATACCCGCCCTGATCGCCGCCGTGGCCGAAAACCTGCACCCGGGGCGCAGCGGCAGGAGCACCCTACACTACGGCGGCCTGTTGATGACCCTTGGCTTTCTGATTGCCGATCTGGAGGCCTATGTCTCCCTCTGCCGTTCTTCGGTGGGGGAGATGGCAGCGCTGATGCAGGCGCTGTTCCCGCTGCTGGTAACGCTGCTGGCAGCGGTGGGCGGCACGGCGGGCTCCATGTTCTACGAACCGGCGGTCATGGCGGCGGCAGGCTCCATGACGGCGCTGGTGCAGCAGGCCACCATGCCCATGGCGGCCGCTGTGGCGGTGCTGACCATGGTGGGCGGCCTCAGCGGGCGGCTCCGGGTGAGCAAGCTGCGGCGGCTCATCCGTCAGGCGGCGGATTGGACGCTGGGGCTGGGCTTTACCGTATTCATCGGCGTAATGACGGTACAGGGCCTCAGCGCCGCAGCGGTGGACGGGGTGAGCATCCGCACTGCCAAATACGCTATGGATAACTTCATCCCGGTGGTAGGGGGTATGTTTGCCGATACGGTGGATACCCTGGTGGGCAGTTCCCTGCTGATCCAGAACGCAGTGGGTGTTCTGGGGCTCATACTGCTGCTGGGGCGGCTGATGACGCCGCTGCTGCGCACGGTGGCGGCCATGCTGCTGTACCGGGCGGCGGCAGCGGTGCTGGAGCCCATGAGCGACAGCCCGCTCTGCGGCTGCATCAGCGATTATTCGGAGGTATTCTCGCTGCTGTTCATCATCCAGCTCAGCGTGGGAGCCATGTTCCTGCTGCTGGTGGCACAGCTGGTGATGGTGGGGCATATGACGGTGATGCTCCGGTAACGAAACGGGCAAAAAAGGCGGTGAACAGCAGATGGAAGCATTCGTGCGGCAGCTGGTGGCGCTGGCGGGGCTGTGGGCGCTGTGCGAGCTGCTGCTGCCGGAGGGCAGGCAGCAGCGCATGGTGCACATGGCTGTCAGCCTGATGGTGATGGCTGCGCTCATCGGCTCCCTGAGCAGTCTTGCGGGTCAGACCCCTGCTGTGCAGTGGCCTGTGCTGGCGTTGCAGAACGCCATGCCTGTTACCGGGTACGACCGCATTGCCCTCAAAAGTACGGCGGAGCAGGCGGCGCTGCTGTGCAGCCGCACGGCGCAGCGGGCGGGCTATACCGCCTCTGCTGTGGTGCGGCTGCATACCGACGGCTCTCTGGCTGCCGTGGATATGTACCTGCAAAGAGGCGGGCAGCCTCCGTTGATGGCGGAGGATAGCTTGTGCGGTGCGCTGGCAGAGCTGCTGGGGGCGGAGAGGGAGCGGATCCGCTGGTCGCCTGGGGAGGAGGCAGACCCATGACGCTGAAAAAGTATCTGTCCAACCGCTCGTTGCTGTGGAGTGTGGCGGCGCTGGCCGCCCTGCTGCTATTGATGCTGAACAGCGGCAGCACGGCGGGCTCCGGCACCCGGGAGGAGAAGCGCATCGCCCAGGTGCTGAGCCTGATCGATGGGGCAGGGCAGGTGGAGGTCGCGCTGTTCTACGCCCCCGGCGATAACGGCACCACCGGCAGCCCCACCGGTGCGGTGGTGGTGGCGCAGGGTGCGGAAAAGCTGCCGGTGCGGCTGGAACTGATCCGGGCAGTGCGCACACTGCTCAGCCTGCCGGAAAATGCAGTGGATGTGTTTACCATGAACGACCCGTAAAGGAGAGCTGTTATGAAAAAGGATACAGAACTGCTTGCGCCCGGGGAGAAAAAACGGGGCGCACACCGGCTGTGGCTGCTGGCAGTGCTGCTGGCGGCCGGCGGGCTGCTTTTGTGGCTGCGCCTGGGGCAGCCCTCCGGCGGGGTACCGCAGCCGGGCACGTCTGCCCAGCCCCCGCAGGTGCAGCCCACCCCGCCGCCGCAGGCACTCACGGCCCGGCAGCAGCGGGAGGCCGCCTACGAAAAGGATCTGGCAGCGGTACAGGCGCTGGTCATGCAGACGGAGCTGCGGGAGGAGACCCGTCAGCAGGCTGCGGCCCAGGCAGCGGAGATGATCCGTCAGCACCAGCTGGAGCTGGGGCTGGAGCAGGCGCTGGTGAGCGCAGGCTTCGCACCCTGCCTTGTGCTGATGCAAAACGATGCGCTCACCGTAGCGGTAAGCGCATCGGAGGTGACCGCCGCAGAGAGTGCGGTCATCTTATCGGTTTGTCTGGAGCATACGGATGTTGCTTCGGAAAACATCCGCATCATGCCGGGGGTGCTTTAGTCGGGCTTGGGGGCGTTTTCGGCTTCGGGCAGCTCCGGCTGGCTGTGGCGGCGCTGGCGCTTTTCCTCGGCCTCGATCTCCCAGTGCAGGAGCAGGGTGAGCAGGCTGCGCAGCAGGATGATGGCCGCCAGCGTGCCCAGCTCGTTCCAGGTGCTCACGATCACTGAGCGCAGCACCTCGCTGCCGATCTTGAACTCCAGCCCCAGCATGATGCCGTGGGCCAGCTGGATGCGTGTGCCCTCATCCTTTTTGATAAAGCCGATAAACCCGCGGAACATGCTCCATACGATCACCACGGTGCCCGCCAGCTCAATGAGCAGGATGCAGAAGTGGACAACGGTCTCAAAGATGTGTTCGATCTGCGGCATAATGAAAAACCTCCTCGATTGTGGTATACTCCTCATCGGAGGGGTGCAATGTGATACTGCAATTATATATCCATTTTCCGTTTTGTAAAAGGAAATGTTTGTACTGCGATTTCGTCTCCGCTGCCGCAAGCCGGGAAACCGTTGCTGCCTATTGCCTTGCGCTGGAAAGGGAGATCCGTGCGGCGGGCGAAACGTACACGGAAGCAAAGGTGAGCACCGTGTTCCTTGGGGGCGGTACGCCCTCTGTGGTGCCGCCGGATGCGATGTGGGGCGTGCTCCGGGCGCTGCGCAGCAGCTTTACTGTTTTGCCGGATGCGGAGTTTACCAGCGAGGCCAACCCGGGCACCCTGAGTGAGGAATGGCTGGAGGTGCTCATGCAGGCCGGCCTCAACCGGCTCTCTCTGGGCGTGCAGGCGGCGCAGGATGAGCTGCTTTGGCGCATCGGGCGCATACACACCTTCCGGGAGGCGGAGGAGAGCATCCGGTTGGCACAGCGCATGGGCATCCGCAACATCAATGCGGATGCCATGTACGGCCTGCCCGGTCAGACCGCCCGGGATCATCTGGAGACCCTCGAAAGGCTGTGCGCCCTGGAGGTGACCCACCTGTCTGCCTACAGCCTGATCCTGGAGGAGGGCACGCCCCTTTCCCGCATGGTGGAGGAAGGTGCCTTCACTGTACCTGACGACGATGCCTGCGCCGAAATGACCGAGGCGGGCATCGGGCTGCTGCAAAAGCACGGCTTTCAACAGTATGAGATCAGCAATTACGCCCGGCCCGGCTATGCCTGCCGCCACAACATGGGCTACTGGCAGGGGGCCTGGTATCTGGGGCTGGGTGTGGCTGCCCACGGCATGGTGCCGCCTACAGAGCAGGAAAGAGCGCAGGGAGCGGTGCGGGTGCGTATCGCCAACCCGGCGGAGGTGGGGGAGTACACCGCCCTGTCGCCCGCACACCCGGTGGAGCGCAGTCCCATCGGCCCGGAGGAAGCCATGTTCGAAAGCATGATGCTGGGCCTGCGCATGAATGCGGGCGTGAGCCTTGCCCGCTTCGAAACCCTCCACGGTCAGAGCATGACCGACCGCTACGGTGCACAGCTGGAGAGCCTCATCCGGGATGGGCTGGGCTACTGGCGGGAGGCACCCGACGGCAGGGCCTTCGCCCTTACCCCCAAAGGGCTGCTTTTGCAGAATGAAGCGCTCCTTCGGCTGATGGACTGAAACAAAACAGGCTGCCGCAGAATACAGCTTCTGCGGCAGCCTGTTCAGACTGTCAAAGAAGCCACTTTGCCGTGTTGCAAAGTGGCTTCAATCATGTGTAGAAGTGAAGAAACAAGCAAGCGCATCCACTTGTGGATGGCGAGCTTTTTGAGATTTAGCGCAGTGAATTTGAGCTTCACCCATGCCGTAACGGCGGGGAGCCCTCTGTAGGGTGTGTAACGCATAGCGTGTTTTTCCTTGGCATCAGCGAAAACACGTTCAATTGTTTGAGAGCGAAGAGCGTAAGTTGCCTTTCCCAGAGGAGAATGCCGGATATCCTCAGCCTGTTCAAGGTAATCTTGCCAGATGTGCCGGGTAACGGTTTTGACACACTGCTTGTTCTGTGTACATTGCTTCCTTAATAGGGCAATCCTTGCAAATGTACCCTTTGCTCTTGTATTCCCTGTATCCGTCCCTGTTGGTCGTTGCGTATTCCAGCACTTTGTATTGCGGACACAGCACACAGTCGTAGTACTCATCGTAAACATATTCGTACCATGGCAGATTGTCCTTCTTCGTCATGGGACGTTTGTAAGGCAACGAAGGAATTCTACCGCTGTCAATGACCTGTTTGCAGATCCATGGTGTTTTGTAGCCTGCATCGGCTGTACGACTTCAACCTCGGGATAGTGTTCAACCAAGCGTTCAAAAACCGTGTCAAAAGCAACGCTGTCATGAACATTTCCGGGCGTTACTTCTACTTCCAGCACATATCCCCGCTTCTCGCAGACTGTATGCGCTTCATATGCAAAGCACTTTTTGTGCTCACCCTTGTGAAAAACGCCGCAATCCGGATCGGTGGTGGACTCAGTGATCGTCTTTTCTTCTGACTTGGCCGACGGCGTTCCGTCATCGTTATCTTTTTTCAGCGGTTTCTTCCCATGGTCTTTCCGGTCTGCATCCACCTCTTCCATCAGCTGCTCCTGGTAATGACGGGCGGCTTTGGGAATCTGCTTCTTCACTTGCTTTTTCATATTCGCATTGGCTTTGATGTGAGTGCCATCTACGAACACCACTTCCGGCGACAGGTATCCTGCACAAGCCACTTCTTCGAGCACCCACCGAAAAACAGCTTCGATTACATCTGCCGTAAAACGGTGGCGGAATGCGTAACTGATCGTTGCAAAATGCGGCAGCTGTTGTGACATTGTATACCCAAGAAACCAGCGGTACGCCACATTCACTTCCACATCCTGCATCGTTTGCCTCAACGAACGGATTCCAAACAGATGCTGGATCAGTACCAGTTTGAACAAGACCACCGGATCGCAGCTCGGGCGACCGTTGTCTTCACAATATAACTCTTCTACAAGACCATAAATGTACGAAAAGTCTACTGCTGCATCAATCTTTCTCAGCAGATGATCCTTGGGCACGAGCATATCGGTACACAGCATTTCTATTGCTTGACGCTGTTCCATTTCCTTCTTCAGCATTGTCATCACCTGCTTTTATTATACCAAAAAAGGCCGCTGCTTGCGACCTTTTTTGACAGACTGCCGCAAGCTAACCAAGGCTTGCGGTTTTATTATTTGTATGAAGGAAAGTGAAGGATAAATCCATCTTTTCCATCCCTCTTACTGATCGGGATTTTTTTGTTGCAGGATTATCTGGATATGTAACGAATAATCATTTGCAGAAGGCTATGCTTTGTGGTGTATTGATTGTGTCTGAAACATGGTCATTCGGGATTCGACAGAAGCGACTTAACTTTTGAGTTAACTTTCTATCTGATATCCTCAGGATACTTGTTGAAGGACAGAAAACAGCATCTGATCCGTTATATAGGCGAACCGGAATAAAGAGACATATTCCGGGATGAAAGGAGAACGAACATGATCAGTAAAACAATAGCCAGAAGATTGATGATTGCTCTGTTCATCATTTCTATTTCAGTTTCTGTGGCTTCTGCGTCCGAAACCGGTTATTCTGAACTGATGAATCAGGAATATGAGGAATCTGATTTGGTATCCTCCGCGAATCCATGGACGGAGCTGCCTACGAAGCAACAGCTGGAGGATGTTACCGGCGTGTGCTTCAACATTCCGGAAGGCGCGGAGAATATTCGTTATCGCTGCTTGCAGGATAAGGGGCTCGCAGAGGTACAGTTCTCCCGGGATGGCGATGAATACTGTGTCCGCGCTGTCAATCAGACAGAAGGGAGGCCGGAAGACATCTCCGGGCTGTATTATGAATGGATGGATGAAGAAACATTCAGCTTCGGGAATTGCAGCGGTATCTTTGGCCGTGCACAGGATGGCAGCCGCTGGGTGGAAAGGTGCCTATGGGTTGATCCGAACCATGAAGTCAATTGGTCTCTGGCTGTTTTCACGGCGGATCCGGATAGCCTGGATATTGTCGGGATAGCTGAGAAGATCTGTCTTTCGGACAACACAGGTATTTCTGACTAATAGTGACATTGGAACTTTTGATATAAATCACGATGAAAGCAGGGAAACCACAGATCTTACTGAGATAGCGTTCCCGCAGCGCCGAAGCCCAAAGCCGACCACAGGTCGGCTTTGGGCCGCAATGCACGCCGCAGGTTTCGGATTGACAATCGGAGGGCTGCGGCCCGACCATACCTCTGGGACTTCTTTGACAGTCTGAACAGGCTGCCGCAGAATACAGCTTCTGCGGCAGCCTGTTGCAGCTCGTCAAAAAATAAGCATGCCTCCGTCGGGAGGCATCACAAAGGATGAAAACGAGAGTCGAGTGAGACTCTCGTTTTCATATAGAGAGATAATGTGATAGAATGAACACAAGGCAAAGAGTT
>SVGN01000012.1 GCA_015056315.1 Clostridiales bacterium
TACGCCTCGGTTGACCCCAAAACTGTTCAGTACCTTGCAGGACATGAAAATAGTAAAGTAACTATGGACATCTATGCGAAGGTCAAGTATAATAGACCTGAGCAACTGCTTGGCATTGTGAATTCGGCGTTTGGTCAGGCCACCTGATATGGCATGGTTTGTAGGGGTTAAATAGGGGTTAAATCCCGGTAAGCAAACGAAAAACCCTTGAAATTCAAGGGCTTCAGGGTTTCTGATAGAAGTAGTACGGCCTCAAGGCTGCCCGTCGTGCGCCCCAGTTCTCCAAGCGCTAATTGGAACATCAAACCCTGGAAACACAACGTTTTCAGGGTTTTTTCTTTTGTCTTGGTTTGACACATTTTGACAGAATTTGTGCCCATTTGTATGGGTGAAATATGGGTAAATCGTCATAATGGGTTAAATGATGGGTTAAATAATGGGTGAAAAACCCGGCTGAAAATGCCGCCCAGATCATCTTCTTTCTACTCGCCTCCCAGTGGATTTGGAGCGATAACAAGCTGATCTGTTATGACCAAGTTTGGCTGAAGCTGACCAAAACAAAATAATCCCGATAAAGAGCGTACCGTGTTTCATAACTGTGCGCTTTTTGTTTGTCAAAATGCAGAAGTACGAATTGCAAAGGAGGTATGAGCTTTGTCTGCAACAACGATTGCCATCGCCAACCAGAAGGGTGGTGTTGGCAAAACCACAACTACCGCCAATCTGGGTATTGGATTGGCACAGGAAGGCAAAAAGGTGCTGCTGGTGGACTGTGATCCCCAGGCCAGTCTGACCATCAGCCTTGGCATTCCCAACGGCGGATAGCAATCTGGCCGTCATATACAGGCAGGCAGAATACAAAAGCAAATGACGCAGCTGGAACTTGCCAATAAGTTGGATGTGTCTGAAAGCTATGTGTCGCGAATTGAATGCGGTCGCAATCGGGTAAATATCGAGCGGCTGCTGGAAATCTGCATGATTCTTGATTTGCCTGTTGAGAATATCCTGCAGGAATGCAGCGATTATTGTGTCCCCAAACAAGGAGTACCAGAGGATCCACTAAAGAAACGTCTGTTCCAGTTGGGGAACATGGCATCTCCCAAAGTGTTGGAACTGATGTGCGAGCTTTGCGAAACAGCCTACAAGAAGCTTGATTGCCAATAAGCATATAGAAGTGTACAATAGCCACAGGTGTATTCTATACATCGGTGGCTGTTTCAATAATGTTTGAAAGTTGGGTACATATGAAGAGACTAACAGAAGAGCAAGAGGCATTTCTGAATCAACTGCCAGCAAAATACGGCACTTATCTGGAAAAATACGCTTGTCGTTTCTTCGATTATAAGCCTCATATGCTCTCTATTGTTGAGGATGCTGTGCAGGAAACATTCATCGTTGCAATCTGCGAGGTTGAGGATTTGATGAAGCATTCAAACAAGCACGGCTGGATGAAAACTACCCTCAAGCATATTCTGCTCAATAAGTGCAGAGAAATCAGCCGTCGCAAAGAAGAACTGTACGGCGAGGAAGCAGAAATACCGGCAATTGCTCAAAGCGCCATTGTCAATGCCCTGGAGCGTTGGGAAAGCAGAATCACATTGCCGGAAGTGATAGAACGTGCTGGCGAGATCCTGACAGATAATGAGATGGAATCCTTTATTGACCACTATCTGATAGGTCTCACAACAGAAGAAACTGCTTTACAGGAAGGCGTTTCAGTTGATGCCGTTCGCGGCAGACTGAGCCGTATTCGCAAGAAAATGAAGAAAAATTTCGGGATGAAGTGAGTTTTTCTGTTTTTCCCGTTCTATAGTAGTAGGAGGTAATAGAATGAGCAGAGACTATACTCAAATACAAAAGCTCAAGCAAGAGGTTTTATCCGGAACAACAACTTATGCCGATGCGGAAAGGAGGTTGTTAGAAGCCATACGGGCCGAGGAAGACAAAGCGGATGCAGACTTGGATTATATCAATACCTGTGAAGATCTTTTGCTGGAACTGAGAACCGACGGCGAATGGCCTTCGTTCCCAACCGCAGAAAAGTATGTTGCAGAGATGCAGAAACATATGCAGGTAAAGAAGAAAAATCCTGGTCTTCCCAAGTTTGCATGGCGGTGCGCCGCAGTGCTGGCAGCAATGTTTGTGGTCGTACTCCTGGGTGATCGGTTATTCCACTGGCAGTGGTTCTCCGGAACCTCCACAAAGGATGAGCAGCAATATGTGATTCGTGGACACGAGATCACAATCCCAATGATTGCTGAGAGTATAGCTGGCAATCAGCAAAATGTCGAACTCTGCACTTCGAATTGGGATGAGGTTGTCGCCTTTCTTGGATTTGAACCCAGCATCCCGCTTCCGCAAGCTTTGGCATCGGTCAAGGAAGACTATGTTGTGTATGTGAATTCTGCGGAAATATCGCTGACAGTTCGATATTTCACAGAGAATGAGAATGTATGTACACATTATCGTATCTTATATTTCCTAAATCCAGAAGAGGCATTTACTGCCTTAGAACAAACTGTTACAGGTTCTGTTGTTAGGATAGGGGATTGTGAAGTGTATGTTTCAGAAAATCTTAACCAGAATGCATACACATGGATGGATGAGACTACTGTTAATCAACTGGTTGGAAATATAGCCGTTGATGTTGGAACTTGTATAATTGAAGATTTAGTAGGTGAAAACAAATGAAAAAGATAAAACTATTGCTTGTATCATGCTAATCTGCTTACTGGGGTTTGCAATCAGTGCAGTGGCAAGCGAAGTGATGCCCTGTGCTGACACGGAATTTGCTTCGGCTTATCCGTCGCTTTACACGAGCAAAAGTGTGAGGTTTTCTGCCTTGACCAATACAATGAAGGGAAGCATTTCAGTCACTGAGTGCTGGCTTGAAGTCTATATGAGCGGTCGCTGGCAAAAGGTAAAAGATCTTACACCCCCGAGCAAGGTCGCATATAACACCACGGTCTATAACGATACTGTAAGCTATGTCGATAAAATCGGCAGCGGCACCTTCCGCGTGTGGGCAACTTTCAATGCCGATGGCCATGAGATTACCCGCTGCTCCAACGAAAGAACATATTGATCTGCCATTTCAATACCGCAATCCGAAAGAAATCTCCTCACTATAGCAAGGCATAGTATTACCGGTTTTGGCATGCAAAACCCATTTCGCGCAATATAAGGGGTATTTCGCGTTTTTAGCCACATCGGGAAGAAAAAAGTGGTTTATTATTGTAAATAAAAACAACGACTGAAAGGAGGAATTCTGAATGATGAAGTCGTGTCTAAAGGCAATAACCCACCGGCTTGAATTCATGCTTGCGGTTTTGCTGGAAATTCTGTTGGCGATAGCCGCACTCCTGATAGCAATCTATGGAAATAACGGTGCACCTGCAGCGTTATCGCAGCCGGCTTATCAAAGCAACTTGCTTTTCAGCAATGCTTTAGGGCAGGTCATTGTATTGGTGTTGATGCCCCTGTGTATTTCCCTGTGTTGTGGTGACTGTCTCTTTTTGCAGATGCAAAACGGGCTGTATCAATTAAGCATTATACGCACTGGAAGAAGGAAGTATTGGTGCTCCTTTTTGGCTGCCAGTGCTTTGGCTGGATCTGCAATCGCTGTGCTTCCTTTCCTGCTTAGTATAGGTTTTGCTCTTCTGGCGTTCCCGCTGGACAGTGGAGCAGGGTATCTCCATTATGTGGGCTATAGGTCTACCATGCTGTATGCGTATGATTATACTGGTCATGCATGGACGGCATTGGCGGATTCGCCATATCTGATGATTGCAGCAATGATTCTCCTGCTGGGGGTGATGGGCGCACTCTATGCGGTGGTAGGGTGCTTGCTTACCCCTTTGTTCCGCCAAAATCGGATTTTGGCTATGCTGGTTCTTCCGGCTGGAATTCTGGTTGGAACCTTTGGCTTGCAGTCCTTTAGCTTAAACCGTTTTGTGTGGTTCAATTACTTTGTTTCTTCGCCGGAATTGCAGCTTGACCTAAAGGACTTGGGGATGAGCTTAGGCATATTTGCATTGGCTGCCATTGGCGGATTGGGAATTCGATTGAAGGTGTGCAGGGATGAGATTTCTTAACCGTATATTGTTGGATGGCTGCCGGTTTGCCTTTATTCCCCTCATCGTGGTTCTGACACTGGTCTGCGCAGGAAGCGGAGGCGGCGAACAGGCAAGTGACTTTTTGAACCGTGTTTCTTTTTTCTTATTTGTAGCACCCTGTCTTTTGTTTGCTTTCAATGGCTTTGCCAAAAGGGTATACCGGGAATCGGTAGTGCTGCGATATGGAAGAAAAAGAATACTCATCATATCATTCGTTGCGCTGATGTTCATCAGTTTCATTTTGTCAGGAATTTCAGCGTTGTTTGTCATCATCGCCGTGCCTTCTGCTGTAGATGAAACCATGTGGTACTGGTTATGCCTGATATGCCAGATTTTCCTGATGGGCATGTGGTTTGATTTGCTCCAACTGATGACGAAGCGCATTTATGCTTTTCTGCTCCTTTTTCTTTGTGGGATGATGGAATTTGCCAGCACTTTTATGCCCATAGGGATTCAGTTAAGCAACCCTTTGGTGTGGAACTATAGCCTATTTTCTGAACCTGCCTATACCTATGGAACAGACATTCTGAAGGCAATAGCGGTGGCTGCAGGACTATGCTTTGCCAAGAAATATATATTGGTAAGAAGGACGGACTTTTTCTATGGCTGATGAAGCAGTAAAAAGCAGGCGGTTTTGCCGCACGCCTCTGGTTTATTGTATCTTAGCAGGAATCGCTTACTGTATCTTGATGGCCTTTGATGGATGTGACTTTATTCCGGGTGTCTTGTTCGGCGGCGAAGCCTACCTGCATGATGGGACTCTGCACTCCATGGTGCTTATCCAGTTGCCAGTGATTGCAAATCTGCTCATTTTAGATTGGCCTATGCACCGCTTTGCTGCCAGCCCGATTGTGTCCCGATACCGAACAAGATTGTGTTGGTCAAGGGCATTCCTTCTTTCCGCAACGTGCACTGCCGCTGTTATCTATCTGCTGCAGTATGGGATACTGGCTGCGGCGTCTGCACTGCAGGGAAAGCCATTCACCGGCTGGAATGTGATGGTTCTGCCAACGTTGGCATGTAATATTGGCGCACTGGTGGTGTGCTACTGTTACATCTTCATTGCGGAGAAAAGTATTTCAAGGGCCAGCTGCTTTTTCCTGTTCATTGCTGTTTTGTTTATCGTCGGTCTGCTGCCGGAAGGAAGCCTTTGGAGCGGACTGCGTTTGGCTCTTCCGATAAGCTATTTTCACTTTGAACTGATGAATAGTGTTTGCAGGGGGGAGGCTGTTCTGTCAGGCATGATGATTCACCTTGGATTAGCAGCGTTGTTTTTCACTTTACAAGCACGAAGAATCAACTTTATCAAATAGTAAAAGGAGAGTGGAAGCCTTGTATATAGCATTTCGGAATTATACCAAAATCATTCGCAAAAGAACCGTGTTAGAGGATATTACACTGGAGCTGGAGCAAAATCAAATCTATGGGGTAACAGGTCGCAATGGCTCGGGAAAGACGATGCTATTGCGTGCGGTATCAGGCCTGATTCTGCCAACAAAGGGAGAAGTTCGCATTGATGGAAGGCTGCCGCAGGAGTGCAGCCAATCAATCGGTTTAGCGTTGAAGCCGGACTTCTGGCCTGGCCTGACAGGGTTGGAAAATTTGGAGTATCTTGCGGCCATTCGGAAGCAAGCATCTAAAGAGAAGATCATGCAAACAATGGAACAAGTCGGCCTTGACCCCAAGGACACAAGAAGCGTAAAAACATATTCCCGCGGAATGCTTCAAAAGCTGAACATAGCACAGGCCATCATGGAAAACCAAACGTTGATTTTGCTGGACGAGCCATGCGATTCATTGGACGATGGATCCATCAGCAGGTTTTATCAATTGATTTTAGAGGAAAAGCAGCGAGGAGCTACGATCCTAATTGCGTATCATGCTGACAGTGCTATGGATGCGATGATCGATCACCAAATAGTCATCAGCGATGGAAAAGCACATATGGCCTTCTAAAACAGAAAAGAGGAAGGAGTGAAGGAAGAAATGATACCAAGAAAAAAACGTCTGTGGCTCATGCTGGCTTCCATCGCCCTCATCGCAGCAGGAATTATGACGGCAATCATCTATCGTGGCACACTGAAGGAAATTGATTATGCTGCCATTGAAAATGGGCAAATAGAAGTGCGCAACATGGGAGATACGCTCCAAGAATATTACGAAGAATATGGCGACAATTTTGCTCAAGCAGACTATATCTTCAGTCAAAGCGATTTGGTCATCGTGGGAACACCTTCTGCTGAATACCAGCTATTACCCACCTCTATAGACAGAAAAGTAAAGGTGAATCAGGTTCTTAAAGGAACAACACCTGCGGACATGATCCACGTGATCGAACCATCCTTTATTTGGTTCTATGCTAATGGTGATTGTTCAGGTCGTGCGGTTTTGGGGTATGCACCCATGAAACCGCACGAACCATACATTTTATTCTTGCAGCAGGAACGGGAGAATGTGTATACGATAACCCACATGGCATTTGGAAAATATCCCATCGAGGCAAACCATGCAGCCGAACCTTTGGACTGGACAACGACCATAACCTATAGCCAGGTTTGCAATAACCTATTGCTTTCATCCGATTCAGAACTGTTCACAGCTTATCTGAAGGCCTATGATGAAGTCATCGAAATGCTAAACTCAATATGCACAGAGCTGAATTTGAAGCGAGCAGATCACCCGCTATGAGTACGATCTGCTAGGCAGGCTCACCAAGGTCATCACCCCGGATGGTGCAGAAACCACCTATGGCCTACGATGCGTTGGGCAATCTGGTGGGCGAAACCGATCCGCTGGGCAACCAGACCCGCTTTGTCTACACGGTGGAAAACCTGCTGGAACAGGTCACCTACGCCAACGGCGCAACCCAGAGCCTGACCTACGACCTTGCGGGCAATGTCATCAGCGAAACCGATGGCGAGGGCAACACCAAGCAGTACCAGTATGACCGGGTCAACCGCCTGATTGCCGTTATCGACGAGGCGGGCAACAAAACCAGCTACGGCTACGGCACCAAGCTCTCCATGACCTATCCGGATGGTCGTGTGGTCAGCTATACCTACGACAGCATGAACCGCATGACCAGCGTTACCGGGCTGGATGGGGAAGTTTTCACCAAATCGTAATCTTGATCCAAAAAACAGACGACAAGCAATCGTTGTCTGTTTTTGTTTGTTTGCCCCGCCTTGCAAACCAAAATCAGGAATTGTTTTCGGGAGTCCTCACGCCCGGAATGGCACCGCAATGGGTGAAAAAACGGGTCATCTGCGCTGTACCCCTACCCCGTACGCATTCCTTTCTTACCCACCCCCCGCAACATTTCATAGACAAATCACCCCGAAACGTGTATAATATGCGCGAACTGGATACAAAGTTGGTCTCCCCGATTTTTATTCTATTACGAAGGGTCTGAAACCACATGAAGCTCATCATCCGGAACGACTACGATACCATGTGCGAGTGGGCAGCGCAGCATATTGCCGATGCCATCAACAACCACAAGGCCGACCGCCCCTTTGTGCTGGGTCTGCCCACCGGTTCCTCTCCTCTGGGCGTGTATAAGCGCCTCATCGAGATGAACAAGGCCGGTCAGGTCACCTTCAAGAATGTGATCACCTTCAATATGGATGAGTACATCGGTCTGCCCAAGGAGCACGACCAGAGCTACTGGTACTTTATGCACCACTACTTCTTCGACCATATCGATCTGCCCGCCGAGAACATCAATATGCTCGACGGCATGACCGACGACCCCGAGGCTGAGTGCCTGCGCTACGAGGAGAAGATCGCTGCCTGCGGCGGCATCGACCTGTTCATGGGCGGCTGCGGCGTGGATGGCCACATCGCCTTCAACGAGCCCTTCACCTCCCTTACCTCCCGCACCGGCGTGCGTGCCCTTACCGAGGATACCCTCATCGCCAACTCCCGCTTCTTCGATAACGACCCCAATAAGGTGCCCAAGACCGCGGTCTCTGTGGGCGTGGGCACGGTGTGCGATGCCCGGCAGGTGCTGCTGCTCATCAGCGGCCACAACAAGGCCCGCGCCCTGCGCCACTGCGTGGAGGGCGGCGTGGATCACGCCTGGACCATCTCTGCCCTGCAGCTCCATCCCGATGGCATCATCGCCTGCGACGAAGCCGCCTGCGGCGAATTGAAGGTGGATACCTACAAGTACTTCAAAGAGATCTACAAGAACGAGAAGTGATCGTTCCTCAAAAACCGCCCTTGCAGGTCGTAAAGGGCGGTTTTTGTCTGCTTTGCAGGGCTGTGCTTTGCTTTACACCACCTTTCGCATATGCTATAATGAGCCACCCACCACAACCGAATCGGAGGTCTTTCCCATGGCAAAACGTTTGCTTTCTCTGCTGCTCTGCCTGTGTATGCTGCCTGTGCTGCTGCCCGCAGCCCGTGCTGAGGCCGCGGATAACGCCGTCAAGGGCGGCATTGGCGAAGAGGTGCTCATCGATGCGGAGCTGCCTGAGCATTCCGAGAATGCGGAGCCCTATCTGGCTCTGTTCGTTGAGTACGAAAAGAGCAGCGAATACTGCACCACCCACGCCAAAGCCACCATGCGCTACATCAACAGCAACGGCAAGAGCGATAACTCTGTCGCAAAGGATATCGTCATCGAACTGGAGGCGGAGGATACACTGGAGATCGCTGAAGGCAGCAACCGCATCTTCTACTATAGCGAGCTGGCCTGCGGCGGGGAGTTCACCTTCGAGTTCGATCTGTTCTGCCAGTTCCCCACCGAGTATGTGGAGACCATTCCCGAGCCCAGGCTGACCATCACCGCCCGCAGCGCCAATGTGGGCGGCTGCGAGTACACCTGCCTGTTCGACAGCACCACCGAGCCCCGTGCCCTGCTCTGGGGCTGGGATTGCGGCAACAAGACCGAGAACGCTATCCGGAACGACCTGGCCATGATGGATGAGCTCTTTGGCGACAGCTATTACAACATGCAGCCGGTGGATACCTACTACAGCTATGAGGACAGCGATATCTGGGTGCTGGTGCAGAGCCTTTCCACCCTGGAGACAGACGAGAACGACATCACCTACGTCTATATCAATGCCCATGGCGCTACCTACGGTAAGGATTACCGCATCATTCCCGGCTTCTTTGCCTATTGCCCAGGCACCTCGGTCTCTGTGGATGATAAGGTGCTGAAGAATAAGGACATCGTGCTCTACAACCAGCTGTTCGCTAATCTGGCGCAGCGGCTCAAGGGCCGTGTGGTGTTCATTCTGGATATCTGCTTCTCCGGCATGGCGCTGTCCCGTGCGGAAAAGGCGGGCTTCGGTGCGGATGATTACGCCATCATCACCTCCGTAAACGCTGTGGATACCGCAGGCGCTTACGATAACTGGCTCACCGACGATTACGGCTGGTTCACCAAGGAGCTCCACGACGAGTTTGCCGACCTGGCAGATGTGCAGTACGTTGAGGATGTTTACAACTACATGAGCAACTATGCCGATACCCATGTCACCTTCAACCACATGGATCCCCAGGTGGGCGGCAACACCGCGCTGCCCCTGTTCTGCCTGGACGCCACCGCCTGGATCGATGACCCCGAGCTGGTCATCGTGGAGGAGCATCTGGAATGCAATCCCCAGCTGGAAATGTTCTACAAGTACCTGCGTGAGGTGGTGGTGCCGGAGATCGGTCTGGTGCCCTACGAGGCCTCCAAGGGCCCCCAGAGCTACGGCGAAGCCTTCTGGGCAGGGGTCATTGAGCAGACCGGCGGCCTGCTTTCCGCTGCCGTGAACGATTTCGACTTCGACGGCACCAACGAGATGCTCACCGTATCCATCCCCAAGCGCACGGAGGGCGAGATCGTAAGCGAGGATAAGTATATGTCCTTCGATCTTACCCTGTACCAGATCATCGATGGGGTGGTGCAGCCCACCGATGTGTGGGAGGATGCCCTTTCCATGAACGAAAAGAACGCACTGAACGAGGATAACATGCGTGTGCGTCTTGTGGAATGGAACGACCGCACCTATGTGTTCACCTCTGCCTTCTTCACCTCCGGCAACAGCTACGACGGCAGCGACAGCGGCTTCTGCATCATCAAGGATGGCAAGTTTGTGGAAAGCGGCTTCCTGCCGGTGGGCCAGTTCGATTTCTTCACCGAGGATGGCGCACCCTACCAGACCTATAACAAGGATCTGGACGATGTGTACGCCTCCAAGGAGGAGCTGAAGGCCAAGAATCCCGGCGATATCATCGCTACGTGGAACTTCGACTATTTTGAGCGCTACTACAGCCCTGAGCTGGATCGCTACACCTTCACCGATCTGTACATCGGCCGCGCCGATGACTATACCGACCTTCTGCCCATCCTGAACGGCGAAAAGGAGCCCAAGCTCTTTGATACCTTCACCCTGACGGCCACCCCCGTGCCCACCGCCTCTCCCGAGGAGCTTTCGGTGGATGCCATGCGCAAGGCCCGCAAGGAAGCCGTTGCTGCGGCCATCGATGCCATCGACCCGGATCCCGATTTCGAAGCCGGACGGTACTATGCTTCCATCTCCGACAGCCGGGATACCGGTGCCATCTCCCAGATCCTGGTCTTTGGCCCCGACTCCGGCGACTCCGCCGTGCTGATGAAGAAGTTCATCGCTGCCATCAGCGTGCCCGAGGTGGGGCTGGATGCGGATGTGATCATCGCTCTTTCCAACTTTGATTACAAGAACGAGTGGTCTTTGGTCTATAATGGTTTCGATCTCTCCTACGGCGATACCCCCGGCGGCGAAAGGGTCTTCAACCTGATCTGGCCGGATTGATCACCACCGGCAGGCAGAGCAGCTCCGGCTGTGTTCCCGGGCACGGTGCCCGGCTGCTGTAAAGCCATTTTCATGCCCGGCTGGCATTGTACCTGCCGGGCATTTCTGTACCCACCTCCAGCCATCTGCGACAGGCTTTCCAAACCTCAAGGCTCCTTGGCAGCCTGTACGCCATGTGCTGTGCTTTGAGCTGTCAAGAAAAAGCCCGAGGAACAGCTCGGTTTTGAAGCATGCCTGCAAAAGCGCTTCGCCGGAACCTATATCCCCCCCTTGACACCGCCCCTCTTGTGCGGTATACTTCCCTCAATTTTACCGAAAGGAGTGCAGCAGACCATGAGCAGTATGCGGTATGTACATGCAAATACCTCCGCTCAGGCAGCTCAGCAGGCGCAAAGCATGCAGGGCTTGTATTGCTGCACCCCGAAAGCCGCGCCCTACAGGGCGTAGGCATCTCTTCGGGCAGCTGCGGTACAGGTCATCCTTTACAGACCTGTACCGCTTTTTTCTGTTTGTAAGGAGGTGAGCCCCGTGCCGGAACAGCAAGAAGCCCGCCCGCAGCAATGCGGCGATCGTGGAACCTTCCAAACCCTGTTATCGAAAGGAGAAAAATCATGTCAACCATCGACAAGACCGTGCTGGCAGGCTACAACGCCGGCATCGAGCGGGGCCGCCTTCGGGCAGGCATCGGCATTATTGAGTTTGAACGTACAAAGGAGCTGCTTTTGGAGCACCTGCCCAAGCCCCCGGCGGTGATCCTCGATATCGGCGGCGGCTACGGCGAGTATGCCTGGTGGCTGGCTTCCCTTGGCTATGAGGTGCATCTGTTCGATCTTTCGGAGACCAACATCCGTATGAGTGCAGAGCTGGCGGAGGAATACCCGGGCGTGCATCTGGCAGAGGCATCGGTCTGCGATGCCTGCAGCGTGCCCTGCCCGTCTGCCGGAGCCGATGCGGTGCTGCTGATGGGCCCGCTGTACTCCATCCCGGACGAGGCAGACCGTATGCGGGCTCTCGGGGAGTGCTGCCGGCTGCTCAGGCCGGGCGGGCTTCTGTTTGCCGCAGCGCTGACCCCCTACAGCCTGCTCATTCCCCGCATTGCGGCCTACCATGCGGGGGAGAGGCGCAAATGCTTCGATCTGGATAACCCGGCCATGCTGGCAGCCATCCACCGGGCTTTCGGCGATGGCAGCTATCTGAACCCGGAGCGGAGCCTGGCGGCAGGGCTGGGTACCTCTCATATGCACACGGCGGCGGCACTGCGCACCGAGCTGCGCCGGGGCGGCTTCGAGCCCACCGGCATCCATGGCGTGATGGGCGGCGCATGGCTGGCCCCGGATCTGGATGCGTTGCTGGCAAACGAAGAAACGAGGGCTACTCTGCTGCGCACCGTGCGCATGCTGGATGGCCATGAGGAGATCATCGGCCTGTCGGGGCACCTGCTGGCGGTCTGCCGCCGCCTGGAGCGGGAGGACAAAAACTGATATGGCAAACGTTTGCTATTTGCTTGTGCAAAATGCAAAGCAGCTCTTTTTGCTGTTGCTAACAGACAAAAATTGTGGTATATTTACCGTATAGTAGCAAAATTTCAGACTCGGTTCTTGGGAAAGGAGAATCCCCTTGCTTGGAGATAAGAGAGTCATTGGTGTTTGCATAACCAAACTGCAGGATCAGGTCCGTGCCGATTTTGTCAACTATCTCTATCGGTATGCCGACAAGCAGCAGTACAAGCTGATGGTGTTCAACAGCTTTTTGAACTTCCAGCGCCAGGATGCCTTCGATGAGGGTGCTATGTCGGTCTACGACTACATGAACGATCAGATCCTGGATGCTGTGATCATTGTAGAGGACGCGTTTGCCGACAAGCGCATCGTGGAGCGGCTTGTGCGCCGCCTGGAAACCAACGCTGTGCCGGTGGTCATCGTCAACGGCAGGCAGGATGGCTGCCTGTTCGTGGAGGGCGAATGGCGCGAGGCCTTTACCGAACTGGTGGAGCACCTGATCCTTCGCCACGGTGCCAGAGAGCAGGTGTTCTTCGTTGGTCAGGAGCAGGGGCTCTTTACCGGCCAGCAGCTGGCGTGCTACCGCAAGGTACTGGAGAAGAACGGCCTTACCTATCGCAACGATCGCATCTTCTACGATTGCGACCAGACCGAGGCTGCCAAGCAGGCTGCGCTCGCCGTTATGAGCTGGCCGAATCGCCCCCGGGCCATCGTCTGCGGCAGCGACTACATCGCCTTTGTGGTGTGCAGCACCCTTCACTCCTATGGCTTCCGTGTGCCGGAGGATGTGATCGTTACCGGCTTTGGCGGCGTACCCACCGCAGCCCATTTCTCCCCCCGCCTCACCACCTGCAACGAAGACCTGCCCAGCCTGGCTGCCCGTACGCTGGCGGCGGTGGGCGAAGCCATTGCGGGCCACAGCACCGCCACCGACGAAAAGAGCCCCTACAAGGCTGTCTATGCCGAATCCTGCGGCTGCACCGGTGCCGATCAGGAAGACCTGCGCGGTACCATTTGCCACCTCTACCGCACCCTTGGCGAAATGGGCCTCCATGAGGATGATATGTACTCCTGGATGGATCAGGTGCTGGGCATGGAGGATGTGGCAGGGCTGTACCCGGCGCTGTCCAGCTGCGTGCTGGAGAATTCCTGCGTGTGCCTCGATCCCGACCTGTTCACACTGGAAAAAGAACAGCATACGCTGGAGAGCCTGCTGGTGATCCCCTCGGCCGATCAGGCTGCCACCCCCGGCGAGACCACCCAGATCGACCGCTCTGCTCTGGTGCCCGACCTCAACCGCTGGGCGCAGGAGGAAAGTCTCTACATCATCAGCGCTATCTATGCGGGCAGCCAGTCCTGCGGCTATTATGCCGTTAAGACCAACGACCCCATCTACTGCTGCCAGAAGATTAAGCGGGTGCTCAAGACCATCAACATCGCCATCAATGCCGCACTCAAGGAGTGCAGGCAGCGCAGCATGCTCATCGGTCTGGAGCAGGCCATGCTCACCGACCCCATCTCCGGCCTGCCCAATGTAAAGGGTGCCCAGCAGTGGTTCGAGGCCTTCTCCGAAAAGGCAGATAACCGCAACCACGCCATGGCTATCTCCGTATACGCCATTCCCAAGTATTCCTACATCTACGAGCATTACGGCATTCAGGATGTGGAGGAGCTGCTCACCTTCATCGGCAAGGCGCTGCGCGAATCCCACCCAGCAGACAGCTACATCGCCCATATTGCCGATAACGAATTCGTGGTCATCAACAGCTTCGAGAACGCCGAAGGCATGGAGGAGACCGTCAGCAAGGCCGCAGCGCTGTTCTCCGGCAAGGTATCCGGCTTCAACGACCAGAGCAAGAAGGCCTACTATCTCGAGGTCAACAACGGCTACAGCATCATCGATCCCGGCTGGAGCGGCTCGCTGGAGAGCTTCGTCAAGTACGCAGTGGGCGAGATGTACCTCAACCGCATGCGCAGCGGTGAAGGCCGTGTGGTCAAGGAGCAGCATTCCTCCGAGGATTACTACAGCGCCTTCAACCTGCTGGTGGAGAAGAACCTGTTCACCTACCACTTCCAGCCCATCGTGGATGCCCGCACCGGCAATGTGTACGCCTACGAGGCCCTCATGCGCACCAGCGGCGGCATCAATATGTCCCCGCTGGATGTACTGGAGATCGCCCGCAAGTACGACCGTCTCTACGAGATCGAAAAAGCCACCCTCTTCAACGTGATGCGCCACTATGTGGAGCACTACGAGGAGTTCGGCGGCCATATGCTGTTCATCAACACCATTCCCGGCCACTTCCTCAACGAAGAGGATTGCGAGAAGCTGATGGAGATGTACGGCGAGTACATGGATCATGTGGTCTTTGAGCTTACCGAGCAGAACACCATCTCCGACAAGGAGCTGCAGGATATCCGCCGTCTGGGCAAGGATGGCCAGATGGCCAAGATCGCCGTAGACGACTACGGCACCGGCCACTCCAACATGGTCAACCTGCTGCGCTATGCCCCGCAGGTCATCAAGATCGACCGGTACCTGATCAGCGAGATCCAGAACGATACCAATAAGCAGATGTTCGTCAAGAACACCATCGAGTTCGCCCGCCTCAACGGCATCCAGGTGCTGGCAGAGGGCGTGGAGACCTTCGACGAGCTGCAGACCGTTATCGAATACGGCATGGATCTGGTACAGGGCTACTATCTGGGCCGCCCCATCGCCGAGCCCGTGCCCGCCATTCAGGATCAGGTCAAGAACGAGATCGTTTCCAAGACCATCCGCCTCTCCAAGCTGGATAGCGATATGCGCGCCTACACCGCCAAGGATGGCGAGGTCATCAACCTGCTGGATCTGGCCATCAACAAGTTCACGTTCATCGATGTGTTCGGCGGCCAGGTAACGCTGGTGGGCGAGAAGGACCACACCGTGGATATGGTGGTGCGCGTGGCAGACAATGTAAAGGCCACGCTGGTATTCCAAAACGCCAACTTCAAGGGCGCTACCGAGACCACCGTGCAGATCGGTACCGGCAGCCAGGTAAAGCTGGTGCTGGAGGGCGATAACACCCTGTACAAGGAGGGCATCCGCGTACCGGCCACCTCCTCTCTGCTGGTGGAGGGCGACGGTAACCTGTCTATCATCGCCAGCCGAAACGATGGCGTGGGCATCGGTGCCAACTATAACTCTCCCTACGGCAGCCTTACCTTCGATGTTACCGGCAGGATCTCTGTGGATGCCTCCGGCGATAAGGTCGTCTGCATCGGCGGCGGCAAGAGCGTTAAGGAATGCATCCACATGATCAACGGCACCTTCGATCTGGAAGCCAAGGGCATCAGCATCGTGGGCCTGGGCAGCGCCAACGGCAATGCGGATATCCGCGTGGATAACGCCAGCGTAAAGGTGCACTGCGCAGGCGACGAGGCCGTCTGCATGGGCAGCATCTCCGGCCGTACCAAGCTGCGCTCCACCGGCAATATCGAGATCGTTGCCGACAGTGAGCAGACAGTGTGCATCGGCAGCCTTTCCGGCAGGGAGAGCGAGCTGCACTTCACCCGCGGCAAGGTAAAGGTGATCAACCGCTGCTACGAAGGCGTCTGCATCGGCTCCCGGGAGGGCAGCGTCAACATCTTCTGCACCGGTGCTGTGGTGGATATCTACGCCGAGGGTACCCGCGTGGCGGGCACCGGCAGCATGAACGGCAGGGCGAACACCATCGTCTCCGGCGGCACCCTGAGCATGGATTTCCTCGTTGCTACGGTGCTTGCCAGCGGCAACGACCAGTGTCAGCTTACGGTGAACGGCGGCAATGTGCTCTCCGGCAATCAGGAGCTGGAGGCCCGCAACCTGTTTGGCACGCCACTGCATCCTGTGGAGGTGGCGGAAAGCAGCTTCGAAAAGCAGATCGATACCGAACTGGGCAGCTACATCTACCGTGCCCAGCGCGATCCGGAGCATGCACAGCTGGTCGTGTATCTGCCGGAGGAATGACCCATATTACATATACCGGCTCCGTGCCCGCATCATGGGCACCGGAGCCGGTTTTCCTTTTGCATGGGAACATTTGTAACAAGCCCGTTTTTTTCTACCGTGCTGGAAGGTTCTGCCGCCTCTGTTCGTTGGATAGACAGATGTCCATTGCAAAGGAGAATGCACCTATGAAACGACTGGCCGCTATCCTCGCTGTACTGTTGCTGCTGTGTGTGCCTGTGCTCTCGGTGGCCTCCGGCACCGAAACTCCGCCCCCGGAGGTGCTGGCACTGAAGCCCGGCCAGGCCCACGATCTGCGCGGCTATATTTCCTTTACCCTGCCCGATGGCGCAGTAGAAAGCTTTTGGCTGGACTACGGCGGCTTTATGGATGGCTTCCGCTGCGAAAACGGTGAGTGGAGCGTCCAAAGCCAGGTCTCTCCGGTGGATGGCACGTGGGATGCGCAGCTTGTGCGCCATGACCCGACCGTTCTCCATGCGAATGGTTCCCAATACCAGGATGCACTGGGCTTCGACATCCTGTGCCGCAAGACCGGCAATCGCCTTTCCTACCACTACAACGGCAAGGCATTCGTGCTCTGCGGCTGGGAAAACCCCTCTGCCTACGCAGGCACGGTGATGCTGAACGGCCTCACCGCCAACTACTATCCCACCGGCGCAAACCAGCCGGAGGGCAGCTACCGGCTCGGTGTATTCACCGATACGCTGCTCATGAGCTTCGAAGACCTGCCCTTTACCCCTGCGGAGGCAGCAAGCATGGCAGCCATCACCGAAGCGGCGGTGGCGGAGGCGTACCCCGGCTATACCCTGCACTGGTACGAGAGCTTCAATGCCAATGCGGAGGCATATGCCTGCTACAGCCGCATCGAAAACGGCCTTCTGTATGTAAAGCGGGTGAGCTTCTACAAGGAGAAGCAGCCCTTCGAAGTCGATCTCATGCCCGTTCCCCTTGCACCCGAACTGCTGGAAAAGCTGGAGACGGAGCCCTTCGATCAGCTTCTGAACCTGAGCGGTCAAAGCGCTCTTTTCTGTACGGATGCCACGGTGGATCCTGCCTGCATAGCTGTTGAGGGGCGCATCGTGGACAGCGACCTGCAGCAAAAGGCCCTTCTCCTTTTGGTAGAGGATGCGCAGGGCACACGCCGCCTTCAGGTGGTCAGCCGTGTGGGGGAGAGCTATACGGCCAAAAGTACCCAGCCCCTGCCGGATGGCGCGTGGTTGGATGTGTTCCACGCCGGAGACGGCAATGTGCTTATCGAATGGATGGAGGAACATGATGGGCAGCCCGAGGAGTGCTATGCCTCCTACAGCCAGCTGCCGGATGGCACTTGGCAGCTGGAATGCGTTGCTCACGGCGGGCAGGAGGATGCGATCTACAGCCTCTGCTTCTGCGGCCCCCGTCTGGAGTACTCCCTGTGCAGCAGCGATGGGATCCTGATGGGCACCATCCCCGACAGCGGGCTTTTCAGCGCAGATCTCTGGGCGCTGCCCACCGTGGATCAGCTTGCCGTCCGGCTGGACCGCAGCGGCTGGGCAAAGGTGAATAACCCGGATCCTGCAGATCGGCTGCACCTGCGTACCCAGCCGACGCAGACCGCCGATTCTCTTGGCCGGTTCTACAACGGCACCCCGGTTCGGGTGCTGGAGGAAAAAGGGGAATGGTGCCGGGTGGAGATCGGCTTGGATGGTAGGCTCACCGGCTGGATGATGAAGCAATACCTGGCCTTTGGCGAGAGCATGGATGCTGTGGCCTGCGCCTTCCCTCAGCAGGTGCTGCGGGATCGGTACGATGGGCAGAAGCTGTACACCTCCAAGGCCATGGAGGCGCAGACCACTCTGGATGGCGAAATGTGGGTGGTGGGCATTGCCGAGGGCGATCTGTACGTGCTCCTCACGCCGGATGGCGGCACCGCCTATGCGCCCATCGCCTGGTTCTTTGAGGGGAACGGTTGAGAGGAGGTCTCCATATGAGAAGAACGATCTGCTCCCTGCTGGCAGGTCTCATGCTGCTGGCGGGCCTGCCCACGGCCTGTGCGGATGCAACAAAGCAATATACGGTTCGCCCCGCGCAGGAGCTGCCGGAGCTTACCGTTACCGTGACCGATACCGGTAACGATACGCCGGAGGGCGACCACCTGCTGTGTGCCGCTGTTGCATACCGCAACGGCGATGAGCTGCAGCAGCTCCTGTGGCAGTCTGTGGAGAGCCCTGCCGTAGAGCGCATCGCACCGCTGGTTAGAATGGAAGACATAAATTTTGATGGCTTTGGCGATCTGCTGCTGCTCCATGCCCAGGGGGCACGCAATGTATTCTGGGCGCTTGCCCTCTGGGATGAGGAAGCTGCCCGCTTCCGCCCGGTGGAGCAGCAGCCGGAGTGGGATGCCGAAGCCGGTGCCCTCACCTGGGAGGCCGGCCAGCTGGCGCTGTGCAATTACGAGCTTGCCCCGTTAGAGAAAGCGCTGTATTCTGTCGTGGAGGATGGTTACCGCTATCGCACCGAGACCGTCTACCGCTGGGAAAGCCGCTACGGCCTTGCGGTAGGTGCGGTAGCGGATGTGTACGATGCGGGCGATGAGCAGATCGGAGAGCGTGTGGTGCTGTACGCCACCCAGGCTCTGCACTGCTGGGATCAGCACTACCCGGAAAGCTGGTACTACAGCGATACGGATACAGCCTTCGAACGCCTGACCGCCCTTCGGTACCTGACCCGGGGCGATGCGCTCCGTGAGCCTGCCCAGCTGCAGGTGGCCAATGTGGATTGGGTCAATCTGCGCAGCCGGGATAGCAAGCTCTCGCCCTCTTTGGCAAAGCTGAATGCAGGCGAGATCGTCTATGCGCTGGTTTTTGGCTGCGGGCCGGAAAACGGCTGGACGCTGGTCTGGCAGCCCGGCCCCGAACCGGCTGTGCCCGGGCTGGTGGGCTATATCTGGCACAGCTATCTGGAAAACGCCGACACCGCATATACGGATAACGAATAAAGGAGACGATCCCCATGAAGAGAAATACTGCCGCATTCCTGCTGGTACTGCTGCTGGTCTGCGCCCTTCCCGCCGTCTCGCTGGCCAACAGCTGGGGGCTCAGCGGCCGGCTGCTGGCAGCGGTGAGCACCACCAGCCTCTGGAACGACTACACCACCCTCTGCGAGCAGGCCGGTGATGCGGCGGTCATGTACAGCCGCTACCACAATGTGCTCATGGTGCTGGAGAATGGCGAGCTGGGGCTGTACACCACCGCCGTATACCAGCCCGGCCACAAGCTGGCTAAAAAGGTCTCCCTCAAAGCGGTGGATGATGAACTGACCCTCTCCTACGGCAAGGGGGAAAGCTATACCTTCCGCAGAACAAAGGAGGGCTATAAGCTCTACAAGGCTGCTGTTGGCGATATGACGGTCGTTGCCGATACCCGCGATTCTTACTGGGGCTGCACCGCCATCTGCAAGGGTGAGAGCGTACGCATCCAGCGGGAATACCTGCTGGCGGATTTCAACATCGATCTCTTTCCCCGCACGCTGGAAGAGTGCCGCCACCTGAACCTGATGAACGAGGCACTGGATTCCTCCGAGGCCATTCTGGGCTGGTGGGGCGAGTACGGCGAGCGGGGCACGCTGCTGCACAGCCCGGGCGAGGGCACGGTCCCGGTGTATTCCTCGCCCAACGGCGAAAGCGCCTGGCGTGCCGCCAAGGGCAAGGCAGCGGTGGGGCTGGCAGGCGATCTGTGGGTGCATCATTCCCTGACCACGCCAGATGGGGAGACCTACGCCTGCATCCGTTATGATGTGAGCCAGCGCACCCAGCGCATTGGCTACATCAAGGCAGAAGCTCTGGGCTATGCGGAGGAAGGCAGACAGGTGGCCGACATGATGAACCTGACCCTCCGCACCACCTGTGCCACCTACCTGACCGACGACCCCAATGTATCCCAGTTCCGGCAGCTGGAGATCCCCAAGGATCAGCAGCTTACCTGCATCGGCCTCTATGGCAGGGACTACGCCTACGTGAGCGCCGAGGTGCGGGATGGCAAGATCGTCAGCGGCGGGCAGATCGTTTGGGGCTTCGTGCCCCTCAGAGATCTGGAGATCGACCCCGATGAACGCCATCTGCGCGAGGATGTGATGGCACAGGCCGCCGGTTGCTGGAATTTCGAAGCGGGCGGCAGCCTGGCCCACGACAGCATCGTGCTGGGTGCCGATGGCAGCTACCTTGGCAATTCGGGCATGTATACCTTTACCGAGACCGCAGACAGTGTACACGGCACCTGGTATGTGACCGACTACAACCCCGCCCGCAACCTGTACTGGAATGGGCCGGAGTACGAGATCACCATCCTGTTTGAGGATGGCAGCGCGTCGGTGCACGGCCTTTCTCTCGATGGCGATACCCTCTCCCTTACCTACTGGGAGGGCGGCGGCGGTTATCAGCGCTGCCAGCCCGGGCAGACCGCTCCCGCCGATGAGGATAACGGCTGATGGTAGCCGGAAATAAAGCACCGCCGACAGGGCAATGCGCTGTCGGCGGTGCTTGTGTTTGTGTGTTTATCTGTTGCGGCAGTACGGCTCAATCCACCCGCAGGATCATCAGCAGGATGTGCCGTGCGGCTTCCTCCATGGCCTCGCGGGTCAGCAGCCCCATCTCCTTGGCCTGCAGCAGCCGTGCCGGGTGCCCGGTGGCCATCTTCAGGTCGTTGCCTGCCATGGCCTCCTTGTAGTGCTCGCCGAAGGTCCACCAGTCGGTGGTCACCATACCGTCGAAGCCCCATTCCTCCCGCAGGATGCCCACCAGCAGGTCGTGGTTCTCGGAGGCTCTGTGCCCGTTGATCACATTGTAGGAGGACATGATGGACCAGGGGTGGGACTCCTCGATCAGGATCTGGAACTGGCGCAGGTAGATCTCGCGGATAGCCCGTTCGGAGGCGCGGGAGTCGCAATCGCGGCGGTTGCTCTCCTTGTTGTTGAGGGCAAAATGCTTGGGCGTGGCGGCTACCCGCTGGCTCTGGATGCCCCGGATCAGCGCGGCGGCCTGCTTGCCCGTCAGCAGCGGATCCTCGGAGAAGTATTCAAAGTTGCGCCCGCACAGGGGGTTGCGGTGGATGCAGACACCGGGGGTGAGCCATACGCCGATGTTGTTCTCCTTTACCTCGATGGCACCGGTCACGCCCACCTGCTCCAGAACAGCAGGATCCCAGCTGCAGCACAGCAGCGTGGCGCAGGGGAAGGCCGTGGTGGTAACGCCCACCTGGGGCTGGATGCGCAGGCCCGCAGGGCCGTCGGCGGTCATGATGTTGGGTATGCCGTAAACGGGGTTGTTGCCCACACCGAAGGTGTTGGCCATGCCGGTGTTGGGCTGGCCGCCCATCAGCCAGGCGATATCCTCATCCGGCAGCTGAGCAATGAACGCATCCAGCGTCATTTTGCCCTCGGCCACGTCGGAAAGCTGCGGGGTGTGGATGCCCATGCGGCGGTTGGTGTAGCCCCGCACCGGCGGCATGGTATGGGGGTCGGTCAGATCCAGCGGCTCCATGCCGTTGGCATAGGGGTCGTTGGAGGGGCCGATGGGCAGCGGCTCCAGTGTGCCGTCGGCCAGCATGCGCTCCTTCAGGCCGGTGGGGGCCATGCGGCTCTCCAGCTGACTGGTGATGATGGTCTCTTCCAGCGTCAGGGTGGTATCCGACTCCACGGTATCCCGCACGCTGGTGCCCAGGTGGAAGCGGTACTCACCCGCCTCCAGCAGCCAGGCAGACTTCTGCACCTTGCCCAGATCGTCGTAGGAGGCCATATCGCTGATGGGGAAGCGGATGATGACCACTTCCTCCTCGCCGGGGGCCAGCAGGCGGGTCTTGCGGTAGCCGCCCAGCTCACGGGCGGGCTTGCCCAGCTTGCCCTGGGGAGCGGAGTAGTACAGCTGCACCACCTCGCGGCCCGGCAGCGCGCCCACGTTGCAGACCCGAACAGAGGCTACCACCTCGGTATCGGTAAGGGAAACGGTGGGCTGGGTGAGCGAAAATTCGGTGTAGGAAAGGCCGTAGCCAAAGGGGTAGACCACCTTCTCCGCCGCACCGGGCACGGTCTCGAAGTAGCGGTAGCCCACATAGATATCCTCGGTGTAATCCACGTAGTCGTCCGAGTCGAAGAAGCGCTCGGCGAAGGGATAATCCCGCAGGTCGCGGGCAAAGGTATCGCACAGCTTGCCGGAGGGGGTGCCCATGCCCAGCAGCAGCTCGGCAGCCGCCAGGCCGCCCTCCATGCCGCCCTGCCAGGCCAGCAGCACCGCATCCACGCCCGGGTGCTCCGCAAAGACGGCGGTCTCCATCATGCCGCCGGTGTTCAGCACCACGATGACCCTCTCAAAAGCGCCTGTTACCTGCCTGAGCAGCTCCCGCTCGGCGTTGGAAAGGTAGAAATCGCCCTTTTCGAAGATCTCCCGGCTCAGGCTGATGGGGCGGGTATCCGCACCCCGGTGGGTCTCGATGGGGTCGAAGTCTGCAAGGCGATCCCAGTTCTCGCCGGAAAAGCGGCTGTAGGAGATGATGGCCGTATCGGCAAAGGCAGCAGCCTTCGTAAGCAGCTCCGGGGGCAGCTCCGGCTCGGCCACCATGCCGGGCACACGGCCCATGGCGTACTGCTTTTCCACCTGCTCCCGGTAAAAGGAGATGGTGTCGGGGAAGATGCAGGAGGCATCTGTTGCCACGCAGAAGCCCTCGTACAGGTTGCGCACGTAGGGCACGGTCACATCGCCGCTGCCGCCGCCGCCCTTTACATAGTCGATGGTGCCCTTGCCAAAGAGGGCTACACGGGTGCCCGCCTGCAGGGGCAGGGTGCGGTGCCGGTTCTTCAGAAGCACCATACCTTCTTTGGCGGCGTTCTTGGAAATGAGGATATGCTCCTTGCTGGCGGTGGCGCGGCGGCCATCCTTGCCAAGGGGCAGCATGGGCAGATAGTTGGCACGGTTCCATTGCTTCATGGTATGGTTCCTCCGTATCTGTTTTTGGTGATGCTGCAGCCATTATACGGTATCCGGGCAGGAATTACAATCGGTTTTATACAAAAAACACCCTCTTTTCCCCGGAAAGAAAGAGAAAAGAGGGTTTGTTGTTTATTCCTCTGCCAGCTCCATGGCGATCTGCTGGGGCAGGATGGGCAGCTCCCGGTACCATTTGCCGGTGGCCCGGTAGATGGCATGGGCAATGGCAGGGGCGGGCGTGTTGATCACGATCTCGCCGATGCTCTTGGCACCGAAGGGGCCGGTGGGCTCGTAGCTCTGCTCGAACTCCACCTTCAGACGGCCCATATCCAGCCGGGTGGGTATCTTGTACTGCAGCAGGGAGGCCTCCATGGGGCGGCCGCCGTAGCCGGGGGTGATGTTCTCCATCAGCGTATGGCCGATGCCCTGCACGATGCCGCCCTCGGCCTGGATGCGGGCCAGCGCCGGGTTGATGGGCGTGCCGCAATCCACCACGGCCATGTAATCCAGCACGGTCACCTGACCGGTGAGCTTATCCAGCTCGATCTCCACCATGCCTACCATAAAGGGAGGCGGCGAGATGGGGGAGGAGTGGGTGGCGCTGGCCTGTGCGGCGCAGACGCTGCCCACCTGTGTTTTGTAGGCGATGTCGCAAAGGGGCACGGTCTTGTTGCTGCTCAGGCAGCGTACACAGCTGCCCTCAAAGCAGGTCTCCTCCGGCGTACAGCCCAGCAGCTCCGCACCGATGCGGCAGATGGTCTTTTTCAGGTCGGTGCAGGCTTTTTCCACGGCTTTGCCGGTAATGTAGGTGGTGGAGGAGGCGTAGGAGCCGGAGTCGTAGGGCGAAGCATCGGTATCCGCACCGAAGACCGCCACATCCTCCACACGGCACTCCATGCTCTCTGCCACCATTTGGGCCAGTATGGTATCGCAGCCGGTGCCCATATCCGCCGCACCGATGCGCAGGGTGTAGGTGCCATCCTCGGTAAGAGCCACATCGGCAGAGCCTACGTCCACATTGGAGATGCAGGAGCCCTGCATGGCCATGGCCACGCCTGCGGTGCGCACCTTGCCGCCGCCCATGTCCCGTACAGGGTACTTTTCCTCCCAGCCGAACATTTCCCGGCAGTGGGCCATACACCGGTCCAGCGCACAGGCGTTGGCGGGCTCGTTGTAGTAGGCGGGCATGAGCATGCCCTCTTTGACCATGTTCATCTCACGGATGCGGGTGGGATCCATCCCCAACTTCTCTGCCAGCTCGTTTACGATGCTCTCCACCGCAAAGATGCCCTGGGTAGCGCCGTAGCCACGGTAAGCACCGGCGGCCTGGGTGTTGGTGTAGACCACATCGTAGCCGAAACGCCATGCCTCCAGCGAGCCGGTGTACAGCGGTATGGATTTGTGCCCGGAAAGCCCCACTGTGGTGGGCCCGTGCTCGCCGTAGGCACCGGTGTTGGAGAGGGTGTACAGATCCAGCGCACGGATGCGCCCGTTCCGGTCTGCGCCCACCTTGACCCGTATCTCCATCTCGTGCCGGGGCGAACCGGCGATCTGGGATTCCTCCCGGGTATAGATGATCTGCGCAGGGCGGCCCGTTTTCATGGTAACAAAGGCCGGGTAGATCTCGCATACGGCGCTCTGCTTGGCACCGAAGCCGCCGCCGATGCGGGGCTTTTCCACACGGATGCGGTTCTTGGGTATGCCCAGCGCCCGGGAAAGGATACGCCGGGTGTGGAACACGATCTGGGTGGAGGAGATCACGTGCAGGCGGCCGTAGCGATCCAGCGATGTATAGGTGCGGAAGGTCTCCATCATGGTCTGGTTGAAGGCCTTGGTGTGGTAGGTGTTCTCTAACACCACATCGCAAGCCGCCATAACGGCATCCACATCGCCGTCTGTGTTCACTTCGCTGGCTACCAGGTTGCGCTTGGGGTCGCCGCCCACCTCACAGGGTGGGAACCAGTCCTCCTCCGGGTGCACCAGGGTGGGGTTGTCCAGCGCGGTGTGCAGATCCAGCACCGCAGGCAGCACATCATACTCCACCTTGATCAGGTTCATGGCCTTTTTGGCGCTTTTCTCATCCTCTGCCGCAATGATGGCTACCGGGTCGCCGGAAAAGCGCACATGCCGATCCAAAATGAGCCGGTCGTAGGGCGAGGGCTCCGGGTAGGTCTGCCCGGCAATGGCGAAGCGGGTGGTGGGTACATCCTCCCAGGTAAAGACATCCACCACGCCGGGTACTTTCTTGGCAATATCGGTACGGATGCTCCTGACCATGGCGTTGGCGTGGGGGCTGCGCAGCAGCTTTACCACCAGTGCGCCCTTGGGAGCAACATCCTCGGTATAAACGGGCTTGCCCAGCAGGAGCTGCATGGCATCCTTCTTGCGTACCGAACAGCCCACGGCTTTGTATTCGTTATTCTGCATGCTGCTCTCCTTGCGCCTTGCGGCTGTTCAGAAATCTGCGTATGCCTCTCAGCTGCCCCTCGTAGCCGGAACAGCGGCACAGGTTGCCTGCCAGATAGGCCAGGATCTCTTCATCGGTGGGGTCGGGGTTCTCCCGCAGCAGTGCGATGGTATTCATCACATAGCCCGGGTTGCAGAAGCCGCATTGATCCGCACCCTCATCGGCAATAAAGCCCACAAAGGCTTCGGCCTCCTTGGTGAGCCCCTCCAGGGTGTATACCTCGTGCCCGTCTGCCCGGACGGCCAGCATGGAGCAGGAAAGCACGGGCCTGCCATCCATCAGCACGGTGCAAAGACCGCAGTTGGAGGTCTCGCAGCCACGCTTCACGCTCTGGCAGCCAAGGCTGCGCAGAAGATCGATCAGGAGCACATCCGGCTCGATGTGGCCGGTAACGGCTTTGCCGTTCAGCTTGAGCTTTATTTCCATCATGCTTTCCCTCCCAATGCCAGAATGCCCCGCTCCGCCAGCACGCGGATCAGGTGGGTGCGGTAGGCCGCGCTGCCCCGCAGATTGGTGCCGGTGACCGCCGCCGCAGCAGCCTTCCGGGCCAGCGCCTTTGCTGCCCCGGGGGTCAGGCCGCCTTCGGGCAGCGCCTCCTCCAGCACAAGCACGGCCTTGTGGGGCCGGGCACCCACCACGATGCGCACCCTGCCGCCCCAATGGGAGACCGCACAGGCCAGGACGGGGAGATCCGTCCGCTGGTTGCGCATGCTTTGGTAGGCAAAGCTGCCGGGAACCTTTTTGATGATCAGCCGGATGAGCAGATCCCGGTCGGGCTTCATGGCGGCAAACCGGGCAAGCGGTACGATGCCGCCCTTGTACAGCTCCACATAGCTGTCCATGGCCATAAAGAGGGTCAGCACGTCGGAAAAACCGAAACGACCCCACAGGCTGCCGCCCACGGTGGCCATGTTGCGGAACTGTACGCCCACGATGCTGCCGACGGCCTCTGCCGCGGCACCGCCGGTATAGCGTGCCAGCCCCTGATGGGTCTCCAGCATGCGAAGGGTCGCCATCGCGCCGATGCGGAATTCCTCATCGGTCTCCTCGATGGTATCCAGCCCCAGATCGCACAGGTCTATGGCGGTGCCGATGCGCAGCTCGCTCATCTTCAGCCACAGCATGCCGCCGATGATGCGGTTCTGCCGGGCCTGGTTCAGGGTATAGGCTTCCTCCAGGCTCTGGGCCCGGACGTACTTCTGTATCGTTACCATTGTGATCCCGCTCCTTTTGTGGGAACGCTCCCATATCTTTTATTTTAACAGTTTTGCTTGAATTTGAGAAGAGGGGAGGGTATAATAGCGTTATCGTTTTCAAACTACAACGAAATGAGGCGACCGACCCATGATGAAACGATTTCTTGCTTTGCTGCTCTGCTGTGTGCTCACGCTTTCCGTGTTGCCCGCCGTGGCAGAGGTGGCGGAGGCCCCCGCTTTTCCCGTTACCCTGACCGATCAGGCAGGCCGCGAGGTGGTCATCGAAGCAATGCCCGAAAAGCTGGTCAGCGGTTACTACATCAGCACCAGCCTGCTCATCGCCCTGGATGCGGACGATCGCCTTGTGGGCGTTGAGGCCAAGGCCGATAAGCGCGCTATTTACCGTCTGGCTGCCCCCGAGCTGATCGACCTGCCCAATGTGGGCACCGCCAAGGAGTTCGATCTGGAGGGCTGCCTCGCTCTGGAGCCGGATCTGGTCATTCTGCCGCTGAAGCTGAAGAATGCCGCCGAAACGCTGGAGCAGCTGGGCATCGATGTGCTGCTGGTGAACCCGGAGGATCAGCAGCTGCTTACCGAGGCCATCCATCTCATCGCAGCTGCCACCGGCACCACGGAGCAGGCCGAGCAGCTGCTGGCCTTTACCGCCGCGCAGGAGACCCGCCTCACCGAGACCACCGCCGGGGCAGAGAAGCCCAGCGTGTATCTGGCGGGCAACTCCAGCCTGCTCTCCACCGCGGGCGATGCCATGTATCAATCCGATATGATCCGTCTGGCGGGCGGCACCAACGCTGCTGCCGCCATTACCGACCCCTACTGGGTGGAGATCAGCTACGAGCAGCTGCTCGGCTGGGATCCGGCCTACATCATCCTGGCCTCCGATGCCACCTATACTGTGGAGGATGTTCTGGCCGACCCCGCCCTGGCAGGCGCTGCCGCGGTGACCAACGGTCATGTGTATCAGCTGCCCTCCAAGGCCGAGGCATGGGACAGCCCCGTGCCCAGCGGCATTCTGGGCGCTGTATGGCTGGCCAATGTGCTGCACCCCGAGCTCTTCTCCGAAGCGGATACCGCTGCATTGATCGATGAATACTATGAGACGTTCTACCAGTTCACCTATAGCGAAAACTGAATGGCTTTGCGCACTGGGTGCGGCGCTGCTGGCTCTGCTGGCAGCGCTGAGCCTGTTTGTGGGCAAATATCCGCTTACCCTTTCCGGTCTGCTCGGCGGGGATGAGATGCAGCTCCGGGTCTTCTGGACGCTGCGCTTCAGCCGTATGCTGGCGGGTGCTGCGGGCGGCTTTGCGCTGGGCGCGGCGGGCTTTGTGTATCAGACCGTGTTCCGTAACCCGCTGGCTTCGCCGGATATCATCGGTGTTGCCTCCGGTGCCAGCGCAGGCGCGGCGGCGGGCATCCTGTTCTTCTCCGGCGCTGCGGCGATAACGGTATCGGCCTTTGCCGGGGCATTGGCGGCGGTGGTGCTGTCGCTGGCGCTGGCGGGGCTGGACCGCAGCGGGCGGGGCGGCACCATCGTGCTGGCGGGCATTGCGGTGCATTCGCTGGCGCAGACAGTGCTCATGTGCCTCAAGCTGACCGCCGACCCGGAAAGGGAGCTGGCCTCCATCGAATACTGGATCATGGGCAGCCTGAACGGCATCAGCCTGCATACGGCAGTAGGCAACCTGCTTTTGTGCGGTGCCTGTCTGCTGGTGCTGTTCCTGCTGCACAGGCAGCTCCTGCTGCTCTCTGCCGAGGAGGGGGAGGCGCGTATGCTGGGCGTGGCGGTGGGTCGTCTGCGCCTTGTGGTGCTGCTGCTGGCTACGCTGGCGGTCTCCTGCATCGTCAGCCTGACGGGGCTCATCAGCTTTGTGGGGCTGCTGGCTCCCCATGCGGCACGGCTCCTGACCCGCAACAACCGCTCCGGTACCATGGTGCTCAGCGGCCTGCTGGGCGGAGTGCTGCTGCTGGCTGCCGATCTGCTGGCCCGCAGCGTGGCCGCCACCGAGCTGCCGGTGAGCATCTTTACCAGCCTGCTGGGCGCACCCTTCCTTGTGCTGTTGATCGTAAGGGGGCGAAAGACCGTATGAACGGGCTTACCGTGAAAGACCTGTGCGCCGGGTACGGCGCAGCGCCGGTACTGGCGGAAGTCGGCTTTTCGCTGGAGCCGGGCCATGTGCTGGGCGTGCTGGGGGCCAATGGCAGCGGCAAGACCACGCTGCTCAAGAGCCTGTGCGGCATACTGCCCCATACCGGCTCCTGCCTGCTTTATGGCAAGGAGCTTTCGAAGCTGCCGACCCGCAAAGCCGCCCAGCTGTGCAGCTACATTCCCCAGCGCAGCGGTATCACCATCGATCTGCCGGTGCTGGATGTGGTGCTGATGGGCTTCAACGCCCGGCTGGGGCTTCTGGAGCGCCCCACCGCCGCCATGCGGCAGCAGGCGGTTCAAGCGCTGGAGGAGGTGGGCCTCTCCGGCAGAGAAGAAGTAAGCTACCTTGCCCTCAGCGAGGGGCAGCGCCAGCTCTGCATCCTGGCCCGAACGCTGGTCTCCGACGGCAGCCTGCTGTTGTTGGATGAGCCGGAAAGCGCACTGGATCTCCGCTTCCGGCACCGGCTGATGGCCCATGTGCGCCGCTGGGTGCAGCAGAGGGACGGGATGGCCATCCTGTGCCTGCATGACCCCCTGCTGGCGTTGAATGCCTGTGACCGGCTCCTGCTGCTCAGGGAGGGCCGGAGCCTGGGGCTGCTTTCCCCAAAGGTGGACGACCCCGCCCGGATGGAGCAGCTGCTCAGCGGGCTGTATGGCCCCGTATCCCTGCATGAGATCCGGGATCGGAGCGGGCAGCGGCAGCTGGTCATGCTCAAGGAGCAGGAGGATGACGCATGAAGGCAGTGACCAGGATCGTCTTTGTGGATGACAACGACCAGAAATTCTTTGGCAAAGGCCCCTGCCAGCTTCTCCGGCTGGTGGAGGCGACCGGCTCCCTGCGGGCAGCAGCGGCAGAGATGGGCATGGCCTATACCAAGGCGCTGAAGCTGCTGAAAAACGCAGAAGAAGGGCTGGGCTTTGCCCTTACCGAGCGCAGCGCAGGCGGGCGCTCCGGCGGCGGCAGCCGTCTTACCGCCCAAGGAAAGGAGTGGATCCGGCGCTATGAAGCCTACTGCGAAGCCTGTGTACAGGCCAACAGCCGATTGTTTGAGGCTTTCTTTCCCGGTAAGCGGTAAGCGCCATCTGCTCATCACCGGCAGCCGGGGAGCGGGAAAAAGCACACTGCTGCAAGGGCTCCTGCCGGAGGCTGCGCTGCGCATCACCACCTGGGCAGAGCCCGGGCAAGGCGTATATCTGCGCTTCGGGCAGCAGGGCGAAGCGGTGCGCATCGGCACCTTCGACCCCTCCCTGCCCGGCCCGGAAAACCGTATGAGCCCCGAAGGGGAAGCGCTGGCAAAGGCCGCTGCACAGCTGGATCGGCTTGCCATGCAGCCGGGGGAGTGGGCAGTGATCGACGAGATCGGCTATCTGGAATGCACCTGCGAAAGCTACTGCCGGAGCCTGCTGTCTCTTTTGGAGCACAAGCGGGTGCTGGCGGCGGTGCGCAGGCAGGCGCTTCCCTTCCTTGGGCAGCTGCTGGGCCGGGAGGATGCCTTCGCGGTCGATCTGGATGCCCCTTTTGGCACCTCCGGCTGCGTGATCATGGCCTCCGGGCTGGGGCAGCGCTTCGGCAGCAACAAGCTGCTGGCGGATTTTCACGGCCAGCCCCTTGTGTGCCGTGCGCTGGAAGCCACCGAGGGTCTCTTTGCCCGCCGGGTGGTGGTCACCCGTCACCGGCAGGTGGCGGCGCTGTGTGGGGAACAGGGCGTGGAATGTGTGCTGCATGATCTGCCCGACCGTTCCGATACCGTCCGGCTGGGGCTGGAGGCGCTGGGTCATATGGAGCGCTGCCTGTTCTGCCCCGGCGACCAGCCCCTGCTCCGCCGGGATACCGTGGCTGCGCTGCTGCTTTGTGCGCAGCATGGCCCCGATGCGGTCTGGCGGCCTGCCTTCGAAGGCTCCCCCGGTGCGCCGGTGCTGTTTCCTGCATGGGCCTTCCCGGAGCTGCTGGCCCTGCCCACCGGCATGGGCGGCGGCTATGTAGTAAAAAAGCACCCCGAACGGGTGCGGCTGCTGCCCGTCCGGGATGCATATGAGCTGATGGATGCGGATACCCCCGGGGCGCTGCGCCGTTTGGCGGAGCACCGGTAGGCATCAGAGCAGCTTTTCGATGGCGGCTGCCACCTGCGCTGCTACGATGGTGTTGCCCTCATCGTTCAGGTGCAGGTGATCGCCCCGGTCGTAGGTGACCATTTTGTCGTGCATGGTGGCAAAGAGATCATCCACCGGGATGCCGTACTTTTCTGCCACCCGGCAAATGATGGCGTTGTAGGCCTTGATGCCCTCCGTATCCGGGCTGGTGGTGGGCATGGTGGTGGCAAAGATGAGCTTCGCCTCCGGGAACAGCTTGCGCAGCACCAGCACCGTGCGCTCCACGGCGCTTTCGTATTCTTCCGGCAGCGAGAAGGGGCGGCCCAGACCGTAGTCGTCGCCCAGATCCCACAGGCCGCAGTTCCAGTGTACCACGTCCGGGGTGGGAAAATCGTTCAGCCAGAAGCGCAGCGAGTTGAGGGTGTAGCCCGCCCAGCGACCGTTCTCGGCGGGGCCGTACACCTGGGCCTTGCCCTCCAGCGCAGTGCGTACAAAGGGCTCGTAGCCCATCCGGCGGGAATCGCCCAGAAGGAGGATGTTCTTACAAGTAGCCATAGTCATGCTCCTTTGCCGTAAAAGGTGTTTTTGGTATTCTATCACAGAGCCCGGCGACTCATCAACTCTTGATTCTGAATTGATTTTGTGTTGATAGCGATGGTGGTATAATGGTCATAGCCCTACTTGGAAACGGAGGCGACAATATGACCAACGAGCGCAAATTTATTCCTCAGGTGGAAAGCAGCCTGCGCCACCACATTTTGGAGATGCCGGAGGAGATCCGTCAAGCCAGCGGCATTGTGATTTACGGGCGGCGCATTAAGAGTCTTGTATTTACAACCGATCTGGCGATCATCAGAAACTGTGATGCGGATGCAGTGTTTGCTGTATACCCATTCACGCCCCAGCAATGCATCAGCGACGCTATCATCAAGGCATCCTATGTTCCGGTGTTTTGCGGTGTGGGCGGTGGAACCACAAAGGGAGTACGCACCATATCGCTGGCGAAGGATGCGGAAAGTCAGGGCGCAATGGGCGTTGTGCTCAACGCTCCTGTGACCGACGAAAACCTGCTTTTGGTTTCCCGTGCGGTGGATATTCCCACGGTCATAACCGTAGTGGACGAGAATACCAACATCGGCGCAAGGTTGGCAGCGGGTGCGGCTATTCTGAATGTGGCAGCCGCCCAACGTACTCCGGAAGTGGTGCGAAAGATTCGTCAGGAATACCCCGGCGTGCCGATTATCGCCACTGGCGGTAATAAGCCGGAATTCATCCTTCGCACCATTGAGGCCGGGGCAAATGCCATTACCCATACACCGCCCACCACGGTCGAGCTGTTCAAAAGCATGATGAATCGATACCGGGAGTGAGAACATGCCAAAGAGGATAGGATCAAAGACAACAGCCGGACGGGAAACTGCGCAGCAAAAGACCATGCGCATTGCCTTTTGCGGCATGATGGCCGCCCTTTCTGTGGTGGTGATGCTCCTTGGCGGTCTCATACCCGTGTTTACCTATATCTCGCCGCTGGCCGCCGCTCTGGTGGTGGCTGTTGTGCTGCTGGAGTACGGCAGCACATGGGCATGGCTCACATGGCTGGCAACGGTGCTGGTCAGCCTGATGCTGGGCACCGATAAGGAGGCCGCCATCTTCTATCTGTTCTTCGGCTATTACCCGATCCTGAAGCCTGTGCTGGATAGCCGCATCCCCGGCAAAAACCTGTGCCTGGCAGCCAAAGCGGCCTATTTTACGCTGGCCTCCGGGCTGATGTTCCTGTTCTTGATGCTGTTCTTCCCCGTGCTGGCGGCAGAGTTCAAAGAAATGGGGCTGGCCCTCAGCCTTGTACTGATCCTGCTGATGGATCTGTGCCTGCTGGTATACGACTATGGGCTCCCCGGCAATCTGCGCATATACGAGAGGCGCATCAGGCCCCATATGCGGTTCATTCACCGGTAAACGATCATTGGAAAAAGAGGAAGAGCAGCCGGGGTGGGCAGCACTTCCTCTTTTTCTGTCAGCTCAGTTTGATCTCCAGCCATTTGCCCTGCTTTACCCGGTGAGCCAGCAGCCGGTCGCGCACCAGTGAATCGATCAGGAAGGCGATCCACGGTGCCATCACGGCCACGTTGGGGTACTGGGGCAGCGCATGGGCAACGGGGTAGCAGAACAGCCAGGTGAGCACCGGGCGCAGCACCGCTACGCTGACCAGCGCGCACACTGCAACGAATTTCACATCGCCTGCGCCGCGCAGAACGCCGGAGTACACCACGCGCCCGTTCTGAGGTATCATGGAAAGAATGACCACATACAACGATGCGGTAACACCCTGTATGATGGCTTCATCCGTCGTGAACAGCAGCGCGATCTGGCGGCTGGTCAGCGATATGACCACCATCAACAGGATGGAGACCATAATGCCCATCCGGTAGGCCACCCCCGCATGGGCCATGGCCAGATCCTTGCGCCTGGCCCCCAGACTCTGCCCCACCAACGAGGTGCCTGCGGTGCTTACACCGTCTCCCAAAGTAAAGGAGAGGGAGGTGACCTGTGATACGATCTGGTACGCTGCAAAGGCGTTGGTGCCGATGCCTGCGATCAGGCGGGCCAGCATCAGAAAGCCGATGCGCAGGCAGACTGCCTCCACCATGGAGCTGGCACCCACCTTGGTAAGGCCGCTGAGGGTGACTTTGTCGAACCGGGGCCTGGCAATGTGATAGTAACCGCCGTTTCGCAGTACCACCACGATGCAGATCAGGCTGGCGGCGATGGTACCGGCTGCCGTGGCAATGGCAGCGCCCTGCACACCCATTTTGGGAAAGCCGAACTTGCCGTTGATGAGCACATAGTTCAGGCACACATTGATCAGATTGGCGGTGATGTTGGTGATCATCGTTACCCGGGTCTTACCGATGGCGCGCATGGCGGCGCAGATGCAAAGCTGCCAGCAGTTGGGCAGGAAGGCCAGCGAGATGATGCGGAAATATTCCACGCTCAACTGCAGCGTTTCCTCGTTGGCACCGCCCAGCCGCATCAGCGGTACGGCGCCGAAGTAGCCGATCAGCGTCATCATTACGCCGATCACCGTTATGATCGCCAGCGACTGGTTCAGGCAGGCATTGGCCCCGGCATGGTCGTGGGCACCCTTGCGGCGGGCGCACAGGGCGGTGGTGCCCACGCACAGCGCCTGCGCCAGCAGCAGCAGGATCATGC
This sequence comes from Clostridiales bacterium, assembly GCA_015056315.1. Classification (GTDB taxonomy): domain Bacteria; phylum Bacillota; class Clostridia; order Christensenellales; family Aristaeellaceae; genus Limiplasma. The sequence goes on from SVGN01000012.1 coordinate 34,477, forward strand.
GGGGCTGGCCCGTCAGGCCCACGGCTGCAATGGCTGCCGGACCCAGCGTGCCTACCATCATGGTATCCACCGAGCCGATGATGCTCATCAGCGCCCCCTCCACCGTGGAGGGCCAGGCGATGGCCAGGGTGTTTTTGTAGAGCTGCTTTACATGCTCCGGCTCCAGGCGCTTGCCTTGGTCATCCTTTACATTCAGCAGCAGATCCGAAATAGCCATATTGCTTCCTTTCTTTCAAGAAAAACCAGCCCCCTGCCCAAAACGGGGCAGCGGGAGGCATATCGTGCTGCGGTACTGTGTTCATTATAGCACCTGGGGCAGCTTTGTCAAATGCCTGCGCAGGCACGGGAAGCCTTGCAGTATAAGCGCTTTTTGCGGCTTGCCAAGCGACGCACGATTTTCTATAATGGTCTTGATACCAACGCAGGAAGGGGGGATCGGCTATGAAGCAACGGCTCGTTTTTCATTGCGATTGCAACAATTTCTATGCTTCCTGCGAGTGCTTGGAGCGCCCGGAGCTGAAAAACGTGCCCATGGCCGTAGCGGGCGACCCCAAATACCGCACCGGCGTGGTGGTGGCCAAGAATGAACTGGCCAAAAAGGCGGGCGTCAAGACCACCGATACGGTCTGGCAGGCCCGGCGCAAATGCCCGGGCATCGTGTTCGTGCCGCCCAGGCATGGGCTGTACCGGCAGATCTCCGAACGGGTCAACAAGATCTACCACGAGTACACCGATTATCTGGAGCCTGCCTCCATCGATGAATCCTATCTGGATATGACCGGCGCGCCCGAATACTACGGCCTTACCCCGGTGGAGCTGGCAGATACCCTGCGCCGCCGGGTGCGGGAGGAGATCGGCGTTACCATCTCCGTAGGCGTTGCCGAAAATAAGGTGTTTGCCAAAATGGGCTCGGATTACAAAAAGCCCGATGCCACCACCCACATCACCCGGGAGAACTACCAGGCACTTTTGTGGCCCCTGCCGGTGAGCGATCTGCTCTTTGCGGGCCGGGCCACCGTGGGGGAGCTGAACCGCCACAATATATTCACCATCGGCGACCTGGCCCATCGGGAGCGGGCATGGCTTTCGCACATCCTTGGCAAGGGCGGCGAGCAGCTCTGGGATTATGCCAACGGGCTGGATCGGGAGCCGGTACGCCTCTGGGGCGATAGCGAGGAGATCAAGTCGGTCTCCCGGGGCATGACCTTCCGGCGGGATCTCACCACCCAGGAGGAGATCTGGTGCGGCCTCTCCGTGCTGACAGACGAGGTAGCCATGCAGCTGCGCCACCACGGGCTGAAGGGCTCTGTGGTGCAGGTGCACATCAAGACCCCGGAGCTGAAGACCGTCTCCCGGCAGGTGACGCTGGATCATTACACTTATCTGCACAAGGAGATCCTGGAGGTGTGCATGCAGATCGTGCGCACCCAGTGGCGCAGCGGTGCGCCCATCCGTGCACTGACGGCGGGCGTTACCCATCTGGTGCCTGCCGCAGAGGCCACCCGCCAGCTGAATTTGTTCGACTTGACCGCCGCCGGAGGTGAAGCCGCCCGCAGGCAGGAGAAGCAGGAGCGGCTGGAGGCGGCCATGGATCAGATCCGCCGCAAGCACGGCAGCGGCAGCGTGACCATGGGCTTTGCGGAGAACGAAGCCATCGGCATCCTGCGCCCGCAGAAGGAGCGGCGCAGCAGTGAAGAAGAATAACGCAGGTAGGGGGAAAGAGTTATCCCACACCTTACCTGCGTTTTTTCTTATTCATTTTCCGGCAACAGCAGCCGCACGCCCCGCTTGGCCACGTAGCTGCTCTCCAGCCAGTAGGTGGCTGCGCCGAAGGCGTTGTTCTCCGGGTAGTAGCGGATGCCCTCCAGCTGCTCCGGCCCCGTGATGGGGGTGAAGGAGCCGTCCGGCTCACGCCTGTAGAGCTGCGCATTCTTGATGCGCTCCCATGTGGCGGAGGGGGCAGAATCGACGATGCGCATCATGGAGCCATCCTCGCTCTGCTCGGCCACCAGTGCGATATGCCCCATGACCACCGCAAAGGAGAATACAGCGCCCCGCTCCAGCCGATCCCGGATGGTGGGCAGCTCCTTGTAGAGGTCGAAACGGGTCTTGAAGCCGAAGTCCTCGCCCGCGTTGCCGATCAGCGTGCTGTTGATGGTGCCGCCATCCCTAAGGCAGAAGGCGTATTTCTTGGCCAGCGCCTGCGGCGTGATGCTCTCGCCCTCGTACCCCAGCAGCTCCAGCCCGTGCGAAAGGGCAAAGATGGCGCAGCCGGATTGCTCCAGCGTGCTGGAGCCATATTTGGCCTCCTTCCATGCGCCGCTGGATTGGCTGTACATGGGCCTTTCGTGCCAGTTGAGCCCGGAGACCGCGTCTGCGCCGCCCTTTGCCCTGCCGGGCAGCTGGTACACATGCACATAGGCGCACCCGCCGGGCAGGGCTACCGTTACCAGACCGCTGCGCACCGCTGCCGAATTGGAGGCGGCGGCGGTCACCGTCAGGGTGGAGCCATCGAGCCGGGCGGTGAGGAAATCGCCCTCGATGCCCAGCAGATATTCCCCCTCGGCAGGGGATACCTGAAACGTGCGGCTGCCCTCGGCAGAAAGCCATACCGCATGGGTGCTGCCGTCGATATACAGGGGCGTCGGCTCGCTGAAGAGGAACACATCCTCATCCACGCCCTGCTGCCCGGATTGGGAGACCACCCATTCCAGCCATTCGTCACCGCTCAGGATGCGCACCGTGCCCTCCCGGTAGCCGTCCGCTTCCTCTTTGGCGGTGATCACCAGCGCATCGCCGGGCTGCCCTTCGGGGGTCTCAATGGTCAAAAAGTCGGCATCGGTCTCTGCGGTCCAAGGTTCGGAGGCACAGACCATCCAGCTTTCCTGGCCGCCGTGCTTGCGCAGCGCACCGCCGGTGTGGCTCAGCTCCATGCCCTGCCCGGCGGTCACCGTCAGGGGGCTTTGCAGCTGCAGGGATGCACCCTGGCTGTCGATCACGGCCATGTGCAGGGTGTAGCTGCCCTCCTGCGGGGGCAGCCAGTACCAGCGGTCGCCGCCGCTTTCCTCCAGAAGCGTCTCGCCGCCGCAGGTAACGGCATAAACATAGCGGTAGGGCTCTGTGCCGCCGGTGGCCTTCAGCCCCACCTGTACCGCACCGCCCGCCTGCACCGTATCGGGCAGGGCTTCGGCGGCCAGCGTAAGCGCCTGCACTACCTGAAAATCGGCAGTGGTGCTCACCTCAACGCCGCCGCTTTCGGCGGAGACCTTCAGCGTGTACTCGCCCGTCTCTCTGGGCAGATAGGAGCCGAAGGGGATCGTGGTCTCGGTGCTGAACAGCTCCTTGCCGCCCCTGCTCAGGGTGTAGCGGTAGGTATCGGCAGGTTCTCCGGTAAGAGAAAAATCCAGTATGCTTCCAACCGGCACCCGCTCCATGCTCATCTCCAGCCCCAGCTCCGCAGAGGCGCAGAGAGGCACCAGCAGGCAGACCAGTATGAGAAAAATCGTTCGTATCCGCATGGCAGTTCCTTCCGTATGGGGATCATTTCGTATTATACTCCATTATCAGACGCATCAGCAACCCAAAAGTGTTCATGCTGCGGCAAAGAAACCCCGCTTTTCCCGTTTTTTGCAGATATTGACGCATCAGCCGATTTTGGGTAAACTGATTGCATAATCTCTGCACTCCCTTCTGTACGGGAGCGCTGTATGCAAAGGAGAAAAGCCATGAAACTGCTCTTGCGCCTGAGCCGGGAGGCTGCCCGGTACAAAACCCTTTACATTATTGCCATTCTTGCCACGCTTGGGCTTACTGCCGTTAACCTGGCAGCGCCCAAGGCGCTTTCCGCTGCCACGGGTCTGGTGGAGCGGGGCGTGGATGAGGCCGCCCTGCGCCGCATCGGTGTTCTGTCGCTGGTGCTGGTGGGGCTGTACCTGCTGCGCATCGTGTTCCGCTTTCTGAGCAACTACCTGGCCCACAAGGCCGCCTGGTATCTGGTGGGCGATCTGCGCACCAAGACCTACGACAAGCTGGAGCGCCTGCATCTGGGCTTCTTCCACGATAAGCAGACCGGCGACCTGATGAGCCGTATCGTGAACGATACCCGAGATTTTGAGCTGCTCTACGCCCACCTGATCCCGGAGGTGATCACCAATCTGGTCACCTTTGCGGGCGTGCTCACGGTGCTGCTCACCATCAACTGGAAGCTGGCGCTGATCACCTGCGCCCCCATCCCGCTGATCCTGCTCTCCGGTGTTATCTTTTCCAAGAAGGTGCGCCCCTTCTTCAAAGCCTCGCAGAAGAAGATGGGCGAGCTCAACGGCAAGCTGCAGGATAATCTGTCCGGTGTGCACGAGATCCAGTCCTTCGGGCGGGAAAGCTACGAGACCGAGCAGGTGAACGAGAAGAATTTCGAGCACATCAAGGCCATGCTGCATGCTCTCAAGCTCAGCGGCGTGTTCCACCCCTCGGTGGAGTTCGTCTCCTCCCTGGGCACGGTGCTGGTGGTGGGCTTTGGCGGTCTGCTGGCCTTCCACGGCGGCCTGAGCGTGGAGGATATCGTTGCTTTTGTGCTGTATCTGGGTCTGTTCTACGCCCCGGTCTCCGGCCTTGCCAACCTGCTGGAGAGCATGCAGCAATCCCTGGCCGGTGCCGAGCGCGTAATGGCCATTCTGGATGCGCCCTTCGAGATCACCGACAAGCCGGATGCCGCGGTGCTGGGCCGTGTGGAGGGCAGCATCACCTTTGAAAACGTGAACTTTGCTTACGAAAACGGCATCCCGGTGCTGGAGGGGGTCTCCTTCCACTGCGAGCCGGGCAGGATGCTGGCGCTGGTGGGCCCCACCGGCGTGGGCAAGACCACCCTTACCCAGCTCATCTCCCGCTTCTACGAACCCACCTCCGGCCGCATCCTGGTGGATGGGCAGGATATCTCTTCCGTTACCATGGAGAGCCTGCGCCGCAATATCTCGCCTGTGCTGCAGGATACCTTCCTCTTCAACGGCACCATTGCCGAGAACATCGGCTACGCCAGCCCCGAATCCTCCATGGAGGAGATCATGGAGGCGGCAAAGGCGGCCAACATCCATCAGGATATCCTGGAGATGCCCGATGGCTACGAGACCCGGGTAGGGGAGCGGGGCCTGCGCCTCTCCGGCGGCCAGAAGCAGCGCGTGGCCATCGCCCGCGCCATCCTCCGCAAGTCGCCCATCATCATTCTGGATGAAGCCACCGCCTCTGTGGATGTGGAGACCGAGAAGCAGATCCAGAAAGCCATTGCGGGCATTGCCGGGCAGCGCACCATCATTGCCATCGCTCACCGGCTTTCCACCATCCGCAATGCAGACCAGATCCTGGTCATCGATGAGGGCAGGGTGGCGGAAAGCGGCACCCATCAGCAGCTGGTGGAGCTGGGCGGCATCTATGCCCGTATGCACCGGATCCAATCTGCGGCGGCGCTGGAGGAGGGCATCGCCTGAATCATGGTTCGGTCGTGAACCGAATAAAAACACTTCACTTTGCGTAAATGTTCGTAAATGCCGCCAAACCGCATTGACGCATCCCCCTTCTGTTGCTATACTGGTTTTACCGGAATAAAAGGAGTGATCTTCCCCATGGCTAAGAGCGTACAGGATATCCTTGATCTGATCAAAGAGCAGGGTATCAAAATGGTAGACTTCAAGATGGTGGATATCAACGGTCAGTACCGCCATGTTACCATCCCCGCCGAAAACTTCTCCGAAGATACCATGAAAGCCGGCATCGGCTTTGATGCCTCCAACTACGGCTATGCCGTGGTGGAAAAGAGCGACATGGTCTTTATCCCCGATCCCGACACTGCCATCGTGGATCCCTTCTGCGCCATTCCCACCCTGTCTATGACGGGCAACGCCATGATCATCGACAGCCCCGAGAACCGTCCCCTGCCCCAGTACCCCCGCAACATCGTGCTGGCTGCCGAAAAGTACATGCGCGATCTGGGCATTGCCGATACCATGTACATCCTGCCCGAGTTCGAGTTCTACCTCTTCGACGAGGTAAACTGGGATGTACAGGGCAACAACATCGGCGTTGCACTGGATACCAAGCAGTCTTACTGGAACAGCGCCACCCAGGGCCAGGGCATTGTGGTGCCCAAGCAGAAGAACTACCACATTGCCAAGCCCTTCGACGATACCTACGAGTGCCGCAGCGAGATGGTCATGCTCATGAAGGATGCGGGCATCGATATCAACTACCACCACCCCGAGGTGGCTGCCTCCGGCCAGTTTGAGATCGAGCCCCAGCTGGGCGTGATGTCCAGGATGGCGGATGCCACCATGTGGATCAAGTACATCATCCACAACACCGCCCTCAAGTACGGCAAGAGCGCCACCTTTATGCCCAAGCCCGTGTACGGCGAGGCCGGCAACGGTATGCACGTGCATATGCTCCTGATGAAGGATGGCCAGCCCGTTTTCGCCGGCAACGACGACGATTACGCCAAGCTCAGCAAGGAAGCCCACTATTTCATGGGCGGCCTGCTCAAGCACATCAACTCCCTGTGCGCCCTCACCAACCCCAGCACCAACTCCTTCAAGCGTCTGGTGCCCGGCTTTGAGGCGCCCGTCACCGTGGGCTATGCCACCTCCAACCGCAGCGCCGTCATCCGCATTCCTGCCTATGCCAAGAGTGCCGACCGCCGCCGCTTCGAGCTGCGCAACCCCGATGCCACCTGCAACCCCTACTTCTGCTATGCCGCCATCCTGATGGCCGGTCTGGACGGCATCAAGAACGAGATCGATCCTCACGCCGAAGGCTGGGGCCCCTACGATGTGAACCTCTACCACCTGAGCGACGAGGAAAAGGCCAAGCTGAAGCACCTGCCCACCCGCCTGGAGGATGCGCTGGATGCGCTGGAAAAGGATCATGACTACCTGACCGCCGGCGGCGTGTTCCCCGAAGCACTGCTGAAGAACTTCATCGCCGCCAAGCGGGAGGAGTGCCGCCAGATGGCCGCCATTCCCCATCCCGCCGAGTTCGATAAGTACTACAACCTGTAATGACATCGCCCTTCGGGGCATACGAACGCCCGGAGAAGCACTTTCTCCGGGCGTTCCTTCTGAAACGAGAAACACATATAGCGATATGCAGGGAAGGGAGCGGACGACCATGTTCCGGGAACTGATCCGAAAAAACAAGCAGCTGCCCATGGAGGAATGCATCCGTCTGTTGGAGAGAGAAAAACGCGGTGTGCTTTCCGTCAACGGCGATGGTGGATACCCCTACGGCATGCCCATGAACCATTGGTATAACAAGGAGGATGGCAAGCTTTACTTCCATTGCGGCAAGGTGGGGCACCGGCTGGATGCCCTCCGCCGGGATGCCCGGGCCTCCTTCTGCACCTACGACGAGGGCTACCGGGAGCCGGGCAACTGGCCGCTGAATGTGAAAAGCGTCATTGTCTTCGGCACCGTGCGCATCCTGGAGGATCAGGAGCGGGTCGCGGAGATCACCGCAAAGCTGAGCCGCAAATTTGTTCAGGATGAGGAATACATCCGCTCGGAGATCGAGAAGTACGGTAAGGCCACGCTGCTGCTGGAGCTCACGCCGGAGCATATCTGCGGCAAGCTGGTGGAGGAGTCGTAAAGGAGGAGAAAAATGCTGAAGCAATACGAAGAACTGCTTATCCGGGATGCCGCCCCTGACGATGCGGAGCAGCTCTGCCTCTGGTGGAACGATGGGGCTGTAATGGCCCATGCGGGCTTTCCCAACGGTCTTGGCATTACGGTAGAGGAAGTGCGTAAGAAGCTGGAGGAGAACAGCACCGGTCACGGTGCCAATAACTTCCGGCATATGATCCTCTATGCGAACAAGCCTGTTGGTGAGATGAATTACCTTCCGCTGGATGCGGATACCTGCGAGATCGGCATCAAGCTCTGCGATGCCTCCATGCAGAACAGAGGCCTGGGTAAGAAGGTGCTGAGTCTGTTCATCTGTGCACTGTTTGAGGAAGGCGGCTATCGCAGGATCGTTCTGGATACCAACCTGCAAAACCTGCGTGCGCAGCATGTTTACGAGCAGCTGGGCTTCCGGAAGCTCCGGGTCAACGAGAATGCCTGGAAAGACCAGCTTGGCCGCTGGCAATCCTCTGTGGATTACGAGCTTACAAAGGACGCATTTGTTTCGTATCTGTAATGGCTTCTCAGAACTGCATAAACCGTGCCTGCAATACCGGAATGCCACTGCCGCACAATTACCCGGCAGGGGCATTCCGGCATTTCTGTATACAGGTTCCGCAAGAAATGATAATACAGCCGGGAAAGATCGTTGTAGAATGGAGCTGTGATCAAGGAGGAAGGACGGTGGCCAATGAACAATCTGCAACTGATCAAGAAGGTGCTGCATCACATCGATGAACACCTCGGCGAAGAGCTGACCTACGAAAGCCTGGCCGGAGCGTTCGGGTATTCCGCATTCCACTTCCACAAGCTGTTTTCTTCGGTGACCGAAATGAGCGTGACCGAATACATCCGCAAGCGCCGCCTTACGATGGCCCACCACAGGCTGTGCCATACGGCAGAGACCGTTGCGGGCATCTGCTACGATGTGGGCTTTGGCAGCATCCAGACCTTCAACCGGGCCTTCAAGGATACCTTTGGCATGCAGCCGCTCGTGGCCCGGGAGAAAAAAGCAAGCATCACCTACCGCAGTGTGGAGGAGATCATCGAAGGGTATGGTAAGCGTGTGCAGGTGGAAGGTGATTTTGCCATCGAACCCAGATTTGTCAAAAGGGAAGCCTTCGTCATCGGCGGCTACCGCAGGCATACGAAGGATGGCTTCCAGGTGATCGGCGAGGCCTGGCACATGCTCAAAAGCAACATGGATGCCATTGCAAGAAAGAACGAACACACCATGTACGGCTTTGAGGATTACTCGGAGGATTTCTGCCCCGACCCGCTGGCGTTCTACTATATGGCCGGTGTGGAGGTGGAACCGGATGCCCGGCTGCTGCCGGGTATGGAGCGTAAGATCGTTCCGGAGGCAGAATATGCGGTCTTTACGGTAAACGGCAACAACGCAAACGGTGAGATCGGCAGGGCTTTCCACTACATCTACTTTGTCTGGCTGCCCCGCTCCGAATACTGCATCGACGAGAACGCCTTGCTGGATTTTGAGTACTACGACGAGCGCTGGGATTGCCAGTTGGGCACAGCCCAGATGGATATCTATGTTCCCGTTCAAAGAATACAGGAGCTGTGATCCCCGCCTTACGGCAAAACAAAAGCACACTGCCCCGCTCATTAGCGGCAGGGCAGTGTGCTTTTCCGTTTACCATCCCATCAGCTGGCGGATCTCCTCCGTCAGCTGCTTGGCGGCCTTGTCGTGGGTCACGATGGAGGGGTGCCAATCTGCGGCATAGCCATCCTCTGCCAGCTGTACCGGGAAGCGCATACAGGCGATGTTGCCGTCGCCGGTCTGGGCGGTGTATTCGGCGGCGGCCTTCTCCACAAAGGGGTACAGCCGGTCGCCCATCATGCCCAGCACGCACAGCAGCTTGGCGGAGGGGTTGTGAGCACGCACCGTTTTCAGGAATTCTGTGTAGTTCTGCTGATAATCCAGCTGGCGATCCTCATGGTCGAGGCAGTAGGAATCGTCGTTGGTGCCCAGGTTGATCACGATCAACTCCGGCTCGTAGCCAAAATGCCAGGCCACCTCCTGGGGCTGCATGCCCAGATAGCTGCCGTAGGAGAAGCCCAGCTTGTCGTAATAGCGGGGCAGGATCTGCGGCACCTTTTCCTCCGCCGTGGCGGTGTAGCCGGAAATGATGCCGTAGCCGCTGAGGGAGACCAGGCTGTAGTCCGCATCCAGCGCCATGGCGGTCTTGTAGGCGTAGGCCTTGGTGGTATCCTCGGTGGCGGTAACAAAGTTGTGCTCGCCGTTCAGGTCGTCGGTGCCGTAGCCGCAGGTGATGGAATCGCCCACCACCTCGATGCGGCGGGCCTTGGCTGCCGCAGGCTGCAGGCCGCCCTCCGTATCGGCATAGATCATCTTGATGGCGCAGGTGGACATGGCGCTCTCGCTCAGCTTGAGGATGCGCACCTCCACCGGCTTGGCGGTCTCGGAGGCGAATACCTCGTATTCCTTCTCGGGAGCATCCACCATATCCTCCACCACACGGGTGCCGTTCACCTCAATGGCGATGCGGGCACGGTCGTTGACCTTCTCCGGGTCGGCGGCGGTGCTGTCGCCTGCAATGACCACCTTGCAGCGCTTGCCGGTAAAGGTGAAGGCGGCGCCGGAGGCAGAAAAGGCCAGCCACAGGGTATCGTTGAGGAGATGGGTGCGGCCCAGAGGCTTCAGGTTTTTGTAGGAGGGAATAAACATCTTCATGGCGGTAGGCTCCGTTTCTTGCTGTATTCAAAAGGGGTATCTGTCGCTCCCATCATAGCACAAACCAAGCCCTCGGCACAATAGCCGCCCGGCAGCTTTCGACATCTCCCGCAGCCGGTTTCGACGCCTCATTTCCGGCAGATGCCCTACTGGTGGCATCATCCACAGGGAGGCATGCGCGTGCTGAACGGGGAGGCTTTTTTCTTTGGAAATGTACTTCTGTCGGGCTGTGTGCTGCCGCTGGGCGGCAAGCTGGCGGGGGTCTCGCCGCCGGATGGGCGCAGGCTGGCAGCGGCAGCGTGTATGGCAGGCGCTCTTTCGGTTGCGGGGCTGTGGCTGCCATTGCTTGGCCCGCTGAGCCTGCCGGTCTGTGTATGGCTGGCCTACCGGGCGCAGGGACGTGCGGCGGTGCGCCGCTGCACCCTCACCACCCTCTGCGCCTCGCTGATGACCGGAGGCGCAGCCACCGCACTGGCCGCCCGGGACGTTGCGCCCTGGGCATGCGTAGGCGGAAGCCTTGCGCTGGAGGGTGCCTTTTATCTGCTGGTCAAGCTGCTGCCCTGCGTTATGAAGGAGGTGCGGCAGGTGGAGCTGATGGTGGGGGATCGGCGCATCATGCTGCCCGCTATGGTAGATAGCGGCAACCTGATGCGGGATCCCGTCACCTCGCTGCCGGTGCTGGTCATCCCCCTGCGGGCAGCGCATGCCCTCTACCCGGAGGCCGCCGCCATCGATCCCCTGCGGGCGCTGCCTGCAGGCTTCCGGCTGCTGCATGTGCGCACGGCGGCAGGCAGCGGGCTGCTGCCCATGTTTCGTCCGGATCGCTGCTGGCTGTATCTGGATGGGCGGCGGCAGGAGGCACGGCTGCTGGCGGCGGTGGCCGGGCAGGAATACCGGGGCGCGCAGGCGCTGGTGCCCCTCAGCGCCATACGGGAATAGAAAGGAGCGTATTTATGCAGCATTCATCCGGCTCTTTGCAGCTTTCGTTTCAGCGGCTTCTGGCAAGGTTGTTCCCTCAGGAGGTCTTCTACATCGGCGGCCCGGATCCCCTGCCGCCGCCCCTCAGCCCGGAGGAGGAACGGGAGATGACCCTCCGCCTCAAGCAGAACGATGAGCAGGCCCGGGCGGTGCTCATCGAGCATAACCTACGGCTGGTGGTGTTCATTGCCCGCCGTTTCGAGAACACCGGCATCCCCTTGGAGGATCTCATCTCCATCGGCACCATCGGGCTCATCAAGGCGGTAGGCACCTTCGATTGTGCAAAGAAGATCAAGATGGCCACCTACGCCAGCCGGTGCATCGAAAACGAGATCCTCATGTTTCTGCGCAAGACCAGCAAGCTCAAGCTGGAGGTGAGCCTGGACGAACCCCTCAAAACCGATTGGGACGGCAACGAGCTTCTGCTCAGCGATGTGCTGGGCACCCGACCGGATACGGTCTCCTGCAATCTGGATAAGGAGATCGAACGGGATATCCTCCGGGATGCCCTCAGCCACCTGAGCGAGCGGGAGAAGCGCATCATCATGCTGCGCTTTGGTCTGGGCGGGCAGCAGGAGCGCACCCAGAAGGAGGTGGCCGATCTGCTGGGCATCTCCCAAAGCTACATTTCCCGACTGGAAAAACGCATTCTGGGCAGGCTCCAGACCGAGCTGAAAAGGATCGGCTGAGCCTGTACAGAACCTGTCCGGCTGTGGTATACTACCCATGCAATGCAGCCGGGCGCAGAGCTGGGCTGCCAACGGGAGGTACACACCATGAGCAAAAAGATCGTTCTGACGGGCGGCGGCACCGCCGGTCATGTTACGCCCCACCTGAGCCTGATCCCCAGGCTGAAGGAGCTGGGCTATGAGATCCACTACATCGGCACGGAAAACGGCATCGAGCACCAGATGATCGCCCAGATCCCGGGCATCACCTACCACTCGGTAAAGAGCGGTAAGCTGCGCCGTTATTTCAGCCTGCAAAACTTCATCGACCCCTTCAAGGTGCTCTGGGGCGCTTTCCAGTCCATCGGCCTGATGCGCAAGCTGAAGCCGGATGTGTGCTTCTCCAAGGGCGGCTTCGTCAGCGTGCCGGTGGTCATCGGTGCATGGCTGTGCCATGTGCCTGCGGTCTGCCACGAGAGCGACCTGACCCCCGGTCTGGCCAACCGTATCTGCGCCAAGTTTGCCACCAAGGTGGCCACCACCTTCCCCGAGTGTGCCGAAGCACTGGGCGAGAAGGGCGTGAATACCGGCACTCCGCTGCGCCCCGAGCTGTTCCGGGGCAGCCGTGCAGCCGGTCTGGCCATGGCGGGGTTCGATGGCACCAAGCCTGTATTGCTGATGACCGGCGGCAGCCTGGGTGCCCAGAGCGTAAACAAGTGCCTGCGGGAAGCCCTGCCTGCTTTGCTGCCCGAGATGGATGTGCTTCACCTCTGCGGCAAGGGCAACCTGGATGAGAGACTTCTGAACACCGAGGGCTATTGCCAGCTGGAGTTCCTCTCCGCTGAAATGCCCGATGCCCTGGCCGTGGCCGATCTGGTGCTGAGCCGCGCGGGCAGCAACACCCTCAGCGAGCTGCTGGCGCTGCACAAGCCCATGCTGCTGGTGCCCTATCCGCTGGGCGCGAGCCGCGGCGACCAGATCCAGAATGCCAAAAGCTACGAAAAGCAGGGTCTTGCCCGTGTGCTCATGCAGGAGGATATGACCCCCGAGACCATGACTGCCGCCCTCAAGGCGCTGCTCAGCGAGCGCGAAGCCCTGGCGGAGACCCTCAAGGCCTACCCCGTGCAGGATGGCACCGAGCCCGTGCTGGAGCTGATCCAGAAAGCGGTAAAAGCATAACCAGCAATTGCAAAACTGAAAACCCGCCGGTCTGCCCACAATAGCAGCAGCCGGAGCAAAAAAAACGGCTGCCGGAGCGTGAACAAACGCCTCCGGCAGCCTTTGCATTGCTCCTTTTTGGAAAGGATGGGGAACCATGAGAAAGCTATTGGCCATCATCATTGCTGCCGGGCTGCTGTTGGCGCTTTCGGTGATCTTTGCCGCCGCAGAAGATGGGGCAGCACCCGCAGGGGAGAAGGCCCCGGCAGCGCCGGAGACCACCGCGCCTGCAAACAGCGCTGCCAAAGAGGGCGGGCAGGTGTATTACCTCAACTTCAAGCCGGAGCAATCGGTCCAGTGGGAGCAGCTCGCCAAACGCTACACCCAGCAGACCGGCGTGCCCGTTACCGTAATGACCGCCGCTGCCGACACCTACGAGGATACCCTGCGCTCCGAGATGGAAAAGCGGCAGATGCCCACCCTGTTTCAGGTCAACGGCCCGGTGGGGCTGCGCACCTGGCGGGACTACTGCCTGGATCTGAGCGGCACGGCATTGGTCAAGCATTTGAAAAGCGATGAGTTCGCCCTCCGGGAGAATGGGCAGGTGCTGGGCGTGGCCTATGCCATTGAGACCTACGGCCTCATCTACCGGCGGGATCTTTTGGAGAAATACTGTGCTCTGCCGGATGCGGTCATCCGCCAGCCGGAGGAGATCAACAGCTTTGCCGTGCTGAAGGCTGTGGCGGAGGATATCCAGAAGCGCAGGCAGGAGCTGGGGGTGGAGGGGGCCTTCACCTCAGCGGGCATGGATGCCAGCTCCGATTGGCGCTTCAAGACCCACATGGCCAACCTGCCCATCTACTACGAGTACCGCGCCGGCAATGTGAATGTGAGCGATGCCATCCAGGGCACCTATCTGGACGGTATGCGCAGCCTGTGGGATCTGTACCTGCAAAACGCCACCTGTGCGCCCACCCTCATCGGTGCCAGGACCAACGAGGATGCGCTGGCGGAGTTCGCGCTGGGCGAGGCGGTGTTTTACCAGAACGGTACCTGGGCATACGACGGCCTGATCGAAGCCGGGCTGACGGATGAGCAGCTGGGCATGCTGCCCATTTACATCGATGCCCCCGGCGAGGAGGAGCAGGGCCTGTGCACCGGCTCCGAAAACTACTGGTGCGTGAACCGGAAGGCTTCCGAAGCGGATATCAGCGCCACCATCGCCTTTCTGGAGTGGTGCATCACCAGTGATGAGGGCAGGCAGGCGCTGGCGCACGAGATGGGCTTTGTAACGCCCTTTGATACCTTCGGCGATGCCTATACCGCCGATAACCCCCTCCAGCGGGCGGCCAACGAGTATCTGGCCATGGGCAGAACACCGGTCGCCTGGAGCTTTACCACCATCCCCTCCGAGACGTGGAAGAACAACGTGGGTGATGCGCTGCTGGAGTATGCCCAGGGCACCGGCAGCTGGGAGCAGGTGCGCACCGCTTTTGTGGATGGCTGGGCGGAGGAATACCGGGCAGCCAACGGCAGGTGATCGGGTAAGGCTGCGGCAGAAACGCCGCAGCTTTTGCTATCCTTCCCCATGCAGGAACGCTTTTCCGCAGACAGGTATGCTTTCTTGCGCATGTGGTCATGCTATAGGGCGCAGGCATCCCTGCGAAAAGGAGATGGCGGGTTGGAACGCTTTATCGGTAAATACTGGCCTGTGTTTGTATTGCCTACGCTGGTTGCGTTTGCGGTCGGGTTCCTGGCCCCCTTCCTGATGGGGCTGTACCTGTCCTTCTGCGATTTCACCACCCTTTCGGATGCTGTCTTTACAGGCTTTGATAACTATCTGCGCGCCTTTTCGGATGCCTCCGGGGCATTTCTGCGCTCTTTGGGCTATACGGCGCTGTTTGCCGTCATCAGCACGCTGCTCATTAATGTGTTCGGGCTGGGGGTGGCGCTGCTGCTGAGCAGGCCCCTGCCCGGGCGGGATGCGTACCGTACAGTGCTGTTCCTGCCCAACCTGATCGGCGGCATCGTGCTGGGGTGGCTGTGGCAGGTCATCTTCAACGGGCTGCTGGCTCCTTACGGGCTTACGGTGGTCACCAACGAATGGTACGGCTTCTGGGGGCTGGTGCTCATCATGCTGTGGCAGCAGGCCGGGTATATGATGATCATCTACATCTCCGGCCTTACCACCATCCCCGCAGAGCTGAACGAGGCGGCGGGCATCGACGGCGCATCCCCCTGGCAGACCTTCTGGCATGTTACCCTGCCCATGCTGCGCCCCTCGGTGACCATCTGCACCTTTCTGACCCTGACCGGCGGCTTCAAGCTCTTCGACCAGAACCTGGCGCTGACGGGCGGTATGCCCTCGGGCCGGTCGGAGCTTTTGGCGCTGAACATCTATAACACCTTTTACGGCCGCAGCGGCTGGGAGGGGGCAGGGCAGGCCAAGGCGGTGGTGTTCTGCGCCATTGTGGTAGGCATCGCGCTTTTGCAGCTGCGCCTTACCCAGCAGGGGGAGGTGGAGGCATGAAGGAAAAACGAAAACCGGTCGGCGCATGGTACCGGCTCATGAGCATCGGCATGGGGCTGTTGTCGCTGGTGTACCTGTACCCGCTGTTTATGGTGCTCATCAACAGCGTAAAGAAAAAGATCTACATCAGCCGTATGCCTTTTGCACTGCCTGCGGAGAACACCTTCGCCGGCATGGTCAACTATCAGACCGGCATCCAGCGCACTGATTTTCTGATGGCCATGCTCTGGAGCGTGGTGATCACCCTTCTGTCGGTGGGGGCCATTCTGCTGTTTACCTCCATGTGCGCCTGGTACCTGCACCGGGTGCGCAACCGGGCTACACGGCTCCTGTACCGGCTGTTCGTTCTGTCGATGGTTGTGCCCTTCCAGATGGTCATGTTCACGCTGAGCAAGATCGCCAATGTGCTGGGGCTCAACACGCCCGTCGGCATCGTGCCGGTGTATCTGGGTTTTGGGTCGGGGCTGGCGGTGTTTCTGTTTTTCGGCTATATGAAGAGCTGCCCCATTGCCATGGAGGAATCCGCCATGATCGACGGCGCAAAGCCGCTGCGTGTGTTCTTCTCGGTGGTGCTGCCCATACTGCAGCCCTGCTTTGTTTCGGTGGGCATCCTTCAGGCCATGTGGATCTGGAACGATTATCTTCTGCCCTATCTGGTGCTGGATCTGAAGCGCTACAAGACCATCCCCATTGCGGTGCAGTACCTGAAGGGCGGCTACGGCTCGGTGGATATGGGTGCCATGATGGCCATGCTGGTGCTGGCGATCCTGCCCATTGTGCTGGTGTATCTTTTCTGCCAGAAATACATCGTATCCGGGGTGATGGCCGGAGCCGTGAAGGGCTGAGGACGATCTTTGTAAAAAGTGAAAAACAAATTGGCAGCGGGTGCGGGCGCTTCTTTGGGCGCAAACGCCCGCTGCCATTTGCTTAACACCCACAGCCCAGAACATAGCGAAAACTTGCAACGGCGAACGCTTTACGCTATACTACTTCTGTTGTGAAAGACTTTGGCGTTTTGAAACGTTATCATTAAGGAGTTGAGCGTATGCAGAATTTGCAGATCGAACTGTTGCAGATCTTGAAGGAGGATTGCCGCCTGCCGCTGGAGCAGCTGGCCACCATGACCGGCACCACCCTGGAGGAGGTAGCCGCCGCCATTGCCGATATGGAGAAGAAGGGCATCATTCTGCGTTATTCTCCCGTCATCAACTGGGATAAGGTAGCCCGCGAGCGCGTGGAGGCCATGATCGAGGTGCGTGTTACGCCCCAGCGGGATCAGGGCTTCGATGCCATTGCCGAGCGCATTTACCGGTTCGACGAGGTAAAGTCTGTCTACCTGATGAGCGGCGCTTACGACCTGCTTCTGCTGGTGGAGGCCCCCACCCTCAAGGAGCTGGCCTTCTTTGTAAGCACCAAACTGAGCACGCTGGAGACCGTTACCGGCACTGCCACCCATTTTGTGCTCAAGCGCTACAAGAGCGATGGCATCGTTTTTGAAGACGGCAAGGAAGACAAAAGGCTGGTGGTGATGGCGTGAGCTTTACTCCGAGTGCGTATCTCAATCAGGAGATCGTTAATGTACCCAAGAGCGGCATCCGCAAGTTTTTCGATGTGGCGCAGACCATGCCGGGCGCTATCTCCCTTGGCGTGGGCGAGCCGGATTTCGTAACGCCCTACCACATCCGCAATGCTGCCATCAACAGCATTCTGGATGGCGAGACCCAGTACACCAGCAACTGGGGCCTTCTGGAGCTGCGGCAGGAGATCGCTCTGTATATGAAGAGCCGCTTTGCCCTCACCTACGACCCCGGCAAGGAGATCCTTGTTACGGTAGGCGCCAGCGAGGGCATCGATCTGGCGCTGCGCATCCTGGTCAGCCCCGGCGATGAGGTGCTGGTGCCCCAGCCCAGCTATGTGAGCTATGCACCGGGCGTGGTGTTTGCAGGCGGTAAGCCTGTGCCCGTCCATACCGATGCCTCCAACGGCTTCGTGCTTACCCCCGAGGCGGTGCTGGAGGCCGTTACCGAAAAGACCAAGGCCATCATTCTGCCCTACCCCAACAACCCCACCGGCGGCGTGCTGGATCGTCCGGCGCTGGAGAAGCTGAGCAAGGTGCTTGTGGAAAAGGATCTGATCGTCATCAGCGATGAGATCTACGCGGAGCTCTGCTACACCCAGGAGGGCCATGTGAGCATCGCCACCATGCCCGGTATGTGGGAGCGCACCATCGTGATCAACGGCTTCAGCAAATCCTTTGCCATGACCGGCTGGCGCATGGGCTACCTGTGCGCCCCCGCCGCCTTCTGCGATGTGATGTGCAAGATCCACCAGTACACCATCATGTGTGCGCCCCGCCAGGGCCAGGTGGCTGCGCTGCAGGCGCTGCGTCAGGGCCGGGAGGACGGCTGGCAGGATGTTCAGAATATGCGCAACAGCTATAACCAGCGCCGCCGCCTGATGGTGAAGGCCTTCCGGGAGATGGGGCTGGAGTGCTACGAGCCGCTGGGCGCGTTCTATGTGTTCCCCGCCATACCCAAGGTGGGGCTTACCAGTGAACAGTTCTGCGAAAAGCTCCTTCGGGAGATGGAGGTGGTAGCCGTGCCCGGCACCGCCTTTGGTGAAAGCGGCGAGGGGCATATCCGCTGCTGCTACGCCACCGCGCTGGATCTGCTCAATGAGGCCCTCAGCCGCATTGCCCGCTTTATCCAAACCCTGTAAACGATCCAAACGGAGGTCACATTCCATGTTTCAAAAGCGTATCCTGCCGTGGCTGCTGCTCTGCTGCCTGCTTCTGTGTGCTGCCCTGTGTACCGCCCTTGCCGAAGAGGATGACGAAGAAGTGATCATCATCTACTACGATGCCAACGGCAATGCGCTCACCGGCGGCGGCGAGGATGGCACCGAGCCCATCACCACGCCCAGCCCTACGCCGGAGCCCACCCCCGACCCCAGCCTGCCGGTCTACGAAGCGGATGGCTCCATCGTGGTCACCATGTCGTTCACCGGCGATGTGACCATCGGCAGCAATACCCAGTCCGGCGGCAAGTCCATTTTCGATAAGGAGCTGGCTGCCAACGACGGGGATATCAACTTTCCCTTCAAAAACACCCGCGATATCTTTCTGGCAGACGACCTGACCATGGTCAATTTCGAAGGCACCCTCACCACCGCAGGCAAGAACCGGAACCGGCTGGATAACAGCTTCCTCTTCCGGGCCGACCCCAGCTTTGTGAGCATGCTGCCCTGGGGCGGCGTGGATACGGTGTCTCTGGAAAACAACCACGTACTGGATATGGGCGAGGATGGCCTTGCCGAGACCAAACAGACTCTGCTGGATGCGGGCATCACCTATGCCAGCGAGGGCGAGCCTGCCATTATGACGGTAAAGGGTGTTACCATCGGCTCGCTGGCCTACCAGGGCTGGCGCGACAGGCGGGAAGAGGTGCTGGAGCGCATGCCCGGCGATATCCAGGCGTTGCGCAACAAGGGCTGCCAGCTGGTGGTGGTCAGCTACCACTGGGGCAACGAGAAGGATTATTCGCCCACTGAGACCCAGATCATGCTGGGCCGTGCCACCATCGATGCGGGTGCCGACCTGGTGGTGGGCCACCACAGCCACCGCATCAACCCCATCGAGCTGTACAACGGCAAATACATCTGCTATTCGCTGGGCAATTTCAGCTTTGCGGGCCATAACAAGCCCGACGATATGAGCACCTTCATTTTCCAGACCCGCATGCGGGTGAAGGATGGCGCACTGGTGGGGCAGGAGATCAAGATCATTCCCTGCCGCATCTCCAGCCGTACCGATAAGAACGACCTGATCCCCACGCCCTACACCAAGGGCAACCACATTGAGGCGGTCTTGACCAACCTGAGCAAAAACGGCAAATCGCTGGAGTATGCGCTGACGGAATACCCCCTCAAGTGGCCGGACGAGGAATGAGCAAGAGAAGACCCCCGCAGCGTTTTGATGGCTGCGGGGGTCTTGTTATGCGTTTTGGAGGGCGTAGTAGCCGTTTACCAACGAGAGCACCTGCTCTGTTTTGCCCCGGAGGATGATCCGCGGCGTTTGGCGTACGCTGTCGAAGGAAAACTCAAGGTTTTGGAAGCTGCCTTCATTGATGGCGTGGCAGAAGTATTCCATGGTCTGCTTTTCCGGCAGGCCGGGCAGATCCAGAATGATGCAGCAGGCCTGCTCCTTGCGCTTATTCTCCAGTAAAAAGTCGTAGATGAGGGCGTTCTTCTTGGCAATGATCTGCGGGCGCACGGCAGGGTGAGTGATCAGGGCCTGCGCCTGCTCGGGGGTAAAGTGCCACACGCCGTTGATCTTTTCTCCCTCCAGAATGCCGCTGGAGAGGTAGTTGCGCAGCGTTCGGTCGGTAAGGCCGGTAAACAGGCTCAAGTGGCCAAGGGTATAGTATTTGCCGGTGGCAGAGGTATCGTTCATGGGTACAGCTCCCTTCGGTTGGTTTGCATGCATGCTGTACCTTGATGATAGCTGCTTGTGGCCAAAAAATCAATTTGAAAAGAGGCGGCTTTTTCATAGCCGCCTCTTGAAAGATCGGTCACAGATACGAAGCCAGGGTGTTCAGCGCAGCAAGGCTGCCCTTTACCTTGATCTTGCCGGTGAGCAGCGCCCCGGCCGGGTTCAGCTGCTTGTTGAAGATCGCCAGCAGGTGCTGCTCCTTGCCGGTAATGGTCACATCCACGGGCTCGTTGTCGCCGAGGGGCAGGTATTGCCCGCCCTTCAGGGCAAAGGCGCGGCTGGTGCCGGAATCGGCGGCTGTGAGCCGGTAGCTGGCGGTCACCTCTTCAAAAACGCTGCCATAGCGCTCAAGAAGCCCGCAGAGACCATCCAGTACCTCGCTGAGCGGACGGTTGCCGCTGCCCTCTGCCAGCATGGCGTGCAGCTCCTGCTGAAATCGTTCCTTTGCCATTGTGCATCTCATCCTTTCTGTTTGCCCGTGTGGGGGAAGAGCTTGTCCAACAGAGCGGAAACGCCCCGGTTCACATCCCGCCAGGTGGCATCGAAATCGCCGGTGTACCAGGGGTCGGCCACATCGGAAGCATCGCCGCACAGCTCCAGCAGCTTTACGATCTTGCCCTCCGGGTCACCGCCGCAGATGGAGCGGATGGAACGGATGTTGCCGCCATCCATGCCGATCAGGCAGTCGAAGCGTTGGTAGTCCTGAGCGGTCATGCGGCGGGCGGTCTTGCCCTTGCAGGAGATGCCATTCTCGCTGAGCACCCGCCGGGTGCCCGGGTGCACCGGGTTGCCCTGCTCCTCGTAGCTGGTGGCAGCCGATTCCACATAGCACAGGTCTTCCAGCCCGCGCTTTTTGAGCATGTCCTTGCAGACGAATTCTGCCATGGGGCTGCGGCAGATGTTGCCCAGACAGATGAAGAGGATCTTTTTCATGTTGGGGATGTACCTCCGGGGTGTTGGTTTTGAAACGCATCCATCATACCATACCCGGCGGCTTTTTGCCATACGGTAAGGGCTGTTGCTTGCTCCATCCCTGCCCGGGGTGCTATAATGAAGCCCCAAACTCCCGTTCTGGACAGGAACTGCCCTGATGATCTGCCATCAGGACGAAGACACCGCCCGGCGGATGTATGCGAAGCGGGGCTATGTGCCCGACGGCTCCGGCGTGTGGTATAAAGACCGCCGGTGTGTGCAGTACGAGACCGTCTGCACCGTGGATGACGACCTTATACTGCACCTCTCCAAAGCGCTCCGGGGCTGAACCGGCTTCCCCGTACAGTATTCCCCAAAACCATACGATAAGGTGATGATATCATGAAGCTGCCTGCGATCCTGCTGTGCGCAGCCGGTGCGCTGCTCCTGCTTGCGCTGGCGACCGCCTATGTCTGCTTCCGCATCGTTTTCTATGTATCCCGCAAGGGCGAGGACCGGGAGGCCATCGCGGTGCCCAAGGGCAAGGCCTACGAGCCCTACCGGCAGCAGATCATCGATTGTACGAAACGTATGCGCGCCATGCCTCAGGAGTGGTTCTCCATCCAGTCCTTCGACGGCCTTACGCTGCGGGGTCGGTATTTCGAGTATGAGCCCGGTGCCCCTATTGAGCTGATGGTACACGGCTACCACGGCACCGCCGAAAGGGATATGAGCGCAGGCATCTTCCGCAGCTTTTCGGTGGGGCACAGCGCTTTTCTGGTGGATCAGCGGGCCAGCGGCTACAGCGATGGACATGTGATCACCTTCGGCATCAACGAAAGCCGGGATTGCCTCCGCTGGATCTCTTTTCTGGTGGAGCACTTCGGCCCGGAGACCAGGATCATGCTCAGCGGCATCTCCATGGGCGCTGCCACGGTGCTGATGGCAGCCGGGCAACCCCTGCCGGAGAATGTGATCGGTGTGCTGGCCGACTGCGGCTTCACCTCCGCAAAGGCCATCATCTGTGAGGTGATGAAGTATCTGCACCTGCCGCCCCGGCTGCTTTATCCCTTTGTGAAGCTGGGCGCACGGCTCTACGGCGGCTTCAGCCTGGAGGAGCGTTCCCCGGTGGAGGCGGTACAGAGCTGCCGGGTACCGGTCATCTTCTACCACGGCGATGCGGACGGGCTGGTACCTCATGAGATGAGCATCCGGAACCATGCGGCCTGCAAAGCGCCCAAAAAGCTGGTCATCACCTCCGGCGCGGCCCACGGCTTGTGCTATCTGCAGGATCGGGAGGGCTATTTGCGGGAGCTGCTGGCTTTTTGCAAGGAAAACGGCATCCCTGCAGTGGATAACAGGGCAGAGTGGCTGTAAAACAGAAAATAAAGGCTGCCGCAGCAGAAGTCGCTGCGGCAGCTTTTTCGATTGGCAATGAACCCATGCTTTACGAGCGGAGCCGCACATCCTGCCCTTTGGTGCTCGCTGTGCTTGCTGTAGGGCGCTGTGGCGCAGGTTTGTGGGCTCTGCCCACACCCGGCAGGGGAGACGGAGGGAAGCGCGTGCCCGGTGGGCACAACGCCGTAGGCGTTAGCGACCCGCAGTCGTCAACCGAAGCAAGGGCTGGGCACGGTTAGTGCCCAGAACGCCGACTGAGGTTGCGGAAATGAGGCCCCTGCACCCCGCTCTTTTGTCAATTGTTTGAGGGAGTGCCAACGCACTCACTTCGCCATCGCTTTACGCACGGTCTCCATATCCTGCAGAATCAGGCTGAAACGATCCTCCGCCTGTGCACACAGGGGCAGGGAGCCGTAGCCGTTCTCCAGCACGATGGTACCGGTATAGCCCCGCTCCTTCAGGGTCTCCATCACCCCGGCGAAGGGGCTGGAGCCGGTGCCCAGCAGCATGGAACCCATGCCGCCGCCATCCTTCACATGCAGGTGATCGCCCAGCCTGTGCCAATGGGTGTTGAGCACGTCCACGGCGCAATCACGCCCGAAGACGGAGTAATTCTGGCTGTCGAACAGGAGCAGCAGCCGGTCGGAGCCGCAATCGTCGAAGAGCTGCGTCATACCGGCTGCATCCAGAACGTTTTCGGTGTACACCATCAGCCCCATGGGCGCAGCCTTTTCGCAGGTGAAGCGCAGCGCCTCCACCGTATGCCCGTAGTGCGCCTCCGTGTGGATCTCGTTACCGCCGAAGCTGGGCATGGTAACGCCCGAAAGCCCCATCTCGGCAGCAGCCTCCAACGAAGCCAGGATCGTATCCCGGGCAATGCGCCCGTCCGGGGTGTTAAGCCCATCCACTACGGGGTAACGCCCCAGCGCATTGATGGTCAGCGGCAGCAAACGGATGCCCAGCTCCCGGCTCTCGTTCACATACAGCTCCCGCAGCCGCTTATGGCCCAGCGCCATGCCCGCCTCCCAACTGCCGAACTCCAGCTGCACCGCATCAAAGCCCAGCTGTTTTGCCAGCCGCAGGGTGTAGCCGTAGTTTCCCGGCAGGCACCATTGGGGAATGCCCATCGTCCACATGCTCATTCACCAGCCTCTCCCGGGTAACGAATGCCGTGCTCGTGACGGATCTCTGTACAGAGCTTGGCCGCCTTGAGGGATTCTGCCAGCGGGATCACCGGCGATTCCTTCAGCCCCTGAAGGATGCACTCCGCTGCGTGGTCAAATTCGTAGTGATAAGGCTCCGTTTCCTGCGGAAAGGTGCAGACCTGCGCCTCTTTGCCCTCGGCGTATACGGTAAAGGCCTTGGGCTTCCAGAAGCCCTCCAGGGCGATGTGGCCCTCGGTGCCGTAGATGTGCATATGATCCGCACCGCAGGCATCCATGCCGCAGAAGAACTGCGCAATGGCACCGCCTGGGAACTGCATCTGCACGCTGGTGTTGATATCCACGCCCTCGGGGGTGCTGCGGCACAGGCTCTGCACTTTTTCCGGCTCGCTGCCCAGCAGCTGCATGCAGAACAGGAGCGGGTACACGCCCAGATCCAGCAGCGCACCGCCAGCCAGCGCCGGGTTGAACAGGCGGCCGGTGGGGTCGTAGCTGCCGCCGCAGCTCCAGCTGAACTCGGCGAACACGTTCTGCACCTGCCCGATCGCGCCCTCCCGGATCTGCTGCAGCAGCGCCTGCACACAGGGCTGGAAGCGCGTCCACATGGCCTCCATCAGAAATACGTGGTTTTCGCGGGCGCAGTCGATCATCTGCTGCACCTGATGGTGGTCGATGGCCATGGGCTTTTCGCAGATCACATGCTTGCCGTGGCGCATCATCAGCATGGCCTGCTCCGCATGGAAGGGGTGGGGCGTGGCGATGTAGGCCAGATCCACCTCAGCGCTCTCTGCCAGCTCCTGATAGCTGCCATAGGCGTGGGGGATGCCGTACTCAGCGGCGGCTGCCTGCGCCCGCTCAAGGTCGCGGGCGGCAATGGCGGTGATCTCCACATTTTTGAGCAGGTGCATATCCTTCATGACACGGGCTACGATGGCACCTGCGCTTACGATGCCCAAACGGATCTTTTTCATCTCTGTTTACCTCCGTTCTCTACAGGGGTCAGGCGGCGTTATCGGCCTTGTGTCCCAGCCGGCTCCAGAAGCCAAAGCTCATGGGCCATACCACGCTGGCCATGACCGCCATCAGGAAATAGCGGATGCCGTTGGTGAACTGGGCATCGCCGAAGATGGTGCCAAGCACCGGCTTCAGGCCGATGCGAACGCCCATCACCAGCGCAGCGCCGATGAGCAGCTTCAAGAGCTGCGCCCACCATACTGCCTTGGTCTCGTAGCGGAGGTGATGCTCGTCGAACCGCCAGCCCACGATCAGGCCCGCCATGGTACCGAAGCAGACCCAGGCGCTCTTCTGCCCATGAGCATCGAACTCCGGGTTGTTGGCCGCCCTGAGAGGGGCAAAGTTCACATACAGCACCAGTACCAGCGCAAAGGCCAGTGCGCCCAGCAAAATGCCGAGAAATGCCTTGGGTTTGTTTTCGAAACGATCCATCAGCCCGTTCAGCACGAGCACGATGATGGGGCCGGTCACCAGCGAAACGCCCACATCCAGCGGGGTGTGCACGCCCAGATACATCCGGCTGAAGCCCACCAGCAGCGTCATGACAACGCAGCAGACGGTCACCCAGCGCTTGCGCAGCCACACCGCCAGCGTGCCGAAGATGCCTGCGGCGGTCTGGGTGTGCCCGCTGGGGAAGGAGTAACCTGTGGCGGCCTCCCG
The DNA here is from genome assembly GCA_015056315.1 of Clostridiales bacterium. Classification (GTDB taxonomy): domain Bacteria; phylum Bacillota; class Clostridia; order Christensenellales; family Aristaeellaceae; genus Limiplasma. The sequence continues at coordinate 59,818 of SVGN01000012.1, forward strand.
GGCGGATTCCACGATCGGGAAATCGGGATCCAGCACCCACGGGCGGGGGATCAGGAAAATGGCCTTGAGCAGCTGGTTCATGGTGTTGCCCACCAGGCCAACAAGAAAGAAGCGGTAGCCCCATTTCTTATTGATGCACCAGAGAATGAGCATGCCCGCCACCATGAGGGCGGTCTCCTCGCCCAGACGGGTGACCACCGAGAGGATGGCATCCAGCACAGGGTTGCGGATGGATTGCAGCCAGTAGAGCAGCGACATGGAAAAGACCTCCGTTTCTGAGTTGGTGTAGAAGCTGTGGGGGAGAGGGACTATTTCGCGATCAGCTTATCCGCATCCAGCCACCGGATGCGGCCCTCCTTCTCGCCCTTCTCATTTACCTTGAAGATGCCGATACGATCCTTTTTACCAAAGATGCAGCGCAGGTTCCGATGACTTTTTTCGGAGAACCAGCGCACCGCCGCCACTGTGGCCACGGTGGAGCTGCCAAAGAGCAGATGGACGGTCTTGGCGGTATCGGCTCCGGCTACGTTCAGCCGTACCAGTACCGCAAGCCCCACCTGATCCATCCGGTAGGGGTAGTGGTTCCCATCGATCCGGAAGCCCACCTGATCCTCTTCGGGCACCTCCTCCAGAAAGCTGAGATCCATTTTGTTGCCCATGCGCTCGCTCTCGTTGTGCGCATTGACGATGTTCCCTGCGGTAGCGCACCATTTGAGCCCCGGCAGATAGCGGCGTACATAGCGGTTGGTATACTCGTTGGTCAGCGGCCCGCCGATATGGATCTCGTCCAGGTTGGGGTCTGCATCGGCAGAGATCAGCCTTGGCTCCACCGAGCAGGCGCTGAGCAGATGCCCCAGTGAAAAGCAGGGAATGGCCTCTCTGGTAAGCACCAGATCCTGGTCGTGGTTGAAGACGTGCCGCCGGTAGGTAGGCAGGGAAACGGCGCATTTATCCTTGCTTACCCTGAGGCGCAGCAGCCGCTGCATGGTAAACCTGCGGTATTTGTGATATGCAAAGAACCCTGCCACCGTGGCAGCAACGCCCCATGCGGCTTCCAGATTGCCCCAATCGATCTCCGAGAGCTTCTTCATCAGATCCAGCATGCCCGCAGCGCCCCCTCTTTTCTTTTGTGTATGTACGTAATATATAGCATATCGGGGCAAGGATTGCAAGAAGGGGGAGCGGTATCGGAGCTGTGAGAGTGTAGCGCTACAATACATCTTGGACAGTAAAACAAAAGAAAAGAAGGATTGGCTCATGTGGTATAGTTGAGTTGCGACACAAAACTGTACGAAAGGAGCCAAATCCTTCATGAAGAGCATAACACAAGACATGAGGTATAAGCAATCCCTAATGGAGTATTCGTTGAAGTATGGTGTCAGCAAAGCCAGCCGGAAGTACAACAGAGCAAGATCGTACATCTACTTCTGGCT
>SVGN01000075.1 GCA_015056315.1 Clostridiales bacterium
TACCGCTGCGAGGAACAGGGTGGGGCTCCGCGCCCCACACCTGCGGTTCCTCTTTTGACGCAAAAGAGGAACCAGAAAACAGCGACACGCTCTCTTTGGTCAAATCCCCAATGATTGCCGTTTTTCGGGTCGGCGGTCGCAATCAGGGTCACTCCGCAGATACAAGTCAGCTTACTCGCTACTCGGGCAGCGTACTGCTCCCTTCACCCGCCCCGAAAAACGGCAGGGGGATTTGACGTCGTTCGCTACCGTCGCGTGCGGGGAGCGGCTTGGCTGTGCTCCGTTTTCGCTGCAACCCGAACTCTGGGTTGTCGGGGCGGGTCGGCTACAAAAGCAAGCTCATACCATAGGCTGTTCTACGCTGCACACCAGCCAAGAAAACGTCCCCTTGCCATAAGCATCCCATGTTACTTGGCTGTAACTCTGTCACTTGTCCACGATCGGCACCCTCAGTCTGCCCTTCGGGCAGCCAGCTCCCTCTGAAGAGGGAGCCGTCACGGTTGCTCACCATCCGCAGCAATGCGCAATGCCCAAGCCGGAGCAGCTGACCCTAAACGGCAGCACCCGCCTCCACAGCCCGCCCTTGCCAAAGGGGGGTGGCTCGCCGAAGGCGAGACGGGGGGATTCCGCCACCAGCCAAGCGGTGGAGCAGCCGCCCTCCCGGTGATCGCCCCTTGGCACCCTCAGCCCCTGACGGGGCAGGCTACGCCCCGGTCGTTCAATCGTCGTACAGCCCACTGCCGTGGTCTGTACTCGTTTCACTCCCCACCTGCGGGTCGCTAACGCCTTCGGCGTTGTGTCCACAGGACACCCGCTTCCCTCCGGTGCCCACTAAAGAGGGAGCCTGCGCAATGAGCTGCTGCCCCCTCCACCCCGTGTCATTTCCTGTTTATTTACAGCAATTTCACGCCTTTTTTGAAAAAAATCTTTTCAAAGACGCCCTTTCATGCTATAATACGTCCGTTGCCCAGCTACGGTATTGAGGTTCAGGTTCCTTATCTCTCGGCGGTACGTGTCGGAAGCATGAAACCAAGACCAAATAACTTCAGCTTAAGGGACACATACCATTCTATCTTAGGGAGGAACCCAACCATGTTTGAAGACAAGACTCTCGTATGCCGTGATTGCGGCAAGGAATTCGTGTTCACCGCCTCTGAGCAGCAGTTCTTTGCTGACAAGGGCTTCCAGAACGATCCCACCCGTTGCCACGAGTGCCGTGCTGCCCGTCGCGCCCAGAACCCCAACCGTGGCGGCGAGCGCCAGTACTTCGAAGTGATCTGCGACGGCTGCGGCGCCACCACCCAGGTGCCCTTCCAGCCCAAGGGCGATCGTCCTGTTTACTGCCGCGCCTGCTTCGAGGCCAACCGCAACCAGTTCTAATTTGAACTGCGTCCGGATGGATGCTTGAAACAAAGCCCCTGCTTCTTCGGAAGCAGGGGCTTTTTGCTTGCCCGGAAACAGGACTTGGGCGGTCGGGGGCGGTGCTGCGGCCACAGAAAAAGGCGGGGAGCAGCTCTCCCCACCTTGAATGGTCGTTTGGCCCATATTGGCTTTTCAAAGCCGCACATCTTGCGCCTTTGGCGCTCGCTGTGCTTGCGGCATGGCGCTGCGGCGCGGGGTTTGTGGGCTCTGTTCCGCAACCTCAATCATCGTGTAGCTTACTACCGTAACCTACACTCGTTTCGGTTGACGACTGCGGGTCGTTTTGCGCTTCGCGCAAGTGCCCACTGGGCACACACTTCCCTCCGTCTCCACACCCGGCAGAGGCCTGAGGCCCCTGCACCCCGCTCTTTTTTCTCCATTCCCAATGTGCCTTTACGCGCCCTTCTCCTCCGCCGTTTTCACCTTGGCAAAGATCATACGTCCGGCGCTGGTCTGGAGCACGGTGGTCACCACCACGGGGATGCGCTCGCCTACGTAACGCTTACCGTTATCGATCACGATCATGGTGCCGTCATCCAGGAAGCTGACGCCCTGCCCCGGCTCCTTGCCCTCGCGCACCACCTGCACCGCCAGCTCCTCACCGGCTACCAGCATGGGCTTGACCGCGTTGGCCAGATCGTTGATGTTCAGCACACGGATGCCCGTGACCGCCGCCACCTTGTTCAGGTTGTAATCGTTGGTCACCACCACGCCGCCCTTCTCCCGGCACAGGCGCAGCAGCTTTACATCCACCTCGGCGGTATCCGGGTAGTCGGTCTCATCCACGGTGATGCTCATCTCCTGCATCTTCTGCAGGCGGCCCAGCACATCCAGCCCCCTGCGGCCCCGGGCCCGGCGCAGGCCATCGGCGCTGTCGGCAATGTGGTGCAGCTCTGCCAGCACAAAGCCCGGCACCACGATCTCGCCCTCCAGGAAGCCGGTCTGCGCCACATCCGCAATGCGCCCGTCAATGATGACGGAGGTATCCAGATATTTGCGGCAGCCGGTGGCGGGGGCGGGCTCGCTCTCGTCGTCGTTCATCAGGGCATCGGCTACCTCCAGGAAGGGGGCATCCTCCGCGCTGGCACGGCGGCTGCGGCGGCTGGGCTTGCGGCTGCGGCTCAGCCCCATGCGGAAGCCCACGAAGCCCAGCACCAGATACACCAGCGCAGAAAAGCTGATGGTGAGCAGGTTCGTGCCCGTGGAAAGGATCAGCTGGGTCACCAGCGCAGCCACGATCAGGCCCATCACCAGGCCGGTGCCGGTCAGAAAGATCTGACGGGTGCTCAGCTTGGCCCAGGTGTTCTCCATCCGGGCGATGAGGCGCATCGTACGGTCGATGATGGCGTTGGAAAGCAGAAAGAACACCAGCCCCAGCAGCAGGCACAGGCCCGTGTAGAGCAGCATCAGCCAGCCCATGTGGCCAAAGGTCTGGGGCCACAGCCGGGTCAGGATGGGCGTGAGCAGCGCAGCGATGGCTGCACCTACCCCTGCGCCCAGCAGGGTGATGAGCACGCGCATCATGCGTGCCATGGGTTTGTTTTTCAGCATATCATCATTCCTGTTCTCATAAAGTGGGTAGATCGGCAGCATACCCGCTGCCGCCCGGCGGGAAAACAGCCGCAGCGCATCAGTGGACCACGGCCAGCGCCTGCATCAGCGTATCCACACCGGTAATGTGGACGCCATCCACAGGCTTCAGGCTCTTCATGTTCTGCTTGGGCACGATCAGCTCGGTAAAGCCAAGGCGCACGCACTCGGCCACACGCCGCTCCACCTGGCTCACCGGACGTACCTCGCCGCACAGGCCCACTTCGCCCATCACGCTCAGGTTGGTGGGCAGAGTAAAGCCCTGCAGGCTGCTGGCCACGGCGATGCACACCGCCAGGTCGGCGGCGGGGTCGCTCAGGGCCAGACCGCCCGCTACATTGATATAAACGTCCTGATTGAAGAGTTTCTTCCCGGCACGCTTTTCCATCACTGCCAAAAGCAGCGCCACGCGGCCGTGATCCATGCCGCCCACGGTGCGCTTGGGCACGGAATAGAAGCTCTGGGCCGCCAGCGCCTGCAGATCGCACAGGATGGGGCGGCTGCCCTGCAGGGTGCAGAACACCACGCTGCCGCCGGTGCCCCGGGCCCGCTGGCTGAGCAGCGTCTCGCTGGGGTTGGGCACGGGCACCATGCCCTCCTGACGCATTTCAAACACGCCCAGCTCGTTTACCGAGCCGAAGCGGTTCTTTACCGCCCGCAGCAGCCGGTACTCGTGCTGCCGGTCGCCTTCGAAATACAGCACCGCATCCACCATATGCTCCAGCACACGGGGGCCTGCCAGGCTGCCCTCTTTGGTAACATGACCCACGATGAACGTGGCCGTGCCGGTCTCCTTGGCGTAGCGCACGATGGCGCCCGCGCTCTGGCGCACCTGGCTCACGCTGCCCGGCGCGCTGCCGCTGTCCTCCGAGACCATGGTCTGGATACTGTCGATGATGAGCACATCGGGCTGCATGCCCTCGCATTTTTCCAGAATGCTCTCCACATCGTTTTCGGCCAGCACGAACAGCTTCTCCTGGGGGATGCTCAGGCGCACCGCCCGCATTTTGATCTGCCTTGCGCTTTCCTCGCCGCTTACGTAGAGCACCCGGCACCTTTGGCTCAGGCTGGCCGCCACCTGCAACAGCAGCGTGGATTTGCCGATGCCCGGGTCGCCGCCCAGCAGGATGGCGCTGCCCTGCACCAGGCCGCCGCCCAGCACGCGATCCAGCTCTTCGTTACCGGTGGACATACGGGGTTCGTTCTTTTCCTCCACCTGAGACAGGGCCACCACATCGGCCTTGCGGCTGGTCTGGTAGCGGGCTGCCTTTTCGGCGGTCTTGCTGCTGACGGGGGCAGGGGCTGCCCGACGCTCCTCAAAGGTGTTCCACTCGCCGCAGTCCGGGCAGCAGCCCAGCCAGCGCGCCGCTTCGTACCCGCAGCTCTGGCATACATACAGGGTCTTATCCTTGGCCAAGTTGAGACTCCTTCTCCGCTCCCGGCGCAGACCCGGGGCGGCTATGCTCATCATACGCCTGTTGCGCCCCAAATGCCATGTCTGCTTTTGCCGGTTGCTGCCGAACCCCCTAAAAATCGTTCGACAGCCTGCGGCATATTTGTATTTCGAAACATAGCACAGTATAGCACAAACCCGTGTTTGGGACAACGGTGCATTGCAGGGGAATCGGCGTGGATGGGGGGATGCCCCCCTGCATGCAGGCTCCCGCCCCCACAGGCTCCCGACTCCCACAAGGCTCCCTCTTTAGAGGGAGCTGTCGGCGCAGCCGACTGAGGGTGCCGCCCGCAGTCCCCTCCCGGCAGGCGTCGTTCCACCCAAGCCACTCATAGCTTTATTAACCTCGCAGTACCGCTGCGAGGAACAGGGTGGGGCTCCGCGCCCCACACCTGCGGTTCCTCTTTTGGCGCAAAAGAGGAACCAGAAAACAGCGACACGCTCTCTTTGGTCAAATCCCCTTTAATTGCCCTTTTTCGGGGCGGCGGTCGCAATCAGGGTCACTCCGCAGATACAGGTCAGCTTACTCGCTGCTTGTACAGCGCACTGCTCCCTTAACCCGCCCCGAAAAACGGCAGGGGGATTTGACGTCGTTCGCTACCGTCGCGTGCGGGGAGCCGCTTGGCTGTGCTCCGTTTTCGCTGCAACCCGAAACCCGAGTTGTCGGGGCGGGTCGGCGGGGGAAAGCAAGCTCTTTCCCATAGGCTGTTCTACGCTGCACACCAGCCAAGAAAACACCCCGTTATCCAGGCTCGCTCCCCTATAGGCTCGCGCCCCCACCAAGGCTCCCTCTTCAGAGGGAGCTGGCGGCGAAGCCGACTGAGGGTGCCGCCCGCAATCCCCTCCCGGCGAGAGTTGTATCACCCAAGCCGGGTGAAACTCACCCGCCCCGGGCGGCACCCACCTCCACAGCCCGCCCTTGCCAAAGGGGGGTGGCTCGCCGAAGGCGAGACGGGGGGATTCCGGGGGGCAGTCAAGCCGCATTTTTCTCTCGTGTGGTCTGCATCGGCACCCTCAGCCCCTGACGGGGCAGGGCTGAGGGTGCCGAGCGCAACCCCTCCCGGCAGAAGTCGCATCCCCCAAGCCCGGTGACGCTCGCCCGCCCCAGGCGGCACCCAACTCCGCAGCCCGCCCTTGCCAAAGGGGGGTGGCTCGCCGAAGGCGAGACGGGGGGATTCCGGGGGCAGCCAAGCCGCATTTTTCTCTCGTGTGGTCTGCATCGGCACTCCCGGCAGTAGTCGCATCCCCCCAAGCCCGGTGACGCTCACCCGCCCCCCGGGCGGCGGCCAACCGCGCAGGCTCCCTTGCCAAAGGGAGCTCCCGCCGTAGGCGGGTGAGGGATTCACCCCCCGCCCGCAGTTCCCTTCCACCGCCATGGCGGGGATGCCCTTCCCATCCCGCCCCATCCGTGCTATACTATCCCCATCCGGGAGCCGACCCCCCAAAAAAGGAGATGTACCACCCATGCTGAAGCTGCTGGCCCGTTTGACCGAGACCATCATCTCGAACCTGTTCCCCTCTGCCGAAGACCGGGCGGATATGTACCTGCCTGCCCGCTACCTGTCCATGTCGCTGGTGCTGATGGCGGTGGGCATCATTGCGGCGGTGTTTGCCGTGCTGGTACCGGAGAAGCTGCTGGCCATTGCTGTGGCGGTGTTTTGTCTGGGCATGGGCATTGCCGAGTTTCTGTGCTGGAAGAACCAGACCATCCGGGTGCTGACGGAGGATACCTTCGAATACAGCACCTTCCTGGGCAATAAGAAGGTCTACCGCTTCAGCGATATCGTCGGCTTCCGCCGCAACAAGGATTCCACCACCATGTTCGTGGCGGATGGAAAGGTGCATATGGAATCCGGCGCGATGCTCAGCGAGCGGCTCATCGATCGGCTGAACGAGCAGTTTGGTGCGGATGACGATGACGACGACATTTTCGACGAAGCCGACGAAGCTGATGAGGCCGTCGAACCCGCAGAGGAGTGATCCCCCCCGGCGGGGAACCCCCTTTTCCCAAAAACAGCACAACAAAAGAAGAGAGGCAGTAGCCTCTCTTCTTTTGTTGTGCTTGTATGCACTTCTCCGGCCCGGGCCTCACTTCTTCTCCTTGGTAATGTAGATGGGCCGCCGCTTGGTCTCCAGATAGGTCTTGCTCAGGTACTGCCCCAGAATGCCGATGCAGAACAGCTGGATGCCGCCCAGCAGCAGTATGATGCAGATGGTGGCGGGGAAGCCGGTCACCGGGTCGCCCCAGATGAGGGTCTTGAGGAAGAAATACAGCAGCAGGATGAAGGCGATGATGCAGAACACCACCCCTGCCACCGAAGCGATGGCCAGCGGCATGGTGGAAAAACCGATGATGCCGTCGATGGAGTAGATGAGCAGCTTCCAGAAGTTCCACTTGGTCTCGCCTGCGCTGCGCTCGATGTTCTCGTACTCCAGCCACTTGGTCTCGAACCCCACCCAGGAGAAGATGCCCTTGGAGAACCGGCTGTACTCCTTCAGGCTCAGAACGGCATCCACCATCCGGCGGGTCATCAGGCGGAAATCCCGGGCACCGTCCACGATCTCCGTGCGGGAGATCTTGCCCATCAGCTTGTAGAACGCGCAGGCGAACCAGCTGCGGATCTTCGGCTCGCCCTTGCGGGTCACCCGGCGGGTGGCTACGCAGTCGAAGCCCTCCTCCTCGATGCCCCGCAGCATCTCCGGCAGCAGCGCGGGGGGATCCTGCAGATCCACATCCATGATGGCCACATAATCGCCGGTGGCGTTCTCCAGCCCGGCGTACATGGCGTTCTCCTTGCCGAAATTCCGGCTGAAGCTGATGTAGTGTACCCGCTCATCCTTCTCGTGCAGGGCGCGGAAGCCGTTGAGGGTACCGTCCCGGGAGCCGTCATCCACGAAGAGGAACTCCCATTCCACGGCCATCCCGGCGGTCTCCCGCAGAAAGGTCTCATAGAAGATGGGCAGCGCCTGCTCCTCGTTGTAGCAGGGCACCACCACGCTGATCTTTTTCATTGGGGCCTGTCCCTTCTGCCCGTCAGGGCTGTTCGTTTGGCCAATAGTCCATGGTGTCGAGCATGTTCATCAGGGCTTCGACAGCATCCCTGGGCTCTGCGCCGGAGTTGATATCCACATACACATCCAGCTCGCACAGGCTGCCCGCACCGTCTGCGCCCACGATCACGTAGCACAGCAGCTCCATGCCCGCATGCTCGATGTCGTAGGTGAACCAGACATGCTCCAGCCCGTCGATGTCGTAATACATGGGCTCGCCGTCTGCGCTGACGCTCTCGAAGGTCTCCTGCAGGCTCTCCAGAGCGCCATCCTGCAGGCTCACCAGCATATCGGTGGTAATGCCGATGTACATGGCATTCTGCTCCACGCTCACCTGCATGGTGAGGCCGTTCTCCCGGGAGTACAGCATCCAGCCGCCGTATTCCATGGTGTTGTCGTAGAGCACATCAAAGCACTCGCCGCCGCCGGGCCGCTCGGCGGCCAGCATGCGGGCACGGGCCACCGCATCCGCATCGGTAAAGGGGTTGATGGCGATTGTATCCAGCGGAGCCGCCAGCGTGAAAGCGCCGGCATCGTCCGTCAGCTGCAGGTAGGCAGCCGGATCGGCACCGGGCGTGGGGGAGGGCGCGATGGTCGTATCGCAGATCATGTTGTTCATGATGGATTCGGGCCATTCATCCGCAGGGGCTTCGGTCTCCTCCGTATCGATGAGCGAAGGCTCCACAACGGTTTCCTCCACGGCCTCTTCCTCGTCCTCAAAGAGCAGGCCCTCCAGCATGCGCTCCATCAGCCGCCGGTCGCTGCTCAGCTCGCCGGAGGCCTGCTGGCTGAACACATAGCTCAGCGAAGCGGGGCTTACCTGCCACAATTCGAACAGGTCGATGCCCCGCACGAAGAACCGCACCTGGGCAGACAGGGTCAGGCCGCTTTCGGTGCGTAGCATCATATCGGTGGTCATGGTATCCAGACCGCTGTAGCTCTCCTGCCGGAACGCCCCGATGTTGCCTGCGCTCTCGCCCAGCAGCTCGGAAAGCCCTGTATGCAGCTGCTCCCGGTAGGTGAACAGCTCATCAAAGGTGAGGGCGGCATCCATCTCCATGCAGCTCAGGCTGGCCAGCATGCGCCCGTTGGTGGGGTGGAACACATAGACCGTGCAGCTTGGGTCGCTTTCCAGAAACAGCCCGTACATCTCCTCCAGCCCCTCCGGCGGGGTGACCCCGGCAAATTCCTCCGGCGTGAGCACATCCACACCCGAAACGGGCACGTAAGAGAACATCAGCGCTTCTTCTGCGTGTGCCATGGGCATCAGCAGCAGCGAAACGGCCAGTACCAGCAGAAACAAACGGCGTACCTTCATGGGCGGTTCCCCCTTTGGTGGTTTGTATTGCAAAGTTCGGTTTGCGTGATGGTACATTATACCATGAAACCGTGGGGGAATACAATGGTCGCCAAAGGGGGGAGGGGGGCAGCGCCCCCCCTGATGCACCCCACGGGGGGGTGCGCCCGCCGGAACATGGCTCCCACTTCAGAGGGGCTGCCCCCCCACAAGCTCCCGCCCCCCGCACAAGCGTCCGCCCCCGCACAGGCTCCCGCCCCCGCACAAGGCTCCCGCCCCCCCACAAGGCTCCCTCTTCAGAGGGAGCTGTCGGCGAAGCCGACTGAGGGTGCCAAAAAAGCCCCCGCCCGGCAGAAACCATTACCCCCAACTCGGGAATAGCAGACCCCTACCGGCAAGACCCACCCCTGCAGCCCGCCCTTGCTAAAGGGGGGTGGCGGCATAGCCGCCGGGGGGATTCCGGGGGGCAGCCAAGCCGGAGAACACATCCTCCCCGGTGGTCACCCCCCGGCACCCTCAGTCACCCTTCGGGTGACAGCTCCCTCTTCAGAGGGAGCTGTCGGCGAAGCCGACTGAGGGTGCCAACCGCAGACCCCTCACGGCAGGTGTCGTTCCACCCAAGCTCTCATAGCTTTTTTCCTCGCAGTACCGCTGCGAGCAACAGGGTGGGGCTCCGCGCCCCACACCTGCGGTTCCTCTTTTGACGCAAAAGAGGAACCAGAAAACAGCGACACGCTCTCTTTGGTCAAATCCCTTTGATTGCCCTTTTTCGGGGCGGCGGTCGCAATCAAGGTCACTCCGCAGCGGCAGGTCAGCTTACTCGCTGCTTGTACAGCGCACTGCTCCCTTCACCCGCCCCGAAAAACGGCAGGGGGATTTGACGTCGTTCGCTACCGTCGCGTGCGGGGAGCCGCTTGGCTGTGCTTCGTTTTCGCTGCAACCCGAACCCCGAGTTGTCGGGGCGGGTCGGCCATAAAAGCAAGCCTATGCCATAGGCTGTCCCACGCTGTATGCCAGCCAACTCCACAGCCCGCCCTTGCCAAAGGGGGGTGGCTCGCCGAAGGCGAGACGGGGGGATTCCGGGGGGCAGCCAAGTCGCATTTTTCTCTCGTGTGGTCTGCATCGGCACCCTCAGCCCCTGACGGGGCAGGCTACGCCCCGGTCGTTCAATCGTCGTACAGCCCACTGCCGTGGTCTGTACTCGTTTCACTCCCCACCTGCGGGTCGCTAACGCCTTCGGCGTTGTGTTC
>SVGN01000076.1 GCA_015056315.1 Clostridiales bacterium
CAACACCCACCTCTGCAGCCCGCCCTTGCCAAAGGGGGGTGGCACGGCGAAGCCGTGACGGGGGGATTCCGGGGACAGCCAACCCCGGGCAGAGTACCCCGCCATGGCGGTGAAAGGTAACTGCGTTCGGGAGTTGAATCCCTCAGTCGGCTACGCCGACAGCTCCCTTTAGCAAGGGAGCCTGCGGAGGTGGCCACCACCGGGCAATGCGTTATGCCCGCCCGGGTAAAGCAGACCCTACCCGGCACCCTCAGTCTGCCCTGAAGGGCAGCCAGCTCCCTCTAAAGAGGGAGCCTTGGTGGGGCGGAAGGCTCTCCTCTTTAGAGGGAGCTTGGGTGGGGTGGAAGGCTCTTCTCTTTAGAGCGAGCTTGGTGGGTGGAAAGCTCTGTCCATCGAGGGAGCCTGTGTAGCCCCCTCCTCCACAACCCCTGCTATTTCTCACCTCCACCCCCACCGGTCCTCCACCGCCCTGTGAAAAACCACCCGAAATATGAAAAACTTCTCCATTTTGTCAACAAAATATGTAGAAATATTGTCATATTTTGACGGATTCCATGTCGTTCTGTTGACAACTCTTTGGTGCTATGCTATACTTCTGCCCGTACAGAAATGGGGCATAAATATCTCTTTTCAAGCCTCAGCCTGTTTTGAATGACGCTGCCAGATGAGCAATCATTTTGTAATAGATACAGCCGAAAGTAGACGGTATCCGTCTATCTGTTACAAAAGTATGAACATGTGGAGGCGTCATTTTCTATGGGTAAGTTGCTTAAGCTCACGTACTACTACAACAGCGGTTTTTCGGTACAGGTGGGCGGCACGCTGCTGATCTTCGACTACTGGGAGGGCGAAGGCCGCTGCCTGCCCCCCGCCTACCGGCTCACCCCCGGCTTCCTGCAGGCTTTCGAGCAGATCTTCGTGTTCGTGAGCCATGCCCATCCGGATCATTTCGACCCGGTGATCTACGATTGGTACAAGCAGGGGCTGCCGGTCACCTACATTGTAAGCCACGATATGCCCATCGGTACCCGCGGCAAGCAGATGGCCCCCGGCAAGGAGCTGGAGCTGACCAAGGATATCTCCGTAAAGGCCTTCGACAGCACCGATCTGGGCGTCAGCTTTCTGGTAACGGTGTACGGTGCCACCATCTTCCACGCAGGCGACCTGAACCTGTGGCACTGGCGGCAGGAGAGCACCCTCAAGGAGATCGAGGAGGCGGAGAAGGCCTACTACGATGCTGTGGCACCGCTGAAGAACGAGCGTATCGACATCGCCATGTTCCCGGTGGATCCCCGCCAGGGCTATATGTACGATGCGGGCGCCAACCACTTCATCATGACCGAGAAGCCAAGGGTGTTCATCCCCATGCATTGGCAGGACAGGCCGGAGGTTGCCATCGAGTACGCCCGCCGCACCCGCAACAACCTGACCGAGGTGGTCGCCCTCACCAAGCCCGGCACCATTGCCAACCTTACCTTTAACGACAATGTGCTGGATATCCTCATCATTGAGCCGCCCAAGGAGATGGAGGATCAGCTCCGTCCCCTGCGCAGGCCCGGCGCGCCGACCTCCGATCCCTTTACGGATACGGATCTGCCGGTGGAGCTGTAACCGATGCCCCATCCCGCCGCTATGGTGCGGGATGGGGTTCTTTGCATGGTAGCGGGCTTCCCGCCCGAAACAAAACAGTTACATTTATACTCATTTATGACGCATAAACATGCAAAATCGGTGGATTGTGGCATTGGTTATGTAACCACCGCTATATGTTGTGTAATCGTTTTCATTGTGCAACAAAAATGTGCAAATTACATCAAAAAATGAAAAAATGCCGAAACTTTCCGAAACACGCGCAAATGTTGCACTACCCAGAGAAACCCTCTGTTTTTGGTTACATTTCGGTTGCAATGCGCTGTATGTATTGACATTTTTCTATTCATGTGGTATGTATGTTATGACACTTTCTTAACAACCGTTCCGAAAATGACAGATTTTTCTCCGAAAAGGTGGTGAGTGGTATGATCAACAACAAAAAGGTGATCGGTCTCTGCATTACGCGCATCTATCAAACCGCAAGAGGCGAGCTGGTAGACCAGATCCATCACAGGCTGGAAAAGGCAGGCATGAAGCTGATCGTCTTCAACAGCTTTTTGGATTTTTACCACAACGACGCCTTTGACGAGGGTGCCCGCTCCATCTACGATGTGATCCAGTTCGGCGTCATCGATGCGCTGGTGATCCACTCGGGCAGCTTCTACGACAAGAACATCGTCCACAACCTGGCAGACCGGGGCAAGGCCGCCGGAGTGCCTGTGGTGATGATCGGCGAAGAGGTGGAGGGCTGCTTCTGCATCGGCAACGAGTACCGGGAAGGCTACTGCGAAATGCTGCGCCATGTGATCTGTCACCACGGGGTGACCGATACGGTCTACATGGCAGGCCGCCGGGGGGAGGATGCAGACAGCATAGGCCGCATCGATTGCTACCGCAAGGTAATGGAGGAAAACGGCCTCCCCTTCGAGGAAAGCCGCATCTACTACGGCGAGTACTGGGATATGCCCACCCTCAAAGCCCTTGAGCAGATGATGGCAGATCGGGGCGGCAAGCTGCCGCAGGCCATCTTCTGCGCCAACGATACTATGGCCTACGCCGTTTGCAACTGGGCCAGGGAGCAGGGCATCAGCCTGCCGGGCGATCTGATCATTACCGGCTACGACCGCCTGCCCTTCTCCGAATTGAACCTGCCCGAGCTGACCACCTGCTCCGATAACCCGGAGGGCATGGCAGACAGGGTGGTGGAGGCCATCAACGAGGGCTTCGCCAAGCTGCCGCCCCGCATGCTGATGAACCACCACCTGCCGGTGATCAACGAATCCTGCGGCTGCCCCCGCCTCTACCGGGGCGATTACCGGGAGTTTGCGCAGGAGCGGCACCGCACCGTCAAGGAGATGGAGGATCACGAGACCAACCAGTTCGTCTGGGTGGAGCGGATCCTCAACATCAGCGATATGAACGGGCTGTACACCACGCTGAGCGGGGCCATCCTGCCCAACAGCTATATGTGCCTCCGTTCCGATTACCTGGTCTCCGCCATCGATGAGAAGCGGGGCCGCCGGGGCTACCGGGCCGAGGATGAGCTGCTGGTGATCCCCTCCCGGTACAACTACGACCAGGCAGACAGCAACAGCACCATCACCGTGGGGCAGATGATCCCCTACGATACCCGCTGGGCAGAGGGCGATACCATGTTCATCCTCTGCGCGGTATATGTAAAGGACGAGGTCTGCGGCTACTACGCCGCCGAGACCAGCTCCATCAAGCGCAGCATGCACCACCTGAAGCGGGTGCAGAACACGCTGAATGTGGCGTTCAACATCTCCGTCAACTACTTCCGGCAGATGAACCTGCGCCGCACCGTGGAGCGGGCCGCCCAGACCAACCCGGTCACCGGCCTGCCCAACCTGAAGGGCGCTGTGGAATGGTACAACGCCTTCAAGAAGGAGCACAACGACGAGTACTGGGTAAGCGTCTCCATCTACGGCATGCCCCAGTACAACTACATTGCCGAGACCTACGGCGTGGACGAGATCGAGGAGGCCCTCCGCTTCATTGCCGAGTGCCTGAAGATGGCCAACCCCATTGATTGCTTTGTGGCTCATGTCTCCGAGGATGCCTTCATGGTGCTGAACTACTACCGCGCCAACGCGGAGGTATCGCCCACCATCGCCCGGGCCACCAGCGCGTTCTACAGCCAGATCGAAGGCTTCAACTCCTCCTCCAGCAAGGAGTACTACATCGAGGTAAATGCGGGCTGCACCGTGGTGGAGCCCGGCTGGAACAGCTCTCTGGAGAGCCTTATCAAGTTTGCCAACTCCGATATGTACATGAACCGTCTGCAGATGGGCATGGGCAAGGTGGTCAAGGAGGAGGTAAGCCCCAAGGATCACTACCGGGCCTTCGAGATGCTGCTGAACAAGAACATGTTCAAGTACCATTTCCAGCCCATCATCAATGCCCGCACGGGCGAGGTGTTCGGCTACGAGGCCCTGATGCGCACCGATGCCACCATCGGCCTCAACCCCCTGCAGATCCTGGCGGCTGCCAAGGAGTACGGCAGGCTGTACGACATCGAACGCGCTACCCTGTTCAACGTTATGGGCTGCGTGGCCGAGCGGGCCGGTGAGTTCGGCGACCGAAAGGTATTTATCAACACCATTCCCGGCCACTTCCTCAACGATAAGGATCTGGGCAAGCTCATCGACCAGTATGGCGAGGAGATGAGCCGCTACTTCTTCGAGCTCACCGAGCAGGAGAGCATGTCCGACAAGGAGCTGGAGAGCCTGCGCCGCCTGAGCGAGACCGCCGGCTGCAGCCAGATCGCCATCGACGATTTCGGCACCGGCCACAGCAACATCGTCAACCTGCTGCGCTATGCGCCCCAGGTGATCAAGATCGACCGGTTCCTGGTGCAGGAGATCTGCAAGAGCCAGAACAAGCAGCTCTTCGTGCGCAATGTGGTGGAGTTCGCCAACCTGAACGGCATCATGACGCTGGCCGAGGGCGTGGAGACCTCCAACGAGCTGCACACCCTCATCGATCTGGGCGTGGATCTGATCCAGGGCTACTACACCGGCCGCCCCCAGGAGGATCCTCTTACCGAGCTGCCGGAGCACATCCTCAGGGAGATCCGCATGGCTAACCCCAGCTATCAGAACAACTGATGGCAGCTGTAATTGAAACAGACCCCCGCCGGAGAGCGTTCCGGCGGGGGTTTTGTGTTGGGGGGAGGGGGGTGTGGCCCCCAAGGCTGCCGCCCAGGCTCCCTCTTTAGAGGGAGCTGTCGGCGAAGCCGACTGAGGGTGCCGCCCGCAGACCCCTCCCGGTGGGCTCCCACCTCCCCACAGGCTCCCGACCCCTACAAGGCTCCCTCTTCAGAGGGGCTGCCCACCCCCCACAAGGCTCCCTCTTTAGAGGGAGCTGCCCCGAAGGGGCTGAGGGTGCCGCTCGCAGACCCCTTCCGGCAGGAGCCGTTCCACCCATGCTGGGTGATGCCTCCTGCCCCGGGCGGCAGCCAATCCCTAAGCCTCCCTTGTGTAAAGGGAGGTGGCTCGCCTTTAGGCGAGACGGAAGGATTGTACCTTGCTTGAGTGCCCAAGCTGCTCATAGCTTTTTCGCAGTACCGCTGCGAGGAACAGGGTGGGGCTCCGCGCCCCACACCGCGGTTCCTCTTTTGGCGCAAAAGAGGAACCAGAAAACAGCGACACGCTCTCTTTGGTCAAATCCCTCTTAATTGCCGTTTTTCGTGGCGGCGGTCGCAATCAGGGTCACTCCGCAGTTAGTAGTTAGCTTACTCGCCACTTGCACAGCAAACTGCTCCCTTAACCCGCCCCGAAAAACGGCAGGGGGATTTGACGTCGTTCGCTACCGTCGCGTGCGGGGAGCGGCTTGGCTGTGCTCCGTTTTCGCTGCAACCCGAACCCCGAGTTGTCGGGGCGGGTCGGAAAGTCAGGAACAGCCTTCCCCGCCAAAGCAGCGGGGGCGGGTCGGCTGCAAAAGCAAGCTCATACCATAGGCTGTCCCACGCCGCACACCAGCCAAGAAAACAACCCGTTATCCCGGCTCCCGCCTGGCGGTGCTGATCTCACCCGGGTTGGGTGAGCTACACCCAAATTGGGTAAGACAGACCCCTCCCGGCAACACCCATTTCCACAGCCCCCCTTGCCAAAGGGGGGTGGCGGCGTAGCCGCCGGGGGGATTCCGCCATCACCCAAGCCGGTGAAAACATCTCCCCACACAAAATTCCCCCCGCCGCAGACATCCGTCTGCAACGGGGGGCATTTCCTATCTTACCCCTTGTTCCACAGCGCAATTCTCCCGCGCTGCTCCTGCATTACCCCTTCAGCTGGCTCTTCCACAGCGCAGACACCATGTCGCTGGGCATCTGCCAGTCGCCCCGGGGGCTGAGGCCCACGGAGCCTACCTTGGGGCCGTCGGGCACGCAGTTGCGCTTGAACTGCTGGGTGTAGAACTTCTTGATGAAGGTGGCAAGCTGCTGATCCACCACATCCTCGCTGTATACGCCATCGAAGGCCTGCAGCGCCAGCATACGCAGCTTCTCCGGGCTGGCACCGCTGCTCTGCTGGTGGTAGAGGAAGAAATCGTGCAGGGCATAATCGCCCAGGATATCCTCCGTGCGCTGGGTCAGCTCGCCGGTGATGTTGGGCAGCAGCTCCGGGCTTACCGGCGTGGCAAGGATATCCGCACAGACAAGGCGCACGGCCTCGTCGAAGCAGTTCTCGCTCAGGTACTTCACCAGCCCGCGCATCAGGGTCTTGGGCACGGTGCAGTTGGGGTTGTACATGCTCATGTGGTCGCCGTTGTAGGTGCAGAAGCCCAGGGCCTCCTCGCTCATATCGCCGGTGCCCAGCACGATGCCGTTGACCCGGTTGGCGTAATCCATCAGGATCTGGGTGCGCTCCCGGGCCTGACAGTTCTCGTAGGTGGTATCGTGGCAGCCTTCATCGTGGCCGATATCGCGGAAATGCTGCAAAACAGCGGGCTTGATATCGATCTCGATGGCATCGACCCCGAGGGCCTCCATCAGCTTATCGGCATTGCTCTTGGTGCGCTTGCCGGTGCCCATGCCCGGCATGGTGATGGCGTGGATGCCCTTGCGGCTCAGCTTCAGCTGATCGAAGGCGCGGGCGGCGATGAGCACCGCCATGGTGCTGTCCAGACCGCCGCTGATGCCGATGGTGATATCCTTGCACCGGATGGCCTTCAGGCGGGTCATCAGGCCCGTGGTCTGGATGTTGATGATCTCCAGCATGCGCGCATCCGCATCCTTGCCCTGGGGCAGGAAGGGCATGGGGTCGATGGGGCGGCGCAGCGGCAGCCGGAAGGGGATGGGGTCGTTCAGGGCGATGACCTCTGCCGGGTGGCGGCGCATGGGGTGGCCCTGCCGCAGACGGCGGAAGGCGGTATCCCGCTGGCGCTTGAACCGCAGCCGCTCCACATCGATATCCGCAACGGCGGTGGAGCCGGTCAGGGCGAAGCGGCCGCCCTCTGCCAGCAGCTTGCCGTTTTCCAGGATGCCGCACCAGCCGTCAAAGACCAGGTCGGCGGTGCTCTCGCCAAAGCCGGGGCAGGCGTACACATAGCCTGCGTGAGCCGCTGCGCTCAGGCTCTCCAGCTGATGCAGCCGGGCCTGATGCCCGCCCGCCAGTGCGCAGGAGGCATCCGGGC
Source organism: Clostridiales bacterium (assembly GCA_015056315.1). Classification (GTDB taxonomy): domain Bacteria; phylum Bacillota; class Clostridia; order Christensenellales; family Aristaeellaceae; genus Limiplasma. The sequence goes on from SVGN01000076.1 coordinate 7,246, forward strand.
AGACGATCACATCCGCGCCGGAAAGGGCTGCTGCGCTGCCAAGCGCCAACGGGGAGGCGGCATCGGTGCCAAAGACCACCGCAAAGGTGCAGTCGCCCAGCTTGAACAGCCTGCCGGGGCCTGCCACGGGCGCATCGCCCATGCGGGGGCCGGGGGCGGGCATGCTGCCGGGGGTGAAGAAGCGGTCATCGCCTGTGGAGCCGCCAAGCTGCTGCTTGGAGACAAGACCCTCGATGCGCCCGGCCTGCAATACGGCGGCGCAGTTCTCCAGCCGGTCGCCCTGCTGCACCGGCAGACCGATCACCACCGCCATGTCGCCTGCCTTTTCGGCCAAACGGCGGGCAGCCTCCATGCAGGCCTCCGTTACGATGGGCTGTAAAAGCAGATCGCCCAGCGTGGCACCGGTGAGGCACAGCTCCGGGAATACCGCCAGCTGAACGCCCTGCATGCGCAGCGCTTCGATGGCGATGCCGATCTCGGTCTCGTTGGCGGCGATATCGCCCAGATGCATGGGCAGGGAAACAGCGGCTGTGCGGAGATAACCTTTCATGTGAATGACCTCCTTCGGGGGATGTGTGCGTGAGGGGTGAGGAGTCGGGGGCGGGGACGAGGGCAGGGGCGAGGGCAGGGACGAGGGCAGGGGCGCCGCCCCTGCACCCCGGCAGGAGGCAGTGCCTCCTGCACCTCCGTACTGCGCCCGCTTTGCGGGCGCAGGGGTTGAGTATGGGGGAGTGGTGGCTGTAGATGGGGTGGGCAGCCATCCTACGAATGTGCGCCGCCGCCCAGAACCTGAATGAGCATATTCTTCTGGTCGTCCACTTCCACCTTGACCAGCTTCGCCTTCTCCAGGGCCTTGAGCAGATCGCTGAAGCGCTTGAAGCCCAGCGCCTTTTCGGAGAAATCCGGGAAGGCGGATTGCAGGTCGGCCTTGAGGATGCTGGGGTTGATGCGGTCGAAGCCGTCATCCTTGTACCGCTGGAGCTGCTCGGCCAGCATGCTCACCCAGTTATCCTTCGTCAGGCTGGGGGCGGATTCCTTTCCGGTCAGGCTGAGGGAGACCATCACGTTGAAATTATCGTTGCGGATGCGCAGGCTGCCGAACTGCTTGCACAGCTTATCCAGCAGCTTGAAGAAGGTGGCGCAGCCGAAATCCTTCTCGTTGAAATCGGGGCGCAGGCGCAAAAGGATGCCCTTGAGCTCGCTGGCGTAGAGCTCGTCCTTGTCGGTCTGCTCCTCCAGGATGCCGCAGAGCAGCTTGTTGAGCTCCTGCAGATCCAGCGGCTCCTTCTCGGCGGTGGGCTTCTTCTTGGCAGAGGCCTTGCCGCTGGAGCGGGGAGCTACGTTCTCCAGGAACTGGAACTCGTTGCAGGCGTTGATGAAGATATTGCTGGCGGCCTCGCTGCGGCTGATGCCCAGCACGAACTTGCCCATGCTCTTGAGGCGGCCCACCAGCGGGGTATAGTCGCTGTCGCCGCTGACGATGCAGAAGCTGTCGATGAGGGGGTTGGTGAAGGCCACCTCCAGCGCATCCAGCACGAGCAGGATATCGGCGTTGTTTTTCTGGCTGATGCCGTGGCGCAGGCTGGGCACCACGGTAAAGGTGTTGGAGAGCAGCACCTCTTTGAGATCGCTGTAGCGGTCGGTGTAGCCGTACACCTTGCCCAAAAGGATATCGCCGCGCATCTTGACCTTCTCCAGCACGCTCTGGAGCGTGGCCACCTTGGCACCGCAGTTTTCCAGATCGACAAACAGGGCGAATTTGGATGTACTCAATGTTGTTACCTCCGGGGTTGGGATGGGGGGAGAGGGTGTGGGGTAGGTGAAGGGGATGGGGTTTGGGTTTTGGCGGCACCCTCAGTCTGCCCGTCAGGGCAGACTGAGGGTGCCGATCAAGGCCAGCTCCTTACCGCACATAATCAGAATTCCCACGAAGCACCTGTTCGATCGTGGCGCAAACATTCTCGAATTGCCGTCCCACCTGCCGGTTGTCAAAGCGGATCACCCGCAGACCGAGCTGCTGCAAATACTGTGTGCGATGCTCATCCCGGTTGAGGGCTTGCTCTTCGAAATGCTGGGAACCGTCGATCTCAATGACCAGCTTTGCCGAAGCACAGTAGAAATCGACGATGTAGGGGCCGATCATCTTTTGCCGCATGAACCGTGACGGATGATGTCGCAGGAAATCGTACCAGAGGCGACGCTCTTCCTTGGTCATGTTCTGACGCAGATCACGGGCGAAGTCTCGCTTCTTGAGGTAGTTGGCAGGCATGGGCGGCTCCTTTTTGGTGGGGTGTGGGGTGAAGAGAGTATGGGGGTTGGGTTTAGGCGGCACCCTCAGTCAGGCTTCGCCTGACAGCTCCCTCTGAAGAGGGAGCCATGGTGGGGGGCGGGAGCCTGTGGGGATCGAGCGCCTGTGGGGGGCGAGTGCCTGAGGGGGGCGGGTGCCTGAGGGGGACGAGTGCCTGTGGGGGGCGAGTGTCTTGCGGGAATTGAGTGCCCGTTGGGGGTTGGGTTTCGGCGGCACCCTCAGTCTGCCCTTCGGGCAGCCAGCTCCCTCTGAAGAGGGAGCCAGAGATC
>SVGN01000077.1 GCA_015056315.1 Clostridiales bacterium
GCTGCCGATCAAAAAAGAACGGGTCTTGCGCATAGGGTATCATCCTCCGTTTTGCTAAGCGGGAAAGTTTCAGAAAACGAATCAAATAGCATTATACCATAAAACTGCCCCGGTCGGTAGAGGGGGGCGGCGCGGGGGCGCTTTGCACGGGCAGCGGCGGGCTTTTGGGGCAGCCCTGCCCGGGGAGCCTTCTCCCGCCGCGGGTCTCCTGCCTGCCCGCAAATGCATTTCCCCACTTGCCAAAATGCCCCGAAAGCGGTACAATACCCCTATGCATGGGCGGCAATACAGCCGCCTTACCCCACAAGCAGGAAAAAACACAGCGGCAACACCCCGCGCGTACCGCTTTTTTCCAGGCAAATCAAACGGCTCCGTGCCATAATGATGAAGGAGGAACCGCTATGTATCGTCAGGTCATAGATACCGCCGCCGAAAAAATGCAGAAGACCACTGCTGTTCTCCAGAGCGATCTCCGCTCCATCCGCGCAGGCCGCGCCAACCCCCAGCTGCTGGAGCGCGTTGTGGTGGATTACTACGGCGTGCAGACCCCCCTTACCCAGATGGGCAACATCACCGCTCCCGAACCCCGTATGCTGGTCATCAGCGTGTGGGATCAGAAAGCCCTGCCCCTGGTAGAGAAGGCCATCATCAAGAGCGATCTGGGCCTCAACCCCTCCAACGACGGTAAGATCATCCGTCTGGTCATTCCCGAGCTGAACGAAGAGCGCCGCAAGGAGCTGACCAAGGTGGTCCGCAAGACCGTGGAGGAAGCCAAGGTGGCCATCCGCTCCATCCGCCGCGATGCCATGGACCAGTTCAAGAAGCTGGAAAAGAACGGCGACATCACCGAGGACGACCGCACCAAGGCCGAGAAGAAGATGCAGGACAAGACCGACGAGGCCATCAAGGGCATCGACAGCATCGGTGCCCAGAAAGAAAAGGAAATCATGGAGGTGTAAGACCCTCCCTTGTCCCAAAGAGTCTTCCCGGCTCTTTGGGACAATCTGCTTTTTTCGCCTTTTTTTCGAAACACCCATCAAGGAGCGTGCCTTTTTTCATGCAGCAGACTTTTGAGCACCTGCTGGGGCTGCCCACCCAGGCGGCCCTTGCCATTCTTGCCTCCAGCGGCATCACGGGGGTGGATGTGGTACCCACCGCCGCGCCGCCCAAGCGTCAGCCCGGCCCCGACGAGCTTCTCCGCTCCGATGCGGGCGAGCAGCAGGGCTATGCCTCCACCCGTGTGGTGGCGGTGGAGGAGGATGGGCGGCGGCTCATCGTCTCCCGTTTTCTGGTGGGCCTGCGTCCGCAGCCAAGCAAGGAGGAATGAGGCATGAGCACCATCAAGTACCCCCTGCCCCCAGAGGTGGATCCCGCCCGCCTGCCCAGGCATATCGCCGTTATTATGGACGGTAACGGCCGCTGGGCCAAGAAAAACAAGCTGAAGGTGGCGCTGGGCCACCGGGCGGGCACGGAGAACCTGCGGGAGATCATCCGCAATTGCAGCGATATCGGCGTGGAGGCCCTTACGCTCTACGCTTTTTCCACCGAGAACTGGAACCGTTCCCAGACCGAGGTGGAGGCGCTGATGCAGCTGATCCTGGATTTCTTCCACAGCGAGATCGACGAGCTGGACCAAAAAAACGTGCGCATCCTCATCCTTGGCGATAAGAGCGGCCTGCCCGGGCCTCAGCGGCAGGTGCTGGAGCAGGCGGAGGCCCGCACCGCAGCCAACACCGGCCTCAGTTTGAACATCGCCGTCAACTACGGCGGCAGGGCAGAGCTGGTGCGCGCGGCGCAGCTGCTGGCCCGGGAGGTGCAGAGCGGCCTGCGCACCCCCGAGAGCATCGATGAAGCCGCCTTTGCCGGTAAGCTGTACACCGCCGGGCTGCCGGAGGTGGATCTGCTCATCCGCACCAGCGGCGAGATGCGCCTGAGCAATTTTCTGCTCTACCAGTGCTCCTATGCGGAATTTGTTTTCCCCGAGGAGCTCTGGCCGGATTTCCACGTGCCTCAGCTGCACCGGTGCATAGCGGAGTTCCAGAGCCGTTCCCGCCGGTACGGTGGCCGTGAAGAATGACCAAAAGGAGACCCTGACCTATGAGTGAGACCAAAGCCCCGAATACTGCCGAGGCAAACAAAACCAAGAAAAATTCTCTTTTGCAGCGCATCTCCACCGGCATGGTGCTCATGGCACTGCTGGTGCTGGTGCTCTGGGCGGGCGGCTGGTGCTTTGCGCTGGTGGTCTGTCTGTGCGTGGGCGTTGCCATTTACGAGCTGCACACCGCCCTCAAGGCTGCCGGGCACAGCACCGTGCGCTGGCCCAGCTTTGCCGCCCTGCTGCTGGGCACCCCGCTGATGATGGGCTACTCCGCCCAGGCGCTGATCCCTATCCTGATGCTGCTCACCTTCTGCGTGCTGGTGCATGTGATGTGCCGCCAGGAGCCGGAGCTGACCGATATCGTGTTCAGCATCCTGCCGCTGATCAGCATCGTTATGCCCGCCATGTGTCTGGTGGGCCTTCTGGATGCCCAGCCCCGCAGCCTGCAGCTGCTGTTGCAGATCCAGCTCTTCGGCATTGCCGTTGGCGGCGATACCTTTGCCTACTTCGTGGGCAGCGCCGTGGGCGGCCCCAAGCTCTGCCCCCGCATCAGCCCCAACAAGACCATCGCCGGTGCTGTGGGCGGCCTGGCAGGCAGCGTGCTGGTAGCCATGGCGGTGGGCCGCATCTTTGCGGCGGTCGCGCCGGATCTGGGCGTTACCGTGCCCCTGTGGGCCGATGCGCTGCTGGGCCTGGTGGGCGGCATGGCGGGCCAGATGGGCGACCTGTTCGCCAGCCTGGTCAAGCGCCACTGCAAGGTAAAGGATTTCGGCCACATCTTTCCCGGCCACGGCGGCATGATGGACCGTCTGGACAGTGTATTCTTCGTGGCCATCGTGGTGTATTGCTACAGGGTCATCCTGCTGGCATGAGCCGCGCACCCATTCCGTATGGAGGAAATATCGCATGGCATGTACGAAACGGCGCATTGCCGTTCTTGGCTCCACCGGCTCCATCGGCTCTCAGGCGCTGATGGTGGCCCGGCTCCACGCCGACCGTTTTCAGGTAACGGCGCTGGTGGCCAACCGCTCCAAGGAGCAGCTTTTTGAGCAGGTGCGCGAGTTCCGCCCGGAGGTGGCGGGTCTGGGCACCCCCATCCCCATGGAGGAGATCCCCGAGGATCTGCGCTTCTGCCGCTGGGTCTTCGGCAAGGAGGCCCTTACCGAGGCCGCCCAAAGCGATTGCGACGATGTGCTGGTCTCCGTGGTGGGCATGGCGGGCCTCAGCAGCGTGCTGTGCGCCCTGCGCCACGGCAAGCGCGTGTTGCTGGCCAACAAGGAGGCGCTGGTGGCGGGTGGTCAGCTGGTAACGGAGGCTGCGGCCCGGGCCGGTGAAAACAGCCTTCTGCCGGTAGACAGCGAGCACAGCGCCATTTTCCAGTGCCTGCAGGGCGCAGCCGGCAACCCGGTGGAGCGCATCGCCCTCACCTGCTCCGGCGGTCCCTTCCGCACGTGGGAGAGGGAAGCCATCCGCGCCGCTACCCGTGCGCAGGCGCTGAAGCATCCCAACTGGGTCATGGGGCAGAAGATCACCGTGGATTCCGCCACCCTGTTCAACAAGGCCCTGGAGATGATCGAGGCCAAGTGGCTCTTCGGCGTTGCGCCGGAGCAGATCCAGGTGGTGGTGCACCCCCAGAGCGTTATCCACAGCGGCGTGTTCTTCCGGGATGGGGCACTGCTGGCACAGCTGGGCACGCCGGATATGCGTCTGCCCATCCTCTATGCCATGAGCTACCCGGAGCGCCTGCCCACCGGCGGCGAGGCGCTGGATCTTTTCAAGCTCTCCGGCCTTACCTTCGAGGAGCCGGATCCGGTACGCTTCCCCTCGCTGCGGCTGGCGCAGGAGTGCATGGCGGCAGGTGGCGCAGCCTGCTGCATCCTTAACGCTGCCAACGAGGAGGCGGTGTTCCGCATGCTGGGCGAGGGCGGCGAAAGCATGCCCGTAGGCCGCATTTTCGATGTGGTGGAGGAGACCCTCCAGCGCATGGGCAATCGCCCGGGAGACAGCGAGGAGCAGATCTTCGCCGCCGATGCGGAGGCCCGCCGCATCGCCCGCTCCCTGCTGGGCTGATGCCCGCTATGCAACCGAACAGCCAATACGGTCGGGTATGCGTGAAGCACTGCCCGGCCGCATATGCTATCCGGGGGCGAGACCATTATCTGTTGAGAAAGGAAACGAACTGAGCAATGAACATTCTCTATATCCTCCTGGCCATCCTGATGCTGGGCGTGCTGGTGATGATCCACGAATTCGGCCATTTTGCCGCAGCACGGCTTCTGGGCATCGAGGTAAAGGAGTTCTCCATCGGCTTCGGTAAAAAGCTCTGGGGCCGCCTGAGCCGCCGGGGCACACAGTTTTCTCTCCGGCTGGTACCGCTGGGCGGCTATTGCATGTTCTACGGCGATACCGACGACGACCCGGAGGGCAAGACCAGGGACGACCCCCGCAACTATACCCAGAAGCCTGCCTGGAAGCGCGTACTGGTCACCTTTGCGGGCCCGCTGATGAACGCGGTGCTGGCCCTTGTTCTGGCCATCGTGCTGATGGGCTTTTACGGCGTGGAGAGCGATACCCCCTTCCTTGTTGAGGTGCAGGAGGGCTCCCCGGCCTACGAGGCAGGCCTCCGGCCCGGAGACCTGTTCGTGCGCATCGGCGATACCGACCTGACCGCCGCCTCCGCACAGACGGTGAGCAATGCCATCGGCGCATACGGCAATGGGCAGGCCATTCCCTTTACCATGCTGCGGGAGGGGCAGGAGGTAGCCTTCAGCGTGGTGCCTGCTTATAATGAAGAATTGCAGCGCTATATGGTAGGCATCACCATCCAGCAGGGGCAGAAAAAACTGGCTCCCGGCCGGGTGCTGCCCGCTGCCTGGGAGCTGACCGCCCAGAACGCTGTGGCCATCGTGCAGGCGCTGGGCAAGATGGTCACCACCGGCGAGGGGCTGGATCAGAGCGCGGGCCCGGTGGGCATCGTCAATCTGGTGGCGCAGGAGACCCGCACCGGCGGCCTGCCGGTATATCTGCAGCTGGCGGTGTTCATCTCCATCAACCTGGGCCTGATGAATCTGCTGCCCATTCCCGGTCTGGACGGCTGCCGCATCATCTTCCTCGTTATCGAAATGATCCGCCGCAAGCCGGTGGACCAGAAGATCGAGGCCATCGTGCACCTGTGCGGCTATGCGCTGCTGCTGGGGCTGATGATCTTCTTTACCGTGCAGGATGTGCGGAATCTGTTTGTAAAATAATGGATTGTACGATCAGAAATAAGCATAAAAAAACAAGGCGGACTCTTGACTGCCTCCCTGCCCCCTGCTAAAATATACAAATGAGCAATGCATACGTTTGCTCAACTCTAAAGAAAGCGGTGCCGACAGATGCCAACGACGATTTTTCAGCCCCTGAACACCAGCAATGCCGACCCCGGTGTGGTCGTGCAGGGTACTCATACTCCGGCCGAGCTGGTTCGCCAGTCCGGTGTATGGATCGACACGGCAGGCAGCGCTTTCCTCTCCCAGCAGGAGTACCTGCTGGCTCCCTGCGAGGCGCCCCTGTGGCTCGTGGTGGAGGAGGATAGCTTCGTATTCACCCACGGCGATATGAAGGTCACCCTGCAGCGGGGCGAGTGCCTCATCGTGCCCGCCCATACCGAGGGCTGCATGCTGCAGAAGGCCAAGGATGCCCGCATCCTGTGGCTGGTGCTGGCCGGCCCCCTGATGGAAAACTTCATGCGCCAGATGAATGCCTACAACCGCCTGCCCGCACGGCAGGGCATGCTGCCCACCCAGGTGGTGCTCATCCGCCAGATCGTGCAGGTGGTGGTGCGCCATATGGATACTGCCGATGCCAGCTACCAGCTGCAGCAGCTGCTGTGGGCGCTGCTGGCGGCCCACTGCGGCCAGAGCGTGGCCAACAGCGCCACCCTCAGCTACGAGATCGCCCGTGTGGTGGATGCCATGCGCGCAGGCAGCTACAAGGATTCCTTCAGCCTTGCCGAGATGGCGGCCATCAGCCGTATGCCGGTGGAGACCTTCCGCAAGCGTTTTACCGCAGAGCTGGGCATCCCGCCGCTGGGGTATCTGCAGTTCCTCAAAATGGAGCGGGCCAAGAGCCTTCTGCGCAGCGGCGTGGGCGTGCGCCAGACTGGCGTGGAGATCGGCATGCCGGATCCCTACCACTTCAGCAAGCAGTTCAAGCATGTGGTGGGCATGAGCCCCACTGCCTACCTGAAGCATGTGGGCGGCAAGGGCGAGCAGGCCAACCCGGTGGAAGAGTAAAATTTCTTCTGCGCAAAAAAACAAGATAAATACAAAGTGTAATTGCTTACATTTTCCGGGCGGGGCGCAAGCCCCCTTGCGAAAAGGAAAAGCTGTGTTATACTGATGCTTGCGGTTTTGCCCGCAAGTGGAGAATTGTGTCAAGGAGAGACCACCATGATTAAGAAGATCGGTATTCTTACCAGCGGCGGCGACAGCCCCGGAATGAACGCGGCAGTTGTGGCCGTTGCCCGCTGTGCCGCTATGTATGATATCAAGCTCATGGGCATCAAGCGTGGCTACAACGGCCTGCTTGGCCTCAGCGATAACCCCGAAGACGATATTGCCGAGCTGAACCTGGAAACGGTGCTGGATATCGCCGACCAGCGCGGTACCTTCCTGCGTACCGCCCGCTGCGAAGAGTTCAAGCAGCCCGAGGTGCAGAAGAAGGCTGCGCAGACCCTGCGCGATCTGGGCGTTGATGCGCTGGTGGTCATCGGCGGCGATGGCAGCTTCAACGGCGCTATGCGTCTTTGCGAGCGCGGCATCCCCTGCGTTACCATTCCCGGCACCATCGATAACGACCTGGGCTACACCGAGCGCACCCTGGGCTTCGATACCGCTGTCAACGTCTGCGTAGAAGCGGTTCGCTCCATCCGCGCCACCAGCCGCAGCCACGACCGCCCCTCCGTTGTGCAGGTCATGGGCCGCCATGCGGGCGATATCGCTATGCGTACCGCCATGGCTACCGGTGCCGAGATGGTCATCGTGCCCGAGATGGAGTGGGATGTGGACGTATTTGCCGCCCGTCTCAACAGCCTCATCGCCAAGGGCAACACCCGTGCTACCCTGGTCATCGGCGAAAACTGCTGGCACAACATGAAGGAGTTTGACTGGCGCAAGTTCCTCAACGATAACGGCAAGACCATCTATCCCGGCGAACCCATCAACGCCGAGCGTCTGGCCAGCATCCTCAAGCGCAAGTGCAACGGCATCGAGGCCCGCGCCACCGTGATCGGCTACACCCAGCGCGGTGCTGTGCCCAGCGCCTCCGACAGCGCCTTCGCCTTCGAAGCCGGTCATCTGGCTGTGCAGCTGCTCAACCGCGGCATCGCCAACCAGGCCATCGGTCTGCGTCACGGCCAGGTGTTCAACATGCCCATCGCCGATGCGCTCAGCATGAAGAAGCACTTCAACCGCGAGCTGTACGATCTCATCAACAAGCTGTAATGCAGCATTCAGCAGCCCCCTCCCGCCGGCGGGAGGGGGCTGTTTTCTGTTGGCGGTACGGGGGAGGGAGGATCGGTATCCCGCCCCCTCCAGGCTCCCTCTTCAGAGTAAGCTGCCGCCCGCAGCACATTTTCCTCCAGGCTCCTTCTTCAGAGGGAGCTGTCGGCGCAGCCGACTGAGGGTGCCGCCCCCCGCCCCCCTACAGATCATCCGCATCCTGCACGGGCTGCCCGCCATCCGCCGGGGTGCCGGTGTAGCTGCCCAGCACATCGGTGCTCTGGGGCTCCCGGCCCATCTCCTGCATCACATGCGCCGGGTTCCTGCCGCATTTCCGCGAGCCTGCTCCGCAGCCCTTCTTCTTTTCACACGCACCCTTTTTGGTTTTCTCCTGCTCTGCTTTCTTCATGGATCATCGCCGACCTTTCCCAAAATATGTTTAGGCGGCAGACACCGCTCCGCCGCAAGCATAGTTTGGCTGCCCGCAGCAGGTGCATCCGTGGCAAAAACCGCGCATGCAGAGCAAAAAAAACCTTTTGTCACAAGGGTTCTGTGCCGATTAGCGAAAAAAACCAAAAAAATTTCAAATTGGGGGTTTACAAACCGCAAAACCTGTGCTATTATATATCTCGCTGATGAGGCCACCGGCCACAAAAGCATGGGGCATTAGCGCAGTTGGTAGCGCACAACACTGGCAGTGTTGGGGTCAGGAGTTCGAGTCTCCTATGCTCCACCAGAAACCCTTGAGCAACCGCTCAAGGGTTTTTCTTATGCCCAAAAGCCCTCTTTGCGCCTCTTCGCCGTATCTGCTATAATAGTACCCAGAGATAAACCACCACCCCGGCGCAGCACTTTTCAGCCGGGCCACAACAGAACAAAGGAGTGCATTGCTATGGCAGTATCCGTCCGTCTGGAGCCCTCTTTGCTCAAACCCATCCGTACCATGAACCCACGCCTGGTCTCCTATAATGTGGAGATGACCGAGGTGACCGGCGGCACCTTCTGGAAGGCCTACACCGAGGCCCAGATCGATGGTCTGGAGCCGGTGCCCGCACCGGATTTTTCCAAGGGCATGGCAGCCATGCACCAGTGGTACGATCCCATCGATACCGCGAACCCCAGGCTCATCAAGCTGGCCAAAGCGCTGGGCAGCTGCTGGGTGCGGGTTTCCGGCACCTGGGCCACCAAGACCTATTACGACTTTGAAAACACCGGCTCCGTGCCCGAGGGCTACCAGAACCGCCTCACCAAAGAACAGTGGATCAGCCTGCTGAACTTTGTGCGTGCGGTGAATGGCAAGCTGATGATCTCCGTTGCCAACTGCGACGGTCTCCACGCTGCCCATGAGCCCTGGAACCCCAGCCAGGCGGAGAAGATCTTCGCCCTGAGCAAGGCCGAGGGCGTGCCGGTGGCTGCGGTGGAGTTCTGCAACGAGCCGAATATGATCGAGATCACCGGCTTCCCCAAGGGCTATACCCCTGCCGACTTCCGCCGGGATCAGGATCTGTTCCACCGCTGGGTGCGGCAGAACTACCCGGAGTGCATCATCGTCGGCCCCAGCGATACCGACCCTGCCGCCATGCGGGATGAGAACACCCCCGGTGGCGGTGCGGGCATTGCGGATGCCATCAAGAGCTGCACCACCGAAGAGCTGATGGACGGCTGCACCGAGAAGCTGGATGTGTTCAGCCACCACTATTACAACGGCATCTCCGAGCGCATGGCCCCCATGATGCCCTCTGCCTACACCCCTGCCGACCAGGCCATGAGCGAGAGCTATCTGGGCATGGCAGGCTTCTGTGCCCGCTGCTTCTCCAAATATCGGGATAAGTATGTACCCGGCGGCGAGATGTGGGTCACTGAGTCCGGCGATGCAGGCGCAGGCGGCCATACCTGGGCCAGCACCTATTTGGAGGTGCCCCGCACCCTGAACGAGCTGGGCGATTTCGCCACCGTTACCAACGGCGTCATCTTCC
>SVGN01000013.1 GCA_015056315.1 Clostridiales bacterium
ACCTCGCAGTACCGCTGCGAGCAACAGGGTGGGGCTCCGCGCCCCACACCTGCGGTTCCTCTTTTGACGCAAAAGAGGAACCAGAAAACAGCGACACGCTCTCTTTGGTCAAATCCCTTTGATTGCCCTTTTTCGTGGCGGCGGTCGCAATCAAGGTCACTCCGCAGTTAGTAGTTAGCTTACTCGCCACTTGCACAGCAAACTGCTCCCTTTACCCGCCCCGAAAAACGGCAGGGGGATTTGACGTCGTTCGCTACCGTCGCGTGCGGGGAGCCTCTTGGCTGTGCTCCGTTTTCGCTGCAACCCGAACTCCCGCCCCCACACAAGGCTCCCTCTTCAGAGGGAGCTGTCGGCGCAGCCGACTGAGGGTGCCGCCCGCAGCCCCCTCCCGGCAGGAGCCGTTCCACCCAAGCCACTCATAGCTTTATCTACCTCGCAGTACCGCTGCGAGGAACAGGGTGGGGCTCCGCGCCCCACACCGCGGTTCCTCTTTTGACGCAAAAGAGGAACCAGAAAACAGCGACACGCTCTCTTTGGTCAAATCCCCAATAATTGCCCTTTTTCGTGGCGGCGGTCGCAATCAAGGTCACTCCGCAGCAGCGTGCCAGCTTACTCGCTGCTTGTACAGCACACTGCTCCCTTTACCCGCCCCGAAAAACGGCAGGGGGATTTGACGTCGTTCGCTACCGTCGCGTGCGGGGAGCCGCTTGGCTGCGGGCAGCATCCCTTGCCTCCCGAACCCCGAGTTGCCGGAACAGGTCAGCAAGGTCGTAACAGGCATCCCCCCGGCAAAGCCGCAGAAGCCGCTTGGCTGCGGGCAGCATCCCTTGCCTCCCGAACCCCGAGTTGCCGGAACAGGTCAGCAAGGTCGAAACAGTCATCCCCCCCGGCAAAGCCGCAGAAGCCGCTTGGCTGCGGGCAGCATCCCTTGCCTCCCGAACCCCGAGTTGTCGGGGCGGGTCGGAAAGGTAGGAACAGCCTTCCCCGCCAATACCTGCCCACCCCCACAAGGCTCCCTCTTCAGAAGAAGCTGTCGGCGAAGCCCACCCCCACAAGGCTCCCTCTTCAGAGGGAGCTGGCTGCCCGAAGGGCAGACTGAGGGTGCCGCCCCCAACCCAACCCAAAAGGGACATCCGGCATCACTGCCGGATGTCCCTTTGCTGTTTCTATCGCTGTTCCTATTGCTGTTCCTTCCCTTTGCATATTCCACACTCGGCACACCGCCCGCCGCAGCCGCTCTGCCCCTCCGGCGCAGCCGCAGCCCCGGCAGCCTGTGCTGCCTGCTTGGGTTCTTCCTTCCTCCTGTACACCCCGAACCCCAGCCGGATCGCCCCGGTGGGGCAGGCCTTGGCGCACTCGCCGCAGCGGATGCACTCCATCGACTGGGGGTGCCTGACCGGATCCACCTCCATACCGCAGACCTGTGCGCATTTGCCGCACCGGATGCATTTCTTCTCATCCACCGTCAGCCGGTAGAAGCTCACCTTGTTGAGCAGACCGTAAATGGCCCCCAGCGGGCACATGGTCTTGCAGAAGAAGCGGTAGACCATCACGCAGCCCGCCACGGTGCCCACCAGCACCAGCAGCTTCCACCAGAACAGCCCGCCGATGGTCTTTCGCAGCTCCGGGTGGGTGCTCAGCAGGGGCACGCCGCCCTCCAGCGTGCCCGCCGGGCAGATGTACTGGCAGAAGGCCGGGTCGCCCATGCCCACCACGTTGGTTACCAGCACCGGCATCAGCAGCACGAACACCACCAGGATGCCGTACTTGATGTATTTGGCAAACCGGGGCAGCCGCAGCTTCTTTTTCGGCAGCGGGATGAGGGCAAAAAGCTCCTGCAAAAGCCCGAAGGGGCACAGAAAGCCGCAGATCCATCTGCCCAGCACAACACCTGCCGCCAAAAGGAAGCCCACCACATAGAAGCTGAAGTCCAGCTTCATGGAGCCGCTTACCGCCTGCAGCGCGCCGATGGGGCAGGAGAGGGAGGCGGCGGGGCAGGAGTAGCAGTTGAGGCCGGGGGCGCAGAACTGCTTCCACTTGCCGGTGTAGAGCTTTGCGCCGCCCTTCTGGAAGAAGTTGCCCACATGGCAGTTGTTGAGCCCGAAGGCGGCGATCTGTACAGCCTTGCGTTTGATCGCTTGCGATATCTTCATCTCCGTCACCCCAAACCGATGCACTCAAGGCACAGATTGATGGCTTTTTTCAGCACCATGGCCACCTCGCCCCGGCTGATGCCCACCGCCACCATCACGGCGGCGGCGCACAGCAGCAGGAGGCGCAGGGCGTTGAGCCATCCTTCTTTACTGCGCATTCAGGTATTCCTCCACAAAGGCCATGCAGCCGGGCACATTGGCCCCCACGATGGGCTCGCCGATGATCTCTCCGTCGGCATTGACAAAGAAGGTGGTCGGCACGCCCACCACCTGGCTCAGCAGGGGAGTAAAGTCGTCGGAGGCCACAAGGCTTGGGTACACATTGGCTCCGGTGGCCTGGCAGATGGCCACGGCGGTCTCGAAGGTATCCGTATCCTCCGGGGAGTAGAGATCGCTCACCAGACCGATCAGCTGCACGTTTTCGGGCATGCTTTGGCTCCAGGCGGCCAGCTCATCCATCTCCTCGATGCAGGGGCCGCAGAAGGTGCCCCATACATTGACCACCGTCAGCGCTTTATCGGCAAAGATGGCCTCGGTAACGGTGTTGCCCTCAAGGTCGGTGGTGGTAAAGGCGGGGAACTGCCCCTGGGGCTTGTAGAACTCGTCCGCATCAAAGACCAGCGGCTGGAACTCCGCCCCGGCCATGATCTCGGCAGCCCGGGCAGCGGCGGCGGTGGCCCGGGCCAGCAGCTCCGTATCGGAGGAGGAGAGCAGGGTGCTGTAATCCAGCCCCACATACACATAGCCCTCGTTTTCACCGATCAGGAACGCGGTGGGCACGCCCAGCGCATCGGCGATGGTGCCGTCCCCGGTCATCTGCTCGTAGGCATCCTTCCGGATCAGCAGCAGCTGCCCGGCAGGGCCGGAGCAGGCCTTCCGGAGCTGCTCCGCCAGCACAGGATCCTCCGCGGCGGCAGGCTGCTGCGCCATCAGGTCGCTTACCAGCTGCGCATCGGTGTAGAGAAAATCGATGGCGGGCATATGGGCATCCATGGTGGTGTTCAGGGTGGTCAGCTCGATGGAAAGGCCACTGTCCATATCCGCTTGGGTCAGCGGCAGGATGATGCCCCGGCGGGGCAGGTCGCCGGGGGAGGCTCCTTCGGCAACGGCAGCCAGAGGCAGCAGCAGGCATAGGGCCAGCAGCAGGCAGACAAAACGGTTATGCATAGATCGTATCTTCCTTTCCTGTAGGGGGTGGGTCTATCATAACCCATCCCGGTGCAAAATGCATGGGTCAAATGCTGGCAGCTCAGCAGCGGTGGAACAGCTCCTTCACCACCGCGTAGCTCATCTTGGGGCGGCGGTACTCATCCACCACGCCCTTGCTGTTGTAGGTGCGGGGGCGCTTGTCGAACCATTCCTCCTCGGTCACCCGGCAATCGGCAAACTGCCACAGCAGGATGCCGCACACCGCCTCCTCTGCCAGCACCGTGGTGATCTGCTCCCGGAGGATGTCGCACTGGCGCTCCTCCGTCCATTTGCAGCGGCTCAGGGGGTCGTGGTAGCCGTAGATGGCTCCTGCGCCGATCTCGCTGATGATCAGCGGCTTCTCCCCGCCGCCGCCCGCAGCGATCTCCGCCCGCTTGGCATCGATCTGCCGGCTGATGGGGCGGTTGTGATACCACTGGGGGTAGATGTTGATGCTGACCACATCCTGCGCATCGTAGACCAGCCCGCCGGGGCGCTCCAGCAGGGCGGCGGTTACCGGGCGGCTCGCGTCCAGCTCGTGCAGCAGGCCGTAGAGGGTGCGGTAGCACTCAGCACCGTAGGGGGTATCGTCGGCGCACTCGTTGAGACAGCCCCAGATGAAGATGGCCGGGTGGTTGTAGTGCTGCTCCACCATCTCCCGGGTACAGAGGATGGATTGCTCCATAAAGTGGGGGTTGCGCATGCGCTCCTCGCTCAGGCCCCGGGCATGGGATTCCTCCCAGACCAGAATGCCCAGCTCATCGCACAGGTCAAGGAACAGGGGGTCGTTGGGGTAGTGGCAGGTGCGTACGCAGTTGCAGCCCAGATCCAGCATCATGGCCAGATCCTGCTGCATGGCGCTGAGGGGCACGGCGCAGCCGAAGCTGCCCCAATCCTCGTGGCGGTTGAAGCCCTTCAGCAGCACCCTTTCGCCATTGATGAGGATGTGCCGCCCCTCTGTTTGCACCCTGCGGAAGCCGAAGCGGTCGCACAGGTCATCCACGGGGGCACCGTCCTTCTCCAGCCGGGCTTCGAGGGTGTAGAGCTTCGGCTGCAACGGCTGCCAGGCCACCGCATCCGGGCAGGTGACGGCGCAATGTACCATTTTCTCCTGCCGGGGCTGGAGCTTTACGGGCATGCCCTGCTCGCAGAGCTCCGGCATGGTAAGCCGCAGGTAGTACTCTCCGGGCGCATCCGAAAGGCTGCGCACCCACACCCGGATATCCGCCCGCCAGCCCTCGGGGGTCATGGCAGGAGCCACCTGCATACGGGTGATGTACGCATCCCCCAGCTCCTCCACCAGCACCGGGCGGGTGATGCCGCCGTAGGCATAGTAGTCGTTGGGCAGGTGCAGGGCGGAATCCTCGCCGAAGCGGTTATCCACCTCCACGGTCAGGGTATGCTGCCCCCGGGGCAGGGCTTCGGCAACGGCATCGAAGGCGGTGTATGCGCCGTAGTGGCGGCACAGCTCCTGCCCATCCAGCCGCACCAGCGCCCGGAAGCTGACCCCGCCGAATTGAAAGCGCACATTGCCGCCGCAATCCACTTGGGTCTCGTACACCCCGCGGCCCCGGTAGCTGCGCAGGGTGGGCTGGCTCTCCCACACGCCGGGCACCGGCACAAGGAGGGGGCCTTCCGCGCCGCCCTCATCCGGGGTGGTCAGCTGCCACAGGGGGGCAGCCTCCTTGGAAATGCGCACCCGGTGGGTGGTAAACAAACGCTCCATCTGTCAACATCCTTTCAAAAGCAGTGTGAAAATACGATCGTTCTCATGCCCTCTCGAGCCGGAAGCTGCGGTGGTGATGCTTTGCAGCGGGGGCGGTGAGCAACAGCCGCCACAGGGAGCCGGGGTAGTTGGCCGCCATGCGGGGGTCGGTCACCGGGATCTCCTCCACCCGGCAGCTCAGGTCGCTGTCCGCCGCCATGCGCAGCTTGCCGGTGGTCACCACGCCTGCCTCCACCACCGGCTCATGCCGGAGCATGAACACCCAGGTGACCGGCTCTGCCCGCTCCAGCCGGATCTCGTCCTGCAGGGCAAAGCCGCCCTCCGTCAGCCGCAGGCTGCGGCCAAGGGCGGTCACGCCCGCCTCCGGGGCGTAGGCCTGTGCCAGCTCCAGCGAAAGCCCGTCGGGCAGGCGCTGCACATGGGCAGCGCGGCGGTGTGTGCCGGGCTGCTGCTCGCAGCCGCCGGGCATGGGCAGGTTGTGGTAGGCCGATCGGGTGTTCATCAGGGTGTACCGCTCATCGGAAAACGTCTTGGCGGTGTAGACCATGTTGCCTGCATCCACCACCTGCGGCTCTCCGTCCACAAAGAGGATGAAGGAGCCCACATCGTTGTGGTTGTGGGCCTCGCCGTTGTGGCCGCCCTTGGCGCAGAGGATGAAGCCATCCTGCTGGTATACCCGCAGCTCCAGCTGCGGCAGCCAGTGATCCCGGGGCGGCAGCGCCTGCGCAGCGGGCGCAGGGGCCGGGTGGAAGAGCCTGTCCAGCAGGCGGGTCAGGTGGGGCACATCGGAGAGCTGCCCGGAGGGCATGCCCCGGTGCTCCAGCCCCAGCTGCACCAGCGCCGGGATGCCCAGCTTCTCGCCTGCCAGCTGCAGCCGCTCGCCGCAGAGCTGGGGCCGGGCATCGCAATCGGCAAAGTTGATGAACCAGCCGCCCTCCAGCCGGGTCACCAGCGGAAAAGTGAGGATGTTCCGCAGCTTTTGATCCTCCCACAGCTGCATTCTGCCATCGGTGATGCGCTCCAGCAGCTGCAGACAATCCAGCAGGGAGCCGCCCGCCATGTTGAAGTAGCCGGTGCCCTCATCCAACCCGCCATCCTCCGGCAGCACGGCGATCCAGCGGTCCAGCATGCGGCAGGCCCGGTCGCACAGGTCGCTGAGCAGCCGCTTGTCCCGCAGCTCGATGGCGGCGGTAAAGAGGATGTTGGATACGATCCACGGCGTCCAGTTGCACAGATCCTTGCGCAGAAAGCCCATCCACCAGTAATCGTCCCGGCTCATGAAGGGCTCCAGCAGCCGTTTGCGCAGCTCGGCGGATACCCTGTGGCGCAGGATGGGGGCTACGCCGTCCAACGCATCGCCCAGCATGGCGGAGATATGCGCCAGCACCATGCCGGTCTGGGCGGCAAAGAGGTCGATGTAGGGGGCCTCCGGGTCGGGCAGGGGCTTTTGGGCGGGGGCGGGGCTGCCCGGTATGGGGTTGATGTTGTGGGCGCTGATCACCCAGCTGCTTTCCTCCAGGATGCACCAAAGCCCGTCCACCACATCATCCAGCGCCTGGGTGGTGCCGGTAAGGCAGCAGTGGAGCGCCGAGGCGATCAGCTTGCGCCGCCTGTAGAAATAGGGCGTTTCGTACACCTTGCGGCTGCCGGAACGCACAAAGCCCAGAAACTGGGTGGCGGTGAGCATGGGGTAGGGCTCCCGGCAGCTTTCGTACAGGGCCAACAGATCGGCTCTGTCGGCTGCATCAACGGCCTCCCAGGCGGCCCGGTCGCTCATGACCGGGTAGGGGAAGGCGGGCAGCTTCTCCAGCATAGCGGCAAACGGGTGGGTATCCAGAAAGGTGCCAAGCATAGCGATGGTTCCCCCTGTGTATAGCGTTCTTTTTTGTCAGCATACCGCATCGGGCAGGGTATGGCAATACCCCTTGCAAAATAAACCTCCTTTCGTAATTGGCAAAGCCCCTTTACAAAGCCGCCCCGCCCCCGTATACTGGTAGACAGACAAGACCCCGGCACGGGGCACAAAACCGAATGAACGAATAACATGGAGGGCTTTTAGGATGAACGAACATCTCTTTCCCCGCACAGAGGTGGCAGGGGTCTCCCTGTCCCGTATGATCATCGGCACCAACTGGATGCTGGGCTGGAGCCACCGCAGCCCTGCGCAGGATCACCAGATCCTCCGCAAGTTTTCCGATGGCGAAAAGGCGTACCCCATGCTGAAAACCTTCCTGGACCGGGACGTGGATACCATCATGGGCCCCCTGCAGCAGGAGCGGGTCATGCAGGAGGCTGTGCGCTATGCCCAGGAGAAGAGCGGTAAGAAACTGATCCTGATCGATACCCCCATCATCAACGTGGATGATAACGAGGCCGCCCGCCGGGAGGCCCGGGCCACCATCCGCCGCAGCAAGGAGTGCGGGGCCACCTTCTGCCTGGTGCACCACTCCAGCGCAGAAGCGCTGGTCAACAAGAATAAGCACATCATCGACCGCCTGCCCGATTATCTGGATATGATCCGCCAGGAGGGCATGATCCCCGGCCTCTCCGCCCATATGCCCGAGCTGGTCACCTATTCGGACGAGAATGAGTACGATGTGGAGACCTACATCCAGATTTACAACTGCATGGGCTTCCTGATGCAGGTGGAGGTGGAGACCGTCAACCAGATCATCCACAATGCCAAAAAGCCGGTCATGACCATCAAGCCCATGGCGGCGGGGCGGGTATCGCCCTTCGTGGGGCTCAACTTCGTGTGGAACACCATCCGCCCCTGCGACCTGGTCACCGTGGGCTGCTTCGATGCGGAGGAGGCCGAGGAGGATGTGGAAATCTCCCTGGCCGCCATAGAGCGCCGCATGCCCGAGATCGGCAAGCGCTCCAGCCCCAACCAGCACCAGGATGCCTTCGGCAAATAAACCGCTACAGCTGCTGCCGTCCTGGCGGCGCAGAAAAGGAGAACGACCACCATGGCACATCAGTGGAACCGATACACCGTAGGCGTTTGCTATTATCCGGAGCACTGGCCCGAGGAAATGTGGCAGGAGGATCTGCGCCGTATGCTGGCAAACGGCATCACGGTGGTGCGCATTGCAGAATTTGCATGGAGCCTTTGCGAGCCCCGGGAGGGCGAGTTCACCTTCGATTACTTCCGCCGCTTCCTGGATCTGTGCGGGCATTGCGGCATGAAGGTGATCTTCGGCACCCCCACCGCCACGCCGCCCGCATGGCTCACCCACAAGTACCCGGAGGTACTCAACAGCACCATGGAGGGCACCCTCTACCGCCACGGCGGCCGCCGCCACTACAACTACAATTCGCCCACCTACCGCCGCCTGTGCAGCCGCATCGTGGAGAAGATCGCTGAGGCCTACGGGCAGCACCCGGCCATCGTGGGCTGGCAGATCGATAACGAGCTGAACTGCGAGACCGACGAGTTCTATTCCCAGGCCGACGGCGAAGCCTTCCGGCAGTACCTGCGCAAGAAATTCGGCACCCTGGAAAATTTGAACCGGGCGCTGGGCACCACCTTCTGGAACCAGACCTATACCGATTGGGCCGAGCTGGATGTGCCCCGCCTGACCCCGGGCACCGGCCGCAACCCCCACATGATGGTGGAGTACATCCGCTTTGTTTCGGAGAGCGCCATCAGCTTCTGCGAGATGCAGGCTGCCATTCTGCGCCGCTATCGGAAGCCCGGCGATTTCATCACCACCAACGGCCTCTTTGCCAGCATCGATAACCACCGCATGACCCGGGAGGCGCTGGATGTATACACCCACGATACCTACCCCAACTTCGCCTACGGGCTGGATAACGTATCCCCCGAAGGCGACCTGCGGGATCGCTGGGCGGCCCTCAAGCTGATCCAGACCCGCTCCATCTGCCCCCATTTCGGCATCATGGAGCAGCAGAGCGGTGCCAACGGCTGGGTGAACCGGCTGGAGGCCCCTGCGCCCCGCCCCGGGCAGATGATCCTCTGGGGCATGCAGAGCGTTGCCCACGGCGCGGATTATGTTTCCTTCTTCCGCTGGCGCACCTGCACCATGGGCACGGAGATCTACTGGCACGGCATTCTGGATTACGACAGCCGGGATAACCGCAAGCTGGCGGAGGTAAAGCGCTTTGCCGGTATGCTGGAGAAGCTCGCCCCCGTCTGCGGTGCGGATTATACCGCTGCCTTTGCCATCCTGGAGGATTACGACAACGAATGGGATACCCGCCTCGATGCCTGGCACCGCCGGGTGTATCAGGCCAGCAAGGATGGTCTGTTCGAGGCCACCGCCCGTGAGCACCTGCCCTACGACCTGGTCTACATCGACCAGCCGGATGCCGCCGAAAAGCTGCAAAGATACCCGGTGGTGGTCTACCCCCACCCGGTGATGATGGATCAGCGCCGGGCAGACCTGCTGCGGGCGTATGTGGAGAACGGCGGCACGCTGCTCATCGGCTGCCGGTCCGGGTATAAAGACCTTACCGGCCAGTGCGTCATGCTGCCCCAGCCCGGTCTCCTTCAGCCCCTTACCGCCACCGACGTGCGGGATTTCACCTTTACCACCTTCGCCGAGCCGGAAAGCTTTGCCACAATGGGGGAGACCCGGCTGGAAAGCCCGGTATTCAACGACATCCTTACCCCGCTGGAGGGGGCGCAGGTGCTGGCGACCTATGGCGAGAGCTACTACAAGGGGCAGGCCGCACTGGTGGAGAACCGGCTGGGCAAGGGCCGGGTGCTCCACTGGGGCAGCGTGTTCACTGCAAAGAACGCCCCTGCGCTGCTGGCGGCTGCCGGTGTGAAGCCTCTGTTTGCGGGCATTGCCGATGCGCCCTGGTCGGTAGAGCTTGCCCTGAGGGAAAAGGATGGCAAGCGCTGGCTGTTCCTGCTCAATTATCTGGCTGCCGAAGCGGATGTGACCCTGCACGCCCCCGCCCGCTCCATGGAGACCGGCGAGGCGCTCTCCGGGCGCATCACCCTGCCGCCCTACGGCACTTTGGTGGTGGAGCTTGACTGATCCCCCCCTGGGATATGCACTTTTCCGCACTCCCCAAAGCCCCCGCACATTTGAATGGCGGGGGCTTTGCTTTGGAAAAGGCTGAATATAACGTTTTTTTCTCCCTGTGCAGGAAAAAAGATTTTCGTGAAGAATATGTCATTTTTGAAAATGCTATCACCGCCGGAGGGTACTGCCATGAACAACTCCAATTACCTGAAAACCGCATGGAACACGCCTTTTATTCCCCAGCGGGCCGATCCCTACATCCGCCTAATCGATGGCCGCTGGTACTTTACCGCCTCTGTTCCCGCATACGATTGCATCATCCTCCGCTGTGCCGATACTTTGGAGGGGCTGCGCAATGCTCCCGAAACGCAGGTGTGGCATGCCCACGAGAGCGGCGAGATGAGCCGCCACATCTGGGCCCCCGAGCTGCACCGGCTGGATGGCTGCTGGTACCTTTACTTTGCCGCCGGTGAGAGGGACGACCCCTGGAAGATCCGCCCCTGGGTGCTGCGCTGCCGGGAGGAGGATCCCACCACCGGCAAGTGGGAGGAATGCGGCAAGCTGGAGCGCGCCAACGGCGACGAGTTCAGCTTCGAGGCCTTCTCGCTGGATATGACGGTTTTTGAGCTGAAGGGCAAGCGCTACTGCATCTGGGCCGAAAAGGTGAGCGTGGGGCGCATGATCTCCAACCTGTATATTGCCGAGATGGAGACCCCCCTCCGGCTCAAGACCCCCCAGATGCTGCTCACCTCCCCCTCCTACGCCTGGGAGCGTCACGGCTTCTGGGTAAACGAGGGCCCCACGGTGATCGAGCAGGGCGGCCGCCTGTACATGACCTTCTCCGCCAGCGATACCAGCGCCGCCTACTGCATGGGCCTGATGTGGATGGAGGCGGATGCCGACCCCATGGATATCTCCGCCTGGCATAAGCTGAACAAGCCGGTCTTCGTCACCGATGCGGAAAAAGGCATCTATGGCCCCGGCCACAACACCTTCTTTACCGATGCCGAGGGGCAGGTGTACACCTCCTACCATGCCCGCCCCTATGACGAGATCGTGGGCGACCCGCTCTACGACCCCAACCGCCACTGCTTCATCATGCGGGTGGGCTTTGAAGCGGGGCTGCCTGTGTTCTCGCTGGAGGACCAGCTCTTTCAGGAGTGAGCAAAAAGTGGGCGGTCTACCGGCCGCCCATCAATAACGACCATTTGAGACGAACGTTTTTACGTTCGTCTTTTTTCTTGTGTACAAACGGTTTACGCCCTCCCGGAAGCCGTTTTTGAGGCATGATATGCCCAAAAACCGACCAGATTCACCTAATTTGTGCTTGACAGCCTATGGGGGGTATAGTATATTAATATTAGTTTAGGTAAAACCTAAATGGTTTAGATTGTTCCAAACCAAAACAACGCTTGCGGAGGTTTCCTGAGTATGAAACGGTTCTGTCTGGCGCTTTGCCTGATTCTTCTGTGCGCCTGCCTGCCCGCTGCGGCAGAGGAAATGCCGCAGATCCCCAAATTCCGCGAGGTATCTGTTCACGACCCGTCCATCATCAAGGCTGAGGACGGTTATTACTATATCTACGGCAGCCATATGGCCGCCGCCCGCAGCCAGGACCTGATCCGCTGGGAGCAGATCTCCCGCGATGCGCAGGCGGGCTGCACCCTGTTCACCGATGTGCAGCAGGAATTGAAGGAGGCGCTCACCTACGCCCGCACCAACACCTTCTGGGCACCGGATGTGCAGCAGCTGGCCGATGGCCGCTACTATTACTACTACTGCACCTGCGAGGGCTCCTCGCCCCTTTCCACCCTGGGCGTTGCCGTAAGCGACAAGCCCGAGGGCCCTTACGAGGATCTGGGCATCTTCCTCAGAAGCGGTATGGGCGGCTACAACGCCAGCGTATACCCCAACGTGGTGGATCCCCACACCTTCTTCGACAAGGAAGGCAAGCTGTGGATGGTCTACGGCAGCTACTCCGGCGGCATCTACATTCTGCAGATGGATCCCAACACCGGCTTCCCGCTGGAGGGGCAGAACTACGGCAAGAAGCTGCTGGGTATGAACCACAGCCGCATCGAAGGCCCCTACATCCTCTACAGCCCGGATACCGACTACTACTACCTGTTCCTTTCCTTCGGCGGCCTGAATGCAGCCGATGGCTACAACATCCGCGTTTGCCGCTCCAAAAACCCGGATGGCCCCTACGTGGATGCCCTGGGCCAGGAGATGATCCGCTGCGGCGGTCGCCCCGGCACCTTCTTCAACGATGCCGACTACGTGGGCTACGGCGTTAAGCTGATGGGCGGCTACAAGTTTGCCGCATCCGCCACCGATAAGAACAAGATCGCCATGGCGTACCGCTCCCCGGGCCACAACTCCGCCATCTACGATGAGGAGACCGGCCGCTACTTCATCGTCTTTCACACCCGCTTTGCCAACAGCGGCGAGGCGCACAGCATCCGCGTGCACCGGATGTACATGAACCAGGAAGGCTGGCCGGTGGTCTCGCCGCTGCGCTACGCAGGCGAGCCGGACGGCCCCGTGGCCGAGGAAGCCCGCAGCGGGCTTTACAAGGTGCTCATGCATGAGCGGGATATCAACGGCGTGGAGCATGTTTCCAAGGAGGCCACCCTCCTGCCGGATGGTACCGTGACCGGTGCCTATACCGGCAGCTGGGTCTGTGAGGATGGCACGAACCTGACCATCACACTGGATGGAGTCGCCTACAAGGGCGTAATGCACACCGCCTGCGACCTGAGCCAGTCCTCCTGGAGCACCTGCTTTACCGCACTTGACGAAACCGGCGCAGCCCTGTGGGGCATCCGAGTCGCCGTGCAACCTTGATGGGGGTGAAGGGTTTGTTCAAAAAGATCGTATCGCTTCTGGCGGCGGCTGCGCTGCTGCTTTCCGGCACCGCCGTTGCACAGGAAGCCAACTGGATGGTCTTCTCCAGCCGCACAGAAGCCCTGTATACCGCTGCCAGCGCAGCCTATACCCTGCCGGTCTATACCGGTGAAAACGCCGACGCGCCCACCCAGCTGGAGCTGGGCACCGGCGATGTGGGCGAGGCCCAGATCACTGCGCCCGAGGATGGCCTCTACGAGCTGTGGGTCACCTACCGGAACCTGGGCCAGAGCTCCCTGCCCACCGAGCTGACCGTTTCTGTGGATGGCCAGCTGCCCTTCTACGAGCTGCGCCGCATCAAGCTCTACTCCCTCTGGCTGGATGACGGCATCTTTCCCACCGACCGCTACGGCAACCAGGTGGCCACCACGCCCTATGCCGCCGATACGCTGCAGACCGTGGGCCTGACCGACTCCGCAGGCCGCATCGATGTGCCCTTCCTGCTGGAGCTGAAGGCAGGCGTACATACCATCGGTTTTCAGGTGCTGGATGGCAACATCAGCATCCAGGGCCTGAGCCTGCGCGCCCCCGAGACCGTGCCCGCCTATCAGGGCGGCGATGCCTCCGGCGATAACCTGATCGTCATCGAGGCCGAAAACATCAAGAGCCGCAGCGATTCCTCCATCCGCGGTGCAGGCGAGTTCAACGCCGTGCTCAGCCCCTATGATGTGGAGAACCGCAAGATCAACTATCTGGACGGTGCCTCCTTCGACGCTGCGGGCGATACCGTCACCTACGGCGTAACGGTGGAGGAAAGCGGCTGGTATCAGCTGGGCTTCTTCTACCGCCAGAGCGCCAAGGCCGATTTCCCCGTCTTTGTGGATGTGCTCATCGACGGTGCCCTGCCCTCCGAGGCGGCCCGTATGGTGCCTTTCGATTACGCCACCGGCTTCACCGCCAAGACCGTGGCTGCAGGCGATGCGCCCCAGACCTTCTGGCTGGAGGCAGGCGAGCACGAGCTCTCCCTGCGCATCAACTGCACGGTGCTCACCCCTGTATACGAGACCATCGACCGGCTGCTCAGCGAGATCAACGGCCTGTCGCTGGAGGTGGTTCGCCTCACCGGCGGCATCACCACCGATAAGTACCGCGATTACGACCTGCTCACCTACATTCCCGATCTGGTGGAGATCCTCAACGGCTGGGCAGACGATTGCAGCGCCATGGTGGAGCTGATGAAGACCTACAGCCCCGAAGCCAGCGGCAGCGCATTCTCCAACATGACCCTTTGCTCCGACCAGCTCCGCCGCCTTGCCGAGGAGCCGGAGGATCTGCCCCGCCGCCTGAGCGAGCTGAACACCGGCGCCAACTCCGCCGCCCGTATGCTGGCCCAGCAGCTGCAGGATATGGCCATCAACGACCTGTCCATCGACCAGATCTATTTCTACCAGACCGAAGCCCGGCTGCCCGAGAAGGCCTCCGCGCTCAAGAGCGCCCTGCTGGGCGTTGAGCGCTTCTTCCGCTCCTTTGCCGACCAGGACTACGCCGCCGGTACCGGCGAAAGCGACCATCTGCAGGTGTGGATGGGCCGCAGCCGCCAGTACGTTGAGCTGGTGCAGAACATGATCGACTCCCAGTTCACCCCCCAGACCGGTATCCATGTGGATATCTCCCTGATGCCCGATGCCAATAAGCTGGTGCTGGCCAATGCAGCCGGTACCGCGCCGGATGTGGTGCTGGGCCTGCAGTATGTTGTTCCTTCCTATTTGAATATCCGCGGTGCGCTGTACGACCTTACCCGCTTCGAAGACTTCGGCGAGGTGGCCCAGCGTTTCTCCCCCGGCCTGTTCGTGCCCTATACGCTGGAAGACGGCGTGTACGCCATGCCCGAGACGGTCAACTTCTGGGTCATGTTCTACCGGCAGGATATCCTCAACGGTCTGGGCATCAACGTGCCCGACAACATGGACGAGGTAAAGCAGATCCTGCCCGAATTGCAGCGCCGCAATATGAATTTCTACTTCCCCACTGCCGGTATGGTGGGTATGAAGGTATTCCCCGGCACGCTGCCGCTGATCCTTCAGGCGGGCGGCTCCATCTACGGCGATACCGTAGCCGACACCACGCTGGATAGCGAGATCTCCCTCAAGGGCTTCCGCGAGATGACGGAGCTGTTCACCATCTACAACATGCCCACCGACGTGCCCTCTCCCGGCTTCTACCAGCAGTTCCGCGATGGTACGCTGCCCATCGGTATTGCCGATCTGGCTACCTACAATCTGCTTCTCAACGCCGCCCCCGAGCTGGATGGTCTGTGGAACATCGATCTCTTCCCCGGCCTGGTGGATGAGGAGAGCGGTCAGGTGCTGCGCTGGACCACCGGCGGTGCCGAGACCATGGCCATCCTCTCTGCCACCGATATGCCCGAGGAAAGCTGGACCTTCCTCAAGTGGTGGTCCTCTGCCGAGGTGCAGAGCGAGTTCGGCAGTCTGCTGCAATCCACCTACGGCTCCGAGTACATCTGGCCCACCGCCAACACCGAGGCCTTCGCCTCCCTGCCCCTCAAGAGCGAGCACAAGCAGGTGATCATGGAGCAGATGGAGTGGATGACCGAGGCTCCCTGGGTGCTGGGCACCTACATGCTGGAGCGCGAGCTCTCCAACGCCTTCATCTCCGTAACGGTGGATGGTGTGGATGCCCGCCGCGCCATGGATACGGCGGTAAAGCGCATCAACCGCGAGACCTACCGCAAGCTGGAGGAATTCGGCTACTACAAGGATGGCGAGATGCTCAAGGAGTTCCCCACGCCGGATGTGAGCATCGTACAGAACGCCATTGACGAATGGAACCGGAAGCACGGAAAGGAGGCGGGCGTACAATGATCACCAAAAAGAGCACCCCGTACCTGTTTCTTGCCCCCTACCTGATCCTCTTTTCGGTCTTCATCATCATCCCCACAGCGATGGCCATCGGCCTGTCCTTTACCAACTACAACGCCGTGCAGACCCCCGAGTTCATCGGCCTGACCAACTACATCAACCTCTTTACGCAGGATAACATCTTTCTGCAGTACGTGCTGCCCAACACCATCCTCTTCTCGCTGGTGGTCGGCCCGGTGGGCTACATGCTGGCCTTCTTCCTGGCCTGGAGCCTGAGCCAGCTTACCAAGCTGCCCCGCACCATCCTGGCGCTGATCATCTACTCGCCCTCCATGACCATGGGCGTTGCCATGACGGTGGTGTGGCGCACGGTGTTCCTGGGCAACCAGAGCGGCATTGCCAACTATGTGCTCACCCAGCTGGGCATCATCACCGAGCCCATCATCTGGATGCAGAACACCCAGTTCATCATGCCCATCGTCATCATCGTGGCGCTGTGGTCCTCCATGGGCGTCGGCTTCCTGGCCATGCTGGCGGGCCTGCTCAACATCAGCCCCGAGCTGTACGAGGCCGCCGCGATCGACGGTGTGCGCAACCGCTTCCAGGAGGTGTTCTACATCACCATCCCCTCCATGAAGCCCCAGATGCTCTTCGGCGCGGTCATGGCCGTTACCAACGCCTTCCAGGCTGGCAACATCGGCGTGATGCTCACCGGCTCCAACCCCACGCCCCAGTACGCCGCCCAGCTGATGGTGAACCACATTGAGGATTACGGCTTCGCCCGCTACGAGATGGGCTACGCCGCCGCGGTC
Organism: Clostridiales bacterium; assembly: GCA_015056315.1. Lineage (GTDB taxonomy): Bacteria > Bacillota > Clostridia > Christensenellales > Aristaeellaceae > Limiplasma. Next base: position 16,603 of record SVGN01000013.1, read on the forward strand.
TCCGTGGCGCTGCTGGCGCTGATCTACGCATTCTCCTTCGTGGCCCGCAAGCTCTTTGAAGAAAAAGATTAAGAAAGGAGTTGTTCCCATGGCTGCTGTAGGCGGAACCAAGGTAAACCCGAAGAAATTCGACAAAAGCCAGATCCCGCTGTATCTGTACCTGATCCCGGTAGCGATCTTCATGGGCGCTCCGATCATCTACATCTTCAACCACGCATTCAAGCCCATGGATGAGCTCTACGCCTTCCCGCCCAAGTTCTTTGTGGATCATCCCTCCGGCATCAACTTCCAGAACCTGCTGCAGACCGCCGCCGGTTCCTCCATACCGATCTCCCGCTACATCTTCAACTCGCTGGTGGTAACGGTGGCCGTGGTGCTGCTGAGCATCCTCATCTCCACCATGGCAGGCTTCGCCCTGAGCAAGATGAAGTTCAAGCTCAACAAGACCGTGTTCGAGGTCAACAACCTGGCGCTGATGTTCGTGGCCACCGCCGTTACCATCCCGCGCTACCTGACCATCAGCTTTGTGGGCATTCTGGATACCTACTGGGCCCACATCATGCCGCTGATCGCCATGCCGGTCTGCCTGTTCCTGATCAAGCAGTTTATCGACCAGGTGCCCAACTCCCTGCTGGAGGCGGCGCAGCTGGAGGGCGCAAACGCCTTTACCGTGTACCGCAAGATCGTTATCCCCATGATCAAGCCCGCCATCGCCACCGGTGCCATCCTCACCTTCCAGGCGGTGTGGAACAATGTGGAGACCTCCAACCTGTTCACCAGCAGCGAGGGCATCCGCACGCTGGCGTTCTACATGAACACCCTCTCCGGCGTTGGCACGGTGCAGGGCCAGGGCATGGCCGCCGCCGCTGCGCTGATCATGTTCCTGCCCAACCTGCTGCTGTTCGTGATCATGCAATCCAACGTAATGAACACCATGGCGCACAGCGGTCTCAAGTAAGGAGGATACAGATGAAAAGAACTGCCGTATGGCTGATGCTGATCCTCCTGCTGGTGGCTGTGTGCCTGCCTGCCCAGGCTGCCACGCCCTACCGCACCTTTACCCTGGGTGTGGATAAGTTCGACATGGTGGAGACCCAGACCGCTTACGAGCCTGTGCGCACCATGATCCGCTTCGGCGAGGAGACCCTGAAAATGCCCTCCGACCTGCGCCTGGGCCCCGACGGCAACCTGTACATTGCCGATACGGGCAACAAGCGCGTGCTGGTGGTTACCAAAGAGGGCGAGTTTGTACGCGAGATCAGCGACAAGCGCAATATGAAATCCCCCATGGGCATTTATGTGGATGATGCCCTCAACCTCTACGTGGCCGATGAAAAGGCCCGCGCCGTGCTGGTGTACGATGCCCAGGGCAGCTTCGTAATGGAGTATGTAAAGCCCACCCACCAGCTCTTTGGCGAGACCGCGCCCTATGTGCCCCAGAAGGTGGTGCTGGATAAGCGCGGCAACCTGTACATCGTCTCCAAGGGCAATACCAACGGCGTTGTGCAGATCAGCCCCGTGGGCGGCGGCGAGTTTCTTGGCTACTACGGTGCCAACACCTCCCGCATCTCGGTGCTCACCCACATCCGCCGCTTCCTCTTCGGCAAGGATTCCGCCGCCGTGGGCAACATCGTGCCCATCTCGGTGCGCAACCTGACCATCGATGAAAAGGGCATGGTCTACACCGTTACCGAAGCGGGCGACGACAGCGCCCTGCGCCGCCTCAATGTGGCGGGCAAGAACACCATGACCCCCGACTGGCAGGTGGAGCTGAACACCTCCGTGGCGGTAAACAGCTACGGCTCCATCTTTACCGCCAATGCCAACGGTACCATCATGGAGTACACCGCCGAGGGCGATATGCTCTTCCTCTTCGGTGCCAACGACGTGCTCAGCGAGCAGCGCACGGGTATGTTCAAGTCGGTCGAAGGCCTTGTGGTGGATGACGACTACACCATCTTCGTGCTGGATGCCAACCTGAACAGCATCCAGGTGCTGCGCCCCACCGAGTTTGCCGATCTGGTACACCGTGCCTTCACCCTGTTCCAGGAGGGCAAGTACGCCGAGTCCAAGGCCCCCTGGAGCGAAGTGCTGCGCATGAACTCCCTTTTCACCTACGCCTCCACCGGTCTGGGCGAGGCCCTCTACCGGGAGGGCAACTACGAGGAGGCCATGGAGGCCTTCCGCAACGGCGGCTACCGGCAGGGCTACTCCGATGCCTGGTGGGAGCACCGCTCCAACCTGCTGCACGCCAACATCGATAAGGTCATCTACGTGCTGGTGGGCGTTATCGTGCTGTGGCAGCTCATCAAGCTGCTGGACCGCAAGCTGGGCATCCTCAAGCCCCTCAGGTGGCTGAAGGAAAAGATCCTGGGCGTAAAGCTGATCGATCAGGTGCTCTACGGCTTCCAGATGCTGCGCAACCCCTACGATTGCTGCTACGGCATCAAGCACGAGAAGCGCGCCGGCGTGCTCAGCGCCCTCATCCTGCTGGTCATCTTCTTTGTGGAGTATGTAGCCAACAAGTACTTTGCGGGCTTCCTCTTCAAGACCATGCCGGATGGCTACTACGAGCTGCTCAACGACTTCCTGATGGTCTTCGGCGTGTATGCGCTGCTGGTCATCTGCTGCTACCTGGTGTGCACCATCACCGATGGCGAGGCCCGCTTCCGCGATCTGTTCATTACCGCAGCCTATGCGCTCATGCCCATGATCGTGTTCCAGCCCATCGTGCTGCTGCTCTCCAATGTGCTCAGCTTCAATGAGGAGTTCTTCATTACCCTCATCAACGTGGTCAGCATCGGCTGGACGGCCCTGCTCATCGTACTGATGCTGATGTACCAGAACGACTTCACCATGAAAAAGACCCTCAAGACCATCGTGCTCACGCTGTTCTGCGTGCTGGTGGTGGTGGCGCTGGTCGTGGTGCTCTACATGCTCATCAGTCAGCTGGTGGACTTTATCGCGTCCATCTACGGAGAGGTGGTGTATCGCTTTGTTAAGAAGGTTTAAGCTGCTTGCCCTGCTGCTGGCGCTGGTGCTGGCATTCGGCTGTGCGGCGGCCTCTGCCGAGGCGGTCGCCCCGGCAGCACCTGCTGCAGCCCCGGAGGGCTACATCCCCGTAGGCGAAAACAGCCGCTTTACCCTGCTGCTCAAGCAGGAGACCATGGCCCTGATCATTCAGAGCAAGGCCACCGGCGAGATGCTCTACACCACCGTGCAGGATGCCAACACCGGCAACGCCACCTGGAAGGGCTTCTACCAGTCCGGCGTGGTGATCGAGTACCTGGAGGATGTGAAGGATAAGCCCATCCAGGCCGACTTCATCAACAACCCCAACACCATCACCTACGATTTCGGCGAGAACGCCTTCACCGCCCACATCACCTACACCGAGCTGGGCATCAGCTTCGATGTGCAGGTATCGCTGGACGAGGACGGCATCCACGTTCACCTGCCCTCCGACAGCATCGTGGAGACCAAGGACGAGACCTCCCTGGTCATGCTGGATGAGAACGGCCGGGAAGTGACCGTGGCCACCGCCAAGTACACCAAGAGCGCCGAGGAGAGCGAGTTCGTGCTCACCACCAACGACGGCGCTGCCTACAAGCTGAACAAATCCTACTATGTTTCCGGCAAGGCCGCCGAGGTGACCGTGAAGGACAGTGCTGGCACCAATCAGGTCACCCTGCCCCTTACCAAGGAGCTGGCCGCCCCCTTCACCGTCTACGCCACCGATGCGGCAGGCAAGGCCGTGGAGCTGGATGCGGCGGCTGTGGCCTCTGTGCGGCAGGATCTGTTCATTACCGCCACCGCCAAGGATGGCTCCGCCATCCGCATCCCCAAGGAACGCTTCGTATCCGTCAGCGAATACAGCTACACCATCTCTTCTGTCTACCTTTACCCCTTCATGGGGCACAGCGTGGCGGGGGAGGGGCAGGGCTACATGCTCATCCCCGATGGGCAGGGCGCGCTGATCGGCTTCGAGGATAACGAAGGCCGTTATTCCTCCCCCTACGATAAGCAGGTCTACGGCATGAACATCGGCGTGGAGGATCAGCTCAGCTCCGACACCCGCGTGCCCGCCGAGGATGTACTGGCCCCCTTCTACGGTATGGTGCATACCGATAAGCAGTTGGCCGTGCTCGGCGTGGTGGAGGAGGGCGATGTGGGTGCCCGCATCCAGGCCTACCCCAACGGCGTGCGCAACCTGCCCTTCGACTGGGCCACCGCCAAGTTTACCTACCGTTTCGTGTTCAACCAGCCCATGGGCCCCAGCGCGGGCGCAGTGGCTACCCGCAACGCCCACCGCAGGCAGTTCGATCTTACCCAGCACTTCCTGCTGGAGGAGGGCGAGAGCGCTACCTATGCCGGTCTGGCCGTTGCCTACCGGGATTACCTGACCCGCAAGGGCACCTTCCAAAAGGCGGAGCAGCGCCCCTTCGACATCCGGGTGGAATTTCTGGGTGTGGAGCGGGAGAACTACATCCTTGGCAAGCAGGATGTGGTCATGACCACCTTCGCACAGGCCGAAGAGATGCTGGAGCTGCTCAAGGCGGATGGCGTTGAGAACATCAGCGCCGCCTACCGCGGCTGGCAGACCGACGGCCTCACCGGCGGCGTGCCCACCACCGGCTGCGACCCGGCCCGCAGCCTCGGCGGCACCAAGGGCCTTGCTCAACTGAAGGCCGCAGCCGATGAAATGGGCGTGGAGCTGTCTCTGGAGGCCGATGTGCTCAGCCTCAACACCGAGACCCACCCCACCCTCACCTTCAGCGCACTGAAGAAGATCACCTCCCAGACGTGGAGCAAGCCCACCTACGGCATGGTGTACGATACCCTCCACTACCTGAACCCCGTCTCCTCCCGGGATGTGGCCAAAAAGCTGATCGGGCAGGTAAAGGATGCGGGCATCGAGGGCATCTCCTTCACGGGCATCACCCAGCTGCTGGCAGACTACTACCATAAGGATGCCTACCACGACAGCAGCGAGATGGCCGCCATCTACACAGAGATCATCGCCGGGGCAGGCGAGGAGATGAATGTATCTCTGGTTCGCCCCAACGCTTATCTGTGGCCCCTGGCCGATGCCCTCACCGACCTGCCCATCGCAGGCAGCGACTATAACTACACCGATGCAGAGGTGCCCTTCCTGACCATCGCGCTGTCGGGCCAGGTGCCCTACTATGTGGAGTATGCCAACTTCCAGGCAAACACCAATGAGTTTTTCCTGCACCTGATGGAGCAGGGCGCGCGCCCCTCCTTCCTGCTCACGTGGGAGGATCCCATCAAGCTGCAAAACTCCAACTCCTCCGATATCTACTCCTCCCGCTTTGAGCTCTATCAGGCGCTGATCGCCCGCTGGTATAGCGAGCTGAACGCCCTGTACGAGACCGTCGGCCCGGATGCGGTGATCACCGATCATGTGCGCGTGGGCGATGTGGTCAAAGTGACCTGGTCGGAGGGCACGCAGGTATACCTGAACTTCGGCGACAAGCCTGCCGCCATGGACGGCATCACGCTGGAGAAACTGGAACATAAGGTGGTGAGCGGCAATGGCAACTAAGAAGGTAAAGAACCCCTACGCCAAGACCCGCCTCACCAAGCGGCGGCTCCGGGAATGGGGCTACGGCTACCTGTTCCTGCTGCCGTGGATCGTGGGTGTATGCATCTTCTTTGTGTACTCCATGGTCACCTCCCTCAACTACTCGGTGCACAAGATCGTGTTCGATCAGGGCGTGCAGACCCAGCCGCTGGAGTTCTGGTACAAGAACTACGTGGATGTGTTCACCCTGGAGACCGACCTGCCCACCACGCTGGGCTCCTTCACCATCAGCCTGGTGCTGCAGCTGCCCATCATCATCGCCTTCTCGCTGATCATTGCCATGCTGCTCAACGGCAACATCCGCTGCCGTTCCGTCTTCCGCATGATCTTCTTCCTGCCGGTGATCATCGCCACCGGCCCGGTCATGAACATGCTCACCGCCCAGGGCGTGGCCTCCGTGCCCATGATGAGCGACGGCAGCCTTACCCAGCTGCTGGGCAACCTGCCAACGTTCATTTCCGAACCCATTACGGAGCTGTTCAACTCGCTCATCCTCATCCTGTGGAATTCCGGCATACAGATCCTCATCTTCCTGTCGGGCCTGCAGAAGGTATCCTCCACCATGTATGAGGCTGCCAAGATCGACGGTGCCAACGGCTGGGAGAGCTTCTGGAAGATCACCCTGCCGATCCTCAAGCCCATCATTCTGCTCAACTCGGTCTACACGGTGGTGGCGCTGGCCACCGGCGGCAACAATGAGATCATCGAGCTCATCTACTCCGCCACCTACCTCACCCCCTGGACCAAGGGCTACAGCTACGGCATGGCCTTCAGCTGGATCTACACCGCCATTATCGCGGTGGTGCTGGTGGTCGTGTTCCTGCTCCTGCGCGAGAAGAGCGACAAGCATGTGGTCTACGAGCAAAAACGCATCAAGCTGCACTGAAAGGAGGGAGAACCGTATGCGTCTTTCCATGCCCCTCAAGGGCGCCCGCAAGGACTACTATAAAAAGAAGCTGCTGGGCAGCAACGACCGCCGCGGCTGGATCATGAGCTTCGTGGTGTATCTGCTGCTGATCACCATCGCGTTCATCTACCTCTATCCGGTGCTGTACATGTTCTCCCGCTCCCTGATGGGCAAGAACGATCTGCTGGATGCATCCGCCAAGTGGATCCCCAGCTCGGTAACGCTGAGCAACTATCACTCAGCCATTGCCACCATGGATTACTGGAACTCCCTGCTCAAGAACCTTGCCATTGCGCTGGTCTCCACCCTGTGCCAGGTATTTGTGTGCTCGCTGGCTGGCTACGCCTTTGCCCGGTACAAGTTCCCCGGCAAAACGCTCTGGATGGGCGTGCTCATCCTCTCCTTCCTGCTGCCGGCGCAGACCATCGCAGTGCCCAACTTCCTCTTGTTCAACTCCTTCAAGATGGTAGACGGCACCCTGAAGCCCTTCATCATCACCTCCATATTGGGGCAGGGCTTCAAGAGCTGCCTGTGCATACTCATCTTCTACAACTTCCACCGTCAGGTGCCCCAGTCGCTGATCGAGGCTGCCGAGATCGACGGTGCGGGCCACATCAAGGCCTATTTCCAGATCGCCATCCCGCTGAGCGCGGCGGCCATCATCGTGGTAACGCTGTTCTCCTTCGTCTGGTACTGGAACGAGGTGGATCTGGTGCGTACCTACCTGGGCAGCACCAACGACCGCAACACCGGCCTTACCACCCTGATGCTGGAATTGAACAAATTCGAAGACAGCTACAACGCTGTCTACGCCACCCACGCACAATCCACCACCTCCACCAACCGCCTCAACGATGCCATCAAAATGGCGGGCACCATGCTCTCCATTGCACCGATGATGCTGATGTACTTCTTCCTGCAGAAGCAGTTTGTGGAGTCTGTGGATAAGGCCGGTATCACCGGCGAGTAAACCCTGCAAAGGCGGTGGGGGAGAGGGCACAGCCCCTGCCCCCGCTTGAAAAACACCCCGAATCAAAGCCCGAAAAGGGCTTCGAGAAATATTAAAGGAGGCTACCCATTATGAAGAAGCTGGTATCTCTGGTTCTGGCTCTGGTCATGATGCTGTCTCTGGTCGCCGTTGCCGGTGCCGAAGAGTACAACATGCCCGCCATGAACACCACCGACCCCATCCACCTGTCTGTTATGACCTGGGACGATTTCGAAATGACCGAAGCGCTGGCCGCTGCCTTCACCGAGATCTACCCCAACATCACCGTGGAAGTGATCCGCACCACCACCGCCAACGTGACCGCGGACCTGACCAACTACGCTGCCAACAACAGCCTGCCCGACATCTTCTTCTTCCTGGATCTGGATCCCCTGCTGGCCAGCCCCTACCTGGCTGACATCACCGAGTACATCGAGAACGACGAAGAAGCCCAGACCAAGCTGTACCCCACCATCCGTCAGATGGGCTACATCGATGGCCAGCGCTGCTTCTTCATGGGCGGCGAGTTCCTGCCCGCTACCGTGTACCTGGATGCCAACGTTTTCGAGACCATGAACGTTGAAATGCCCGCTCAGGATTGGACCTGGGAGCAGTTCGTCGAGCTGACCCAGACCATGACCGACCCCACCCAGAACATCTGGGCTTACACCAACGGCATGTACGCTCCCGTAACCTTCGGCCCCATCTCCCTCACCGAGAACGCCATCGGCGAATTCGGCTGGAACGGCGAGAGCTACAACTTCGAGTCCGGCTGGGCCGAGGCTCTGGAGCTGCAGCAGGAGAACGTACGTCTTGGCAACACCTGCGTGGGCGGCTCCGACGCTTACCTGGCTGTTGACCCCGCCAACGAGTGGCCCGGCCAGACCGGTCACGTTGCCGTGCTGACCGACGCCTTCTGGACCCTGAACAACATCTACACCAAGCCCCTGGCTCTGGACCGCGGCATCAAGATGGTGCCCTACAATCCCCCCGTTGGCGCTGAGAACGGCGGCCAGCTGGCCTTCCTGGACAGCGTTGCTGTTTCCTCCGGCTGCCAGTATCCCCGTGAGGCTTACGAGCTGATGAAGTACCTGTGCTGGGGCAAGGATGGCTGGATGAAGCGCTGCGAGCTCTTCCCCACCATCGTTTGGGAAGGCACCGAAGACAAGGCTTACTCCGTGCCCAACTGCCTGCCCATGATCCAGGACGACGAGCTGAACCAGGCTTTCTCCGCTCTGATGCCTGACCTGGGCTACTGGAACGACTGGGTATCCTTCATGGAGAACATCAAGAACCCCGTCACCTGGGGCGCCCGCACCATCCCCGGCTTCAACGCTTTCCTGGCCAACTACTACAACGGCGCTGACTTCAACGGCGTTGTGGGCATCGAAGCTGCCATCGATCAGGGCGCTGTGGACGCTTACGACTACACCGCGCTGCTGGCTGAGCAGGGCCGCTACTACTACGACCAGGCCATGACCGCTTTCTTCGAGCAGTACGGCCAGCCCGCTGCCGAATAAGCAGCATGGATGCACTGAGCATCTCGGCTTAAAAGCCCGGGGGAGCAGCCATGGGCTGCTCCCCCTTTTGCAAACATTTTGACCAATGAATGAAGGGGCGTATGCATCGTGCGCAAGGTATGTATTCTTCTCCTGATCCTGAGCCTGCTGTGCGCGCCCTGCGCGTCCCTTGCGGCTACGCTCACAGCCGACCCCGCCGCCGCCACCGCAGAGATGAGCGATACCCTCTACGGCCTGTTCTTTGAGGATATCAACCATGCCGCAGACGGCGGCCTGTATGCGGAGCTTTTGCAGAACCGCTCCTTCGAGAACCAGGATCTGCTGGATCCCAAACCCCACCAGCACTACAACGGCTGGCAGTTCAACCTGAAAAACAAGGGCAAGGCAGCAGCCGTGCCCACCGGGGATGATCCCCTTCATGCCAACAACCCCACCTATATGCGCATCACGGTGGAGGCAGCGCCCTACCTGCTCAGCAACATGGGCTATGCCAGCACCGCCTTCAGCGGCGGCGTGCCGGTGGATGCGGGCGCACAGTACGATTTTTCGGTATGGATGCGCAACACCGGCGATTATACCGGCGGCATCACGGTGGCCATCACCGACCGTTCCGCCAACCCGCTCAGCGAGGCTTTTGCCATCACGCCCACCGGCAGCTGGCAAAAGTTTGAGCACACCTTTACTTCGCAAGCAACTGCCGATGCATGCCTCACCATCACTTTGGAGGGCACCGGCACTCTGGATATCGATATGGCCAGCCTGATGCCCCGGGAGCGCTTCGGCGCAGAATGGCCCGGCGGCGGTCTGCGCACCGATCTGGTGGAGACCCTGATGGCCTTGAACCCCAGCTTTCTGCGCTTCCCCGGCGGCTGCGTGGCAGAGGGCAGCTATGTATGGGCCAATGCCTACAACTGGAAGGATACCGTAGGCCCTGTGGAGCAGCGCAGGGAGAACTTCAATACCTGGGGCTATATGCAATCCTACGGCATCGGGTTCTTCGAATACTTCTGCCTGGCCGAGGCGCTGGGCGCAGAGCCGCTGCCGGTGGTGCATTCCGGCTTGCTCTGCCAGGCCCGCGAGGTGCGGGAAGCGCCCCTGACCATGGAGGCCACCCGGGCCTACGGGCAGGATATACTGGATCTGATCGAGTTCGCCACCGGCGATGCCTCCACCCCCTGGGGCAGCCTCCGGGCGGAGATGGGCCACCCGGAGCCCTTCCGGCTCAACTATCTGGCCATCGGCAACGAAAACTGGGATAACATCTACTTCGACCGCTACGCTGTTCTTTCGCAGATGGTAAAGGAAAAGTACCCGGAGATCACCTGCATCGTGGCGGCCGGGCCGGTGGCTGAGGGCGCACTGCCCCAGCACAGCTGGCACCAGATCCGTACCCGCTTTGCGGAGGATCTGGTGGATGAGCACTACTACATGGATAGCGCCTGGTTCCTGAAAAACGTTGGCCGCTACGACCGCTACCCCCGCACCACCATGGTGTTCCTGGGCGAATATGCCGCCCATGAGCCGGTGCAGGGCGGCCGCCGCCCCAACAACCTGTACAGCGCTCTGTGCGAGGCGGCGTACATGACCGGCATCGAGCGCAACAGCGACCTGGTACGCATGGCCTGCTACGCGCCCCTTCTGGCCAGAGACGGTATGTTCCAGTGGACACCCGACCTGATCTGGTTCAACGCCCGGGATGTGCTTTTGACCCCCAACTACTATGTGCAGCAGATGTTTGCCGCCACCGTGGGCGACCATGTGGTGGAAAGCGCTCTGGAGGGCGAGGGGCTGTACCATGTGGTCACCCGCACGGAGGATGCGCTCTATGTAAAGGTGGTCTCCCTTGCCGAGACCGAAACGCCCCTGACCCTTACCCTGCCCGGTGTGCCGGACGGCACCGCCGGTTTCGTGCAGCTCTGTGGCGAGCGACGCATGACCAACGCCTTTACTGCCCCCGACCGCATCGTGCCCGCAGACGGGGTATGCCCCATCTTGGGCGGGGTGGCGGAGACGGTGCTGCCTGCATACTCCGTGACCATCTTCACCTTCCCGCTCGCTCAGTAACATGGAAAAGGAGGCCGGCCCATGCATGTGCCCTTTCACGATCCGCTGGTGATCGCACTGGAAAACGAATATCTGGGCCTTTCTACCGATCTGCGCATCCCGGGCGTGATGACCCGCACCTCCCCCGACCTGCTCAGCTGGTCGGAGCCATTTCCGCTGCTGGAGCAGACCCCTGCCTCCGTAAAGCGCCATGTGGATACGGATCGCTTCTGGGCCCCGGAGCTGGTACAGCGGGGCGATGAATGGCGGCTCTACTGCTGCGCCAGCCGCTTCGGTACCACCCAGAGCGTGATCGGGCTGGCCAAAGCCAAGTCCCCCAAGGGCCCCTACACCTACGTGGGCGATGTGGTGGTCTCACAGCACAGCAGCACCTTTACCCAGGCCAACGCCATCGACCCCTGTGTGGTGGCGGACCGGCAGGGCAACGATTGGCTGGTCTACGGCAGCTTCTTCGGCGGCATCCGCATCCTGCGGCTGAATGAGGAGGGCTTCCCGGCAGAATACCATGAGGGGCTGTGCATCGCAGGGGGCGGCCATCAGGCCATCGAGGGTGGGTATGTGTGGTACCATGCGCCCTCCGACCGGTTCATCCTCTTTACCTCCTGGGGCGACCTGAACGAGGATTACCACATCCGTGTGGGCTACAGCCGGGAGGTGACCGGCCCCTATCTGGATGCCAAGGGCCTGCCCATGACCGATCGGGATCCCATCCACCACCCGGGCGATAAGCTCAGCGGCGGCTATCATTTCCAGCTGGAGGGCATGCCGGGGGTCAAGGCCACCGGGCACAACAGCCTGCTCCACGACCGGGATGGCAGCGTGTATCTGGTCAACCACGCCCGGCCTGAGGGCAAGGGCGGCAGGCCGTTTTTGCAGATCCGCCGCCTGCTGGTGAATGAGGAGGGCCGGGTGCTGGCTTGGCCCCTGTACTACGACGGTGCACCGCTGGCCCCGGCGGAGACCCTGCCGGAGCGGTGGCAGGTGGTGTACCTGTCCCGGCCCAACAACGGCGTTACCTACAGCATCGGCACAACGGCACAGCAGGCGCAGATGCACCGGGAGGGCGAACAACTGACCCTGACCCTTTTCGGCACCGAATGGAGCGGCTTTATCTACCGCCAGGGCGGACGCATCGCCTGTACCCTCCTCTCCCCGGAGGGGGAGAGCCTGTGGGGCATTGCCGAATAAGGCGGCGCCTGCGGATGTTGACAATACCTACATTTTCGGCTATAGTGGCTTTTGTTTGGAAAAAACCAAACCGAAGCCATCGTCAGCCGTCCGAACCGATCCGATTACAAATTTCAGAGAGAGAGGCTTCCTTCATGCTGTATATCCATTCCCTGCGGGAAGGGCTTCCCCTGTTCCGGGCGCTGAACTCCGAGGCCCGTGTCTCCATTATGGAGCTGCTTTATCAGGAAGGGCCGCTGCGCATGAGCGTGATCTCCGAGCGGCTGGGCATCACTGCCGGTGCACTCACTCCGCACATCAAGGCCCTGAGCGATTGCGGGCTCATCACCATCGAGATGGTGGGCGGCAAGCACGGCATGCAGAAGATCTGCTGCCCCACCGATGAGAGTATCATGATCGAGCCCACCCAGCAGCGCCGCAGCTACAACATCTATGAGACCGAGATCGGCGTGGGCCAGTATACCTCCTTCGATGTTTCGCCCACCTGCGGCATCTGTACGCCGGAAAATATCATCGGCAAGGTGGATGACCCCCGCTTCTTTGCCAGCCCGGAGCGTTTCAGCGCCCAGATCCTCTGGTTCGGGCACGGCTATGTGGAATACATGCTGCCCTGCTACCTGCAGGAGAACCAGGAGCTGGTGGAGCTGCAGCTCTCCATGGAGATCTCCTCCGAGGCCCCCGGCTGTGCGGATGATTGGCCCAGCGATGTGTACTTCAGCATGAACGGCGTGGAGCTGGGCTACTGGACCAGCCCCGGCGATTTCGGGCGCATCCAGGGCATCTACAATCCGCCCTGGTGGTTCCGCAACTGGAACCAGCACGGGCTGTACAAGCTGCTTTCCATCAACTCCACCGGCACCTATGTGGATGGCGGGCGCATCAGCGATACCAACCTTTCCGATCTGAAGATCAGCGGCGACAGCGCCATCATCTTCCGCATCTATGTGCCGGAGAACGCCCGCAATGTGGGCGGCCTCACCATCTTCGGCCGCTCCTTCGGCAACTACCCTCAGGATATCCGTATGCGGATGCACTACCGGGATAAGCAGGATGGGCAGAAGTAAGGAGGAAAGCCCAGCCGGGGCAAGAGTACAAGATACAGAGCCTGCCGCGCGGTGCGGCAGGCTCTGTTTTGCGCTGCGGGCGCTGCGGCTGCGTAGCTCCGGATGCCGCAACACGTTGTGTGCAAACGCGTTGCGCATGCGCCGCAGCGCCAAACAAGTTCTGATTTGCAAAAAAATGAACTTGTATTGCATCAAAGATAGTGGTATAATTTCCAAAAGCAGGAAGTGGGCGGATGCAAGGCACCAACCCTGCAATATGTATGCTTCAAACCAAAAAGGAGACGAGAACCATGAGCAAGCGCACCTGGATCACCCTGATCGCTCTGGTCGCATCCCTGCTGATCGCCACCACCGGCACGCTGGCCTATCTGACCGATACCGACAGCGATGTGAACGTGATGACCCTCGGCAACGTGGATATCGACCAGATCGAGACCAACGAAGCGGGCGAAGAGTTCCGGCAGAACCAGCCCCTGTTCCCCGCCTACTACCCCGGCGACGAGATCGAGTGGGACGATGAGCTGGTAGGTGAGATCGAAAAGTATGTTGATGTTGAGAACGTCGGTGAAAGCGACGCCTACGCCCGCACCTGGGTGGCCTTCGAGAAGGAGACCGACCTGATCCACATCAAGTGGGCCGAGGGTGTGACCCCTGTTGAGAAGGGCTCTGCCACCATCGCTGCCGTGATCGACGGCGAACTGCTGTTGCAGGAGTACGACCTCTACTGCGTTACCTACCCCGATGTGCTGAAGCCCGGCAAGAGCTACTCCGTGCTGGAAGAGATCGCCATGGATAAGACCGCCGGTAACGATTATGTTGCCTCCTTTGGCGACAGCTACGACGTGCTGGTGCTCACCCAGGCCGTGCAGACCGCCAACCTGGAAGCTCTGGGTGCCGAGGCTGCTCTGGACGAGGCCTTCACCGAGAACCATCCCTGGGGCGAAGCCGTTGAGGAAGATATCGCCTCCGGTGAGACCCTTAAGGATGCTCTGGACAACATTGCCGATAAGGATGCTGCCATCCTCAACATGACCGGCGATCTGGAATGGGCTACCGGTGGCGCCCACGGCTCCACTCCTCTGGTAGGCGAAAATGATGCCGTGCAGAACCTGGTCATCGATGGCAACGGCAACACCCTGGTCGCCACCGGTGATGGCGTAGGCCCCCTGCGTGCTGCCAATGGCGGTACCCTTACCTTCAAGAACATGACCATTAAGGATGAGTCTGTTTCCTACAACGAGGGTGCATGGGAGCTTGGCTACCTTGAGTTTGGCGGCGATCTGGTCTTTGAGAACGTGAACTTCGTCAACGCTATCCAGCTGGAGAGCGACAATGCCAAGTTCATCAACTGCACCTTCAACTCCAATAAGGACAGTGAGTACGCCGTGTGGGTCTGCAGCGGCAACGCCAGCTTTGAGGGCTGTACCTTCACCGGTACCCGCGGCATCAAGCTGCACGAGGCCTACGGCTCCGAGATCGATACCGTGACCGTTGATGACTGCACCTTCAAGGATCTGTCCAAGAAGCCCGGTATGGCCATTGGTGACTTGAATGCCGATACCACGGTTTCTATCACCGACAGCACCTTCACCAATGTTCAGCCCGGTGATCAGGGTCTGTATATCTACGAGACCGATACCGATGTGACCACCTTCAACTTCACCCAAAGCGGTAACACTACTAACGTAGAATAATGCTGAAGCCTCCGGCTGATGGTTCGCCGTCAATCGCCGCAGGTAAACAGGCAAAGCCCCCTTCCCGGTTCGGGAAGGGGGCTTTGTGCTGTGGCTGCGGACGGCACCGTCTCCCTCTCAAGAGAAAGCCGGTGCCGCCCCCAAATGCCTGCCTGCCACAGAAAACGCCCTGCTGCGCAACGATGCAGCAGGGCGTTCGTTTGATGGTTCACAGGCACTCCGTGCCAATGCGGCTCAATCCAGGAAATCCTCCCGGAGCTGAACGTTGAAATCCCGGGCGATGGCACGCAGCTCATCATCCTGGATGGTCTGCAGTTCGTCAAGGCCGGTGGACTTCTGCTTTACCCAGATCTCCGCAGCCTTTTCGATGGTGTGCATCAGGCCGAAGGTGATGTCGAAATCCGGGCCGGAGGCGAAGAGGCCGTGGTGCGCCCATACGGCGGCATCGTAGTCCTTCATCTTCTCGCAGGTGGCCAGAGCGATGTCCGCACCGCCGGGCACCATCCACGGTACCACGCCCACGCCGCCGGGGAACACCACCGGGCATTCGGTGGCGCTCTTCCACAGGGCGCGGGAGAAGTCCCGGTCGGTCAGGGGCAGAACAAAGGTCATGGCGATGATATTGGCCGGGTGGGCATGGTAGATGACCCGGTGCTGGCCATGGGTGGCCTTGGCGCGCACGCAGTGGTTCATGTAGTGGCTGGGGAACTCGCTGGTGGGCTTGCCGCCGTTCACCAGACCCCATACGATGCGGTAGCTGTCGCCCTTATGGTTGATCTCCACCACGCAGATGGAATCCTCAGGGTCGGTGATCACATTGCGGAAAAACTTGCCGCTGCCGGTGGAGAGGAAGTACTCCCCGGCCAGGTTCTCGCCGGTAACGCCCATGGCTACCCACTCACGGGGCTGGGCATCGAAGAAGGGGCGCATCTCGGCCACTTCCTCTTTGGTAAGGCGGTAGGTCAGGTTGCCGCCGTTGCGCTCGTGCCAGCCCTGCAGCCAGCCGTCGTTGGCCATGCGGATGTATTTCTGTACGATCTTGATCTCGGTCATAGACATAGTCGTGTACCCTCCTGTGGTATTTGATGGGTGTTTCAGCAGCGGCTCAGCTGCACGTCCTGCTCGTACTTGAGTACCGTGGGTAACCACTGGCCATCCTCCGGCACGCCGCAGCGGCGGCAGTACTCGCTCCAGATCTCACCGAAGGGCAGGGTCTTCAGCTCCTCCTGCTGAACCATCAGCTCGGTAAAGCGGTCGGTATCCTGCAGCTGCTTCAGCTGCTCGTTGGGGGTGAGCAGGGCCATCAGCAGACCCTTCTGCACATTGCGCAGACCCGTCACCCAGGCGCTTACGCGGTTGATGGAGGCATCGAAGTAGTCGGTGGCCATGTGTACACGGCCCTCCAGACCGCCGCAGCGCACGATCTCCTTGCAGATCTCCTTGGTCTCGTCATCCAGCAGCACAACGTGGTCGCTGTCCCAGCGGATGGGGCGGGTGATGTGCAGCGCCAGCTCCGGGAAGAAGCTCAGCAGCGCGGGGATCTTATCGCTCACCACCTCGGTGGGGTGGTAGTGGCCGTTATCCATCAGGGGGATGCACTTGCCCGGGTTCTGGGCGGCATAGAGCAGGGCGTATTCGGCGCTGCCCACAGTGCAGGCCTCCACGCCGATGCCGAATACCTTCGACTCCACGCAGGGCTTTACCTTATCAAAATCGAAGGGCTCGGAGAGGATCTCATCCATGGCAGCCTTGTAGCGCATGCGGGGGCCCATACGGTCGGCGGGGATATCCTTGAAGCCGTCGCCGGTCCAGATGTTCATGATGCAGGGCTGGCCCAGCTCCTCGGCCAGGTACTGGCTGATGCGGATGCAGGCCTTGCCGTGGTCGATCCAGAAGCGGCGGGTCTCCTCGTTGGGGGAGGCCAGGGTGAGGGGGTCGCACTTGGGGTGGGAGAAGAAGGTGGGGTTGAAGTCGCAGCCCAGACCGCGCTCCTTGCAGAAATCCACCCACTTCTTGAAGTGCTTGGGCTCCAGCTTGTCGCGATCCACCCAGCCGCCGTTCTCCTCGTCGAAGATGGCGTAGGAGGCGTGCAGGTTCATCTTCTTGGTGCCGGGCACCAGCTTCAAAACCAGATCGATATCCGCCATCAGCTCTTCGGGGGTACGGGCACGGCCCGGATAGTTGCCCGTGGTCTGGATGCCGCCGGTCAGGGGCTTGTTGGGGTCGGTATCGAAACCGCGCACGTCATCGCCCTGCCAGCAGTGCATGGCAATGGGGGCCTTCTGCAACTTGGCCAGGGCGGCCTCCACATCCACACCGATGGCTTCGTAGCGGGCTTTGGCCTGTTCGTAGAGAGTCATGTGAGGATCCTTCCTTTCTCTGTATAAGGTAGAAATGGGGGAAAACTGCCCGTTTTTCAGCCCTTGGGCAGGTAGGTCTGTATATCGCAGCTGGCAGGCAGCGCCGCACGGAAGGCGGCCAGATCGGCAAAATCGCCAAGGGCGATCATCTGGGCGGCCAGGTTGCCAAGGGCGGTGCCCTCGGTGGGGCCTGCGTAGACCGGCAGACCGCAGACATCCGCCGTCCACTGGTTCAGCACCACGTTCTGGCTGCCGCCGCCCACGATGTTGATGCCGGTGAAGCGTTTGCCGGTCACTCTGCTCATTTCGGCAATGGCCTCCTTGTAGCAGACCGCAAGGCCCATGGTAACGGCCCGGAGCACATCGCCCAGGTCGGCGGGCTCGGGGGCACCGGCCTCCCGAAGGGCGGCTTTTACCTCCTCCAGCATGCTCTTCGGGGCCAGGAAGCGGTTATCTGCCGCATCGATCCAGGCCGGGTAGCCGGAGGCGGCGGCCAGCTGCGCCATCTCGGCAAAGCTGTGCTTGCCTTCGATCTCCTGATGGATGCACTGGAGTATCCACATGCCCATGATGTTCTTGAGGAAGCGGGTGGTGCCGCCGTAGCCGCCCTCGTTGGTAAAGCCGGAGCGCATGGCGGCTTCGGTGGTAACGGGCTGGCTCAGCTCGGTGCCCAGCAGGCTCCAGGTGCCGCTGGAAAGGAAGGCGGCCTGCTTGTCTTTGGCGGGTACGGCCATGTAGGCGCTGCCGGTATCGTGAGTGGCAGGCAGGATCACCTGGGCCTGATAGCCCACCCGGGCGGCTGTCTCATCGTTGAGGGGCCCCAGCAGGGTGCCCGGCTCTGCCATGGGGGTACGGAACCAGCGCTCCGGCAGCTCTGCCGCCTGACGGATGATCTCCGACCAGCCCCGGGCCCGGGCATCGCACAGGGCACCGGTGGTGCAGTTGGTCCACTCATGGGCCCGCTTGCCGGTAAGCAGCCAGGAAAGGTACTCGGGCATCATGAGGAAGTCATCGGCCTGCTCCCGGTATTCCGGGTGCTCCCGGAGCAACGCCATCATCTGGTACACGGTGTTGAAGGGCTGCTTGGCGATGCCGCATTCGCTGTACAGGTCGGCAAAGGAGAGCACCTGCTCCAGCTCCCTGTCCATGCCCTCGGTGCGGCTGTCCCGGTAGGCGACGGCATCGCCCAGGCGCTTGCCTTCCTTATCGAGCAGCACAAAGTCCACGCCCCAGGTGTCGATGCCGATGGCGGCAGGAGCCAGCCCCATGTCTCCGGCTGCCTTCAGACCGGCGACCACATGGCCCTCCAGGGCTTCGATATCCCAGCACAGGTGGCCGTTCTTCATGGAGGCACCGTTGGGGAAGCGGTACACCTCCCGCATTTCGATACGGCCCCCCTCCACCCATGCGGCGATGTGCCGCCCGCTGGAGGCGCCGATATCAATGGCAAGATAGATGTTCTTCATGCGATCACTCCATCAGAAACATTTGCTTCAGCTTGGGCTGCGCACCGGTGACCGGATCCATCACCAGCTCCAGCACATCCTCCATGTATACGTTCCAGCGGTCCACGATGGGGCTCCCGGCCTGGGTCTTTTCGGCAAACTCGATGCCCTTTTCGCACTCGTAGTAGCCAAAGAGGATGTCGCCATCCGACCAGATGGTGTAGTTGCAGATGCCCGCGCTCTTCAAAAGCTCGGTCATCTCCGGCCAGATCTCGTCGTGGCGGCGTTTGTACTCGGCCTCCATGCCGGGCTTGATGCGTCCCATCCAGGCAAAGCGTTCCATAGGCAGCCTCCTTATGATTTGGAAAGTATGCAGTTGCAGCGTTCTTACTGCTTTTATTGTAGCACAGCTGTTATTTCGGGGGTATGCCCTCAGTTTACGGCTTTTCGCGCCCTGAATTAACATGCCGGTACTCGGTGGGGTTGATGCCGCACTGCTGGGTAAAGAGCTGGTAGAAGTGGCTGGTGTTGCTGTAGCCCACCTGATAGCAGATCTCTGTCACCGACAGGCTGGTCTCCCGCAGCAGCTTCTTGGCCTGCCCGATGCGCTGCCGCTGCAGGTGTTGGGTGGGGGTGAGGCCGGTGGCCTTGCGCACGGTCTGGCTCAGGTAGGCGGCGGAAACATGGTGCCGGGCGGCAAACTCGCTCAGGCTCACAGAGGTGTACCGGTGGCGGATCTCCTCCAGCAGGCTCACCACCAGCTCGTTGCCGCCGGAGGGGGCCATGGTCATGTGCTCGGTATACTCCAGCATATACATCAGCAAAAGGGTGATGGAGGTTTTGAGTATGCGCTGGCTCAGGGGCCTGGGGCTTACCAGGGCGCAGACCAGGCTCTCCAGCAGCGCCTGCACGCTGGGCTGCTCCGCCACCCGGAAGTGCAGGTAGGGCAGGCTGGCTTTGCCCTTCTTGATGTTATCCAGCAAAAAGCGCCCCAGCGCATTGCCCGAACCGATGGCCCGCTGGGCCTCCTCCAGAAAGGCGGGCTGTATGATCAGGTTGACGCCCACATCCTCCTTGCCGCAGCGCTCTATGGCATGCACCGCGTGGCAGCTCATCATCAGCACATCGCCTGCCTCGAGCACAAGGGGCTCCCTGCCGGGAAAATGGTGCACCGTCCGCCCGGAGACCATGTAGAGCATCTCCACATAATCGTGCCGGTGCGGGGGGAACTCCGTAAAGCGGGTATGGGGGCGAAGCGTGATCATACGGGAGGTGGGCAGCAGCTTTTCTCCTGCCACGGTGAGCAGCTCACCTTCGCCGTAGCGGCCCGGCTCCAGGGGCTTACCGTTCAGTATGGCCTGCTCCTCTTCGGTAACGGCGCTGAGCCGCTTCAGGATGTCTTCATGCATGGTGTTCACCTCGGCGTTCTAAACCTATTTTAACTACCCGGCCGCAGAAAGGCAAGCAAAGGGGCGTAAGATGGTCAAAAACGGCAGATTCGTGGGTGGATTCACACGGAAACGGATCATTTTGCCTTCGAAACAATGTGGATTTCTCCGAAAATTTTTCCCGAAAATCTTTTCGTGAAAAGTGAGAAAACTTGTACATTTCAACGAAAATCAGAGACAAAACGTACAGGCTTTGAAAAATACTGCACAAAAAAAACAGAAAACTACTTGCAATTTGAACAGAATAGAGTTATGATAATTGCGAGAAAAGGAGAGAGTCCCGAAAACAACGATAACGTTTTCGAAAGAACCTTTCCGAACCGTTCCCCAAACCAACCGATACACACTGCCGCAGGTCGGAGCCGGAAGCCTACCGGAGAATGAGCCGCCTGCATCCTTGGCGTCATTTTTTGGCTTTCCTGTAACAAAGCACCAGACGCATCCTGCCAGCGTTGCGGCCGGCCCTGCCGGCACAATGTATAGAAACTTCTCATTCCAAAGGAGATGGCACCGTGAAGGCATTTTTCGCAAATCTCTGGAAGCACAGAGCCCACATCGTCATGGCCCTGCCCGGCTTCCTGATCTTGTTCTTCATCATGTACGTGCCCATGGCCGGTCTGGTGATGGCATTCAAGAAGTTCGACTACCAGCTGGGCATCTTTGCCAGCCCCTGGTGCGGTCTTGAGAACTTCCAGTTCCTTATCCAGTCCTGGAAGACCTTCGTCAACATGACCAAGAACACGGTGCTGTACTACCTGCTGTTCACCGTGGTGGGCACCTTCCTCAACGTGGCGCTGGCCATCATGATCGACCAGATGCGCCTCAAGAAGGCCGCCAAGACCATGCAGACGCTGATGATCATCCCCGTGTTCATCTCCTACGCTGCGGTACAGTTCATCGTTTACGCCTTCCTGGCCAAGGATACCGGCCTTATCAACAACTCCCTGGGCATCAACGTGAGCTTCTACTCCAAGGCCGCCTACTGGCCCTGGATCCTCCTCATCGTTAAGATCTGGAAGGATACCGGTTACGGCTCCGTGCTCTACATGTCCGTGCTGGCCGGTATCGATACCTCCCTCTACGAGGCCGCCGAGATCGACGGTGCCAACAAGTGGCAGCAGATCCGCCACATCACCATTCCTTCCCTGGTGCCCATGATCACCGTTATGCTGCTGCTCTCCGTTGGTAACGTAATGCGTTCCGACACGGGTCTGTTCTACCAGGTCACCCGCAACAACGGTATCCTTTACTCCACCACGCAGGTTATCGACTCCTACGTGCTGGGCCAGATCTTCAAGAGCTCCAACTTCGGCTTCCCGGCTGCTACTTCTTTCTTCCAGTCTGTGATCGGCCTCCTGCTGATGCTCTTCGCCAACTGGATGGTTCGCAAGATCGAGCCCGAGAACGCACTGTTCTAAGAAAGGAGTGGAAACCATGGAAAAGACGGCGATCAATGCCCCCGTTAAGATCAAGAATGGTATGAAGATCCAGCCCAAGCAGATCGTGGGTCAGACCATCCTGACGATCATCGTCCTGCTGTTCACGGTGTTCTGCTTCGCCCCCGTGCTGCTCACCTTCATTTCTGCCTTCACCGATGAAATGACCATCAACCAGAACGGTTTCTCCTTCTGGCCCGAGAAGTGGTCCATGGTAGGTATGAACTCCGTGCTCAAGTACGGCAACAAGCTGTTCACCTCTTACGCTGTAACCATCTTCGTTACCGTGTTCGGTACCTTCTTCGGCCTGCTGGTCATGGCCATGTACGCTTACTCCATCAGCCGTAAGGGCTTTAAGCTGGCTGGCTTCCTGAGCCTGTTCCTGCTCATCCCCATGCTGTTCAACGGCGGTCAGCTCTCCGGCTACATGATCTTCACCCGCTACTACGGCCTGAAGAACAGCCTCCTGGCGCTGATCCTCCCCTTGTGCGTTTCCACGATGAATGTTATCATTCTTCGTACCTACATCGCCAACAGCATCCCCGGCGAGCTGATGGAAGCCGCCAAGATCGACGGTGCCGGCGACTACCGCACCTTCTTCCAGATCACCCTGCCGCTGCTGAAGCCCTCCCTGGCTGCTGTAGGCTTCATGCTGGCTACCACCTACTGGAACGATTGGCAGAACGCTCTGCTCTACATCTCCGACGACAAGCTCAAGCCCCTGCAGCTGCTGCTGGTCAACATTCAGAAGAACATTTCGTTCCTGCTCAACAACACCAACGTGCCCGCTTCTGTACGTGCTGCCATGGGCGGCGCCATTCCCCAGTACTCTTCCACCATGGCTACGGTTATCGTTGTTATCGGCCCCATCATGGTGGTGTACCCCTTCTTCCAGAAGTACTTCATCAAGGGCCTTACCGTTGGTTCCGTCAAGGGCTGATGCCCTGCCCCACTTCGTTTCTGGCGTTTCTGTAAATGGAACGTTAAGAATAAATTATTAGGAGGAGATTTACCATGAAAAAGCTCGTATCTCTGGTGCTGGCTCTTTGCATGCTGCTGTCCGTTGTGGCCGTGGCCTCTGCTGAAGAGAAGGTCGTCATCAACGTATGGCGCAAGTGCTTCAACCTGGCTCAGCCTGATCAGGATCAGGTCAAGAAGGTTCAGGATGCCATCAACGCCTACATCGCTGACAAGATCAATGTTGAAATCGTTCTGACCGACATGGCCGGTGAGTACGAAGACCAGGCCAAGCTGGCTCTGGCCAACAACGAGATCGACCTGCTGTGGACTGCTTCCTGGGAGTCCATCATCGGCACCAACGATCTGGTTCCCGCCAACGCTGTGACCGACATCACCGATTACCTGCCCGGCACCGCCCTGTACGGCTCCATGAGCGAAGGCCAGTGGGAAGCCACCAAGTACAACGGCCGCAACTACTTCATCCCCGTTTACAAGGACAACGTTGAAGGCTACGACTTCATGTTCCGCAAGGCTGTTGTGGACCAGTTCGGCTGGGACATCAGCACCGTGAAGACCCTGGCTGATGTTGAGCCCATGCTCGTGCAGGCCAAGGAAGCCGGCATCAAGTATCCCTACCTCACCCAGAAGACCTCCATGTTCTATCGCTGGAACATCGACAAGTTCGACTTCTTCACCGCTGACGCTTCCACCAACTTCTTCGCCGTGAACCGCGAGACCAACGAAGTTGTGAACGTTCTGGCTTCTGCCGAGTACCTCGAGTTCTGCCAGCTGATGGGCAAGTGGGGCGAGATGGGCCTCATCCATGAGGATGACTGGACCAAGGTTACCACTGACACCACCACCCAGTCTCAGGATTGGGCCATGTCCTGGTGGACCGACATCCCCGTTAACGCCGAAGCCAACAGCCGCTATGGCCAGGAAGTTGTTATGACTCCCGCCACCAACCGCTATGCTCACAGCACCTCCGCTCTGGGCTCCTGCTACGCCATCACCACCACCGATGAAGCCAAGATCAAGGCTGCCATCGACTTCATGGGCCTGCTGTACACCGACGCCAAGCTGGCTGACATGTACACCTTCGGTATCGAGGGCGAGGACTTCACCTACACTCAGGAAGAAGGCCAGACCATCGTGCACGTAACCCAGAACAGCGAGAAGTACAACCACTCCATGTGGGAGTCTGCCAACGCTACCATCGTTACCCCCCTCTACAACGAGCCCGACAACAAGGCTGACCTGTACGATGCCTTCAACGGCGGCGCTCTGACCTCCTGCGCTGCTGGCTTCCGCTTCGACAAGACCCCCGTTGAGGCCCAGTATGCTGCTTGCCAGGCTCTGTTCGATCAGTACGGCTTCGTGCTGGAGAACGGTGGCGTTCCCGCTGACGCTGTTGCCGATTACATCGCTCAGTACCAGGCTGACCTGGATGCCGCTGGCTACCAGGAGTGCCTCGTTGAGTTCCAGAACCAGTACAACGCTTGGAAGGCTCAGTAATTACTGAACCATCCAACCGGTAAACAATGCGCAAGCATTGAGTAACTGGATCGGGGAGACCGGACTTGCTCCGGTCTCCCTTTTCTGTTGCGTGAATACGCACGTGTACCCGGTATATGCGCAGCAGAGGCAGAAAGCAGCCTGCATATCCAAAGCGGCCCGTGTATACAAATCAGCCAACCGATACATAAGCAGCCCGCAGAGACCATGATCTCTGCGGGCTGTTTTGTTATGCTTCTGTATCACCCAGGCGGCTCAATCATCGTATTGCGAGATGTCGCCTCAGGCACCCAAAGGGCTTACCAGTCCTTCAAAACCTGCTTCAGGTCGATGGTGCATACCTGTGCAATACCGTTTTCATCCGGGTTGCTGAACAGCACCATATCGCCGGCACGGTTGAAGGAGGGGTGCTGGTGGTCGGCACCGGTCTTGCAGGAGCCGGTGGTGGCGATCAGCTTCTGCTTGCCGGTGGCACGCTCGATGAGCACCACGCCCTCCTGCACGGTAACGCCCAGATAGCTGATGCGGTCGGCTACCAGCCATTTGCGATCACGGCTCAGGCAGGGATGCAGCAGCTGCTCGCTGTAGGCGGCGTGGTCGAAGTGGCGGCCATCCTTGTCGCCGATGAGGATGTTGCCGCGAAGCTTCATAAAGGCCATCTCGGTGCCGTCGGCGGCCCACACCTCATGGGTGATCCACTCATTGGGGTGCTCCACGTACCAGGGGCGCACATAGCGCTCCTTCACATCGCACATAAAGGTGCGCTGGAAGGCATCGCCCTCAGTCTCGTGGATGTAGAAGATCAGATTCTCATCGGTGGGGCAGATCTGGGCATGCCCCAGCCGGTAATCGCTCTGGTACACGATCTCGGCTTCTTTGCCGGGATCCAGGATCACCAGCGCATAGATCTTGTTGGCCAAGTGGTAGCTGCAGGCGATGCGCCCGGTGTTCGCGCTGGTCAGGTGACCGGTGATCTTGCCGCCTGCGGGCAGGTCGCCCATTTTGGTGAGCTGATGGGTGTCCAGATCCACCGCAAAGACCTCGGTCTCGTTGCGGCATACATAGGCCACGTTCTTTTCCCGGTCAAGGGCAAAGCCGCAGTAGGCCTTATCGGTCACCTGCGACACTTCGCCGGTGGCGATCTCGCCGCGCCAGGTTTCCTGGCCGTCCTCTACATATTTATTAAAGTAGAAGTATTTGTCGTCGGTGGAGAAGTTTTCGGTGGTGAAGTAGAGCTTGGCGTTGCGTTCGGGGCCGTTGGTGTAGCGGCGTACCTGATAGCCGGTAATGGGGTCGCGGTACTCGATCATAGGGATGCCTCCTTACAGTGTAACGGTCTGCCCGGCAGGGATGCATACGGAATCCTGGTTCCGCACACGGATCCAGCAGTCCCGGGCGTTGGGGTTGTAAACGAAAGCGTTGTCGGCGGCGAATTGCAGCCGTTTAAAATCATCCAGACAATCCATCAGCTGGATGTTGGTGCAGTACCAGATATCCTCCTTGCCGCCCATCAGGGCGCAGAAATCCTCCATCAGCTGCCAGTTATCCATCAGGTCGAACTCGTAGCTGTGGCCCCATACATACATCAGGTACAGGTACTGCTGCTTGTGCAGCGAAAGGAACTCTTCGCCCAGCTCCATCAGCCGGTGGTTGTGGTGGCAGGTGGCCATCCAGCGGTAGGGGTCGCTGGGCAGGGCAAAGCCATCGGTATTGCCCACCACACGGCTGTAGCGGATGCCGGTGTGTGGGAGCATGTCTACGATATCCTGCGAAAGGGAGCCGTTGGGGTAGCTGAGGCCCCGCACCGGATAGTGCATGATGCTCTCCAGCGCCTTGCGGTCGTCCAGCACCTCGGCGACCACCTCGGGCATGGGGCAGCGCTCGATGGTGGGGTGGGACACGGTGTGGCAGGCCACCTCGTGGCCTTCATAGAGCGTGAGCATCTCTTCGGGCTTGATGCGCTCCGGGTCGTGAAAGATGCCGCTGTTCAGGTGGAATGTGCCTTTGATGCCGTGGCGGTTGAAGATCTCGATCAGTCGGCGGTCCTGCATCTTACCGTCATCGTAGCTCATGGTAAGGGCCTTGTGCTTGCCGCCGGGGAAGCAGCAGTAGACTTTGATCATGTTGGTTCATCCTCCGTGGGGAAACGCTGTATAGTTACTGTTCGCCAAAGGGACGTTATTCCCTGCGTAGTGGTCATTTTTGCATGATTGTGCTGCTTTTTTGGGAAGTTTCGGCCGCTGGGATATGCTATAATAAAACCAGTAAAAATGCACGTTCATCTGGGAAAGGAGCTAATCCTGTGCCTACTGTTTATATCATCGGCGATTCCACCGTAGAAGATAACAAGCCCCCATTCCGCGGTTGGGGTTGGGCGATCCCCCAATTTCTGAAGGCGGGCGTTACTGTTGCCAACCATGCCATGAGCGGCCGCAGCACCCGCAGCTTTGTGGATGAAGGCCGTTTCGACCCTGTACGCGAGGGCATGAAGCCCGGCGATGTGCTGATGATCCAGTTCGGCCACAACGACGAAAAGAAGGATCCCACCCTGCACACCGACCCGGATACCTCCTATCAGGATTTTCTGCGCATGTACTGCCGCACCGCCATGGAGAAGGGTGCCCTGCCGGTGATCCTGAGCCCGGTGAGCCGCCGCCTGTACGTGGGCGAGAGCGATCTGCTCTACACCCATGGCGAATACTCCGCCGCCGCACAGAAGGTGGCCAAAGAGCTGAATGTGCCCTTCCTTAATCTGAAAATGGCCAGCCGCAACCTGTACGAGAGCCTGGGCCGGGCCGATACCGGCAAGCTGTTCGTGCATCTGGAGCCGGGCGAAAATCCCGATTTTCCGAACGGCCACGACGACCCCACCCACTTCAACGCCTACGGTGCAGAGCAGATCGCTTCCCTGGTAGCGGATATGATGAGCCGGGAGCCCCGCCTGCAGCGGTACATGAAGCAACCGAAAGGAGATACGATCATGGATTACAAGGCAATCGCAGACAAGGTGCTGGGCATGCTCCAGCGCGCTGACGGCAACGATCCCTCCCGCGGCCACCTGACCATGAACAACTGGGAGTGGCCCACCGGCGTAGCCCTTTACGGCATCTACAAGACCTACCAGCAGAGCGGCGACAAGTCCATTCTGGATTACCTGACCGGCTGGTACGACGATATGCTCTCCCGCGAGGAAAAGCCCCACCGCAACGTGAACACCGTTGCCCCCGTGCTCACCCTTACCTGCCTGTACGACGAGACCAAAAACCCCGCCTACCTGCCCGTGATCGAAAGCTGGGCCAAGTGGGTGCTGGAGGAAATGCCCCGCACCGAGTACGGCGGCCTGCAGCATTGCACCGTGTGGAACAAGCACTACCAGCAGCTCTGGTGCGATACCCTGTTCATGGTGGGCCTGTTCCTGGCCAAGGCGGGTGTTGTGCTGAACAAGCCTGAGTGGATCGACGAGGCTGAGTACCAGTTCCTCATCCATGTGCGCTATCTGCAGGATCAGGTGACCGGCCTGTTCTACCACGGCTGGACCTTCGACCGCCGCCACAACTACGCCAACGCCAAGTGGGCCCGCGGCAATGCCTGGTTCACCGCCGCCGCCATCGAGCTGAAGGATATCACCGGCCGCGATAACGCCGCCACCCGCATGATCCTCTCCGCCTGGCAGGATCAGGTGCTGGCGCTGTGGAAGTATCAGCGCGTCAACGGCCTCTACACCACTTTGATCGATGTGGAGGAGACCTACTGCGAGACCAGCGCCACCGCCGCCATCGCTTATGGTGTGCTCAAGGGCATCCGCATGGGCGTGCTCACCGAGGATAAGTACGTGGAAATGGGCAAGCTGGCCGCCCAGGCCGTGCTGGACCAGATCGACGAGACCGGCGCTGTGCAGGGCGTTTCCGGCGGCACCGGCATGGGCTACAATCTGCAGCACTATAAGGATATCATCGTTACCCCCACGGCATATGGTCAGGGCCTTACCTTCCTGATGATCACCGAGCTGATGCAGGGCATCGTTACCCTGTAAGCCGAAGCAAGACCACATCCCGAACCGGCAGCAGTTACCTCCCTCCTCTTCTTCTGCTGCCGGTTCTCCCCTTTGGGAGCAGGTTGGGTGAACCTGCTCCTTTTTTGTTGTAAAACTTTGCTTTCCAGCCCCTTCTGCTCTTGTATGGGCTTTGCGCCCGTGCTATGCTTTTGCTACAACGCAGCAGTGAGGTGGTGTCCCATGATGAAGCAGCTTCTGTTCCGGCTGGCCAAAAGCCCGGGTATGGGCAGGCTGGTGGGCTGGTCGTTCCGTTGGTGCAGCTGGGTTCTGCCGGTCAAGAAGGTGTACCGCACCGAAAAGATGCTGGCCTTTGAGCATCCCCGCCCTGCCTATGCAGACCATATCATCCTGTCCCCCAGAGCTGCCGTGAGCGATCTTCTTGCGCTGGGGGAGGAGAAGAACCGCGGTTACCTCCCGGAGCTTTGGCGCACGGTGGAAACGCTGGCCGCCAACCGGCCCGAATACCGGCAGGGCTTTACGGTGGCAGCCAACGGCGGTAAGCGGCAGGAGGTGGGGCAGGTGCATTTCCACCTGTTTACAGGGTATTCACTGGTCTCAAAAGACCCGGCTGCCGGGCAGGAAGGCCCCGTTCTTTTCACCGATGCTGCTGTCTGCATCCGCAGGCATCCCAGCCCTGAATGGGCGTTCCATTTCGTGGTGCAGCCTGCAAGCGCAGCGGTGGGGTATGACCAGACCGGCGTACCGGCACCGATGACCGAAGCCTACCTGCAGGCCATCCCCAAGGCGATCAGCCAGCTGCAAGACCGGTACGACCTTGCAGAAAAAGGCTATTCGCTGGTCTACCGGCAAAGCAGCAACAGTCAAACAGCCCTGCCCATCTTCCACCTGATCGCAGGCCCCAAAAAAGCAAAGCCGGAGCAGCGGCAGTAGCATACGCATTACCAGCACCTCTCATCAAGCACCTCTTTCCCTGCGCCCGTGTAACGGGCGCATATGCGGGTTTCCAAAGGGGCTCAGCCCCTTTGGCCGGGCGCGGGGCAGCGCCCCGCAAACGCCCCGGTAGCGCACGATCACAACACGAAAAGAGCCGCCCTGTTCCCTTTCGGGAGCAGGGCGGCTTGCCAAGTATGCTACTCAGCCGGCGGCACCGGAATTACTTCTGGGGCAGCTTGGTGGTCTGGCCGTTGTTGTAGGCTTCCAGACGCTCGTCGATGATCTCCTGGTAGCCGGCATCCAGGTACTGCTGGCTCAGCTCGGCGTAGAGGGCATCGAACTCGGCGGGGTCGCACTTCACCAGCTTGGCGTAGTATTCCTGCCACAGAGACAGCAGGGTGGCGCTGTACTCGGCTTCGGACTCGATCGCCACGGCGAAGATGGGGTCGGAGTAAGCGTTGCCGCGATCAGCGATGGCCTTGGTGCCGGTGGTCCAGCTGTCGATCATCGCCTGGGCGAAATCCTGGGGCAGACCCTGGGGAGCAACAGCGCGGATGGAATCTTCCACGGTGCCCACAACCTTGGAGGCGTGTACCAGGCAGGTCATGTCGATGTTCATGTTGTGGTTGAGCATGCCGTCGCCCATGTAAGCACCGTCAACAACGGGCAGGCCGTTCTCGCCCATCACATAGGTGGTGCCTTCGATGCCGTTCTCCAGAACGAACAGGTTCTCGGGCTGGATCATCCACTCCATCAGCATCCAGGCGGCCTTCAGCTGGTCGGCAGTGGCCAGGCTGGAGAAACCAACGATCATGCCGAAGGGGTTGTCAGCACGGTTGCGGGCGGTGGCAACGCCTTCCTCTTCCACAGAGTAGGCAGAAGCGATGGCCAGCTCGGCGCCGGGGTTGTTCTCGTAGAAGGCGTTCAGCCAATCTACGTTAGCGGCCATGTAGCCACCGTAGGAGTAGATCTTGCCGTTGATGAAGTCGGTCTGCATCTGGTCGGCAGCAGCACCGGCGGTGTTCTCGGCCAGGTCGAACTCGGAGGAGTACCAGCCCATGTTGTACTCAGCGTTCAGGCGCTTGAGCAGGCGCTCGGTGGGCTTCCAGGTCATGGAAGCGGTGCCCAGAGAGCAGTGCTGAGCCCACTCGGCTTCTACCAGATCGGCATCGTGGTAGGCGAAGTTGGCAACGTAAGCAGCGGAGGGAACGCCCAGACCCAGAGGAGCCTGATCGGTCAGACCGGCCTCAATGATCTTGTTGATGGCATCCACCTGCTCGGCGTAGGAGGCGGGCACGTGGTCATAGCCCACGGCGCGCAGCCAGTCCATACGAACGAAGGTGAAGTAGGTGTAGTTGGTGTTGTAGTAGGGGCGCTCGGACAGTACGAAGTAGTTTTCGCCGTTCATAGCGGTGTAGCCCAGCTGGTTGTTTTCCACCATCTTGCCGTAGTAGGTGGGAGCAACGGCTGCG
Source organism: Clostridiales bacterium (assembly GCA_015056315.1). GTDB lineage: Bacteria > Bacillota > Clostridia > Christensenellales > Aristaeellaceae > Limiplasma. The sequence continues at coordinate 47,217 of SVGN01000013.1, forward strand.
AAGGCTTCCAGATCGATGGGCTGCATGGCGCCGTCGGTGGCCCACTGGGCTACCTTGGGGTAGTCATACTCCATCATGATGGTGGGAGTTTCCTTGTTGGCGATGAGCAGGTTGTACTTGGTCATAACATCGCCGCGGGGGATGGCAACATAGTTCACATCGATGTTGTACTTGTCGCCGAACTCCTTCTGGATCCACTGGGTCCAGTAGTTGTCGTCAACAGCGGGGTAGCCGGCCTTGGCACGATCGTACACAGGCACGGTGATGGTAACGGTCTCTTCGAAGGGAGTCCAGGCAGCCATGCCGGTGGCGGCTTCGGCGTTCGCAACGGCGAACATGCTCAGCACCATGATCATGGCCAGAACCAGAGAAACGATACGCTTCATAGTTGAGTTTCCTCCTTTGATTTATGATAATGACGTCTCATCCACCGTCATTATTCCGAAGTGGGGCGGGCATCAGCCCTTAACGGCACCGATCATGGCACCCTTAACGAAGTACTTCTGCACGAAGGGGTACACCATGATGATGGGCAGCGTGGCAAACATGATGGTCGCAGCCTGGAGCACCTCGGGGGTGGAGACCACGGCGGCATTCTCCGAAAGGCTGATGGCATCCGAGCCGGAGGAGAGCACCATGTTGCTCAGCAGGTACTGCAGCGGCTGCAGCGCCTTTTTGGTAATGTAGTACTTGGCATCGGCGTAGGCATTCCAGCGGCCCACCGCGTAGAACAGCGAAAGCGTTGCGATGATGGGCTTGGAAAGCGGCAGCACGATCTTGGTAAGGATCTGGAAGTGATCCGCTCCATCCAGCTTGGCGGCCTCGTAGAGGCTGTCGGGAATGGTGGAGGAGAGGAACGACTTCATGATCAGCATATTGTAGGGGGAGAAGGCCAGGGGCAGGATCAGCACCCAGGGGGTGTTGAGCAGCTTCAGGTCGCCCATCAGCAGGTACTCGGGGATCAGGCCCGCGGAGAAGTACATCGTAAACATCAGGAAGAAGGCGATAAAGCTGCGGCCCTTCAGCCCCTTCAGGCTCAGCGGGTAGGCTGCGCAGATGGTAACGATCATGCCGATGAGGGTAAACAGCAGCGTAACCCCAACGGTGTAGAACATGCTGTGCACCAGCTGCCCATCCTTGAAGATGGAGGTGTAGGCCTCAAAGGTGAGCCCCTTGGGCCACAGGTACACGCTTTTGGACATGACCGCCGTGTTGGAGGAGATGCTCTTGGCGGCTACGTGCAGAAACGGCAGGATGCAGGTAAGGGAAAGGATCAGGATGACGAAGGCGATAACGAAATCGGTAAAGCGGATCCGGTTTACGCCCTTCCAGGGAGAGGTCTTATTCTTGATCAGGGGAGCTTTGGTGGTGTTCTGCATTCTTCAGCCCTCCTTTACAGCAAGCCGTCTTCGCCGAGGCGCTTGGAGACCCAGTCGCTGCCCAGCACCAGCAACAGACCGGTGAGGGATTGGAACAGGCCCACCGCCGTGGCGCGGCTGAAGTTGGAACCGGCAAGACCCTTTTCGTAGATGTAGATGGCCAGCTGGTATTGGAAATCCTTTACCTGTACGTTGCCGAAGGAATCCAGACGCTCGAAGTTGGAGCCCATCACGCGGCCCAGGTTCATGATCAGCAGCGTGACCATGGTGCCGCGGATGCAGGGCAGGGTAACGCTCCAGATCTTGCGCAGGCGGCCCGCACCGTCGATGGTGGCTGCCTCGTACAGCTCCGCATCGATGCCGGTGATGGCTGCCAGATAGATGATGGAGCCCCAGCCCATGTTCTGCCACACACCTATGAGCAGGTAGGTGACCGCCCAGTGCCATTTCTCGGTGAGGAAGGGTATGCCTTCCTCGATCCATCCGGCGTTTTTCAGCAGGATGTTGACAAGGCCGGTCTCGGGCTTGAACAGGTTCAGCGCCACCGATGCGATGATGACCCAGCTGAGGAAGTGGGGCAGATACAGCACCGTCTGGGTCAGCTTCTTGTAGCGGGGGAAGCGCAGCTCGTTGAGCAGCAGCGCCAGGATGATCGGCACCGGGAAGCCCACCAGCAGATCGAGGAAGTTGAAGGCCAGCGAGTTTTTCAGCGCCCGGTGGAAGTCTTTGTCGCGGAAGATCTTCTCAAAGGTCTCCCAGCCCACCCATTTGCTGCCTGCATAGCCCTTGGCGGGCTTGTAGTTCATAAAGGCCATACGCAGACCGGGGTAGGCAGCGTATTTGAACACGATCACAAAAATGATGGGGACCAGCAGCAGCAGGTACAGCTGCCAGTTGTTGCGGATGTACACGCCCAGCACTTTTCTTCTGCCGGGCCGGTTCACGACAGCCTTTTGTGCCATTACACTACCTCCTTGAGAATATTTATGTCTTATCTGCTATTCTTATCTGTCTATATTATATCGCAGAGAAATTCCTCGTACCACTATAAAGCAACTGGAAAATGCGCAAAAACGACCATTTTCGGAAAAAAGAAGGATTGAATTTCCAAAAAACCATGATATACTGGTGGTGAATAGGTCAAAAACGACAAGAAAACGGGGAGCTGATGGACAGATGGCGCGCAATAAGTACAGCGTGGTGGAGTACCGTATCTACGAGCTGCCGCTGGATTTTCCTGTTCTGTGCCTGACGGGCGACAGCTGGCGCATCTCCGATTCACCCTCCGACCGGCTCCACTTCCACAACTGTCTGGAGATCGGCTTCTGCCATACCGACAGCGGCACCATCACCTTCGAGGAGGGCAATGTGCCCTTTGCCGCCGGGGATATCTTCATCATTCCCCGGCACATGCCGCACACCACCTACTCCAGTAAGGGCTGCAAGAGCATGTGGAGCTACCTGTTCGTGGATTTCGATGCCCTGGCAGCCGATGTGCTGCCCTCCGGCGATGCCTACAGCAACCACAGCCTGGGCAATGCAGGCAAGCACATCAAGGTGACCTCCCGCAGCGACCCCCGCCTGCATTTTCTCTGCAACACCCTTCTGGAGGAAGCCAAGAAGAACGATGCGGAAGCCCAGCAGATGATCCGCCTGTACTCCCTTGCCATGGTAGCGGAGCTGCAGCGGCGGCTCCAGCAGGAGGGCAGCAAGCCCGCCGCCAAGAACAGCAAGGTATTCCCCCTGAAGCCTGCGCTGGAATACATCCACGACCACTACACCGAGCCCTGCGATGCCGCCACCCTTGCCAACCTGTGCCACCTGAGCCAGACACACTTCCGGCGGCTGTTCCTCTCCTGCCTGGGCTCCACGCCCCTCCAGTTCGTTATCTCCACCAGGATCTATCAAGCCTGTATCCTGCTGGTGAATACCGATGAGCCTGTGCTGAACATCGCTCAGGCGGTGGGTATGAGCTCGGTGAGCAGCTTTAACCGTAATTTTCAGCAGGTGATGGGCATGAGCCCCCGTCAGTACCGGGCCACGGCCCACCGCCCCAGCCCCAAAAAGGGATCGATCCTGCCGTACCGCGGCTGGACGATGCCGGAGAAGTGAGCGTTTGCCCCGGCGGTGTTCACCCTTCGGCACCCTCACCCGCTTCGCGGGAGCTCCCTCTAAAGAGGGAGCCTGCGCAGTTGGCTGCCACCCGCAGTAATGCGCCATAGCCAGCGTGGGTAAGACAGACCCCTTTCGGAGACACCTGCCTCCCAAAAGGCTCCCTCTTCAGAGGGAGTTCAGACTGTCGAAAAACCCATACATACCAACACGAGCCGCACATCTTGCACCTTCGGTGCTCGCTGTGCTCACAAGAAAGCGCTGTGGCGCAAGGTTTGTGGGCTCTGCCCACACCCGGCAGGAAACTGAGTTTCCTGCACCTTCCCCTTTTTTGACAACCTGGGCTCCCTCTTCAGAGGAAGCTGTCTGCCCGAAGACCGCTCCACAAAAGGCTCCCTCTTCGAAGGAAGCTGTCTGCCCGAAGCCCTCCCCCAAAGGCTCCCTCTTCAGAGGGAGCTGTCAGGCGAAGCCTGACTGAGGGTGCCCCCATCCACCAAAACATAAAAGCGCACCTGCGCGCCCCCCTTTTACCGGGGCTGCGCAGGTGCGCTTTTCTTCATTCGAATATCAGGATCCCTGCGGCGTCAGCCGGAACGAGCTGTTCTCCACCACCAGCGTGAACACCGTCTCCGTCCCATCCGGCCCGGTCACGATCAGCTGGGTCTCGCCATCCTTGCTGAAGGTGGCCTTCACCAGATGGGTGCCGATGGCTTCGTCATAGACGATCTCCACATCCCCGCAGCTTTCGTCCGCCAGAGACACGCTACAGCTTTCATCAAGGGTGATGCCGTGGCTGCCGCTGCTGAGGATGTAGGTCTCGTAATGGGTCTTTTGGTTGCCGGCGGCCACGATGGTCATCACCACCAGCAGCAAAAGGCTGATCAGCAGCCCTGCCCGCTTCAGCTTCTTTTCGGTAAAGATGCAAAGGGGGTACAGCAGCATCGTAGCAGCGCAGAACAGGGCGCTCAGCAGATGCCGGGGAAAGAAGCTCAGCGTGCTGCTCAAAAAGCTCTCGTAGTGGAAACCCACAAACACCAGCACCGGGGTCAGGATCAGCAGCCCCCACCATTGCTGCTTTTTCAGGTAGTAGCCGATGCAGCCCATGGGCAGGGTACACAGCGTCCATACGAACCAGCCGGGGTAGTAGCGGAAAAGCCGGAGCCCGTCAGGATGGAACGGTGCCTGCACCAGATACACCAGCGGCTGGCTGATGAGGAAGAACACAAAGCATTTCAGCGCCGCTTCTTTGGCAGAGCGGCTGTTGATGATGATCAGTATGCCGAACAGCACCCACCATTCAAAGGACATGGCGATGTCGTGGAATGAGGTATCCCGCACCGGGGGCAGCATGGCCATGATGCCGGTATACACGCCGGAGATGACCGCAAACACGATCAGCCCTTTCCATGAGATCTCCAGCCCGCCGAACAGCTTTTTCAGTTTCTCCGTCATGGCGCAGCTCCTTTCTTTGGGGTATGTGCCGGAAAAAGCGAATCCATTGTATCACAGCACCCGGCCCGGGGCAAGCAGGCGGCACCCTGCCCACAGGGAACGAAAGCCCCGGCAGCATTCCGTCTGGTACGCTGCCGGGGCTTGCTTTTGGTTTTTACACGGTCATCATCCGGGTCTCCATAGGCTCCAGCTTCATTTCCAGATCGCCCTTGGGCGTATGGATCACAGCGGCGGAAGCCTGCTCGCTGTTGTTGCAGACCACCAGCACTTCATTCGCAGGGAAGTAGGCGGTCTCAACATTGGCATTGTCGCTCAGGTACAGCTCACAGGGCTTGATGCCGGTCAGGTACATGAGCATTTCCAGCAGCATGCGGCTGCTTTCGGGCGAAACCTTGAAGTCGTTCATATACACGCCCACGCCCTTGCCAAAGCGGTTCAGGGTCATCTGGGGCACGCCGCCCGCCTCCCGGAGCACGGCGGCCTTGCCATCGGTCAGGTAGAGGCGGCTGTCTGCGCCAAGGTCTTCGGTGCAGAGGGTGAAGGGGGCATCTGCCACCTCATGCTGCCAGCGGCCGTGGCAGACCCTTGCGCCGGTATCCTGATCGATGCCCAGCACATGGGCCATGCGGAACTGGGTGTGGTAGCCGGGCAGTGCGGAGGGCTCCTTCACGCCGATGAAAGCGCCGCCCTCATGCACGAAGCGGGTCAGCTCCTCCACCAGCTTATCGCTCCTCCAGGCATCGCCGCCGGACCAGGCATCCCCGGCGCAGCCTGCGTTGATGACCACATCCACATCCTTCAGGGCGCCGTTCTCCACATCGGCAAAGCTCAGGTACTTCACATCCACCGGCAGGCCGGAGAGGGCTTCGTTGATGTGGATGAGGGCGTGCTTATCGGTCTCGTGGAAGTGACCGGAAAGGGTCCAGCTGCGCAGGCTGCCCCAGGTGTGCAGCACTGCCACCCGGCATTTGCCGGCAAGGGGCGCGCTGCTTTGGTGCAGCTCTTTGATGCGGCGGAAATCGATGGCCATCTGCTCAATGGCATCGTTGAACTCGGGGAAGCCGATGGTCAGGTGCAGGTAGCCGCCCAGGCCGATCCGATCCACGCACTGGCGCAGCAGGGCCCGGCGCACATTGCGCCAGTACTGCCATGCATCCTTGGCGGGGTCGCCGCCCTCGGCAAAGGTGGGCAGACCGCCCAGCCCCACCGGGAACAGGTAGGGGTGGAAGCGCAGCTCGTGGGTGGGCACCTCCACATTGGCGCACAGGCGGCACTCAAAGCCGGAGAATACGCACTTGATCAGCCCGTCGAAGCCGATGGAGCTGAAGTGCTTGCCGTAGGGCTCCATCCCCACCCAGCTGTCATCGTAGAACACATAGGCCTGCTTGCCGTGCTTGTGGATGATATCCACCAGCACCTTTGCCTTTTCGGCCACAAACCGCTGGATCATCTCCATATAGTCCCGCTTGGCCTTGGTGGGGGGCATGTGGGTCACCTGCAGCTTGCGCTGGTTGATGAAGTCCTCGGCGGTCAGGGCATAGCCGTATTCTGCCTCAAAGGCCTTGAGGGCAGCCGGGCTCACGGTAAAGTCGTAGCTGGCCCAATCGCAGTAAAGGCCCCGGTTGCGCAGGTCTGCGCCGAAGATCCACACAAAGTTGTAGAACAGGCTGGTCAGACGCACCACGTTGGTATCCGGGTTCTCCACGCACCAGTCGTCCAGCCACTTCTGCAGGTATTCCCAGGCAGCCGGGTGGCGGGGATCCAGCTGCCGCAGGTGCTCGCTGGTCCAGGCGTTGGTGGTGTGGTTGTACATGTTGATCTCTTCCCAGATGCGCCAGCACAGGAAGGAGACCGTGTACTCGTGCCAGGGGGTGCAGCCGGTCAGGATCACCTTGCCGTCGGCATAGGCCCATTGCGCCCGGGGCAGCTCCGTATTGGCGGTGCGGTCGTATACCTGCCAGTAGGGCATGGCATCCGGGCTGTCGTTGAGCTGGAATTGCTCGGTAAAGTAGCCCTGCATGGGGTCGATCACCAGGGTGTCGCCCGTAGCCACCACCGGCTCGGAGCACAGAAAGGTCTGCTGCTGGCTGTCCGGGTGCAGGGCGGCAAAGGCGTTGTGCTGCCGGATGATGCAAATGGTGGAGTAAATGCTGTACCCAGCGTTTACGATCTCATCGGAGAGCTTGGTGCCGTCGCTGTCGCGGATCACGTCTGCGCCCCATTTTTTGGCCAATTCAAGGGTAAGCTGCTCGTACCCGGCCTCGCCCGGCAGGGTAAAGCCGCCTTGATGGTATTTCTGCTCCATGGTTCATTCCTCCATACGACGGATTCTTGTGCAAAACAAGTGGGTATGGTGGTTCTCTGTTTTGCGGGGTGTTCCGGCCTGTGGATGAGAAAGGCCGTTGTGGCCCCTTTCCGCAGGCGGCGCGTGCACCGCCTATGGAAAGGGGCCGCCGGGATCCCGGCGGCCCCGATCTGGGTCAATGATTACTTCTGCTGAGCGGCCTGATAAGCGGCGTTGTATTCGTCGATCATCATGGCGCCGCCCTCGTCGTACCACTGCTGCCAAGCAGCCTGGAGGCCATCCAGATCGATGATGCCGGCAATGTACTGCACAGCAGCGTCGGAGATGATGGTGCTCAGCTGGCTACCGAAAGCAACGTTGGTCTCGGAAACGAAGGGATAGCAGGGATCGGCCACGGCGTAGGGGGCCAGTTCCTTGTTCAGGTCGTTGTAGCGGGTGCGCAGGTCGGTGATGCCGCTCACCTTGGCGGGGATGCACAGGTCGCCGGGGAGGTTCATGCCCAGCTGGTTGAGGCTGTGCTGGATGGTCTGCACCTGCACGGACATATCGGTGCCGTCGGCGGGGGTGGTCATGCGGTAGCCGTCAGCATCCAGCCAGTAGGTCAGGTCAGCCAGGCCCCAGTTGACCAGCATCTGGCCTTCAGCGCCGTTTACCCAGTCGAGGAACTTCATGACCTTGGGCAGGTCTTCTTCGGAAACGGACTTGGTGACTACGATCTCACCGGAGAAACCGGCGTTCTGGGGCCACAGGGTGATGGTGCCGTCGGCCTTGGCAATGGGGCCGCAGATCTCGAAGATCTGCTCGGTGGTGCCGGCGTTCTTCTCGAACCACTCCTGCTGACGGTAGCCGTTATCCATGCAGTCGAAGCGCATGAAAGCCTTGTTGGTGCGCTCGATGTTGTCCCACTGGGTGGAGTCGATGGTGGCGAAGTTGGGGTCGATGCCG
>SVGN01000078.1 GCA_015056315.1 Clostridiales bacterium
GGGCAATTATTGGGGATTTGACCAAAGAGAGCGTGTCGCTGTTTTCTGGTTCCTCTTTTGCGTCAAAAGAGGAACCGCGGTGTGGGGCGCGGAGCCCCACCCTGTTCCTCGCAGCGGTACTGCGAGGAAATATGAGCTATGAGCAGCTTGGGTGGAACGACACCCACCGAAAGGGGTCTGCGGGCGGCACCCTCAGCCCCTTCGGGGCAGCTCCCTCTAAAGAGGGAGCCTTGTGTGGGGGTCGGGAGCCTTGGGGGGCGGAGAGCTGCCGCCTGCCATCCCCCCTTCCAAATCCGCGCCGTCTTACATGCAAAATCCGCATTGTTCCGACCGTGAAAGCCCATACATCACGCAGATTTTTGGTTTGTAAACAAACTTAATAAACATTGGTTAATAACCATTGACAAACCACCCGCCCCTGTGGTATGCTTTAATAAATTAGCGGTACGCTAAACAACTAAATCGAAAGGGGTACCCAACTATGAAAAAACTGCTTGGTATTCTGTTGACCGTAGTCATGCTGCTGTCCATGGTCTCTGCCGTGGCCGAAGAGCAGATCACCCTGACTCTGTGGTCCATCGCTACCGAGAGCGACTCCAGCCACCAGAGCTTCATCGATGCCATCGCCGCCTTCGAGGCTGCCAACCCCGGCATCAAGATCGTGCATGACACCACCGCCAACGAAGCCTACAAGACCAAGATCAAGGCTGCTATGTCCAGCGGCGAAGGCCTGCCGGATATCTTCTTCACCTGGGGCATGGGCTTCCTGGGCGAGTTCGTGGACGCTGGCCGCGTGCTGAACCTGGATGCTTACTATCCCACCTACGCCGCTGAGCTGCCCGAGGTCATGACCGGCAACTCCACCTACAACGGCTCCCACTACGGCGTGCCCTACTCCATGAGCATCGTTGCTCTGTACGCCAACATGGATCTGCTCAAGAAGGCCGGCTGGGAAGACATCCCCGCTACCTACGAAGACATGATCAAGTGCTGCGAAGACCTGAAGGCCGCCGGCATCATCCCCTTCGGCGTTTCCGGTAAGGAACTGTGGTGCCTGTCTGAGTACGTTGAGCCCCTGGTCATCAAGAGCATCGGCGGCGCCAAGCTGCGCGACATCTACAACGGCGTTGCTACCTGGAACGATCCTGGCGTTGTAAAGGCCATCGCTGCCTTCCAGGATATGGTCACCAAGGAATACTTCGATCCCAGCGCCATCGCCCTGGGCAACGACGAAGTAAAGAACAACTTTATCGCCGGCAAGTACGCCTTCTACCAGAACGGTTCCTGGAACAACGGCGACATCGGCAAGGCTGAGATCGCTCCCAGCGTCAAGGTCGGCACCTTCCCCGTGCTGGATCCCGACAACGCCACCCTGATGCAGATGATCGGCGGCCCCAACAACACCCTGGCCGTTACCGCCACCACCCAGTACCCCGATGAGGCTGCCAAGGCCGCTTTCGAACTGGGCAAGTTCCTCTCCAATGCCGACTACGTGTCCGGCGCCAACCTGCCCTGCTGGGCCGCTGACCCCAATGCTGAAGTTGCCAACGATCTGATCCCCGCTGTGGCCAACATGGTCGCTCAGGCTGACGACATGGTGCTCTTCGGCGACAACTTCCTGAGTGCCGACGCCGCCAACACCTACCTGGACTACATTGGCCAGGCCTTTGCCGGCGACATCACCGCTGAGGAATTTGCTGAGGGTCTGGCTTCTGAGCTCAACTAACAACGAGCCAGGCTGCCAAACAAAGCATAACTCATAACTAAGGGGGAGTTGGTTCTTCGCGGGTTTGATCCCAAAGAGAACCTCTCCCCCTTGTTTTTACAGAAAGGGAGCACAGATTATGAAAAAATCATTTAGCTATAAGCTGAATATCTTTCTATTTCTGTTGCCCGCGCTGATCCTGTTCATCGGTGTGCTGATCGCGCCTATCTTTATGTCGCTGGGTTACAGCTTTACCGAGTGGAACGGCCTGAAGGATCCTGTCTTTATCGGGCTGGAAAACTATCAGGAGCTGTTTACAAGTCGTTCGATCAACATCATGCGCGCGCTGAAAAACTCTATGCTGCTTGCGGCGCTGTCTGTTTTCATCCAGCTTACGTTTGCTCTGTGGCTGGCGCTGAAGCTGGGCAAAAAGCCGGTGGGCGAGCGTGCATATCTTTCCATCTTCTTTATGCCCGTGCTGATCTCTACCGTGGTCATCGGTCAGCTGTGGCTGAAGATCTACAACCCGGATTACGGCGTGCTGAACCTTGCGCTGAAATCGCTGGGGCTGGAGAGCTGGACGCGGATCTGGCTGGGCGATAAGAAAACCGTCCTTTGGGCCTGCTTTGTGCCCATCCTGTGGCAGTATGTGGGCTACCATATGCTGCTGATGTATGCGGGCATCAAGGGCGTGCCCACCGAGCTGTGCGAGGCCGGTATGCTGGATGGCTGCACCGAAGGCCAGCTGAACCGCTACATCATCATCCCCTACATCAAGCCCATTCTGCGGGTGAGCGTCATCTTTGCGGTGACCGGCTCCCTCAAGTCTTTCGACCTTATCTATGTGCTTACCAACGGCGGCCCAAACCACGCAACGGAAGTACCCAGTACGCTGATGATCAATCTGCTGTTCCTGCGCAACCGTTACGGCATGGGAAGCACCATTGCAGTCATGCTGATCGTGCTGTGCTTTGTCTTTGCTCTTCTGATCAATCTGGTATTCAAGGAGGAGAAATAAGATGAACGCGCAAAAGAAACAAAACAAAGCCCCCAAGAAGGGCATGCTCCGCAAGATCCTTGTGTATGCGGTGCTCATCATCTGGGCGTTTGTAAGCCTCTTCCCCGTTTACTGGATGCTCACCTTCTCGCTGAAGAACAATGCCGAGATCTTCGGTGAAAACGTGATCGGCCTGCCCAAGTACTGGGTGTGGGAGAACTACACCCGTGCCCTGAATGTTGGCAACATGCCCCGGTACTTTGTGAACAGCATCGTGGTTACGGTGGCCACCATCCTCATTACGCTGATCACCTCTGTGATGGCCTCCTACGCCCTCACCCGCCTCAAGTGGAAGGGCAGCAAGACCATGAACAAGTTCTTCATGCTGGGTCTTACCATACCGATCCACGCCTCCATCGTGCCGCTGTACACCACGCTGGCCAAGGTATCCATGCTGAACACCTACTGGGCGCTGATCATTCCCTACTCGGCGTTCTCGCTGGCCATGGGCATCCTCATCAGCATCGGGTTTATGAGCGACATCCCCTACGATCTGGACGAGGCCGCCTTCCTGGACGGCTGCGGCGTCTGGGGCATCTTTATGCGGGTGATCGTACCGCTGATGACCCCTGCTGTGGCCACGGTGGGCATCTACACCTTCCTGCAGTGCTGGAACGAGCTGATGTTTGCCAATGTGTTCATCAGCCGTGATGCGCTCAAGACCCTGCCGGTAGGCATCCAGAGCCTGTCCGGCCAGTACACCACGGAGTGGGGCCCCATCGGCGCGGCGCTGTCGCTGGCCACCATTCCCACGCTGCTGGTGTATGTGTTCCTGAGCAAGCAGATCCAGGACAGCTTCATCGCCGGTGCCGTAAAGGGCTGAGGCGGGAAGTTCGGATGGGATATCGTGAATTGGGAATATGTTTTGGAAATTGGATTATGGAAAAGAACCGCTGCGGGTGCAGCGGTTTTTTTCGTGGGAGGGGGGGTGGGTGCTGCCGGGAGGGGTCTGCGTCGCCCCAGATGGGTGCGGCGCATTGCTGCGGGAGCAGCCAACTCCTAAGGCTCCCTTGCCAAAGGGAGCTGCCCCGTAAGGGGCTGTGGGATTCAACTCCCAACCGCAGTTACCTCTCACCGCCATGGCGGGGATGTCCTGCCAGGGTCGGGTGTTGTCGGAATCCCCCCGGCGGCTACGCCGCCACCCCCCTTTGGCAAGGGGGGCTGCGGAGGTGGGTGCTGCCGGTAGGGGTCTGCGCACGGCACCCTCAGTCAGGCTTCGCCTGACAGCTCCCTCTAAAGAGGAGAGCCTTTTGGGGTGGTGCATTGCTGCGGGAGCAGCCAACTCCTAAGGCTCCCTTGCCAAAGGGAGCTGCCCCGTTAGGGGCTGAGGGATTCAACTCCCAACCGCAGTTACCTCTCACCGCCATGGCGGGGATGTCCTGCCAGGGTCGGGTGTTGTCGGAATCCCCCCGGCGGCTGCGCCGCCACCCCCCTTTGGCAAGGGCGGGCTGCGGAGGTGGGTGCTGCCGGTAGGGGTCTGCTTCCCCAGCTTGGGTATAGCGCATTGCTGCGGGCGGTGCCCAACTGCGCAGGCTCCCTTGCTAAAGGGAGCTGTCGGCGTAGCCGACTGAGGGATTCAACTCCCAAACGCAGTTACCTTTCACCGCCATGGCGGGGTACTCTTCCCGGGGTTTGGCTGTCCCCGGAATCCCCCCGTCACGGCTTCGCCGTGCCACCCCCCTTTGGCAAGGGCGGGCTGCGGAGGTGGGTGCTGCCGGTAGGGGTCTGCGTTACCCGGGGTGGGTGGGGTGTGCTCACCGGGAGGGGTCTGCGCACGGCACCCTCAGTCAGGCTTCGCCTGACAGCTCCCTCTAAAGAGGAGAGCCTTTTGGGGTGGCGCTTTGCCGAGAAGGGTCTGCGTCGCCCAAGTTGGGTGCAGCGCATTGCCCCGGGCGACTGCCAACCACACACGGCTCCCTCTTCAGAGGTAGCCTGCCCCGTCAGGGGCTGAGGGTGCCGCCCGCAGTCCTGCCCCACCTCATTCCCCCACGAAAAAAATCCCCCGCAACCCCCCGCACACAAAACCATTCCCGCCCCGGCGGCGTCTGATAAAAGGATACCCACCAAAGCGGTATTCCCTTGCAGGCCGGTTTGCAAAGAAAAATACCGGGAGCTTGCCGCTCCCTGTTTACAGGAGATGCTGTATGAAGCGATCCCTTTCTTTGCTGCTGCTTTTTTTCATGCTTTTCCACCCCTGCGCCGCCGCGAAGGCAGAAAACACGCTCACCCTTACCGCCGGGGAGGTCTCCGGTTTTTCCAACAACCTGATCACCGTGGAGGCCCCCTTTGCGGGCAGCATCACCCTGGCTTTGCAGGATGAGCGGGGCACCCACCGCACCTGGCAGGCCCAAGTGCCTGCGGGGGTCACCCAGCTGCAATGGGATGGGCTGGGCCCCCACCGGGAGCCGCTGGATCGGGGCGCATACACCCTGACCGGCTTTCTCACCGGTGAGGATGGCCGCTGCGCCGCCGCCGAGGCTGCCGTGACCGTCGGCAGGTGCCATAATGCGCTGCTGTTCGCACTGCCCACTGCCGATATCCTGTACCTGGGCAAGCCCAGCCTGTGGGGCTGCGAGATGCGCATCGCTGCCTCCGGCGGGGTGATCGTGGCGGAGATCTGCGCTGCCGATCAGCCGGAGCTGGTGCTGCACACCCAGCGCAACAAGATCGGCTCGGGGGTCGGCATCACCTGGCGGTGGGATGGCAAGCTGGGGGGCAAGCCTGCCGCACCGGGGCAGTATCTGCTCCGCTTCTGGGAGAAGGATGCCCCGGCCTGGGTGCAGGAGGCGACCGTTGAAGTGCGGGAGGGGCTGCCCCGGGAGGAAGCGGTCACCGTCACCGGGCCCATCATGCCCCGGGAGGGGATGACCGATCAGGAACTGTGGGCGCTGATGCAGCAGCCCTCCGTGGTGGCGGCGCTGCCTGCCCAGACCGATCATCTGGAGCTGCGGGCGGAGAAGGGCAAGGGGGCCAGGCTGGGCACGGTGCACGGGCAGACGCAGGGGCTGGAGGTGCAGCGCATCGAGGGCAAGTACGCCTATGTGGGCGCATGGAACCACGAGGACGGCAGCTACACCGAGGGCTGGGTGGAGCTGAAGAAGCTGAAGGCAGTCCATCCCCGGGGCGACTACGGCCTGCTGGTGGACAAGGCCGCCCAGACTCTGACGGTGTTCCATCAGGGCACCCGGCTGGGCACGGTATCCATCTCCACCGGGCTGGCTGCCGAGAACCGGCTCATCCGGGAGACCGCCGCAGGCTCCTTCCTGACGGGCAGCCGCATCTCCTCCTTTACCGATGATCAGGGGCTGCGGTACGACTACGCCATCCGCTACGATGGGGGCAACCTGATCCATCAGCTGGGGTACGAAAAGGTGGACGGCAAGAAGGACTTCGCCCGCCATCAGGTGCAGCTGGGCACCAAGGCCAGCCAGGGCTGCATCCGGGTCTCTGACCGGCCGGGGGAGGGCGGCATCAACGCCTATTGGCTGTACACCCATCTGCCCCAGGGCACCCGGGTGATCGTGCTGGACGACCCGGAGGCCCGCTGCCTGCAACGCTTTGCCGCAGAGGGCGGGGAGGCCCCGGCGGGTATCACGCCCATCGCGCCGCCCGCCCTGACCGACGGGGAGCGAGAGATCGTCATCACCCTGGGGGGCGATGTGGTGCTGGGCACCCGGGAGAGCTGGTGGGGCCGGGAGGATGCGCTGCCTGCGTACCTTGCCGCCGAGGGCATGGATTACCCCCTGCGCCGTCTTGCGCCCCTGTTCTCTGCGGACGATATGACCTTTCTCAACCTGGAATGCGTCCTGAAAGCGGACGGGGAGGGCGAGGACAGGGAGAAGCTGTACCGCTTCCGGGGTCTGCCGGAGTGGACGGCCTGCCTGACCGGGGCCTCGGTGGAGCAGGTATCCATCGCCAACAATCATCACATCGATTACGGCAGCCGGGGCCGGGAGGCCACCGTGGCTGCGCTGGAGGCCGCCGGGATCGGCTACAGCGGCTTCGAGCGCTTCCACATCCTCGAGTTTGATGGCTGGCGCATCGGCTTTGCGGGCTGCCGGGAGACCGTCTATCTGCGGGACAGGAACGTGGTCTACCGGGATATCCGCGCCCTGCGGCAGGCGGGCTGCCATGTGGTGATCTACACCTGCCACTGGGGGCAGGAGTACGCGCCGGAGCATAACATGCTGCAGGAGCAGATCGCCGCGGCTGCCGCTGCCGCCGGTGCGGATGTGGTCGTGGGCGGGCATCCCCACGTGGTGCAGGGGGTGGATACCGTAGGGTCGGTGCCGGTGCTCTACAGCCTGGGCAACCTGATGTTCGGCGGCACCATCGACATGACCACCTTTGACGGTATGCTGGCGCAGCTCCGCCTCCGGTTCGACGGGGAGGGCTACCGGGGCTGCACCGTGAAGCTGCTGCCGGTGCTGACCAGCTCCCGGGCCGGGGAGGGGATCAACGATTATTGTCCTGTTCTTGCTGAGGGGGAGGATGCAGGGAGGATCCTGGAGAAGGTGCAGGCGGATACGGGGTTTACGGTGATGGAGGAGATGTATTTTCCGGGGGAGTGAAAAAAGGGGGAAGGGTGGCAGCCAACTGCGCAGGCTCCCTCTTTAGAGGGAGCTGCCCCGTCAGGGGCTGAGGGTGCCGCCCGCTGTCCTGCCCGAGTCGGGTGTTGTCGGAATCCCCCCGGCGGCTACGCCGCCACCCCCCTTTGGCAAGGGGGGCTGCGGGGGTGGGTGCTGCCGGTAGGGGTCTGCGCACGGCACCCTCAGTCAGGCTTCGCCTGACAGCTCCCTCTAAAGAGGAGAGCCTTTTTGGGTGGTGCATTGCTGGTAGGGGTCTGCTTCCCCAGCTTGGGTATAGCGCATTGCTGCGGGAGCAGCCAACTTCGCAGGCTCCCTCTTCAGAGGGAGCTGCCCCGTTAGGGGCTGAGGGTGCCGCCCGCAGTCCTGCCCGGGGTGGGTAGGGTGCATTCATCGGTAGGGGTCTGCGCACGGCACCCTCCCCCCAGAAACACATTGACATTTCCCCCGCATGGCTGCACAATGGTGGCAGAACAAACGCCCGTTGGGCGCGAAAGGAATGCCGACCATGAAAAAGCTTCTTTCCCTGCTGATCCTCCTTACCATCCTCCTGTCTGCCACCGCCTGCGCCAAGGAGATCAACTACCCGGATCTGGCGGCCTATGCGGGCTGCGTCAATGGGTTGGGGGTGGAGTACGGCGTGCCCACGATCCTGTGGGATTGCAGCGTACACATCGACCGCAAGACCCTCAACCTGAACAGCCCCGGCTATGTGGAGGCCATCATGGCCCAGTATCCGGCGGGACGCACTCCCGGCAACGGTGGCGATGATGCCCTCTTCGAGCCGGAGGATCCCTTCCGGGCGGCAAGCAACATGGGCCCGGGCTTCAATCTGGGCAACACGCTGGATTCCACCAGCTACAACCTGAACGATGCCAAAGCCGGGAAGATCGGCTGGATCCTCCAGTGGGGGCAGAAGGGCGCGGACGGCAAAGTGCTGCCCAAGGCCTTCGAGACCGCATGGGGCCAGCCCCAGGTAACGGCGGCTCAGGCGGACTACATCCTGTCGCTGGGCTTCGGCACCGTGCGGGTGCCGGTCACCTGGGCAGAGCATCTGGATGAGAACGGCACCATCGATCCCGCATGGATGGATCGGGTGGAAGAGGTGGTCAGCCTGTTCCACAGCCGGGGCGCGTATGTGATCCTCAATGTGCATCACGATGGCGGCGCGGATGGCTGGGCCGAGGCATCCGAAGCATCCTACAACGCCTATTCCGCAAGGTTTGCGGGCATCTGGCAGCAGATCGCCCGGCGGTTTGAGCGCTATGACGAACGGCTGATGTTCGAGGGCATCAACGAGATGCTGGATGAGCATAACAACTGGAACACCCCCTCCCCGGAGGCGGCGAAGTGGCACAATGCATGGAACAGCCTGTTTGTGAAAACCGTGCGGGCCACCGGCGGCAACAACGCGCAGCGCAACCTGCTGCTGATGACCTACTCCGGCGGCGGCTCGGAGACCAATTTCACCTCCCTCACCCTGCCCGAGGGGGATGAGCACCTGATGATCACCGTACACAACTACGATCCTCAGGCATTTACGTGGACCACCGCCACCTGGACCACCATGACCGCCCGCTGGGATGCGGCGGTGCATGGCGAGATGCTGCGCAAGTCTTTTGAGGTGTACAAGAAGTACTCCGACCTGTACGGCGTGCCGGTGGTGCTGGGCGAGTACAATGCGGATCCGAAGGCGTATGAGGATTATGAGTGAGGGTACCGCCCGCAGTCCTGCCCGGGTCGGGTGTTGTCGGAATCCCCCCGGCGGCTACGCCGCCACCCCCCTTTGGCAAGGGGGGCTGCGGGGGTGGGTGCTGCCGGTAGGGGTCTGCGCACGGCACCCTCAGTCAGGCTTCGCCTGACAGC
>SVGN01000014.1 GCA_015056315.1 Clostridiales bacterium
CATTGTCCTTATTACTTGTTCCTTAAATTCCGGTGTATACCTCTTGTTTGGCATTCCTTTTGGCATATTAAACACCCCACTTGTTATTCAGTATATCATACTGTCTAACAAATGGGGTGCAGTTCAGAAAGGGTTTGCAGTTTTATTTGTAGTTATTCGCCGTAGCACATCATGATGTAATGCGAAGGACAACTCTTTCCTTTCCATCCTTCTTACTGGCGTGACCCGGTTTTTCACTCCCCTGATCCGATCAGCCCTTTGCCTGTTCCCTGCGCTGCCGGAGCAGGCAGAAGCCCAGCCCCAGCACAGAAGTTCCCAACAGGATGAAAAAGCCCCAGATCAGATTCCACCAGGGCGAACCCACATCGAACATCATGGCAAGCAGATCGCTCCACACTTTCAGATCAATGGCGATGGCAAACAGGTCAAACAGCAGGTAGCCGCCGCCGAAAAGATAGATCCACCGCCACCAGTAGTTGTTTTTCAAATGCCGGAAAAAGACGACCATGCCGCATACGCACAGCACCGCCAGAATACCCATCAGGGCGAAATAAAGGAACCCTTTCTCTGCCAGAACGCCCAGCCAGAAATCCGCATAGCTCTGCCGGTCGATCAGCCCCCAGATCCGGTGCATGTGGAAAAGACCAAAGAAGATGAAGAACCAAGGCTCCCATGCATAAATCTTTTTCAAGGAATTCACCGCCTTATTGTTATCACTGGTAACGAGAATCATTACATATCATACCATATACCCATTCTAAAAACAAAACCCCACCCCCTGTGCCCGTGTAACGGGCACAGAGAGCGGGATTCTTAAGGGCCTCTTAGGCCCTTAAGCGGGGTGCAGGGGCAGCGCCCCTGCCGTACCCCTCTCACGCCTTGCTTTCGCAATACAAGCAGCGGTACGTTCCCTTCTGGCGGTTGGCCAGCTTGAAGATATGGGGCAGCTCCTGCTCGATGGTGGTGATGCAGCGGGGGTTCTTGCAGGCGATCACGCCCACCAGCTTCTCGGGCAGCTCGGGGCGTCTCTTTTCCACCTCTTCGCCCTCACGGATGATGTTGACGGTGCAATCGGGGGCCAGGTAGCCCAGCACATCCCAGTTCAGGTCGATCACTTCATCCAGCTTGATGATGTCCTTGCGGCCCATCTTCTTGCTGGGTACGTTCTTGAGCAGGGCAACGGAGCACTCCAGGCCGTCCAGCTTCAGGTACTGGTAGAGCAGCATGGCCTTACCGGCGGGGATGTGGTCGATCACGATGCCGTTCTTGATAGAATCAATGGTCATTTGCCCGCCTCCTCCAGCAGTTTCAGGATCAGCGCCATGCGGATAAACTTGCCGTTGAGCGCCTGGCGGAAATAGCAGGCGCGGGGGTCGTCGTCCACGGCAACGGCGATCTCGTTTACACGGGGCAGGGGATGCAGGATGCGCAGATCCTCCTTGGCGCATTTGAGCTTTTCGGGGGTGAGGATGTAGCTGTCCTTCAGGCGCAGGTACTCCTCCTCGTTGAAGAAGCGCTCCCGCTGTACACGGGTCATGTAGAGGATGTCCAGCTCGGGCATCACGCTGTCCAGATCGGTGGTCTGCTTGTAGCTGAGCCCCTTCTCCTTGAGCAGATCCTTCACGTAGCTGGGCACCTTCAGCTCCTGGGGCGAGATGAGCACGAACTTGATGTTCTCATACCGGCTCAGGGCGGTGATCAGGCTGTGCACGGTGCGGCCGAACTTCAGGTCGCCGCAGAAGCCCACGGTCAGGCCGTCGAAGTGGCCTTTTTCCCGCTTGATGGTAAGCAGGTCGGTCAGGGTCTGGGTGGGGTGGTTGTGGCCGCCGTCGCCTGCGTTGATCACGGGGATGTCGCTGCGCATGGCAGCCACCAGGGGCGCGCCCTCCTTAAAGTGGCGCATGGCGGCGATGTCTGCATAGCAGCCGATCATCTTGATGGTATCGGCAACGCTCTCGCCCTTGGCAGAGGAGGAGTTGCCCGCATCGGAAAAGCCGATCACATGGCCGCCCAGCTCGTACATGGCCGCCTCAAAGCTGAGGCGGGTACGGGTGGAGGGCTCAAAAAACAGCGCAGCCAGCTTCTTGCCCTCGCACTTGTGGGCATAGGCGGCAGGGTTTTGGATGATGTCGTTGGCGGTCTCGATCAGCTCATCGATCTCCGCCGTGGTCAGATCCAGAATGTCGATGAGGTGTCTCATGCCTTTGCTCCGTTCACAGCCAGATAGTTCTTGATGCGCTGCACGTTTTCGGCGTTCTTCTCGTCCTCTTCCAGGTACTCGATGATGTCGTACACATCCACAACAGAGTAGACCGGGAAGCCGAACTCCTCAGCCACCTCGCCCATGGCGCTCTTGTCGGTCTTGCCCTTTTCCTTGCGGTCCACCATCACGAAGGTGGCGGCCACCTTCACATCCTCCAGAGCAGACAGGATGGCCATGCTCTCGCGGATGGCGGTACCGGCGGTGATCACGTCCTCCACGATGACCACTTCCTCACCGGCCTTGGGCACGTAGCCCACGAATACGCCGCCCTCGCCATGATCCTTGGCTTCCTTGCGGTTGAAGAAGAAGGGAACATCCAGGCCTTCCTTGGAGAGGGCGATGGAGCTGGAAACAGCAATGGAGATGCCCTTGTAGGCGGGGCCGTAGAGCACGGTGCGGCGGTTGCCTACCTTCTCCAGGTAAGCCTTGGCGTAGAACTCGCCCAGCTTGGCGATCTGGTCGCCGGTCTTGATGTCGCCCGCGTTGATGAAGTAGGGGATCTTGCGGCCGCTCTTGGCGGTGAAATCGCCGAACTTCAGCACGCCTGCGCCTTCCAGAAACTGAATAAACTCTCTCTTGTAAGCTTCCATGTTGTGTGGCTCCTTTCAGATGGTGTGGTGTTGCTCCGCAGGGCAAGGGGCGCCGCCCCTTGCATCCCCGGCAGGGGCCTGAGGCCCCTGCACCCCGCATTTTGCGCCATTTCATGGCGCAATGGGGGTGATGAGTGGTCGAAAAAATGGTTACAGAACAGAAATGCCGTAATCGAGGATCACATTGCCCTGTTCATCCGGTGTGGTAAAGCGGGGGCACTGGTAGCGTTCGAAGCACCAGTTATCCTCGAAACGGGTCATGCCTGCGGCTTCGATGGCCTTGAGGCACTTTTCGTGGGTCTCGGGGGCGTAGAAGTCGGGGCTGCCTTCCTTGTCCTTCAGGTAGCAGACCGCATAATCCATCGGCGGGATGTCTGCGGCCTCAAAGCCCTCCGGCACAGGGGTCTCCGGCGGGAACAGCATGCCGATCCAGCGCTCCGGCCTGCCGCCTTGGATGCGTACCATGCCGAAGTAGGCATCCTGGTTGAAGGGCAGGCGGGGCTGGGCCTCCAAACGGTCGAACCAGCCGTTCTGCCACCACTCGCCCCAGTTGGGGGCGGCCTCGTACCGCTTGCCGATGAGGCGCGCGGCAGGGCAGTGCTCCTTTTGGATCTCAAGGATCTCAATAGCCATAGCCTTACCCTCCCAAGGGGCTTATTCGCCCACGAACTCGCGCACGCAGCGCTTGTAGGCAGCTACCGGATCCTCCGCAGCGGTGATGGGGCGGCCCACCACGATGAAGTCGGAGCCGATCTCACGGGCAGCGGCGGGGGTCATGACGCGCTTCTGGTCGCCCACATCGCCGTCGGCAAAGCGCACGCCGGGGGTAACGGTCAGGAACTGCTTGCCGCAGCGGTCGTGTACCTTGCCAGCCTCCAGGGGAGAGCAGACCACGCCGTCCAGACCGGCATTCTTGGCGGTCTCGGCATAGTGCATGACCACCTGATCGATGGGCTCCTTGATGAGCAGGTCGTTCTCCATGGCCTCCTGGTCGGTGGAGGTGAGCTGGGTAACGGCGATCAGCAGGGGGCGGGTGCCGTCCTCGCGGGTCAGGCCCTCGATGGCGGCCTTCATCATGGCGGTGGTACCGGCGGCGTGCAGGTTGGTCACGTCCACATCCAGGTTGCGCAGCACGGCCATGGCCTTCTTAACGGTGTTGGGAATGTCGTGCAGCTTCAGATCCAGGAAGATCTTGTGGCCGCGGCGCTTGATCTCACGCACAATCTCGGGGCCCTCGGCATAGTACAGCTCCATGCCGATCTTTACAAAGGGCTTTACATCGGTAAACTTGTCCAGAAAAGCAAGGGTGGCTTCGCGGCTGGCAAAGTCGCAGGCGATGATGACGTCTCTTTTCATGCGTGTGCTCCTCCAATTATGTCGGTCAGGTTGGTGATATGGTACTTCGCCATTACGGCGGGGAGATCGTCGATGATCTGCTTCGAGGCGCAGGGGTCGATCAGGTTGGCAGCGCCCACCTGTACGGCGGTGGCACCGGCCAGCATCATTTCGATCACATCCTCGGCAGTGGAAACGCCGCCCATGCCGATGATGGGGATCTTGACCGCATCGTACACCTGGTAGACCATGCGCACCGCCACCGGGAAGATGGCGCTGCCGGAGAAGCCGCCCATCTTGTTGGCGATCACCGGCTTTTTGCGGTTCAGGTCGATGCGCATGCCCAGCAGGGTGTTGATCAGGCTCAGGCCGTCGGCACCGGCCTCTTCGCAGGCCTTGGCGATGGAGACGATATCGGTCACGTTGGGGGAGAGCTTGATGTACACAGGCTTCGTGCACACGGCCTTCACGGCGCGGGTCACCTCCGCAGCCGCCTCGGGGCTGGTGCCGAAGCTCATGCCGCCGCCGTGCACGTTGGGGCAGGAGATGTTCACCTCGATGAGGCCCACCTGCTCCTCCTTATCCAGCTTGCGGGCGCAATCCACATACTCCTCCACGGAGAAACCGCTGATGTTGGCGATCACCGGCTTGTGGAAGCAGGTCTTCAGCTTGGGCAGCTCCTCGGCGATCACCTTGTCCACGCCCGGGTTCTGCAGGCCCACGGCGTTGATCATGCCCATGGGGCACTCGGCGATGCGGGGGGTGGGGTTGCCGAAGCGGGGCTCCCGGGTGGTACCCTTGAAGGAGAAGCTGCCCAGCACGTTGATGTCGTACCATTCGGTAAACTCGTAGCCGTAGCCGAAGGTGCCGCTGGCGGGGATGACCGGGTTATCCAGCTGCAGGCCGGAAAGATTCACCGCAGTGTTTACCATATGATCTCCTCCTTTACCAGCACGGGGCCATCCTTGCAGATGCGCTTGTTACCGTATTTGGTCTTGCAGCTGCAGCCCATGCAGGCACCGAAGCCGCAGCCCATGCGCTCCTCAAAGGAAAACTGGCCGCTGGTCTCGGAGGCGTTGTACACCGCCTTGAGCATGGGTTCGGGGCCGCAGGTGTAAATGTAGGTGTAGCCGGGCTGCATGGCGTTCGTCACAAAGCCCTGTACGCCGTAGGAGCCATCCACGGTGGTCACCGTTACATGGCAGCCAAGGGCGGCGAACTCCTTTTCGTAGAAGACCTCATCCTTGGTGTTGAAGCCCAGGATGACGGATACCTCCTTGCCCTGCGCCCGCAGCTGCCTGGCCGCAAGGTACAGGGGCGGCACGCCCACGCCGCCGCCGATGAGCAGGGGCCGGTCGCCGGAGAGGGAAAGGTCGTAGCCGTTGCCCAGGCCGGTGAGCACATCCAGCTCACCGGTCTGCATGCGGCTCATCTGCTCGGTGCCCTTGCCCACCACCTTGTAGATGAGGGTGAGCACGCCATCCTCCACATCGCACACGGAGATGGGGCGGCGCAGGAACAGCCCGTCCAGCTTCAGGTTGACGAACTGCCCCGTGCGGATGCCCTCGGTATCGCCGCTCAGCTTCATGCGGTACACATTGGCGGTGAGGGCGGTGTTTTCGGTCACTTGGAAAATAGCCTGTTTCATAAGCGCTCCTTATGCGTCGATGGTGGAGATGCACATGGTGGTTTCTTCCAGAACGTCCAGCAGCACGCGCACGGTATCCAGGGCGGTGAACACGCTTACATTGTTCTCCGTGGCGCAGCAGCGGATCTTGTAACCGTCGCTGAGCTGGTCGGTGGAGCCGATGTCGCGGGTGTTGAGCACGTAGGCCAGGTGACCCTGACGGATGGCATCCAGGATCTCCTCGCTGCCATCCCGCAGCTTCTTGCGCTCGTGGGTGCGGATGCCGTTCTGCTTGAGGAAGGTGGCGGTGCCGCTGGTGGCCTCGATGTTGAAGCCCAGGTTGTAGAACCGGCGGATCAGGGGCAGGGCCTCCTCCTTGTCCTTATCGGCGATGGTGCAGAACACGGTGCCGTAGTTCTGCAGGTGCATGCCGGAGGCCTCCAGGGCCTTGTAGAGGGCGCGGTTCAGCTTGTCGTCGTAGCCGATGGCTTCGCCGGTGGACTTCATCTCGGGGGAGAGGTAAGCATCCAGACCGCGGATCTTGCTGAAGGAGAACACGGGCACCTTTACGTACCAGCGGTTCTTCTCTTCGGGGTACAGGTCGAAGTAGCCCTGCTCCTTCAGGCTCTTGCCCAGGATGACCTCGGTGGCGATATCCGCCAGGCTGTAGCCGGTGGCCTTGGAGAGGAAGGGCACCGTGCGGGAGGAGCGGGGGTTGACCTCGATGATGTAGACGTTCTCGTTCTTATCGACGATGAACTGGATGTTGTACAGGCCCACGATGCCGATGCCCAGACCCAGCTGCTTGGCATACTGGAGAATGGTGCCCTTCACCTTGTTGGAGATGGAGAAGGCGGGGTATACGCTGATGGAGTCGCCGGAGTGGATGCCGGTGCGCTCGACCAGCTCCATGATGCCGGGCACGAACACGTCGCGGCCGTCGCAGATGGCATCCACCTCTACCTCTTTGCCCACGATGTAGTGGTCTACCAGCACGGGCTTATCCTCGTCGATCTCAACGGCGGTCTTCAGGTAGTGGCGCAGCTGGGTCTCGTTGCCAACGATCTGCATGGCGCGGCCGCCCAGCACGAAGCTGGGGCGTACCAGCACGGGGTAGCCCACCTGAGCGGCGGCCCTTACGCCGTCCTCAATGTTGGTAACGGCATGGCCTTCGGGCTGGGGAATGCCCAGCTCCTCCAGGATCTTCTCGAAGCTGTCGCGGTTTTCGGCGCGCTCGATGGCTTCGCAGTCGGTGCCGATGATCTTGACACCGCGCTTCATCAGCGGTTCGGCCAGGTTGATGGCGGTCTGGCCGCCCAGGGAGGCGATCACGCCCTCGGGCTTCTCAAACTCGATGATGTTCATTACATCCTCGGGGGTGAGGGGCTCGAAGTAGAGCTTATCGGCGGTGGTATAGTCGGTGGAGACGGTCTCCGGGTTGTTGTTGATGATGATGGCCTCGTAGCCGCTCTTCTTGATGGTGGTGACCGCATGCACGGTGGAGTAGTCGAACTCTACGCCCTGGCCGATGCGGATGGGGCCTGCGCCCAGCACGATGATCTTCTTCTTATCGCTCAGGCGGCTGTCGGTCTTGCCGGTGTAGGAGGAGTAGAAGTAGGGGATGTAGGCGTTGGTGTGGCAGGTATCCACCATGCGGTAGGCGGGCATCATGCCCTGCTGCTTGCGCAGGTTCCACACATCCATCTCGCCCACGTTCCACAGCTTGGCAATGAAGGGATCGCAGAAGCCCATCTGCTTGGCAGCGGAGAGAACGGTCACATCCATGGGCTTGGCCTTGAGGATGTTCTCCATCTCCACGATGCGCTGGAAAGCGCGGAGGAACAGCTCGGTGATCTTCGTCACCTCGTGGATCTTTTCGATGCTGGTGCCAAGGCGCAGAAGCTGCATCACGGCGAAGAGGTTGTCGCTCTTGAAGGTCTGCAGGTAGGTGAGCAGCTCTTCTTCGCTCATGCTGTCGAACTTGGACATGTACAGGTGGTTCACGCCGATCTCCAGGCAGCGAACGCTCTTGAGCAGGCTTTCCTCCAGGTTGGAGCCGATGCCCATCACCTCGCCGGTGGCCTTCATCTGGGTGCCCAGCTGGTTGGAGGCGCTGGTGAACTTATCGAAGGGGAAGCGGGGCAGCTTGGCCACCACGTAATCCAGCTGAGGCTCGAAGGCGGCGGTAGTGTTGGCGATCTCGATCTCCTCCAGCGTCATGCCCACGGCGATCTTGGCAGTAACGCGGGCAATGGGGTAGCCGCTGGCCTTGGAGGCCAGAGCGGAGGAGCGGGATACACGGGGGTTTACCTCGATGAGATAGTACTCGCTGGTCTCGGGGTTGAGGGCAAACTGCACGTTGCAGCCGCCTTCGATCTTCAATTCGCGGATGATCTTGAGGGCGCTGTCGTTGAGCATCTTCAGATCGTGGTCGTTCAGGCTCAGGATGGGGGCCACCACGGCGCTGTCGCCGGTGTGGACGCCTACGGGGTCGATGTTCTCCATTCCGCAGATGGTGATGGCGTGGTCGGTGGAGTCGCGCATGACCTCGAACTCGATCTCCTTGTAGCCCTTCACGCTCTTTTCGATGAGCACCTGGTGCACGGGGGAGAGCTTGAAGGCGTTGATGCCGATCTCCACCAGCTCTTCCTCGTTATCGGCAAAGCCGCCGCCGGTGCCGCCAAGGGTAAAGGCGGGGCGCAGCACCACCGGGTAGCCGATGTGGGCAGCGGCTGCCTTGGCCTCCTCCAGATTGTAGGTGATCTCGGAGGGGATGGTGGGCTCGCCGATGGACTGGCACAGTTCCTTGAACAGCTCGCGGTCTTCGGCGCGCTCGATGCTGGCGCTGCTGGTGCCCAGCAGCTCTACGTGGCACTCCTTGAGCACGCCCTTCTTTTCCAGCTGCATAGCCAGGTTGAGGCCGGTCTGGCCGCCGATGCCGGGCACGATGGCATCGGGGCGCTCGTAGCGCAGGATGCGGGCTACGAATTCCAGCGTGAGGGGCTCCATGTACACCTTATCGGCGATGGAGGTATCGGTCATGATGGTGGCGGGGTTGGAGTTGGCCAGGACCACCTCGTAGCCCTCTTCCTTCAGGGCAAGGCAGGCCTGGGTACCGGCATAGTCGAACTCTGCCGCCTGGCCGATGACGATGGGGCCGGAACCGATGATGAGGATCTTCTTAAGGTCTGTACGCTTTGGCATGGAAAACCGCCTCCTGTTGATCTATCTGTAGGTTGAATGGTTGGTCGGGGTATCAGCGGGCGTCGTAAACGGGCTTGCCGTTTTTGAAGGTGGCAGCGCAGCGCCCGAAGAGCTTTGCGCCGGCAAAGGGAGTAGCACGGCCCTTGGATGCGAAGGTCTCCGGATCCACGGTGTATTCCGCGTCCAGATCCCACAGGGTGTAGTCGCCGCTTTCCAGCGGGATGCCGAACCGCTTGCGGGGGGCAAAGACCATCAGATCCATCAGCTTATCGATGGTGATGAGGCCGGGCTTTACAAAGTGGGTGTACATGACCGCAAAGGCGGTCTCCAGCCCGACGACGCCAAATGCGCTGCCTGCAAGGCCCTTGCCTTTTTCCTCGGCAGTGTGGGGGGCGTGGTCGGTGGCGATCATATCGATGGTGCCGTCCAGAAGACCGGCTACCAGGGCTTCGCGGTCTTCGGCGCTGCGCAGGGGCGGGTTCATCTTGAAGCGGCCCTCCTCCTGCAGCATGCTGTCGTCCATCACCAGGTAGTGGGGGCCGGTCTCGCAGGTAACATCCAGCCCTTCCAGCTTGGCCTTGCGGATCAGCTCCACGCTCTCCTTGGTGGAGATGTGGCATACATGGTAGCTGCAGCCGGTCTCCCGCACCAGCTCCAAATCACGGGCGATGGGGCCCCACTCGCTTTCGGAGCAGATGCCCTTGTGGCCGTGGGCCCGGGCGTATTCGCCGTCGTGGATGTAGCCGCCGCGGAGCAGGCTGTTATCCTCGCAGTGGGCGGCGATCAGCTTGCCCAGCTTCTTGGCGCGGAGCATGGCTTCTTTCATCATCTCCCGGCTCTGCACGCCGCGACCGTCATCCGAGTAGGCGATGGCGGTGGGGGCCAGGGCTTCCAGATCTACCAGCTGCTCGCCCTTTTCGCCCACGGTGATGGCGGCGTAGGGGTATACGGCGATGGAGGCATCCCTGCGGATGGCGCTGAGCTGCACCTCCATGTTAGCGGGGCTGTCGGGCACGGGATTCAGGTTGGGCATGGTGCAAACGGCGGTGTAGCCGCCTGCCGCTGCGGAGGCGCTGCCGGTGAGGATGGTTTCCTTCAACAAAAAACCCGGTTCTCTGAAATGCACATGCACATCACAGAAACCGGGAAATATTGCGAGTTTGGAAGAAGAAACAGCATCCCCTTCGGTGGCAAGGGCACTGCGCCACGCAGCCAATGCGGATTGGGTGTCCATGTAAGCAGCCATTGGTACGCTCCTTTCTGCCAACAAAAAACGTCCTGCCGCAAACCGGCAAGACGGTACAGACACACAGAAAAAACCGCAGCCTTTCGTGCGTTGGATCGATCTTGCCGATCACTCGGTATCGGCTTAAAAATCATTCTTATAGATGTTAGCAGAGGTTATGGGTTTTGTCAATAAAAATCTTGTCGAAAAACCGGCCATATATAACAAGGAAGACTTGCAACGCCCATAGGGCAAGGCGGCGGGTTTCTCAACAATCGTTGAAGTTGACCTGCGAGCCTTGCGGCAAGCGGTTTTGGTATGATATAACATAACAGTCGGTTTTTGCCGGAGATCAGCCCCGATGAGGGCAATGGAGTGATGCAGACCATGGGTATGCTGTACAAAATGCTCAGGGGCATGGTGCGCCTGTTCAGCCGCAAATGGGAGACCGTCTGGGAGGAGCCCTTCGACGGGGAGCTGGCGGTGTTCTGCCCCAACCACGCGGGAGCCATGGGCCCCATCCGCATGTGCGCTCATTTTGAACTGACCGACAGCTGCTATTCCTGGATGAACAACGGCATGATGGAGGCCAAAGAGGTGCCTGCCTATGTGCGGCAGGATTACTGGTGGGAGCCCGGCTGCAAGCTGGAGCCCCTGTACAACGCCACCCTGCCTTACATCGCCGCGGCCATCATCCCGCCCATCCTGCGCAGCGCGCCCGGCATCCCGGTGTACCATGATGCCCGGGTGCTCAAGACCTTCCGCCAGAGCATCGAGCGGATGAAGGAAGGCAACCACATGATCATCTTTACCGAGCAGCCCGCAGGCCACGGCACCAGTGAGGGAGAGCTGAACAGCGGCTGGCTGCAGATCGCCCCCATGGCGTGGCGCATCATGAAGGTAAAGCTGAAGATCTACCCGGTGAATATCGATCTGGAAAAGCGCCGCATCTCCGTGGCAAAGCCCGTGCAATACGACCCGGAGATCCCGCTCCGGGAGCAGCAGGAGACCATCCTCAGCGCCATCAAGAAGGGCATCTCCACCGGCCAGTTCGAGAATTGATCGAGATCCCCCGGCAGGCGTTGTCTGCCGGGGTTTTTGCTGCCGGTCGTATGGCTGGCAGGGCGTCCCCGGGAAGCGGAACAGAAATGAGAAAATGCCCGGCTGCTGTACCAAAAGCAGCCGGGCATCTTGTATTTTGTTGCTTCTGCCGGCGGGTCTGCCTCACTCCCCGCTGTTCATGGCATCCTTTTCATACATGACCACCCGTACCTGCGGCTTCACCATCAGGGCCAGACCGTCGCCCAGCACGGCACCGTCCGTGCCGGTGAGGGTGGTCAGCACCAGATGCACGCCTCCGTCGGCGGTCAGGTCGTTCATGGGGGTGGCAGCCGCTACCGCACGCCCGGGCAGGCAGGCAGCCGCAAAGGCAGCGGCGTAGCCATCCAGGCTGGGGGAGGGGGCAGAGCGGGTGGCCAGCCAGCCCAGAGAGGTGAGCTGCCCAAGGGCAGGCGTGCCGTCGTAGAGCAGCACCTCTCCCTCAGGGGAGAGCACCAGCGTGTACAGGGCCTGTCCCGCTGCTTCGCCGGTGATGCGCCAGCCCTGCTCATCCTCCCGGCAGGAAAGGGTCAGTTCGGCGGTATCCACCGCCACGAAGGGCGATTCCAGAAAACGGCGGGCGCAGGCGGCGGCGGCATCCGTATCCGCCAGCGGCTCCAGGGCCGCCGACCAGCTCGCCTTGGGTATGCTGCGGATGCTGACCGGGGTATGGCTCTCCCGGGTGGCAAAGGCACCCAGCACCACCACCGCACACAGCAGCGAGGCCAGCGCAACGCCCCATTTGCGCACCTTTGCGGTGCGCAGCACCCCGTTGATGCGCTGCTTGAGCCACTTGCCGCTGAGCATCAGGCGGCTTGCGCCGGTGCAGCACCGCCCGGCAGCGCCCGCCAGCGCATTGGCGTAGGCCAGCCGCTCCATGCCCGGCAGCTGCTGGGTGACCCGGCTGTCGCAGGCGCGCTCCGCATCCTCCCGGCTCAGAAAGGCTGCCAGCCAGACGAGGGGGTTGAGCCAGTGGAGCATGCAGCACACGTTACGCACCGCCGACCACCACTGGTCGCCCGCTTTCAGGTGGCACAGCTCATGGGCCAGCATGTAAGGGATGTGGGCAGGGGCCGAATCCTCCGGGATGGCAATGAAGGGCTTGAGCCGCCCCACGATGCAGGGGGCGGTCAGGTACTGCACCAGATAAACGGGCACTGGCTTGCATTTGTATTGGCTGCACAGCTCCAGATACCGGGCGTGGAGCGCCTCCTCCGGCTGCCCGGTGCGGTTGCGCAGGATGCGGCTTTTGCGGCGGCAGGAGCGGTACACCAGCGCCACGCCCACCAGCGCACCCACCGCGCCGTAGCCCACCAGCAGCCACTTTCCGGCTCTGCCGCTGCGGGTCTCGTCGCCCAGATGGGTAAGAGCCTGTGCGCCTGCGCTCTCGCCGCCTGCCAGCGCATCCACCGTATCCAGGAACCGGGTGCGTATCTGATCCGCCACCGGGCGGGCGTCCCCGTCCACCGACAGGGTGGGGCGCAGGTGGTTCATCAGCGGGTTGGGCAGGCTGATGGGCAGCAGCAGCCGGATGGCCACCACCAGCCACAGCGCATAGATCACCCGGCTGGAGATGCGGCCGCCCAACAGCGCACGCACCGCCATGATCACCAGCACCAGCGCGCTGCCGATCAGCGTTGCCTCCAGCAGGAAATTGAACAGGATCATGCTTCTCATGGGTCGATCCCCCTCTTGTGTATGGGCAGAATACCTCTATAAAGTAAAGACGAAAAAAACACGGAAAATGTTGCATGGCGCCAAAAGAAATTGTACCACACCCTGCCCCGCAGGGAAAGCCTCCCCCGGCGGGCCGGAGGTCTGAAAGTCTCTCTCCGGCTGTATTTCGAGCAGAAAAAGTGCTGCAAAGAAAAAAGCTGCCCTGGGTACATCGTTAAAATATTGACATTTTTATGCCAAATCCCGACCATGTTCCCCGCTGAACGGTTGACAAGCCCCCTTGTAAATTCTATAATAAGTACGTTGGAAACCTCCGTCTGTTTGCCATGCGCAGGGCTGCTCCCGCAGCCGTGCCGCAGAGTGTAAGCCCTTTCGCCTCCCGGCGTTGGGCGTGCGTTCTGTACAGCAATGCAGACAGACGGCTTTCAATGATAAATACTTAGGAGGGAATCCCAATGGCCATCAAAATGACCGTAGACGGCAACACTGCTGTCGGCCACGTTGCGTATGCATTCAGCGATGTGGCAGCCATTTACCCCATCACCCCTTCCTCTCCCATGGCTGAAGTCGTGGACGAGTGGGCGGCTCGTGGCCAGAAGAACCTGTACGGCCAGTCCGTGCATGTTAGCGAGATGCAGTCCGAAGCAGGCGCCGCCGGCGCTGTGCACGGCAGCCTCGCCGCCGGTGCCATGACCACCACCTTCACCGCTTCTCAGGGTCTGCTGCTGATGATCCCCAACATGTACAAGATCAGCGGCGAGCTGCTGCCCAGCGTGTTCCACGTCAGCGCCCGTGCTCTGGCTGCCCACGCCCTGAACATCTTCGGCGACCACAGCGACGTTATGGCTTGCCGCCAGACCGGTTTCGCCATGCTGGCCTCCAACTCCGTTCAGGAAGCGATGGACCTGGCTGCTGTGGCTCATCTGGCCACCATCGAGAGCAGCGTGCCCTTCCTGCATTTCTTCGACGGTTTCCGCACCAGCCACGAAGTGCAGAAGATCGACGCTTTCGAGTACGAAGAGCTGCGTCCCCTCGTTAACTTCGACAAGGTAAAGGCCTTCCGCGAGAATGCTCTCAACCCCGAGCATCCCCACCAGGCCGGTACCGCCCAAAACCCCGATATCTACTTCCAGGGCCGTGAGGCTGCCAACAAGTACTACGAAGCTACCCCCGCCATCGTCGAGGAAGTGATGGAGAAGATCTCCAAGCTGACCGGCCGCGAGTACAAGCTGTTCAACTACGTTGGCGCTCCCGATGCCGAGAAGGTCATCATCGCTATGGGTTCCGGCTGCGAGACCATCGAAGAGACCATCAACTACCTCAACGCCAAGGGCGAGAAGCTGGGTCTGGTCAAGGTTCACCTGTACCGTCCCTTCTCCACCAAGCACCTGATGGCCGCCATCCCCGCCAGCTGCAAGAAGATCGCCGTTCTGGACCGCACCAAGGAGCCCGGCTGCCTGGGCGAGCCCCTCTACGCCGACGTCTGTACCGCTCTGATGGAAGAAGGCCGCACCGATATCGAAGTTGTCGGCGGTCGCTATGGTCTGGGCTCCAAGGAGTTCAACCCCACCATGGTCAAGGCTGTGTACGACAACCTGAACGACGGCGAAATGAAGAACCACTTCACCGTTGGTATCAACGATGACGTTACCTTCACCAGCCTCAAGCTGGGCGAGCAGGTCATCGCTGCTCCCGCCGGCACCGTCAGCTGCATGTTCTATGGTCTGGGTTCCGACGGTACCGTTGGTGCCAACAAGAACTCCATCAAGATCATCGGCGACCACACCGATATGTATGCCCAGGGCTACTTCAGCTACGACTCCAAGAAGTCCGGCGGCATCACCGTAAGCCACCTGCGCTTCGGTAAGACCCCCATCCAGTCCACCTACCTGATCGACGCCGCCGACTTCGTGGCCTGCCACAAGTCCAGCTACGTTACTCAGTACGACATGGCCTCCAAGCTCAAGGAAGGCGGCGTGTTCCTCCTCAACAGCCCCTGGACTGCCGAAGAGATGAACGATCGTCTGCCCGCCAAGATGAAGCAGCAGCTGGCCAAGAAGCATGCCAAGTTCTTCAACGTAGACGCCACCAAGCTGGCTCTGCAGGTTGGCATGGGCAACCGCATCAACACCATCATGCAGGCTGCCTTCTTCAAGCTGGCCGATGTTATCCCCTACGAGCAGGCCGACGAGTACATGAAGGCCTATGCCAAGAAGGCTTACGGCAAGAAGGGCGACGCCGTCGTCCAGAAGAACTGGGATGCTATCGACATCGCCATCTCCGGCCTGGTCGAGATCCCCGTTCCCGCTGAGTGGGCCGATTGCACCACCGGCGCCGAGCCCGTAAAGGTCGAGGCTACCGAGTACTTCAACGAGTTCGTTGCTCCCTGCCTGGCTCAGGAAGGCGACAACCTGCCCGTAAGCGCCCTGAGCGCCAACGGCTTCGTGCCCACCGGCACTACCAAGTTCGAGAAGCGCGGCATCGCCGTCACCGTTCCCCAGTGGCTGGCCGACAAGTGCGTGCAGTGCGGCAACTGTGCTCTGGTTTGCCCCCATGCCTGCATCCGTCCCATCTACGCTTCCGAAGAGGTCATGAAGAACGCTCCCGAGGGCTATGTGACCAAGAACGCCACCGGTAAGGAGTTCGCCGGCATGCAGTACCGCATGCAGGTAAGCCCCCTGGATTGCACCGGCTGCGGCAACTGCGTTGAAGTCTGCCCCGCCAAGGAGAAGGCTCTGGTCATGCAGCCCCTGGACAGCCAGAAGGCCGAAGAAGCCAACTGGGCTTTCGCTATGACCGTGCCCGAAGTGCAGACCATCGAAAACGTTGCCACCGTTAAGAACAGCCAGGCCCTCAAGCCCCTGTTCGAGTTCTCCGGCGCCTGCGCCGGCTGCGGCGAGACTCCCTACGTGAAGCTCGTTACCCAGCTGTTCGGCGATCGTATGATCGTTGCCAACGCCACCGGTTGCTCCTCCATCTACGGCGGCTCCGCTCCCACCTGCCCCTACACCACCAACGAAGAAGGCCACGGTCCCGCTTGGGCCAACAGCCTGTTCGAGGATAACGCTGAGTTCGGCTTCGGTATGAACCTGGCCATCAACCAGCGCCGCGCCAAGCTGGCCGACAACGTTGCCGCTCTGGCCAACGCCGAGAAGGCTTCCGACGAAGTGAAGGCTGCTGCCAACAAGTGGCTGGAAGTGAAGGACGAAGGCAAGGCCTCCAAGATCGCCGGCAAGGAACTGCTTGCCCTGATCGAAGGCTGCGACTGCGACCTGTGCAAGGCCATCGTTGCCGATAAGGACCTGCTCACCAAGAAGTCCATCTGGATCTTCGGCGGCGACGGCTGGGCCTACGACATCGGTTACGGCGGTGTGGACCACGTTCTGGCTCAGAACGAGGATGTCAACATCCTGGTTCTGGATACCGAAGTGTACTCCAACACCGGCGGCCAGTCCTCCAAGTCCACCCCCACCGGCTCTGTGGCCAAGTTTGCCGCTGCCGGTAAGCGCACCAAGAAGAAGGATCTG
This sequence comes from Clostridiales bacterium, assembly GCA_015056315.1. Classification (GTDB taxonomy): domain Bacteria; phylum Bacillota; class Clostridia; order Christensenellales; family Aristaeellaceae; genus Limiplasma. The sequence continues at coordinate 16,547 of SVGN01000014.1, forward strand.
GGCATGATGGCCATGAGCTACGGCTATGTGTACGTTGCTCAGGTCGCCATGGGCGCCAACCCCGCTCAGCTGATCAAGGCTATGGTCGAGGCCGAAGCCTATCATGGTCCTTCTCTGGTCATCGCCTACGCTCCCTGCATCAACCATGGTATCAACATGGGCCATGCCCAGGCTGAGATCAAGAAGGCTGTGGAGTGCGGCTACTGGAACCTGTACCGCTACAACCCCGATCTGGCCGAGCAGGGCAAGAACCCCTTCACTCTGGACTCCAAGGAGCCCCAGGGCGGCTACCAGGATTTCATCAAGTCCGAGAACCGTTACGCTTCTCTGGCCAAGATGTTCCCCGAAGTAGCTCAGGGTCTGTTCGAGCAGAACGAGGAAGATGCCAAGAACCGTTACCTCAAGTACAAGTCCCTGGCCGACTAAGCTGCCAGCGCTTGCGCAGGAAGGCTCCTTCGGGAGCCCTCCTGCGGGGTAACATAACAAGACCCCTGAAAGAGAGATCTCTTTCAGGGGTCTTTTCTGTGTACAGCAGATCATTTTTCGCTGTCCTGCGCCCGTTACCGCTCCTCCAGCGCCGTGAGCCGGTACAGGTATACATCGGAAAACCAGAGGCCCTCCGGGGCGGGGCAGGTATCCGCAAGGGTGTACAGGGCGCCCAGCTCCTCCTTCAGCGGTACACGGGTGACCACGAAATCGCTCAGGCCCTCCCGCACGTAGCGCTCCTGCTCTGCATGCAGCTCGGGCAGGGGCATGTTGGCCAGGTGGTAGTACTTCAGGTGGGGCGCTACCTGGGCTGCGGTGTAGAAGCCCCAATCCAGAAAGCCGTAGTTGAGCAGGGTGGCATCTTTGTAGGGTTCCATCACGGCGGCAAAGCGGTACTGCATCAGCTCCTCTTTGGCAGGCTGCTCAAAGGGCTTGTTGGGGGAGAGCACAGGGCACAGCACCAAAGAAAGCACGGTGAGCCCGGCCAGCACGGCAGCGGCTGCCCTTGGGCTGCGGGGCGCAGTGGCAGCAGCTTCTCCGGCTGGGGCGCTGCCCTTTGCGGCCCGGCAGCGCGCCCAGCGCCCCAGCACCGCCGCAAAGAACAGGGGCACCATGGCACCGAAGGCAAAGCCGTAGTACAGGTAGTACCTGCCGCCGAAAAACACGGTGATCAGCCCCAGCAGGCCGCACAGCACCCAGGCGACCTTCTCCCGGGGGCGGTGATCCCGGTCGAGCAGCACCCATACAGCCCCCACCAGCAGGGGCAGGGTGTAGCCGGGGTTATCCCGGAGCCAGGAGAGCACCGATTTGGCAATGGCCTTCAGCTGGCCAAAGAGGGTCAGCGGCTCGGCGGCACCGGCGTAGAGGAACAGGTTGTCGTACAGGTAGGTTTTCAGCATGGGCAGGAGCGCACCCTGCAATGCATACTGGAGCACCCAGGGCAGGGTGGAAAGGGCAAAGCCCAGCAGCATCCGGCCGATATCCTTCACCGCCCCGCGGATGCCCTCCCGGCGCAGCCCCAAAAAGGCCAACATCAGGCATACGGCGGCGGGGATGCCCACCAGCGTGAATTTGAGCCAGAATACGCAGCCCAGCAGGAAGCCGGTCACGGTGAGCTGGCAGCGGGTGGTGCGCCCCTCCTCCTTTCGCAGGGAGCGCATGAGCCGGTACAGGGGCCAGAGCATCATGGGCAGGGCCAGCTCCTCGGCGCTGTCGCCCATCTGAAAGCTGACGGAGGTGAGCAGCATCACTGCCAGCAGGGGCAGCGCCCAGGCAGCGGTCAGCTCATCGCAGTAGAGGCACAGGAGCCGGTGGGCGATCAGCAGAAACGCCGTAAACAGGGCGATTTCCATCAGCCAGACCCCGAAAAAGCTCTCGGAGGATACCAGCGCGCACAGGGCATGCAGCGCAAAGAGCAGCGGCCCCTTGTGGTCGTACAGGTCGCGGTACATCACCCGGCCCTCCAGCATGCCCTTGCCGGCTGACAGGAACACGTTGGCATCCGGCCAGTCGTTGAGGGGGTAGAGGGGGGAGCATTTGGAGGTAAACAGCAGCGCAGCCGCAGCCAGCAGCAGCGCATAAAGAAAGAAAGCAACGCTGGTCTCTGCTTTGCGGCGGGGTCGGGTGGGCATCGGGTCACCTTCTCTTGCATCAGGATGGGTACAGCGTAACATATTTTGCAGGCGCGGGCAAGTATTTCCCGGCAGGGGCGTGCATAGCCTGTGGGTACAGGAGGGGAGGCGATGGCATGAGCCGCTACACGGGGATGCTTTCTGCCCTGGTGCTGACGGCGCTGCTCTTTTGGTTGCTGCCGGGGCTGGTATCCGGGCAGCTGCGGGAGGACGGGCGCATCGATCACAGCCTGCGGCCTGCCCGGGCCCGCACGATGGTGGTGTGGGTCACCTCCTGGCAGCCGGAGGACAGGAGCCTGCTCAGCGGGCTGTGCAGTGCCTTTGAGAAGCAGCGCCCGGGGCTGCGCATCTATCTGCGCCGGGTGGATGCGGAGGAATTGTACCTGAAGGAGGCCGTGCTGCCGGATGTGGTGCTGCATGCGCCCGGGGAGATCCTTGCGCCGGATCAGGTGCTTCTGCCCCTGACTGCGCCTGCGGGCTACCCGGAGAATGCGGTGTGGAGCGGTATGTACCGGGGCAGCCTGTATGCGCTGCCCCTGTGGTACAGCCCCAACCTGCTCTGCCTGCCGGAAAGCTGGCAGCAGGCCCCGCAGGGCGCACCGCAGGAGGCAAAGGAGGGGCGTGCTTATTTTGCTTTGGAGACTCCTGTGCCTCAAGTGACTGCCCCGCCCCTGACCGCTGAAAGCCTGCCCTGGGCAAGGCTCACCGAAAAAGGGGCGGTCTGGGCAGACAGCCCCATCGCCCTTACCCAGCTGATGCATCTCTGCCCCACGGCCCTGCGGCAGGAGCTGGCACGCTGTACCCCGCAGACCGGCCCTGCGCCGGAGGACGCGGCCTTGCTCCGCTCGCTGGTCAGCCATCTGTCGGCAGAGGATGGGCGCATCCCGCTGGTGCTGCCTGCGGTCACCAGCCTGCGGGTGCGCTATGCCTCCCTGTGCAGATACAGCGGGGATGCAGCCGCATTCATCGCCTTTCTGGCAGAGGCGGCGGAGGCAGCGGCAGAAAAGCAGCTGGTGCATGCAGGGGGCGGCTTGCCTGCCAGGGGCGATCTGCTGGGGCAGACCCTGGCGCTGGCCGGGAGCGGGCAGCTGCTGCCCAATGCCTTCGTCATGAGCCGGGAGGCCATGGAGCGCCTGTGCCTTGAAGGCTTCACCGCCGGAGAGGATCCCGTTGCCACGCTGCTCCGGCTGCGCTGAAAGGTATAGATCCCCTCGCTGGCGGCATACTAAGCACATCACAAGATTCATTCGGAGGCGATGACCATGACACAGACAGCGGCGATCCATCCCCGGGGCGGCTGGCAGCCGGAGGAGACCGATCTGCTGTTCGGGGCGATCAGGACGGCGGCAGAGAGCGGTACGCCCCTCAGAGACGTGTTTATGCAGGTGGGGCAGCAGCTGAACAGGAAGCCCAACAGCATTCGGAATTATTACTATGCGTGCATCAAGGAGCGGCCGGAGCTGGCTCCCGGCAAGACCACCTTCCGGGCCTTTGACCGGGAGGAGCTGCATCTGCTGCTGCGGGATGTGCTCATGGCCAGAGGCCGGGGCGAAAGCGTCCGTGCCTGCGTGACCCGCCGCGCAGGCGGCGACCGTTCCGCTATGCTCCGCTACCAGAACAAGTACCGCTCCATTCTCAAAAACCACCCGGAAATGCTGCTGGAGGTGGCCAAGGAGCTGCGCAGCGAGGGGCTGCCCTGCCCGGTGCAGGTGGCAGCCTGCCGCCGGTATACCGCCCCGGAGGGGCAGCAGAGCGGGATGATGCTGCCGGAGGGCTGGCACCGGGAGCCGGGCGCTGCTGCTGTGGTGGAAGGGCTCGATATGCTGCTGCGCCGCCTGGAGGCGCAGGCCGCAGCCCTCCGGGAGCGGGAGGAAGCCCGCAGTATGCAGCCCCCGCAGCTGCCGGAGGCGGCGGCCCCGGGGGGCGGTGCTGCCGGGGCTTCGGTGCCCTATGAGAAATGGCTGAAGACCCGCCAGGAGGCCGACCGCCTGCGTGTGGAGGTGGATCTGCTGAAGATCGCCTTGGAGGAAGCAGAAAAGGGTGCGCAGATGGCGGGAACGGCGGCCGAACCGGCGGTGGGGGAGAGCGAGTAAGAGAGCGGACGGCGCACAGCAGCGCCGGTTGCGTGAGGAAAGCCCTGGTTGGCGGGAGGGTTCTTAAGGAACAGTTTATCCAATAGCGAACAAGCGAGCATCCAACATTTGGATGCTCGCTTGCTTATGTGCTTATGTAAACGCAATGCACCGGAACGGTGCGTATCATTGCGCCCTCAGAGATGGTAGGAATTTGTTTTCGTCTACTGAAAAAAACGATTTTGTCACTAAGCCTTTAGAAAATGTTGATATGACAGTATACCAATTGGAAAGAAATACGTGCACCAACCCAATAGTGCAAAGGTTCCACCGTTTCCGGCTTCTTCGCTTGCCATACTTGTAAACATCCCCGTCATCGGCAGAAAAAAACAACTGACGAAGAAAATACCGTGTATGAGCATCAAGCATTTCAGCCACTTATCTGTTTTGCTGTTGGGAACGATAGACAGGCCGATGAAGAACGTAGAAAGGGCCATCATTCCATAGCCGAGCAGATCATAATTGAACAGCAGCCCACCACGCTGAAAATCCAGTATTCGAAGGGCTTGCTCGCTCAAATCATCCAGCCGGACAGTTGTTGTTTGTGCAAAATATACCAAAAGAATCAATACTGCATAGACCGCAGCCATAACTACACCGATATTGGCAGCGACCCGTCGTTCCTCGCAACTTTCATATTGAAAACCCACCGCCATCATAATGTATCCCAAGGGCAAAAACATACACACGAGATACGAACCAAACGGAAAATCAACAATCATACATACAGCAAAAAGAAAGACCGTGATTGTGACAACCGCCGCACCAATTCGGGGAATTGTTCTGTTCATCTTTAGCCCTCCTCAATTCAATTGATCACTCTCATTATAGCATGGCGGTACAAGAAACAGCAAATCTTAGCGGGCTTGCTGTTTCGAGATTACTGTGGCATAAAGCGAAGGATAACTCCATCCTTTCCATCACCCCCACTGGCGGGGCTTTCTTTTTATTTTCGCCCTCCAGCTTCATGATTGTAAATCATTGGCACTCTGGTTGCGTTTTCGACCTGCTGCTTCGTTCCTATATATGTACCCACAAACATACCCGACTTACAGGAGGTGCGATCTGTATGAAACGTATCATTTCTGTTCTGTGTCTGCTGGCAGCGTTGGCGGTGCTGCTCAGCGTTCTGCCCGCAGCCGCCGAGACCCTCTTTACCACAGACGATTTTGAAATGCTCTGCTGGGCGCAGGATGAAAACGGCGATCTGCTGATCGGCGGCATGAGCAAAAGACCGCTGGGCAGGCTCATCTGTGTGGATGCCACCGGCAGGCTGCGTTGGTCGCTGGTCAATGAGCTGGAGGATGCGGATTGGTACAGCGGCATCGTGCCCTGCGGCAACGGGCGGTACATGGCGCTGCACAACGAGGGCTTCAGCCGGCAAAGAGAGTGGCTGGAGGTCATCGAAGACGGACAGGTGATCCGCAGTATTCGTCTGCCCGATGAACAGGCCTTCTCCCTCTACCCGGCGGAGGGCGGGGTGCTGCTGCTTACCGGCGGCGCCATCGATGCCACCCACCTGACCAAGTGGAGCTACGATGGCGAGCAGCTCTGGAGGCTGGATTTCGGCAAGGGCTACCGCTTCGAGGAGGTGCTTACGCTGGAGGAAGGGTATCTGGGCATTGGCTACCATATTCCCAACCACGATTCTGCCGGTGATGCTGCCGTGTGCCTGATCGACAAGGAAGGGCGGTGGGTTGAGGAGTACTTCCCGAAAAAGGATTCCCAGTGGGTGGATGCCGCCATACACAGCGGTAGCCTGTACCTGGTGGGCCAAACCGAGCATGAGCAGCGGTTCAAGGGCATCGTAGCTGCCAATACCTCTGCCGAAGGTATGGAGCCGGTCATCTACACCCCGTATGCCCAGCAGAGTCTGACCCCTTTTTCCCTGCTGCCGACGGATGGGGGCTTTCTGGTGGCTGGCTTTCTGTGGAACCGTCGGTTCCCAACAGCGCTCACCCTGACCCGCTTCGATGCGGAATGCCGGGTGGTGGACAATGTTACCTGCCCCATGGAGGGGATGCATGCCATCAGTGATTGCAGATTGTTTATGCAGAATGGTCAGGCCTTTGCGCTGGTGTGCGGCACGGTGAAGGATACCTTCCAATTCACCACCCGCCTGGTTCGGCTCCCCGTTGATGAGGGGGCTGCCCGGTAGCCTTGCGCCCGGGGGAACCGAACCGCAGAAAATTTAAGCCGCTGGTTTCTTTTTCCTCCTGCTGCTTCGTCTGTATAGACAGACGGGTTCCCGGAAAGGGAACAAACGGCAGGAGGTGCTGTGGTGTGAAGCGAACCCTTTCCATATTCTTACTGATCCTTGCCGCCCTGGGGCTGCCTGTGGGCGGGCTGGCCGCTGACGATATGCAGCCGCCGATCGTCAGCTTTGTGGAAAAGACGATCCTGCCTGCCGCAGCAGCAGATGAGGATGCCGTCTTTACCCGGCAGGAGCTGGAGCTGCTGCTGGAGGCGGCGGCCAAAAACAGCATCGCTTTCCCCGAAGAGCAGGCAGCACGGCTGGCCGAGGCTGTCCAGCTCCATGAAGTGGAGCTGATCGAGCTGGTGTTGGGCACCGAATACGGCAGCTACCCTATGGCGTGGCCCTGGCAGGTCTTTCTGTGGTACGATCAGCTGTGTATGCAGCTGGGGTATCTTTCGGGCGAGAGCAACCTGTGCATGCCCGCCGAGGGGGAGCTTACCGAGGCGGAGGCGCTGGAGACCGCCAAGGCGGCCATTATGCAAAGCTGCGGCTATGCTCCGGAGAGGCTGGAGGGCGAAAGCTGCATCCTGGAAAGATGCTTCTACCGCCAGATGACCCCTGAGGGCACGGAGGAAAGGCTTTGGCTGATCCATGTTTTCTGGACGGATCACCCCTTTCTTTCCCACACGGTGATCATTGCGCCGGATGGCAGCATCCGGTCGCTGGAATAACGACTACGGGAGGTGAGACCGATGGCTGCGGGCACCGCAGAGGACGCATTGATCCGCTTGATGCGCAGATACGAAAAGGAAGTGCTGAAGGTATGCACCGTTTACCTGCGGGATCTGACCCTGGCAGAGGATGCGGCGCAGGAGACCTTCTTCAAGGCCTTCAAGGCCATGGATCGGTTTTTGGGCGATTGCAGCGAAAAGACCTGGTTGATGCGCATCGCCATCAACACCTGTAAGGATATCCGCCGGGCGGCCTGGTTCCGCCACACGGAGCGGCGGGTATCGCTGGAGGAACTGCCGGAGCCTTCGGAACCTGCCAGGACAGACAGCATCCTTACCACGCTGGAGGTGATGCAGCTGCCCGCCAAGGAGCGGGAGGTGGTGCTGCTGCGTTATTACCAGAACATGACGTTGGCAGAGGTGGGGCAGGTGCTGAACATCAGCCCGGCGGCGGTAGCCAAACGGCTCCGTAAAGCCCATGCACACCTTGACCCCATCCTGAAGGGAGGCGACCGGAATGAGGAATGATCTGGAAAACCGCATCCGCTCCGGCATTGACGATTGCCTCTCCGGCGTGGCCCGGCGGCCCTCTCTGGAAGGCCGTGTGCTGGAGCGCATCCGGGGGCAGCGCCGTGCGCCTGCCAGGCTGACCGTGGCCATGGCGCTGGCGCTGATCGTTACGCTGCTGGCTGCCACCGCACTGGCGGTGGGGGCCCTCTCCGGCTGGTTCCGGGTGGAGCAGCAGCAGGCAGGTGCGATGCAAAGCTGTGTATCCGATGGGGATACCTTGTATCTGCTCACGGGCCGGGGTCTGTATACCTGGCAGCCGGAGGATGCAGAGCCTGCGCTGCTGCTCTCTGCCGGGCAGCTTTGGGGCAACGGCCACTCGCCGGAAGCCCTGCTGTGCCGGATGAGGGAAGCGCTTGCTTTGCTTCATCCCGAGACCCGGACCCTGTGGCAGGTGGATGGGCAGAAGCTGCGACCGCTGGCTGACTACAGCGGTACAGCGTTGGATAACGGCAGCCTGCGGATCAGCGCCGTGGCGTGTGCCGGTGAAACGCTGCTGATCCGGGCCGTTCCTCAGGCGGGGCGGGAGGAGGAAGCACAGCTTTTCCGCTGGCATCTGCCAACGGGCATCGTGGAGCAGCTGCCCCTGCCCCATGTGGTGGAGCTGTGCGCTCAGGATGATACCCACGCGCTGGTGCTGCGGCGGGATGTATCCGCACAGGAAGAGACCCTGTGCCGGATCGATGCTGCCACCGGCAGCATTGCAGAGACCCTGTACACCGCCCCCGTGCATGGCATGGAGGGCATTACGGTACACCCCAAAACCGGGCAGCTCCTTGCCTTTGTGGCGGGCGCACCCTCCCTGTGGAACGGTACCGGCTGGGAGCCCATGCAGGGCTATGGGCTGAGCATCCATACAGATGCCTGCGCCATCATCGGGGATGGTCTGGCAGCCATCAACTACAATGATCTGCAGGTGATCCCCCTGGTGCCGGAAAACAGCCTGACCACCCTGCGCATCAGCGGCATCATGCCCCTGAACAACGAGGATGACACCTTTCAGCAGCAGCACCCGGGTATTGCCGTGCAGCGGGCGAAGAATGCTGCATTCACCGCTGCGGATATCCGGCAGGCCATTGCCGATGGGGATACCACCGACCTGTTCCATGTGTCGCTGAATGGGGAGCTGGCAGCGCTGTTCCGGGATGGCACCCTGGCTGCGCTGCCGCCCTCGCCGGTGCTGGCAGCGGATGCGCAAGGCATGCTGCCCGCCTTCCGGGAGGGGCTTTGGGTGGATGACACCGGGTATGCGGTCCCCTCCGGCGTGTTCGTAACGGTATGGGAGAGCAGCGAGCCGATCCCGGCGACCGTTGCCGGGCTGCTGAAGGCGCAGGCCGGTGCCGAAGCGCCGTACATTGCGCCCCAGTGGTCGGGCATCGGCTGGACGAAGAAGGAATATGCCGATCATCTGCTGGAAAGCTGGCTACTGGCAAGCGGCGAAGGGAATGTGGACTTCCATCACCCGGCCTTTGCCGAGGCCCTGCAGGCCCTGCGGAATGCGCAGCTCCCGGCGGAGGGCCTGCCCGGGGAGCCTGTGATCACCACGGAGATATCGGTCGGGCTGCATGGTCAGCTGCTTTCTCCCGTACAGCAGGGCGAAAGCAGGAGATACGAGCCCGACGAGCCGGAGCAGGCAGCGCCCATCCTGTGGCAGCTCCCCGCTGCTGCCGGTGCGGAGGTGCCGCCGGTGGCTCCTGCCCGGCTGACGGTTTATGTGCTCAACCCCAACGCAGCCGAGCCGGAGCTGGCGCTGCGCTATCTGGAATACATCGCCGCCCATCGCAGCCCGGAAACGGATGCGCTGCTGAAGCCCATGACCGCCGAGCCGGTGCTGGATCCCGATGTGGAAGCGCAGATCGACCGGATCACGGAGGAGCAGCGGGCGCTGGACGAGGCGCAGGGTCTGGTGACCGATGCGGCTGCCTTGGAAAGACGCATCGGGGCGATCAAAGCCACACCGGATTTCTGGGCGGTGGAGGAAGCCCGCCTGCAGACCTACCGGGAGCAGATCGCACCCCATGTGCGGTTGCAGCTCCATCCCCTGCTGACGAGGCAGGCCAAAGCGCCCGGTGGCGTATACGACCGGATGCTCCGTGCCGTGCTGGCGTATGCCGATGGCGAGGGCACGCCGGAGGAATGCCTGCACAAGCTGGATGCCCTGCTGCCCTGATCGCCCGCCGATACGAATGGAGGCGCTGTGATGAAACGTTTTTCTCTGTTGATCGCCCTGTGGCTGTGCTTGCTGCTGCCGCCCGCAGCCTGTGCCGATGCTTATGTGCTGCATGAGCCTTCCGGGGGGCAGCTCCGGGCAGAGGAGGCGATCCCGCTGGCCTGTGCTTTCGTGCAGGAGCTGACCGGAGTAGAGCTGACCGGCCTGTATTCCGTCGTGGATGGCATGAAGGTGGAGGGCAGGCCTGAAATGTACTTCGGCCCCGGTCGGCAATGGGGCGCAGAGACCGATGAGGATTGCTGGGTGCTGATCCTTCGGAACGGCACCCCCATCGATCAGTCTATGGTGGTGCTCCACGGCAGCACGGGCCGGGTGCTGTACTGGCAGTACAGCGATACACGGACGAACTGCACCTACCTCCATATGCTGCCCCCGGAGGGCTGGCTGGATGCGCAGGCCGCCGCTGTATTGGCGCAGGAACGGTATGCTGTACTGGAGGCTGGCACCCTGCCGGAGCCGGACAGGACGGATCTGTGTCTCGGGGCTTCGGAGAACTGGTCTTTGCAGCCGCCGAACCGGGAGAGTGCGCCTGTGTGGAACCTGAACCTGCAGAGCGCCGATGGGGCTGCCCGCTACAGCTATTGGCTGGCGGTGGCTGCCGATGATGGGAGCATTCTTTCGGAGGAACTGTACCGCATCCGGGAGGATGGGGCGGTGACAGAACTGGTGAACAGCCGCACCCCATCCCGGTAAGTACCCTCATCCCGCCCACCCCCTCCATTGACAATCCCCCTGCCGATAGGCTACCATAACACATGCAAACCAACCGTTGATCGGAGGGGACGACCAATGATGAAGCTGGATCTGAGCGGTCTGTGGCAGGTGTATTTGGATGGGGAGAAGACCCCCGCCCTGCCCGCAGCCTACCCGGAGGAGATGTACCTGCCCGGTACCACCTCTGCGGCGGGGCTGGGCCCGGAGAACCCTGCCCGGGAGACCTATTTTTTGACCGATGCACACAAATTCGAGGGCTACGCCTGGTTCCGGCGCAGCTTTACCGCCGCAGGCTGGCAGGGCAGGCAGACGCTGCTCACGCTGGAGCGCACCCGCAAGACCCGGGTGTGGCTGGATGGGGCGGAGGTGCAGGGCCTTGCCCCTGCCGATCACGACAGCCTTTCCACCCCGCACCGCTATCTGCTGCCCGCTGTTTCGGAGGGGGAGCATGAGCTGGTCATCTGTGTGGATAATACCGATTACCCCACCCGGGGCGGTCACCTGACCAGCCCGGATACCCAGAGCAACTGGAACGGCATCACCGGCGAGATCAGCCTGACGGTGGCAGAGAGCATCGCTGAGGGGCTCCGGGTCATCCCCATGGGCTGCACCCTCCGGGTGGTGGCCGATGTGCTGGGCGTGCAGCCTGCGTATGCGGAGGTGCTTCTGCCCGGCCAGCAGCCCCAGCGGGTGGCTGTGAAGGATGGCCGCATCGACGGTGTATGCGCCCTGACCGGCCAGGAGGCCCTGTGGGATGAGTTCAGCCCCGCGCTCCACACCCTTACCCTGCGCCTTGGCAACGATGAATACACCCGCACCTTCGGCCTGCGGGTATTCCACAATGAGGGACGCATCCTTCTGTGCAATGGCCGGGAGGTGTTCCTCCGCGGCAAGCACGACGGGCTCATCTTTCCCCGCACCGGCTATGCGCCCACCGATGTGGATTCCTGGCGGCAGGTGATGCAGACCGCCAAGGATCACGGCATCAACCACTACCGCTTCCATACCTGCTGCCCGCCGGAGGCTGCCTTCCGGGCGGCGGATGAGCTGGGCATCGTGCTTTCGCCGGAGCTGCCCTTCTGGGGCACAGTGGCCGATGAGGGCGAGGAGGGCTACGATGCCCGGGAACGCGCCTTCCTGATCGGCGAAGGCTTCCGCATCCTGCGGGAGTTCGGGCACCACCCCTCGTTCGTGTTCCTGTCCATGGGCAACGAGCTGTGGGGCAGCAAACCCGCCCTGAACCGCATGCTGGCGGATTACCGGGCCTACGACCCGGGCAAGCTGTATGTATCCGGCGCAAACAACTTCCAGTGGGTGCCGGAGGTGCTGGCTGAGGAGGATGTGTTCGTGGGCGTGCGCCTCAGCGGCGAAAGGCTGATCCGCGGCAGCTATGCCATGTGCGATGCGCCCCAGGGCATCGTGCAGACCACCGCCCCCGAATCCGTTACCAATTACGATGCCATGGTGGCCCCCAAGGTGGAGGGCGGCGCAGCCGGGCAGAGCGGCAAGGTGCTCATCCAGTACGGCACCGGCGTGAAGGAAGTGGATGCAGAGGCCGCCGAGGCCATGATCCCGGAGGTGCCGGTCATTACCCACGAGGTGGGTCAGTACCAGTTCTATCCGGATTTTGACGAGATCGATCAGTACACCGGCCCCCTGAAGGCACGCAATTTCGAGGTGTTCCGGGAGCGGCTCACCGAGGCGGGCCTGTGGCAGGAGCATGAACGGTTCTTCCGCTGCGCCGGACAGCTGGCAGTGGATTGCTACCGCCGGGAGATCGAGACCGCGCTGCGCTCCGGCGAGATCGCAGGCTTCCAGCTGCTGGATCTGCAGGATTTCTCCGGCCAGGGCACGGCGCTGGTGGGCGTGCTGAATGCCTTTATGGAGTCCAAGGGCCTCATCGCCCCGGAAAAGTGGCGGCAGTTCTGCGCCTCCACGGTGGTGCTGGGCCTGCTGGATACCTTTGTGTACCAAAGCGGAGATGCGCTCTGCTTCTCCGTACAGATCAGCGAGTGCGACCCGGCAAAGCGGCACAGTGCCGTTACCTGCCAGCTGTGGGCAGGGGAGACCCTTCTTGGGCAGGAGACCGTGCCCGTCAAGGCCACGGAGCGCCGCCTGTCCGCGCCGGTCAGGGTGGAGCTGGGCACTCTCAGCGCCGAAAGCACCACCCGGCTCACCCTGCGCCTCCTGCTGGAGGATGGCACCTGCAACGAATACCCCCTGTGGGTGTTCCCCAAGGTGGAGGTCTCCATCACCCGGGAGGGCATCGCACTGGGCGGGAAGCGCATCGCCTTTGTGGCCAGCGCAGAGGAAGCTGCCGGGAGCACTGTGCCTGCGGTGGTCGTCCCTCCGGCGGAGGGCAAGCTGCCCGCTGCCTATGCCTCCGATTTCTGGTGCTACCCCATGTTCCGCAGCATTTCCGAAAGCATGGGCAGGCCGCTGCCGATCGGCACGCTGGGCCTCTGCATCGCTGCGGAGCACCCCTGGCTGCATGGCTTTACCAAGGAGGAATACACCACTCCGGCCTGGTACGGCATCCTGCAAACGGCGCACTGCGAGAATGTGCCCTGCGCCGAGCCTGTGGTGCAGATGATCGATAACACCGAGCGCTGCCAGCGGCTGTGCCTGCTGTGGCAGCAGGAGGGCGTTGCCTATCTGACCGCCCGCCTGTGGGAGAATGCACAGGATCCGGCGGTGCGGGCGTTTGCCGCATCGCTGGCAGAGGGGCTTTGCAAGGAAAAATGATGGGTCGCCGGGGAGCGTTCTGAAGGGATGGTCGATCCGGCAACCAACAAAGGAGCATCCGGCGTTCGGATGCTCCTTTGTTGTATAAAAAGGGGGGCTGTTGCTTTCGCAACAGCCCCCTTCCCTGCTCCACAGAAGCAAGGGTATCGGAGAATTTACTCGGCAGCGGGAGCCTCGGGCACAGCCACGATGCGGCCCTGGCCGTAGGGCTCGGCGTACTCTGCGCCGACCACACCGCCCAGAACGTCGGTGATGTAGGTCATCAGCACCTGGTTGTCCACCATCACTTCGTCCAGGATGATCTTGTTATCCGCGAAGTGGGTGTAGCCGTCGCCCATATCCTTGATCTTGTAGTTGTGGGAGGCCAGGGTGTAGGTCTTGGCGGGGTCGATGGGTTCGCCGCCCACCAGCACGTTCTGGATGCGGCGGGGAGCGCCTTCCTTCACGCCAACGAACATCTTGGCTTCGTCCATTTCAACGGGGCTCTCGATGTAGGTGTGGATCTCGAAGGTCATGCCGCTCACCTGCAGGAAGCCGCCGAACTCGCCGGGCATGGAGCGCACGGAGAACTCCAGCGCATCCAGGATCTCCTGACCGGTCACCTCGATCATGCACATGGAGTTGCTGTAGGGGTGCACCAGCAGAATGTCGTTGAGGGTGATGTCGCCGGCCTTGATGGTCTTACGGATGCCGCCGCCGTTGACGATGGCAACATCAGCGCCGCTCATGGCGCGGTAGGCATCGGCGCACAGGTCGCCCAGATTGGTCTCCGCGTTGCGGATGATGCGGATGGGCTTGCCGTTCTCGTCCACGGCAACGGGGTCTTCGATGAGCAGGTCAACAGAGGTCTTGGCGACCACTTCCTTCAGCTTCGCATCCAGCTCGTCGGTGGCGGCCTTCACGGCGGTGGCAGCATCGTTCTCAATGCCGAACAGCTCGGGAGCAGCCACGTCGTTGCCCCACATGTAGATGCCGGTCTCCATGGCGCCGTTGGTGCCGATGGTCAGGTAGCCGATGCCTTCCAGCTTGGTGCCGCAGGCAGAGCGCAGAACGGTGTTGCCGTCCTTGTTGAGCATCTCCACCTGGTTGGTGTCGTGGCTGTGGCCATCCAGCAGGGCATCCATGCCGGTGGTGTTGGCGATCACGTCGGCGTAGGTCCAGGGCTGGCACTCGGCCTCGTTGCCCAGGTGGGCCAGACCGATCACGTACTGAGCGCCTTCGCCCTTGGCGGCATCGATGGCGGTCTGCACGGCAGCGTACAGGGCAGCGCCGGTCTCATCCTGGCAGAAGCCGTAGATGAAGTTGCCGTTCTCATCCTGGAAGTACTTGGGGGCAGAGGAGGTGATGGTCTTGGGGGTGGAGATGCCCAGGAAGGCGACCTTCACACCATCGAACTCCTTGATGATGTAGGGGGCAAAAACGGGTTCGCCGTTCTTGACGAAGTTGCAGGAAACGTAGGGGAACTCGGCCATGGCTACCAGCTCATGGAAGCGCTCCATGCCGTAGTCGAACTCGTGGTTACCGATGGTGGCCACGTCGTAGCCCACAGCGTTCATCAGCTTGATGTTGGCTTCGCCTTTGGTCATGGTGCCGATGGGGGCACCCTGGATGGAGTCGCCGTTGTCTACCAGAACAACGTGCTTGCCCTGAGCTTTCAGGTTGTCGCGCACGGCAGCCAGACCGGCGTAACCAAAGCCGGTATCAACACCGCAGTGTACGTCGCTGGTAAAGAGCACGACCAGCTCCTGCTGGAGCGCGGGGGCTTCGGCGGTTTCGGCAAAGGCAACGCCGCTCAGCAGCATGCACAGCGCCAGAAGAAGACCAAGAAGCTTTTTCATTTCGGTTTCCTCCCTTTTTGGTTGTATGGTTTTTGGGGAACGGGAACTTTTTTCCGTACCTCATTATACCATAACCGTGCGTGTTTTCAAGAGGCGCATTGGCGGCGGCAGGGCTGCGGTTCGCTGCAACGAAAGGCCATAGCGGCTGTGGAACGTTTTTTTCCAAGCATACCGGTATCCTCTTACGCTGCCGCTCCCCCCCGGTTGATGGTGAGTTGATCATATGTGGTATACTGTGCATGTGCAATTATTGAAGATAACGGAGGTTTTTCCCGATGGATCAGCCGTATTCCAAAACCGTTACCCTGGATGCCGCCGTCTGCGATATGAGCGGCCGCTGGCAGCCCGGTGCCATCCTGCGCACGATGCAGGAGGTCTCCGGCGAGCATGCGGAGGGCTGGGGCCTGGGCCGCGAAGCGCTTACCAATGCAGGCATCGCCTGGGTGCTGAGCCGCTCCGCCCTCAAAATGGATCGCTACCCCCAGTATGGCGATGCCGTTACCATCCACACCTGGCCGGGCGCTACCCGCCATGCCTTCTTCCCCCGCCATTATACCTTTGAGCTGGATGGGGAGATCATCGGCTGTGCCACGGCGCTGTATGTGCTGCTTGATATCGGGGAGCGCAAGATGGCCCACCCCTCCCGGCTGCCCGGCGAGCTGCCCGTGTACGACATCCCCGCACCCATGCCCACGCCGGGGGTCATCGCCCTGCCGGAGGCGGAACCCCTCTGCACCGACCGCCCCGTGCGCTATACCGATCTGGACTTCAACGGCCATGTGAACAACACCCGTTATGTGGATTGGTATGTGGACTGCTTCGATTGGCAGTACCATACCGGCCATGAGCTGGCCCACCTGACGGTGCATTACCTGCAGGAGATCCGTCCCGGCGAGGCGGCGGCGCTCCAGCTGCGCCGGGATGGCGATACCGCTGTGCTGCAGGGCTTCGTGGAGGAGCAGCCCCGGTTCCAGATGAAGGGCATCTGGCGGGAGCGCACCGCCGAATAAGGGCAGTTTTCCTGCATTTTCCCTGTATGTTCGTTGAAATCTGCCGGGGTGCTGTGCTAAAATGGTGGCGTTCGTTTATCCCCGATCACCAAGGAGGGTGCCCATGCCTAATTTTTCTTTGACCGATGATGTATTCTTTCAGGCTGCGGAGCAGTTTCAGACCCCGTTCCACCTCTACAGCGAGAAGGGCCTGCGGGAGAATGCCCGCCGCCTGAACGGAGCGTTTTCCGCGCTGCCCTCCTTCAAGGAGTTTTTTGCCGTAAAAGCGCTGCCCAACCCCACGGTGCTCCGCATCCTCAGGGAAGAGGGCTGCGGCGTGGATTGCGCCAGCTGGACCGAGCTGATGCTGGCAGAGGCCTGCGGCTTCCGGGGCGATGAGATCATGTTCAGCGCCAACGATGTGCCGCCCGAAGAGTTTGCCTACGCCCGCCGCCTGGGCGCTACCGTCAATCTGGACGACATCACCCACGTAGAGACCCTCCGCGCCAACGGCGGCATCCCGGAGGAGGTCTGCCTGCGGTTCAACCCCGGCGGTGCCTTCCGCATTGGCAACACCATCATGGGCGACCCCGGCGATGCCAAATACGGCATGACCCGCGAGCAGCTCACCAAGGCGCTGCTGAGCATGAAGCCCGACGGCCTCAAGCGCTTCGGTCTGCATGCCTTCCTCTCCAGCAACACCACCGACCCGCTCTACTACCCCACGCTGGCCAAGCTGCTCTTTACCGTGGGCAAGGAGCTGATGCAGGAGACCGGCCTGCAGCTCAGCTTCGTCAACCTGTCCGGCGGCATTGGCATCCCCTACCGCCCGGATGGGGAGCCCGCCGATCTGGAAGCCATCGGCGCAGGGGTCGCCGAGCAGTACCGCAAGGCCTTTGAGGGCATGGATATGCCTCCCGTGGCCGTTAAGAGCGAGCTGGGCCGCTACATGACCGGCCCCAACGGCTGGCTGGTGACCCATGTGATTCACGAGAAGAACATCCACAAGCGCTACATCGGCCTGGATGCCTCCGCCTGCGACCTGATGCGCCCCGCCATGTATGGCGCGTACCACCACATCACGGTGCCCGGCAAGGAGCATCTGCCCCATACCGACCTGGTGGATGTTACCGGCAGCCTGTGCGAGAACAACGATAAGTTCGCCATCGACCGTATGCTGCCCCCCATGGAGATCGGCGACCTGCTGGTGATCCACGATACGGGTGCCCACGGCCTGAGCATGGGCTACAACTACAACGGCAAGCTGCGCTGCAAAGAGGTGCTCTGCGCCGAGGATGGCACCTTCCGCCTCATCCGCCGGGAGGAGCGCCCCGCCGATTACTTCGCCACGCTGGATATCGACCCCATCTGGGAACAGCTGGACCGCAACCACTGATGTTTCTGTCCCCTTCCGCTGCCAACAGGCACGGAAGGGGTTTTTTCTCTTTTGCGGCAGCCCGTGCTATAGCCAAGCTGTGGAAACAATGCTATAATCTATTCTGGGGCAGCAGTCTGTTCTTTCGCCCGATGGGCGCAAAGGCTGCTGCCCGGAAAGACCCGATCAACTGTTATCGGCAGCAAGGAGGCGACCCGATGCTTACCTATATCACCAACGAATGTATGCCGCTGGAAAAAATGCTGGCACGGGTGGAGAAGCATCACCCCGGCGGGGAAAGCGCGCAGCTGGTCAAAAAAGCGTACGAGTTTGCCGAGAATGCCCATATGGGGCAGGTGCGCAAAAGCGGCGAGCCTTATTTCATCCATCCGGTATCGGTGGCCAGCATCCTTACCGATCTGATGATCGATGCCACCACCATTGCCGCAGGCTTTCTGCACGATACCGTGGAGGATTGCCCGGAGGTAACGCTGGATACCATCCGCGCCGAATTCGGCGATGAGGTGGCCCAGCTGGTGGACGGCGTTACCAAACTGGATAAGCTGGATTTCACCAACCGGGAGGAGCAGCAGGCCGAGAGCCTGCGCAAAATGATTCTTGCCATGAGCAAGGATATCCGCGTGGTGATCATTAAGCTGGCAGACCGGCTGCACAATATGCGCACCCTGCGCTTCCAGGCCGAGCACCGGCAGAAGGCCATCGCCCATGAGACGCTGGATATCTACGCCCCTCTGGCGCACCGTCTGGGCATGGGCTCCGTCAAGAGCGAATTGGAGGATCTCTCCTTCAAGTACATCGATCCCGAGGCCTTCCACGACATTGCCCAGAAGGTGGGCCTGCGCCGCACCGAGCGGGAGGAGAACATCCGCATGGTCATCTCCGAATTGTCGGAGAAGCTGGAGAGCCAGGGCATCCGCTACGATATGGACGGCCGCCCCAAGCACCTGTATTCCATCTACCGCAAAATGCGCGGCCAGGGCAAGACCTTCGACCAGATCTACGACCTGATCGCCGTGCGCGTGATGGTGGATACCGTGCAGGACTGCTACACCGTGCTGGGCATCGTGCACACGCTGTGGAACCAGATACCGGGCCGGTTCAAGGATTATATCTCCGTGCCCAAGGGCAATATGTACCAGAGCCTGCACACCACGGTGATCGGCGGGCGCAAGATGCCCTTCCCCTTCGAGATCCAGATTCGCACGTGGGAGATGCACCGCCTGGCCGAATACGGCGTTGCCGCCCACTGGCGCTATAAAGAGGGTTCCAAGGCCGGCAGCATGGATGATAAGCTCTACTGGCTGCGCCAGATCCTGGATTGGCAGGGCGATACCCGGGACAGCAAGGAGTTTATCGACTCCCTCAAGACCGACCTGTTCAGCGAAGAGGTGCTGCTCTTTACCCCCAAGGGCGATATCATTTCCATGCAGAGGGGCGCTACCCCCATCGATTTCGCCTACCGTATCCACTCCGGCGTAGGCAACCAGTGTGTGGGTGCCAAGGTGAACGGCCGCATCGTGCCTTTGGAGACTGAGCTGCAGACCGGCGACCGTGTAGAGGTGATCACCTCCGCCAACTCCAAGGGCCCCAGCAACGATTGGCTCCGCATCGTCAAGACCCAGCAGGCCAAGAGCAAGATACGCCAGTTCCTGAAGCGGGAGCTGAAGGGCGAGAACGTGCAGAAGGGCCGCGATATGCTGGAGCATGAGGCCAAGCGCCGGGGCGTGGATCTTTACGCCCTTACCAAGCCGGAATACTACGAGGGCCTGCTCAAGCGCTATGCCTTTGCCGACCTGAACGATATCTACGGCGCGGTGGGCTATGGCGGCATTGCCAGCGCGTATGTGATCTCCCGCCTGCTGGAGGAGCAGCATAAGGCGGAGGTCGCCGCCGCCCCCAAGGTGCAGGAGGTTACCGAAGATGAGGTAAAGGCCCATCTGGGCAAGCCCAGCCACGGTATTTATGTAAAGGGCGAGAGCGGCATGCTGGTGCGCTTTGCCCGCTGCTGCAACCCCCTGCCCGGCGATGAGATCATCGGCTACATCACCCGCGGGCGCGGCGTTACCGTGCACAAGGCCGATTGCCCCAATATGCAGAACGAGACCGACGAACGCCTCGTAGAGGTGACCTGGGCAGACCCGGAGGCCAATGCGGAGTTCAATGCGGGCATCAACATCATCGCTTACGACCATGTGAGCCTTTTGGGCGAGCTGGCTATGGTCATCGGCAATATGGGCATCCCCATCGTGGCGGCCTCGGCCAAGCGGGATCAGCGCAAAAAGACCAGCGTGATCACCACGGTTGTGCAGGTCAAGAGCCGCGAGCAGCTGGACCGGCTTATCAAGCAGATCCAGAAGCGCAGCGATGTGGTGGATGTATACCGCTCGTCCAACTAAACCATCAAAAGGGAGGCGCGGCCAATGCGCGCAGTGATCCAACGGGTAAAGGGTTCCTCCGTTGCCATCGACGGGCAGACGGTGGGGCAGTGCGGCCACGGGCTGATGGTGCTCATCGGCGTGGAGGCCGGGGATACCGAGAAGGATATGGCATACATTGCCGACAAGGTACCCAATCTGCGTATTTTTGAAGATGATAACGGCAAGATGAATCTGTCTCTGATGGATATGGGCGGGCAGATCCTGGCCATCAGCCAGTTCACGCTGCTGGGCGATGCCCGCGGTGGCCGCCGCCCCAGCTTTACCGCCGCCGCCCGCCCGGATACCGCCGTGCCTCTGTACGAGGCGCTGGTGGAAAAATGGCGGGGGCTGGGCATCCATGTGGAGACCGGCGTTTTCGGTGCCGATATGCAGGTGAGCCTGGTCAACGACGGCCCCGTCACCATTCTACTGGACAGCCACAAGCTGTTCTGATGCCCCGATCTTTACTGGGAGGCGATACCCTTGGCACAGATGAAAATGGAGTGCCTGCCCGTTGGCGAGATGGGCGTGAATTGCTATATTCTTGAAAACCCCGAGACCCACCAATGCCTGGTGGTGGATCCCGGCGACGAGGGCGAGCGCATCCTTGCCCGCATCGGCAGCCGTCAGGTGTGCGGGGTGCTGCTCACCCACGGGCATTTTGACCACATCGGCGCGGTGGATGCGGTGTGCAAGGCTTTTTCCGCCCCCGTGTACATCCACTCCGGCGATCTGGACAAGCTCACCAGCCCGGTGGCCAACTGCGGCGCAGGCTTTGGCATCTACCGCACCGTGGAGACCCCCGGCACCCCGCTGGAGGATGGCGATGTGATCGATGCGGCAGGCTTCCCGGTAGAGGTGATGCACACCCCCGGCCACAGCAACGGCAGCGTCTGTTACCTGCTGCCGGGGGATGCGGGCGTCATCACCGGCGATACGGTATTCGCCCACGGCTATGGCCGCACCGATTTCGCCGACGGCGATTTTCATAAGCTGGTCAACTCCTTCCGCAGGATCATGCGGATCACTCCCCGCCGAACCAGCTGGCCCGGGCACGAAGGCCCCGGTCTCGTGGGGCGGGATCTGCCGGAGGATGCCTGATGGAGAGCGTACTGATCACCCTGGAAACGCCGCTGAGCGGCTTTGCCAACGAATATGCGGATGTGCTGAAGCTGTTTTACAGGCTGGCGGGGTTCGAGGTGAACCCTGCGGACAGGCTGCCTGCGGAGCCGCCGGTGAACGGCGGGGCGGGCGGTGCCCACACCTTTGCCGCCGCCCTTGATCCCGTTACCGGCCTCATGCCGGAGCGGCTCATCCATACCCACGAAGAAACCGAAAGCGTGATGCGCTCCACCTTCACCTTCCGGGGCATGAGCCACACGCTGGAGGCCCCCCTGCCCCCGCCGGAGGAGGATGGGGAGCATTACGCCATCGTGCTCAAGCGCAGCCGCAAGCGCCTGAGCAAAACAGCCCTGTATCAGCTGCTCAAAAAGCTGACCGGGCATCAGCCGCCCTGGGGCAGCCTGACGGGCATCCGTCCCACCCGGCTGGTGTACGAGGGGCTGGCCCAGGGGCTTACCCTGCCCGAAGCCGCCCGCCATGTGGAGACCGCCTTTGATGTGACCCACGAGAAGGCCGAGCTGCTGCGGGAGATCGTCTCCGTGCAGCAGACCCTGCCCCTGCCTACGGTGGAGGAGGCGGATGTGTATCTGTCCATCCCCTTCTGCCGCACCCGCTGCGCCTATTGCTCCTTCCCCGGCGAGGCGGTGGGCAAGGGCAAAATGATCCCGCCCTATCTGGATGCCCTGCTGTGGGAGATGGAGGAGAGCGCCCAAATGATGCGGGAGGCCGGGCTGCGGCTCCGCGCCCTCTACGTGGGCGGCGGCACTCCCTCCGCGCTGGATGAGAGCCAGTTCGCCCGCCTGATGGAGCGCACCATGGAGCTGTTCCCCGGTGCGGTGGAGTACACCGTGGAGGCGGGCAGGCCGGATACCATCACCCGGGGCAAGCTGGAGACCCTGCACCGCCTTGGGGTGGGGCGTATCTCCATCAATCCCCAGACCATGAACGACGAGACCCTGCGCATCATCGGCAGGGATCATACCGCTGCCCAGACCGTGGCCGCCTTTGAGATGGCCCGGGAGATCGGCTTTTCCGACATCAATATGGATGTGATCGTGGGGCTCCCCGGCGAGATGCCGGAGCATTTCCGCCACACCATGGACGAGATTTTGCGCCTCAGCCCCGACAGCCTCACCGTGCATACGCTGGCCATCAAACGCTCCAGCCGCCTCAATCTGGAAAAAGCCCCCCTGCCCGATGCGGATGTGGCCGCCCAGATGGTGCGCATGGGCGAGGAGACCGCAGAGGCGCTGGGCATGCGGCCCTACTACCTCTACCGCCAGAAATACATGGCCGGGCAGCAGCAGAACGTGGGCTACGCCCGCAACGGCTGCGCCTGCCTCTATAACATCGATATCATGGAGGAAAACACCTCCATCGTGGCCATGGGTGCAGGCGCCATCTCCAAGCGGGTCTTCCCCGACCGGGAGCTGCGCATCGAGCGCGCCCCCAACGTGACCAACGTGCAGGTCTATATCGACCGGGTGGACGAAATGATGCAGCGGAAGAAGATGCTGTTTTTGGGGTGACCAAAGGGCTCTGCCCTTTGGAAACCCGGCAGGAGGCCGGTGCCTCCTGCACCTCCGGACGGAGGCCGTTTCATGACCTCAGAAGGGGAGCATTTTCTTGTGCTCTTGCCTTTCGAAACAATGCAGCCAACGGGAAATGCGATCTGTTTTGCACCCATGCAATGGGTGCAAAGAGCGGGCAGAGGGCTTCAGGCCTTGCCCTGCGGAGCATAAAACACATAGGAGGAGATCATATGGGCAATCCTGTACTCGTAGCACTGGACCAGGGCACCACCTCCAGCCGGGCCATCGTGTTCGATCTGCACGGCGCGACGCTGGCATCCCATGCCATCGAGTTTGCGCAGCACTACCCCCAGCCGGGCTGGGTGGAGCACGACCCGGATGATATCCTTACCACGCAGATCACCGCCCTTCGGGAGGCGGTGCGCATGAGCGGCGTGGATGTGAGCGACATCGCCGCCATCGGCATCACCAATCAGCGGGAGACCACCCTGCTCTGGGAGAAGGATACGGGCCGCTGCGTGCACAACGCCATCGTGTGGCAGTGCCGCCGTACCGCTCCCTATGTGGAAAAGCTGGTGGCCGACGGCAAGAGCGATATGATCCGGCAAAAGACGGGTCTGGTGCCGGATGCGTATTTCAGCGGCACCAAGCTGGCTTATCTGCTGGATACCCTGGGGCTGCACGAGCGTGCCCGCCGGGGCGAATTGTGCTTCGGCACGGTGGATACCTTTCTGGCCTGGCATCTGGTGGAGGGCCGCCCCCATGTGACCGATGCCACCAACGCAGGCCGCACCATGCTGTTCAACCTGCACACCCAGCAGTGGGATGACGAGCTGCTTTCCATGCTGAACATTCCCCGGCAGGTGCTGCCCACCGTGGTGGACAGCGCCCATGTGATCGGCAACCTGCGCCCGGAGATCCTGGGCCGCCCCATTCCGGTGGCCGCCATGGCGGGCGACCAGCACGCCTCCCTGTTCGGGCAGGCCTGCTTTGCGCCGGGCATGGTCAAGAACACCTACGGCACCGGCTGCTTCATGCTCATGAATACCGGCGATACGCCGGTGGAGAGCAAGAACGGCCTGCTCACCACCATGGCCTGGCGGCTGAACGGTCAGCCCACCTATGCGCTGGAGGGCAGCGTGTTCATGGGCGGCGCTACCGTGCAATGGCTGCGGGATGAGCTGGGTCTCATCAAGACCGCTGCCGAGAGCGAGCCGCTGGCCGAGAGCGTGCCCGACACAGCGGGCGTGTTCCTGGTGCCCGCTTTTACCGGTCTGGGCGCACCCCACTGGGATATGTACGCCAGAGGCACCATCGTGGGCATGACCCGGGGCACCGGGCGGGCGCATATCGTCCGCGCTGCATTGGAAGCCATCTGCTACCAGAGCTACGACCTGTATGCCGCCATGGTGGCCGACAACGGCGGGCAGAAGCCCGTACAGATGAATGTGGATGGCGGTGCCAGCGCCAACCGGTTCATGATGCAGTTCCAGTCGGATATCATGGGCGTGCCGGTGGTGCGGCCCGTGGTGCTGGAGACCACGGCGCTGGGCGCTGCGCTGCTGGCGGGCATCGGTGTTGGGCTGTATGCCAGCAAGGAGGAGGCCGCCGCCATGGTGCGCCCGGATCTGACCTTCCACCCCCGCATGGCGGAGAGCGACCGGGGGCTGGCCCTGTACGGCTGGCACCGGGCAGTGGAGAGGGCCAAGGGCTGGGTAGAGACCCGCTGAACGGATTGACAACCATTCACTTGGGTGCTAAGATAGGCAGGAACATCGGCATTGCCGGTGTGATCAACAAACATTTGGAGGAAAACGAAAATGACTGTTAACAAGGAAATGTCCATTGGTCAGGTTTTGAATATGGATCCCACCACCGCCAACATCTTTCTGAGCTTTGGCATGCATTGCCTGGGCTGCCCCCATGCTGTGGGCGAAGCCATCCAGGATGCCTGCGCCGCTCACGGTGCCGATGCCGATGCCCTGGTGGAGAAGCTGAACGCTCACTTTGCCCAGAAGGCCTGATCAACGGTTTTTGACCGAAAGGATGTGATGGCATGCGCGTAACATCTGAACAGGAAGCGATGTACATCGCCTGTGCCATGGAAAGCTCCGCCGTGCAGCTCTACAGCCGTGCCATGCAGGTGCTGGAGGGGCAGGGCAGGCAGGAGGAGGCGCTCTACCGCTCCATTGCGGCCATGCGTCTGGAGGAAATGAGCCACCTGAGCCGCTTCCGCTCCTTCTACAACGGCCTGGATGCGGATACGGAAAACCAGCTGATGCTGGGTGCCGTAGCCGACGGCATCCTGTTTGAGGGCGGCCTGATGGGCGCAGCCCGGGCGGGGGTTTTGAAGGATGTGGAGAGCATGCTGAGCTATGCAGCCCGCTGCGAGGCCACCTCGGTGGAGAAATACCGGGAGTTTGCTGCCAACGCCCAGAGCCAGGAGGCGCGGGAAGCGCTTCTTGCCATTGCGGCAGAGGAGGCTCGTCACCTTACCGAGCTGACGGAGCAGGCCAAGGGCTGAAAACGACCTTCCATACATACTGCGCAAAGAGGGGGCGGCTCAGGCCGCCCCTTGTTTCTTGTTTTAGACCCTGATGATTTTGAATGAACGGGAGATGACCTCTCTATGAAAAGAGAGACGAAGCGTATCTATTCTGTAGAAACACTCACCCTTGGCGGCGTGATGGCCGCCCTTGTGTGCATTGCCACCCTTGTGTTCAAGCTGCCGGTGCCGGTCACCCAGGGCTACATCCATCTGGGCGATGCGCTGGTGGTCACCGCCGGTGCGGTGCTGGGGCCGGTGGGCGTGGCGGCTGCTGCGCTTGGCAGCATGCTGGCCGACCTGCTGGGCGGCTACTTTACCTATCTGGTGCCCACGCTGCTGGTAAAAGGGCTGGTGGCGCTGGCGGTGTTTGCGGGCCTGCGCCGGGAAAGACCGCTGTGGCAGCAGCTGTGCGTGCTGGTGGCGGCAGAGGCCATCATGGTGCTGGGCTATTTTTTGGCGGAATGCCTGCTCTACGGCGCTGCCGCTGCTGCGGGCGCGGTGCTGCCCAATGTGGTGCAGGGCATCGGCGGCGTGGTGTTCGGCGCTTTGCTGATCCCCGTGTTCCGGCGTATTCTGGCCGCTTTGAAGCGGTAAGGGAGTCGGCTGCCCCAAGTCCTGCCCCCTTCCACACAGGCTCCCTCTTCAGAGGGAGCTGTCACCCGAAGGGTGACTGAGGGTGCCGAAGACTATCCATAAACGAAACAGGGCTGCCGTTTTGGCAGCCCTGTCAGACTGTCGAAAAGCCCATACATACCAACATGAGCCGCACATCTTGCACCTTCGGTGCTCGCTGTGCTCACAAGAAAGCGCTGCGGCGCAAGGTTTGTGGGCTCTGCCCACACCCGGCAGGAAACTGAGTTTCCTGCACCTTCCCCTTTTTTTGACAACGAAACAGGGCTGCCGTTGGCAGCCCTGTTTCGTTTTCCGTTTTTACACATCCTCCAGCACATGCCGCCTGCGCTGGGTCTTGCCCTCGTCCTCGCCGTACACGTAGCTGATCTCCATGCTGTCGAAGGGCACGGCCTCCATAAAATGCTCGGGCTTGAAACGGGTCATGGCATAATCCGCCCAATCGGCCTCGTGGCGGCTCAGCCACAGGGGCTGGCTCAGATCCAGCCCGGGCAGTGCGGTCTCCAGGGCTGCCTTGGGGTCGTCCCGGGTGCAGGGCACCATCAGGCTGCCGGTTACCTTGTGCTTGCGGATCAGCCGGATCCACAGCCGTCCCTGGTTCTCCTGTTGCGCCATGTGTGCATCTCCTCCTTGCTGATGGTGGTATTATACACGTTTGCCGCTCCGGCTGCAAGGCATGGGCCCGCATCTGTACAGGTGTTTTCCGGCTATTGACCTTGGCAGAAAATGCAGTATAATGGTGTAGAATAGCGTATATTATCGGCGTTTACCGCCTGAAATGGAGAGAAACCTATGCCTACAGCAACCGCTTACCGCCGCGCACCCCTGGTCGACCCCTCCTACGTTACCCTGCCGGACAGCGCCGTTCATCTGGATGGCGTAATGGGGCAGCGCTGTCAGCAGGCGCTGAGCATGGTGGATCTGCAACAAATGTCTGTGCTGGATGCGGTTCTGGCCAGCAAGTTGGGCGGCTATGCCGAAATGCCGCCCATGCCCAGGCTGGAGGAGCTGGCTGCCGCCCTGCCCGAGCAGGTGGCAGAGCTGATCCGCGCCCTTTTTGCGGGCATGCTCATCGCCTCCTCCAACCGGGATAAGAACGGCATGCTGCGGGTGCTGGAGGGCACCCGTGCCTTTATGGAGGCGCTGCCCCACATCAGCGAGGAGGTGCTTTTCGGCGTGGGTGCCGATGCCCTGCGCCTTACGGTGGAGCTGTACCGCCGCACCGGGCAGCAGTTCCTGCTCTCTCTGCTGGAGAAGCTGCGCTCCCGCCTGCCCGATGTATCCGGCCTGATGCATATGTTCCCCTTCACCAAGGAGTTCCGCCCCGAGACCGGCGCAGCCACTGCCGATGAGCAGGCCTACTACGACCGTATGGAGCGCTTTGCCACCGGTACCGGCACCGCCGATTCCCTGGCCATGACCACCTACCTGGCCCAGTACAGCGGCAGCGGCCGCGATGCCACCGCCGCCCACACCGGCGCTGCTGCCCTGAACCGCTACCACGGCATGCCCGGCGGCGCTTTCTCTGCCGACCCCTTCCTGGCAGGCCGCGATCCGGCCCGTGCCGTTACCCTGGAGGCCCTCTGCGCCCAGATCGAAGCCGGGCTGGATGCCCTCTGCGCCGATGGCGACCTGACCGTGGCCGACCGGCTGGAGAAGCTGTTCCTCAACGGCCTGTGCGATGTATTGGCAGAGGGCGGTGTGCGGGATCTGTCTCCCACCAACCGCCTTGCCGGAGACGACAGCTGCGATGTGCATAAGCCCGAGAGCGTGCAGGTAACGGCGCTGCTCCGTGCCTTCTATGCCCTGCGCCGCAGCGTATGGCTCGCCAAGGACGATGAGACCGTGGCCCTCATGCTGCCTGTGGACAGCGGCTGCGTTACCCGCTTCGGCGGCGTGCCCGTACGCCTGACCGCCCGCTGCACCGGCGCGTGGGAGCGCAAGGTGACCCTTTTGGTGGAGAGCCGCCAGCCCGCCCGCTTTGCCCTGCAGCTGCGCATCCCCACCTATGCGGAGGGTGCTACCGTTACCGTTGGCGATGTTACCGGCAGGGATGCCGCCCCCGGCGAGCTGTACACCCTCAACCGCACCTTCCACAACGGCGACGAGGTGACCCTCACCTACCGCATCACTCCCAGGCTGGAGAAGGGTTACCGCAACAGCACCTCCGTGTGGTGCGGCAACCAGCTGATGGCCTTCTGCATGCCCGAGAACGAGATGGAATGGCGCTACGCCTACGTGGAGGGCGCGCGCATCACCGCCACCCAGCAGGGCCAGCAGCCTCAGGTGATCATGACCGCCTGCGCTGCCCCCGAATGGAAGGAAAAAGGCGGCTTCATCATGCCGCCGCCCCAGCGCGTGGCGGCTGGTATGGCCTATGAGCTCACGCTGCTTCCCTTTGCCGGTACCGAGGGCCGCATCGCAGCCTTCCCCACCGCCACTGCCGGGAGCGGGAATGCATGAAAACCGACCTGCCGTTCGTTTATGGGTTAGCGCCCATGGCCGGTATGACCGATTGGCCCATGCGCGTGCTGTGCTACCGGATGGGTGCCAACTACGCCTGCTCCGAGATGGTCAGCGCCATGGGGCTCATGTGCGCAAAGCCCGGTAATATGGTGTACCGCCACCTTTTGGAGGTGCATCCGGAGGAGACCAACACCGCCTGCCAGCTCTTTGGCAGAGACCCCTCTGTAATGGCGGAGGCGACCCAGCGCATCACAGCACTGGGGCGGTTCAAGTCCATCGATATCAATATGGGGTGCCCGGCCCGCAAGGTGGTGCACTCCGGCGAGGGCAGCGCCCTTCTGTTGAAACCCGATCTGGCGTATAAGATCATGGAGGCGGTCAAGCGCAGCACCGATCTGCCCGTTACCGTCAAGACCCGTCTGGGCTACGATGAGGACAGCATGAACGCCGTGGAGCTGGGCAAGGCCGCCCAGAGCCTGGGGCTCAGGTGGCTGTGCGTCCACGGGCGCACCCGTCAGCAGCAGTACAGCGGCAAGGCGGACTACGCCGCCATTGCCCGCATCCGGGAGCAGCTCACCCTGCCGGTGATCGCCAACGGCGATGTATTCACCCCGGCGGATGCCCTGCGCATCCGGCAGGAAAGCGGCTGCGAGAGCCTGATGATCGGCCGCGGAGCTATGGGCGACCCCTGGCTCTTCCGCGCTGCACTGGCAGCGATCCGGGGCGAGGAAGCCCCGACCGTCACCCTGCAGGAGCGGGTGGATACCGCCCGCCTCCACGCCCAGTGGATGGTGGCCTACAAGGGCGAGCGCCTGGGCGTGATGGAGATGCGCAAGCACATCGGCCACTACATCGGCGGGCTCAGGGGCGCTACCGCCCTGCGCCGGGAGCTGAACCTGGCCAAGACCCTTAAGGAGCTGGAGAGCCTGCTGGGCAGGCTTCTGGAGGAATAAGTTTTTTCGAGGAGGGATCGTGATGGGCAAGCACATCCTGCGGCTCTGGGCTGTGGTGCTGGCGTTCTGCCTGTGCTTTTCCTGCGCCGCTGCCGAGGCTGGCTGGCTGGATGCTCAGCTGGCACCGCTGCTGGGGCAGGAGCCGGATACGGCCTTCTCTCTGGGGATCCATCTGAACCAGCTCTACCCCTTCGGCGATGAGACCCTCACCATGCTCAACGGTGTGCTGGAGCACATCCGGGTGGAGGGCCGGGTGCGGGGCGAGGACTCCGCCATGGCCTTCAGCGTGGGCGGCGAGAGCCTGTTTACGCTGAACGAGGGCAGACAGGGCCAGCGGATGGCCCTCACCACCGATCTATTGGAGAACCGTCTTTTGGTAGCGGATACCTCGCCCATGGATGCCCTCAGCGGCAACGAGATGGCCGTGGAGCAGCCCTTTGAGCTGGAGCGGGCCATCGGCGAGCTGGAGGGCTGCTGGCAGGCACTGGCGGAGGCCATCGTGCCCTACGCAGAGGAAAAACAAGCCAATTACCGTATCGATGATATCGGCCGGGCCCGCTGGGTGCGCCTTGCCAAGCTCTCCGCCGAGGATGGCGCAGCCCTTGCGCCCTATGTGCGCTCTGTGCTGGAATGCGGCATGGATGCAGCCTTCCGCAGCACGCTGGAGGGCCTTTCGCTGGGTGATGAGTTCACCGTTGCCCTCTACTCCGACCAGCAGGATGGCACGCCCATCGCTCTGTATATGAAGGGCAATGTGTACCTTGGCGAGGAGCTGCGCTGGTCGCTGGCCTGGCAATGGGCCTTTGCCGATGCGGATGGCAAGCGCACCGACACTTACCGTTACGAGCTTACCGCCGCCAAAGCCCCCAAGCACAAGCGGGTGCTCACCGCCGACCGGAGCATTACCGAGGAGGAGGGCAAGCTGACCCTTGCCCGCAACCTGAAGCTCTCCCTGAAGGATGATCTCCGTGAGGAGAGCATCACCGGCAAGGATCGGCTCACCGCTACCCGCAGCGGCAGCACCGTGGAGCTTTCCGGCAAGCTGGAGACCACCGTGAAGGATCAATCCGGCAAGGAGACGGTCGCTACGGTCACCACCATCACCCCGGCGCTGACCATGGGCGGTTCCCAGGGCACCGGCACGCTCACCGGCTCCGTGCAGCTGACCCAGCAGCAGGGCAAGACCACCCTGCGGGATCTGTTCCTCACCTTCCACCCCGACCCGGTGCTGGCCATGGGGCTGGAGCCGGGCATCGCTACGGATGAGGTGGATCCGTCTGACCCCTCTGTGGCAGGCAGCAGCCTGTCCCAGAATGTGGATGTGGCCTGGGAGGGGCCCGCCGAACCTTTTCAGGTGGGCAGGCCGCCGCTGGAGATGACCCAGCATATCGTGCCCGCAGCGATGACGACGATCGATCTTTCGCAGGCCGAGGAGGCCCAGCTGGCTGCCCTGCTGGACGAGATGGCGCAGAACTGCGCAGGCAGGCTGCTGATCGCACTGGCCCGGCTGCCCGGCGAGCCGCTGGCGCTTTTGACCGATAACATGACCGCCGAGGATTATCAGGTTTTCCTGTCCTGGCTGGAGGCTCGTTAACACTTCGTTTGTCAAGGGAGGTACCTACCATGAGAAAGGAACGGTTTGCACGGCTGTGCTGCGCGCTGCTCTCGCTGGTGCTGTGCCTTAAGGCGTTCACACCCGCCCTTGCGGAGCTGGATTACACCATGGGCACCAAGTTTTTCCGGCAGCTCTGGGCAGGCTGCGGCCTGATGGCTACCATGCAGGTGGAGCTTTCTGCCAACGAGGCGGCCGGGGGCGAAGCACTGGTCACCCGCCAGCCCTTTGTGATCGATCTGGATTACATCTATCTGGAGCCGGATGAAAAGTCTGCCTTCAAGCCCCACCACCGCCTCAATGCGGTTTTGAAGGATGGCGATGCCGCCGCCTCTCAACTGCACATGCAGCTGATGGAGGGTGTGGTATCGCTGAACACCCCGCTGCTGGGAGAGAAGTGGTGGTCTGTGCCTCTGGCTGACCTGCTCCGGGAGGCTGCTCAGGGCCAGGAGAACACCCTGGCCGCCCAGCTGACCCCCGCTGTGCAGGATGCGCTGAAGACCAGCGGCATGCCCGCCATGCTGCAGATGCTGCTGCCCCAGCTGTTGCGCATGCAGTACCAGAACGATGCGGTGGATGCCCTGATGAGCCGCATCTACCTGCGCACCGATCTGTGGATCGAGGGCTACCGGCAGGATGCTGCCCTCAGCCGTCTGGAGGATGGCAGCCCGGTGGTCACCGTCAACTATCAGGTGGCTCCCGCCAGCATCAAGGCCCAGGCCAAGCAGCTGGTGCTGGAGCTGCTCAGCGATGAAGAAGCCCTCCAGGCCCTGCGCGCCGCCACCGACGAGGAGACCGCCGCCCTTCTGCTGAACCCGGCCTTCCAGCCCTACTATTTTGCCGCCATCGATCAGCTGCCCCTTACCGGCGACCTGACCCTGAGCCGTACGCTGGATATGCAGGGCGAGACCATGGCGCTGCACCTGTCCCTGCCCTTCTACGATGCCCAGAGCGGTGCCGTTACCCTGATGTACGACCGTGCCCGGGGCGAGGGCGATCTGCCCGACACCAACACCCTCACCGTGGAGGGCGATGGGCAGGGCATGAGCCTTTCTTACCTGACCTACCGCAGCCTGACCGATGTGACCGTTTACCAGGGCACCCTGCACTTTACCGGCGGCGAGGCCGAGCCCCTGCCGGATATCGCCTTCACCCTGAGCAGCCGCTCTGCCCAGACCAAGGAAGCGGGCGATATGAACGTGCACACCCTCAACTGGCAGCTGCAGCTGGAGCCCGACCCCAACGGCAATGCGCCGGAGGCCTTCCTGCCCCTGCAATTGAAGCTGGATGCCGCCTTCAGCAGCAGAACGCCCCAGACCGCCGCCACCTATCTGGAGGCCCTGCTGACCGTCTCCGGCGATGAGCGGCCCCAGACCGTTGCCCTGCGGCTGGATGGCGAGATCCGCCCCAGCTGGGAGCCGGAAGCCATCACCGGCGAGCAGGGCGAGCTGCTGACCCTTACCGGCACCGACCTGGAGGATCTGCTGGCCACCCTGCTCACCGAAAGCAGCGAGCTGGTAGCCCTGCTGGCTCAGAACACCACCGTGGAGACCACCGGGGATGGGCAGCAGGCCGCAGCCCCCGCTGAGGATGCCGCCGAGCTGGAGAACCCCGCTGATACTCCCACTGAGGAACCTGCCGGGGATGCCGCCGAAGAACCCGTCGGGGATACCACCGAGCCGGAAGCTCCCGCTGGAGACACCGCCGAGCCGGAGGCCCCCGCCGAGGAGCCCACCGGAGACACCGCCGAGCCGGAGACTCCCGCTGAGGAGCCCACCGGGGACACCGCCGAGCCGGAGACTCCCGCTGATACTCCCGCTGAGGAGCCCACCGAGGACACCGCCGAGCCGGAGGCCCCCGCCGATACTCCCACTGAGGAACCCGCCGAGCCGGAGGCCCCCTGATCCCGGCTCCCTCTTTAGAGGGAGCTCCCGCCGTAGGCGGGTGAGGGTGCCGACACAGCTCAATTCCATATCAAAAAAAGCACTGCCTTCCCTGTGCCGGGCGGGCAGTGCTGCTTTATGCAGAAAAGTCGCTTGTCCTTCCTCGGCACCCTCAGCCCCTGGCGGGGCAGCTCCCTCTAAAGAGGGAGCCTTATGCTTCAGCACCCGCCGCATACACATTCCGCCACCCGGACACACAATGCTCCGGGCGGCGGTTTTTGTTTTGTATGCAGCCCCCACAGCCTCCCGGATGCTTGACAGCCCAACCGGCTTGGCATATAATGCATACACGCGGCGCATGGCATGTTCCACGCGCCGCCGTGTTATTTTGACAGCCGTTCAGGCAAAGGGGCTGGGAGATATGAGCAATCCGTTCGATCTGTTTGGCGAGAATGTTTTTGACGATAATGTGATGCAGAAACGTCTGCCCAAGGAAACATACAACGCACTCAAGCGCACCACCGAGGAAGGGCGCTCCCTGAACCCGGCCATCGCCAGCATCGTGGCCAACGCCATGAAGGATTGGGCGCTGGAGAAGGGCGCTACCCACTTTACCCACTGGTTCCAGCCCATGACCGGCGTTACTGCCGGTAAGCACGATGCTTTCATCTCCCCCAAGAAGGACGGCACGGTGCTTTTGGAGTTCAGCGGCAAAGAGCTGGTGCAGGGCGAGAGCGATGCCAGCTCCTTCCCCTCCGGCGGTCTGCGCGCCACCTTCGAGGCCCGCGGCTATACCGCGTGGGATCCCACCAGCTATGCCTTCATCAAGGATGGCACCCTGTGCATCCCCACGGCGTTCTGCTCCTTCGGCGGGCAGGCGCTGGACCAGAAAACGCCCCTGCTGCGCTCCATGGAGTGCCTCAACAAGCAGGCGCTGCGCATCCTGCGGCTGTTCGGCCACAGCGGCGTGGTACGCGTGTACCCCACCGTTGGCGCAGAGCAGGAGTATTTCCTGGTGGATAAGGAGCAGTGGCGCATGCGCCCCGATCTGGTCACCACCGGGCGCACCCTGTTCGGTGCCCGTCCCCCCAAGGGCCAGGAGCTGGACGACCACTATTTCGGCGTTATCAAGCCCCGAGTGCAGGCCTTTATGCAGGATCTGGACAACGAACTGTGGAAGCTGGGCGTGCTCTCCAAGACCAAGCACAACGAAGCTGCCCCCGCACAGCACGAGATGGCCCCCGTGTTCTCCATCGTCAACATTGCTGCCGACCACAACCAGCTGACCATGGAGATCATGAAGAAGGTGGCCGACCGGCACGATCTGGTCTGCCTCCTGCATGAGAAGCCCTTCGGCGGCATCAACGGCAGCGGCAAGCACAACAACTACGCCCTCTCCACCAATACCGGCATCAACCTGCTGGATCCCGGCGATACCCCCAGCGAGAACGCCCAGTTCCTGCTGTTCCTCTCTGCGGTGATCGCCGCCGTGGACGATTATCAGGATATGCTGCGCATCACCGTGGCCAGCGCAGGCAACGACCACCGTCTGGGTGCCAACGAAGCGCCGCCCGCCATCGTCTCCATCTTCCTGGGCGACGAGCTCACCGCCATCATCGAGAGCATCGTCAGCGAGAGCCGCTACGAGAGCCACCAGCGGGAGCCCATGCGGCTGGGTGTGCACATCCTGCCCAAGTTCCCCAAGGATACTACCGACCGCAACCGTACCTCGCCCTTTGCCTTTACCGGCAACAAGTTCGAGTTCCGCTCCCTGGGCAGCGCCCAGAGCATCAGCGCCCCCAATGTGGTGCTGAACACCGCCATCGCCGATACCCTCCAGAGGATGGCGGACGAGCTGGAGACCGCAAACGACTTCACCACTGCCGTGGATGCCCTCATCCGCCGCACGCTGAGCAAGCATATGCGCATCATCTTCAACGGCAACGGCTACGATGATGCCTGGAAGCAGGAGGCCGCCCGCCGGGGCCTGAGCAATCTGCCCACCACTGTGGATGCGCTGCCCCATTATCTGGATGAGAACAACATCGCTCTCTTCGAGCGCCAGAAGGTCTACACCCGCGAGGAGATGCACTCCCGCTACGAGATCCACATGGAGAACTACGTCAAAGTGGTGGATATCGAGGCCCTGAGCATGCTGGATATGGCCCGGCACCTGATCATTCCTGCGGCCATCACCTTCTCGGGCAAGGTGGCGCAGGCTGCTGCGGGCAAGAGCGCCGTATGCCCCGAGCTGACCCCGGTGGTGGAGCGCCGTCTGCTCACCGCTGTCGATACGCAGCTGGTGGCCCTTCAGAACGGCATCGACGAGCTGGAGGCCGCTCTCAACGAGGCCAACCACAGCGCCGATCTGCTCACCCGTGCCCAGCACACCCGCGATCATGTGATCTCCGCCATGAACCGCATCCGCATCGCCGGGGATGCCCTGGAGGAGCTGGTGGGCAAGCAGGATTGGCCCATGCCTACCTATCAGGATCTGCTCAACGGGGTGTGATGCGCCAAAGGGCTCTGCCCCTTGGAGACCCGGCAGGGGCATGATGGCCCTGCACCCGCGTTTGCGCCCGTTTCACGGGTGGGCGGGAGAGCACTCGCCAAAAACAGCAAGCTGCATTTGCCCGCGGCTTGCTGTTTTGATATCTGCCCCTGACAAATGGAGCAGGTTTACAGACGATTGGCAGAACTTGTCTTTTCTTTCGGGCATTATCTGCTATAATGAAAACTGCCAACCGGGAAGCTTGGCAGAAAGAGGTGCCGATATGAACGCGAATTTGCAGGCCGCATGTGAACAATTCATCCTCGACCGGGATCAGGTCAAGCAGCTGGGCGCACTTTGCAGCAACTATCTGCCCCCTGTCTGCGCCCATCTCTACGGCGCGCAGGGCAAAACGGCGGATGTGGAGCACATCAAAGCCTGCCGGAGCCTGCTCCGGGAAAAGACAGGCATCTTCTCCAGCTTCCGCAACAGTATGGAGCTGGCCTTCACCTGCATGCTGACCCTGGAGGAGCAGCCGGAGCAGGCGCTGGAGAATGCCCTCTCGGCCTATCAGCTGCTCAAGAAGGAGTTTTTCGCCTCCCAGTACCTGCCTCTGGCAGCCTTTCTGCTGAAGGATGAGGCAGATGTGCCCGCACTTGTGGCCCGTGGCCGGGAGATCTATCTGGCCATGCGCAAGGAGCACCCCTTCCTCACCTCCGATGAGGACAGCGTCTTTGCCGTGCTGATGGCTTTCTCCGACAAGCCCAACGATGCCCTCATCGAGGAAACGGAAGCCTGCTACACCGCACTGCGGAAGTACTTCTACAACAGCAACTGCGTGCAGACTGTCTCCCATGTGCTGGCGCTCTCCGAGGGCACCCCGGCGCAGAAGGTGGGCAAGCTCATGGATCTCTTCGATACCCTGCGGCGCTCCGGCCTCAAGTACAGCAAGTACTATGAGCTGTCCACGCTGGCTGCGCTTTCCGTACAGCCTGTGGAGAACCGGCAGATCGTGATGGATATGCTGGATGTGGACACCTGGCTTTCTCAGCGGAAGGGCTACGGCTTCTTCGGTCTGCCCAAAGCCACCCGGCTGATGCATGCCGCCATGATCCTCTCCAATGTCTATTCTGCAGACACCATGACGGGCACCGCCGCCATGACCGGCACCCTGGGCATGATCGTCAGCCAGCAGATCGCCACCATGGCCGCCATCGCCGGTGCCAATGCCGCTGTTGCTGCTGCTAACAATTGAGATGGGGGGACGTGGCCAAGGGGCTCTGCCCCTTGGATCCCCGCCAAAGGGCCTGAGGCCCTTTGGAAACCCGCATATGCGCCCGTTTCACGGGCGCAGGGGGCGGTTATCAGGGGCGGCGGAAGGATGCCGTTGTAAGCCATCGGCAAGCAAAGCCGGCTCGCCGAACCCCCCAAAAAAGCCTCCCTTGTGGTGGGAGAATTCTGAAGGAACAATTTATCCGGTAACGAACAAACGAGCATCCGGTTGGATGCTCGTTTGCTTATGTACGTGTACAAACACAATGCACTGGAACAGTGCGTATAATTGCGCCCTCATGAGAGGGGAGAAATCCGTTTTCGTTTGCTCAACAAATTGGAACTTATCGTCTTAACAGGAATTGCTCCAGTGTTGCCTTAAATATCAATTTTATCTTTTGACATATCTGATGCTGATACATATGGATGGTGATATGGTTTCCTGCCTTTTGGTATTCCCATTATTTTGGCAATCCTAAAGTCATTTGGATTTACATTCATTTTCTCAAAATCTTTATCTGTTAATTTGTAGCCAATTGCGTTTTTGGGGCAATAGCTGACGCAAGCCATACATTGAGCACAGTTGTGCTTAAAATGAGGTTTGCTATTTATCAGTTCAATATTATTCACAGGACAAACCCTTGAACAAACTCCGCAAGAAACACAGCTGTTGCTGATTTTAAATCCGTAATCAGCAACATTCTGGATACCCTTGTATTTTTTCATGCTTGCAATTTTTGCGCGTATCATTGCATTAGCACGAGGGATTTTACGAATTATTCTGTCAGAAATTTCTTTGCCGATTTTTTCAAGTTGCTTTTCAGTTCTAGGAATTACAATTTTGGGAGATGGCATAGGGGGATATACTGTTACATAATTAGCAACATTGTTTACTTTTGTACCATAGGACAGATTGATACCTTTACTTTTAAGAATCTGTTCGAGTTTCTCACACGCTTCTCCGCAAATTATTGAAGGCATAGCAACGCAAAAAACATATGCATTGGGGTTAATTTTGAGCCTTTGAACAAACTCCGCAGCGGGTTCTGGCATCGTCCAATGGTATACAGGAAAAACAAATCCTACTACATCACAATGTTCTGCCGAATTATCGTCAGGACTACTCTTCATTGATATTAAAGTACAATTATTAATATACCTTCCAATTTTTAAAGCAGCACGCAGACTATTTCCCGTACCCGTAAAATAGTATATTTTATTTTCCACAATGCTCCCTCCAAATTCAAGTTTGTCGCTTTCATTCTATCACGCAGAACAAGAAACAGCAAGCCTTGGCGGGCTTGCTGTTTCGGTATTTCTTTGGTGCAAAGGGAAGGATAACTCCTTCCTTTCCATCCTCCCAG
>SVGN01000015.1 GCA_015056315.1 Clostridiales bacterium
GTTCTCTTGCTTTTGTATTGGTGTGGCTTTTCAGCCATTGGATCAGGTCAGCCTTCATGACCAGCTTGCGTTTGCCGATGTGCAGCGTAGGGAAATCCGCGCTGCTGAGCAGGTTGTAGGCGCTTGCCCGCGAGATTCGCAGGGCCAAAGCAATCTGCCGGGCATCCAGAATGTCAGGCAGATCATCGAAGAGTTGATAGCTCATGTTCCTCCTTTCCCGCATAGAAAAAGCAGCCACGCCGGGCGTGACTGCTGCTATGCGTATGATGTTGTTACTTGGTGTGAGCGTCGAGGAAGTCGCTGTATTCAGCGGATATGAAATCCGTATAGGCAGCGGCGATCTTCTCGATTCGCTTCTTGACTGCGCTGGGGGTCTTATAGCCAACCTTGTCTGCAATTTCCTGCATGGTGTGGCCCTCGTTGCGCATTTGCAGGATAATCCGATCCTGCTCGGTCAGTTTTCCCTTGAACTGTTCGATCTGCATACTGGATGCCACATGGTTCTCAAACGATTCCCTCGGATCGGGAATATCGTAGAGGGTTTCACCGTCCACCACCGTGCCGTTCTCCAGCATATCCTCGATGGAGATGGGCGCGCTCTTCCGACTGTGATTCCACGTCCGCTCAAAATCACGGCGAACCGTGCTTGAACCATCGTAGTCCGCATTCTGACGATGAAGCCAGGTTTCATCGATCACAGGCTGAAGATTGTTTTCCTTGATGGCGATTTCCGTCATGACAGCAACGATGTTGCTGAACTGGCCCCATCCCAGCCACGGCAATTCCTGGTCCTTCTTCAGATCGAAAAGCCGCTGCAGCGTCCAGTTGGTGCGTTTCTCCATGATCTGCTTGAAATGATGCACCAGCGTGTACGCAATCCTCCAGATGGGGAAGTCGCCGGAGTAGTTCCGCCAGTCGCCGGGAATGGGCTTGTACTCGCCATTCTTGCTGGGAACAAGGATGTACTGCCAAGCTGCCCAGGCGTAGCAATCCCAGATAAGTTCCAGAAAAGCGTCGTTGTCGATCATGCCCCAGTATTCCTCAGAGTTCATGATCGGGCGCATGTTGCGCGGCAGCTTCAAATAGGAAGCACG
The DNA here is from genome assembly GCA_015056315.1 of Clostridiales bacterium. Taxonomy (GTDB): domain Bacteria; phylum Bacillota; class Clostridia; order Christensenellales; family Aristaeellaceae; genus Limiplasma. The sequence goes on from SVGN01000015.1 coordinate 1,095, forward strand.
CTTTTCTACCAGCTCTCTGGGCAGCGCATAGAACATCATCAGCCAGCGAAGGTTGCTGTTCCCCGGAATCACAAAGTAGTTCTCAGCTTCCGGTATCTTTAGTTCAAGGGACAAAGGTGTCGCCTCCATTCTGTTTTTTACCCCCTCATAGTATAGGGCACGAAAACGGGCTGTTTTTTCCAGGATATCAAAACTTTTTCAAATTTTTTTGAAAAGATTATGGTTCATCCGTGTGCATTATAACTTGTCTATTGATAGCTGTCTATGTTTTCGGCAGAAGTAGTCAGATAGCGACAGGATTTGTGGGAATAATGGGCAATACAGGAAAAGCCCGGCAGAGCTGATCTGCCGGGCTGGATTGATGCTATTCACTTTTCGTTTCTGCGGTTTGCTTGATCGTTACACCCAGATGGCTCTTCTGCATCTCTGCGATACGCTTTCGCAGATCGTACAGCGCCGTGCCGATGGTATCGAAGGCTGAGGCAGCAACCTCTTCATGGTTTCGCATGCCCAACGGATGAAGCGGCGAAGCATCTCCTTCATACAGTGCCAGCGCACCTTCAGCAAGCAGACGGATGTCAGCAATGTCATTGCCTACGTTCCAGAAGTATGTGTTCAGCGTTTTGATCTGATCGTTCATCACACATACACCAGCTCTGCATAGATGATCTCTTCAGCACAGGCACGGATGTTGTTCATGGCACCCACCCATGCCATTGGATCTCTGGCCTTGAGTTCTTCGGTAATGCCTTGTGAAGTCTTCATGTCCAGAATGAGGCTTTCCAGACGCTCAACGGCTTCCTGATTGACTTGAACGAGATACTTGGACAGCTCGCCGGTCAACAGCAGCTCGTTGAACAGGATGGGACGATGCTTCCGCAGGAACTCCTTGCGCCGCCTTCCCCAAATGCCAATGTCTCCGGCATCCGGCGTGAGGGCAATGTTGGGAAAGTAGTAGTCTCCGATTTTCGTATAGGAGATGGTCAGGTCGGATTCGTGCTCTTGTTTCATGTTGGCAGCTCCTTTCGCAATGAAAAATAGCGGTTATGACGAAGGTTTTTTCCTTTCGTCATAACCGCTACCATTCACCACAAACGAGCCGCAGTCATGATGTGATTGGAAGGATAAAACCTTCCTTTACATCATACTTGGTTAGGGGAGGGAGCCTTTTGGCATGGAAGCACCGGTGCGCATCAGCCGTGCATCATGCTGTGTGAATGACGGTTCTGTTGCCGAAAAGCAAAGAAAAAAGCCAGTCTTAACGACTGGCTTTGCTGGAGCTGATGACCGGATTTGAACCGGTGACCTCATCCTTACCAAGGATGCGCTCTACCTGCTGAGCTACATCAGCATTGCTCAACGGCAACATTGATATATTAGCACAACATCGCTTCTTTGGCAAGAGGAAAAATGAAAAAAATCGAAAAAATTTTTCCGGGCAGGAGAACCCCCTCTCTTTGGCGAAACATTATGCCAGACTTGTTGAACATTCACCTTTTGTGCTATGTTCAAACCAAACAAAACAACAATGTATTTTTTGGTGCGTTTTTACAAACTTTAGGCAAAACAAAACACAAGATGTTGTGTTTCCCGCAAACCCTTGATTTATAAGGGTTTTTCGAGGTTACAGGGTGGTTACAAATTTGACAACCCCACGTAAGAATCTTAAAATAACACCATACAATGCTTTCATTGTATGAGTTGCTATGCAAAATACCAATACTACCCCGCCACAACGGGGTGCAAAGGAGTATTGTCGCATGAAGAAAATGGAGAACATCCTCAGAAGAGCACTCTCTATGCTGCTGAGCATCTGCATGCTGTTCGGCAACATGGGCGGAGTGCTGGCGGAATCCGTTCCGTCTGTTGTGTCCGAGAGCACCGGCCCGCTCATGGATCACATCATCTACGAGACCGACCAGGGCATTACCACCGAGCTCAGCCTCGCCTATGTGGGCGCGGCCGATCGCGTGTGGAACGGCAGCGCCTACTACGATGCTGCCAACCTCTGCCTTTGGTACAACGTGGATATCAAGGTTACCAAAGATGCCGATGATGGCTGGCTGAAGTCTGTCGGTTTCAAGCTGGAATCCAGCGAGAAGATCGAAGGTAACCCCAAGATCTTCCTCTACCGTGCAGACCGGGCTGCAGACCTGGCCAACGCCACTCCCCTGGGCAGCGACTACCAGATGTTCTCCCAGGTGGATAACGGCACCAAGCTGCAGGTAAAGGCCTCCAACTACGGCTCCGGCGGATACGGCATGCCTCAGGGCGTGTACCGCTTCATGGTGGGTCTGCCCGTATCCGAGAGCAAGGCCGCCGATATGCTCAATAACGGTGCTTCCGTTACCGTTAACGTGGGTACTGTGTCCGTCAACGATGTAACGGGCAGCAACACCACTACCCGCGACCATACGGCTTCTTTTGCTGCGCCCACCGTTACCAAGACCGCTACGGTGGTCAAGGTGAGCTCCGGTTGGGGTCCCTTCTCTGAAACCACCACCTACCTGAAGTGGGAAGTGCATTACAAGAGCGATCTGAAGATGCACAACACCGTGTTCACCGACACCACCTCTGTCGGCGAATATGTGCCCTACAAGACCGGTAATACGGTCAATAAGATCAACAACGAGACCGCCATTCAGGCCTACGAAGGCAGGGAGCTCATCTCCGGCAACGAAGTGATCGATGGCAAGACCATCACCTTCACCCTGCATGGCGAGAACGAGTATTCCGGCAATGCCGATGCGCTGCACAAGAAGTATACCACCGATGCCAAGCTGGTGTATTTCGTGCGCCTGCCCAACGATGTGGATCCCGCAAGCGTCATCTCCACCTACTCTCTGGTGCCCAACGGCATCGAGGCGGCTGCCATCACCGGTAAGGGCAATGCTGCCGGTAACGTGAAGGATGTTACCGTTAAGTTCATGCGCTCCGAAAACGGCGGCGAGCCCGCGCTGATCGATAACGATCTGGTCAACGGCGGTCTCTGGGCCGTTATGACCGATAAGGACGATAAGGTCGGCCGCGAGCGTTTCCTCTCTGCGCTGGAAGCCACCGAGACCGACGGTGTCTTCACCGCCCAGATGAACTACAAGGATCCCCGCACCTACCTGCGCCTCACCGACAGCAGCAACGCCACCACCATCTACAAGGATGGCGACTCCGTGCAGCTGGATCTGAACGGCGACGGCGTGCTCAACTACATGGATCTGTTCGTTGTGGATATCAACGACAAGGGCGCCAATGCTGAGATCACTTTGACCAACTATGCCAAGGTCCCGGTCTCTGTATCCTTCCGCCGCACCACCGCCGATGGCGAAGAGGATGCCCTGCTGCAGAGCGGCAATGCGCCCAAGCTCTATGCTGTTATGCTGGATGATGCCGGCAACGCCATCTCCGAGGTAGTGCAGCTCAACGGCACCAATGCCAACGGTCTGCTGGGCTACTCCGGCGATCTGTACCCCAACGGCAACGGCTCCGTGGCCCTGCTCACCCTGAAGGATAACAAGCAGTTCAGCTCCACCTTCAGCACCGAGCTGTTCAACGTGTGCCAGAACGGCGGCGTTGTGGCCGTTAACATGGATAACCAGAACGGCAATGCCCCCTGCGACTTCTTTGCCGCCAACTTCGATGTGGATGCCGCTTCCGGCGCTACCCACATCAAGCTGCTCAACAGAGTGGAGACCGAGACCGTCACCCTCAAGCTGGAGCAGTACGACGAGACCACCGGCACCACCACCGCCGTTGATCCCTACAACAGCGGCAGCCCCAACCTGTACCTTGCCTACATCGGTGCCGACGGCAACGCCTACAGCAAGGTGACCAGCCTCACCCGCACCGATAAGGGCACCTATACCGCCCAGGTCGAGCATTTCACCGGTGCCGAGTCCGAGCTGAACGTGCTCGTTCGCGTCAAGGAGAACGAGGGCCCCGAAAACAACTACTACAACGCCAACACCGCCAACAAGGTGGATCGTTACTACGCCAGCAAGCTGACGGATACCTCTGTGCCCGTGGAATGCTCCGGCCCGGCGAATAACAACTATTCCCTGAGCATGGATGAGTTCTTCCGCATGTCCGTCAGCGAGAAGGACGGCGGCACCCTGGTGCAGCTGACCAACGACCGCGCCTCCGCTCTGCAGGGTCTGGTAGACGCCTACAACGGCGGCAAGCTGGAAGTGAACGAAGAGACCGGCTCCTTCGAGGATTACGATGGCGGCAAGTACTTCAACGAGCTCAGCCCCATCGGCATCGCCGGCAGCTTCCACATCGTTGCCTTCGATACCGCTAACCTGAATGCACATACCAACGGTAACGTGCTGGCCAATGTGCTCAATGCTAACAACAACTTCGGTACCAACGGCTATCCCTTCGAGCTCAGCTATGTTGTGGATTACAAGACCGTCCACACCACCAGCGCCTCCAGCTCGAAGCACATCCTGGCTCTGGGTGCCGGCAACCAGCTGGCTGTAAGCGAGCAGGGCGGCTCCCTGAATGTGGGCGTTAACGGCGTGCGTATCTCCACCCCCGATAACGTCATCATCGATAAGGATCCCGCCAACCCCTTCATCGATATCGCTGCTGTAGAGCGCGAAGTGAAGAGCCTCTCCGCCACCCTGGCCACCAACGAGACCATCGGTATCAGCGAAGAGTTCACCGGCAGCTACAAGTACCTGCGCCTCATCTCCAACAGCGGCGCCGGCTACTACAACATGCATGCCTCCGACTTGGCCGCCTTCGGCTCTGACCTGCGTCTGGCCTTCTCCGACCAGAACAAGGGCAGCATCGTTATGAACATCGATTGCTCCGGCATGAGCGAGATCAACATGCCCGAGCGCGCTCTGGTCAACATCAACGGCAAGGACCAGGGCACCTCCGAGGTGACCACCTTCGAAAACGGTAAGGTCATCTGGAACTTCATCAACTGCGAAGGCACCACCATCAACGTTAAGCAGACCACCGGTATGATCCTCGCCCCCGGTGCCACTGTTAACCTGAAGGCCAACGTAAACGGTACCGTTATCGCCGATACCGTCAACGTTGATGCCGAGTCTCACCGTACCGACTTTACCGGTACCATCACCAAGACCACCGGCGCTTTCGAAGCCATCAAGCAGGTCAACGGCAAGACCCCTGCCGCCGACGAGAAGTTCACCTTCGTGCTGGAGCAGAAGATCGGCGACGATTGGCAGCTGATCGAGACCGTGCAGAACAATGGCTCCGCCATCAAGTTCAAAGACATCACCTTCGATGTGGAAGGCACCTACACCTACCGCTTCCGCGAGCTGGGCGAGGGCGCTCCCGAAGGCTACCAGACCTCCGGCGAAGTGTATTATATGGAAGTAAAGGTCTACTCCAGCACCACCCAGCTGGGCGACAAGGCCTTTGGTAAGGAATACCGCCGCTGGAAGGAAGGCGGCGACGGCCAGAGCTGCGACTTCATCTTCCACAACAGCAAGGCTACCGCCGACCTGTGCCTCATCAAGAAGGACAGCAAGAACGAGACCAAGCTGCTGGAAGGCGCTGTGTTCGAAGTGTGGCAGGGCGAGACCAAGATCGCTACCTACACCACCAACGATCAGGGCCGCGTCTACCTGAGCGGTCTGGAGAACGGCACCTACACCCTCAAGGAGGTCACCGCTCCCTTCGGCTACGAGCTGCCCGAGATCGCCGAGTGGACCTTCACCAAGGATGACGACCTCTACACCCTTGGCGGCACCTACGAGAACGCCAAGCTGGAAGCTACCGAGCTGACCATTAACAATGAAGGTGTCGGTACCAAGGAGATCTACGTCCGCAAGACCTGGACCGATAACAACAACCAGAACGGCAACCGTCCCGACAGCATCACCGTGGTGCTCACCCAGAACGGTTCCGATTACAAGCAGCAGACCATCACCCCCGATGCCAACGGCAACTGGGAGTACACCTTCACCGATCTGCCCGTCTACGATGAGCAGAACAAGGAGTACGAATACGCCGTTAAGGAAGCTGCTGTGACCGGCTACATCTCTCAGGTGAACGGTTACACCATCAACAACTTCGAGCAGGTCGTCGGCATCAGCGGCATGAAGAGCTGGCAGAACGACAACGAATACGCCTGGATGACCCGTCCGGCTTCCGTTACCATCATTCTGAAGGAGAACGGCAACCAGATCGACTCCAAGACCGTAACCGCCAACGACGGCTGGCGCTACAGCTTCGAGAACCTGCCTGCTTACAAGAACAAGCAGCCTGTTTCCTACACTGTTGAAGAAGTGCCCGTGCCCGGCTACGCCGCTTCCCGCAACGGCAACGACTTCATCAACACCCTTGAGACCACCGAGGTCAAGGGCACCAAGACCTGGAACGACAACAACAACGAGCATGGCCTGCGTCCCGCCAGCATCACCGTGAAGCTGATGGCGACCATCAACGGCAACACCTCCGAGTTCCGCAGCATGTCTGTCTCCGACAGCAACAGCTGGAGCTGGAGCTGGAGCGGCCTGCCCACCAAGAAGCTGGAGAACGGCAACTACTACGACATCACCTACTCCGTAGAGGAGATCGTGGTACCCGGCTACGAGACCAGCGACGGCGAAAACGGCGGCATTGTCAACACCCTGGAGACCCTGGATATCTCCGGCACCAAGGAGTGGGACGACCAGAACAACAAGTACGACACCCGCCCCGCCTCCATCACCATCCGTCTGCAGCGCAACGGTGCGGACTACAAGTCTGTAACCACCACTGCCGACAAGAACTGGGCCTGGAGCTTCAACTACCTGCCCAAGTACGATGCCAACGGTGTGGAGTACTCCTACACCATCGCTGAGGATCAGGTATACGGCTACCAGACCACCTGCGACCAGGCTACCTATACCGTCACCAATACCCTCGAGACCGTGGACTTCTCCGGCGTAAAGGGTTGGGACGACGAAAACGACTTCTACGGCCTGCGCCCCGAGAACGTTACCATCCGGATCATGAACGGCACCAACAAGGTGGCTGAGACGGTCACCACTGCCGCCAAGTACTGGGTATGGAACGTGACCGGTCTGCCCAAGTACGACAAGAACACCGGCGTAGCCATCCAGTACACCCTGGACGAGACTCCCTCCGCTGCCTATGTGGCTGTGATCGACGGTATGACCGTTGAGAACCAGCTCAAGACCATCGACCTGGAAGGCTTCAAGACCTGGCAGGGCGATGAGGGCTTCGAAGACATCACCCGTCCCGAAGAGATCACCATCACCGCCACCTCCAAGGATGGCAGCATCACCAAGGAGACCACCGCCTCCGCACCCGACTGGACCTGGGCCATCACCGACCTGCCCCAGTTCGATGCCGACGGCGCTGAGATCGAGTACGTCGTTACCGAAGACGAAGTCACCGGCTACGATCTGGTCTCCATCACCCAGAATGAGAATACCAAGCAGTATGAGATCATCAACAAGGTGGTCACTACCAGCGTGTCTGTTCTCAAGGACTGGGATGATGACGACAACGCCAAGAACACCCGCCCCACCGAGATCCAGGTGGTGCTGAAGGCCAACGACACTGAGGTGGGCGAGGCCGTCACCCTGAACGATACCAACAGCTGGGCCCATACCTGGATCGATCTGCCCGAGAAGGATTCCGACGGCTACCTGATCGACTACGATGTGGACGAAGTTGTCGTGCCCGCTGGCTATGTAAAGACCATCACCGGCAGCCAGACCACCGGCTTCGTGATCAAGAACATCTACGTGTTCGGCACCACCGCCAAGATCGAGGCCACCAAGACCCTTGAGAGCCCCAATGCCCTCAAGGACGGCCAGTTCACCTTCATCCTGAAGGATGCTGAGGGCAAGGTCATCGAGACCGTTACCAACGATAAGGACGGTAACATCGCCTTCACCGAGCTGGCCTACGACAAGGCCGGTACCCACACCTACACCATCACTGAGCAGAACGACGGCATCGGCGGCTACACCTACGACAGCCGTGTGTACACCGCTACCGTTACCGTTACTCAGGATGCTGCCACCAAGCAGCTGAGCGCCGTGGTCACCTACAGCCTCAACGGCTCCGACGTGGCTGCCGCCGCATTCGAAAACACCTACACCCTCGAGCCCGTCGAGGTCAACATCCCCGTGGCCAAGGAGCTGACCGGCACCGAAGGCAAGGAGAGCGTACCCGGTATCGCCGGTAAGTACACCTTCACCATCAGTGCTGCCAACGGCACTCCCATGCCCCAGACCAAGACCATCAAGAACGATGGCCTGTCCACCGGCTTCGGCCCCATCAAGTACACTGCAGCCGGTACCTACACCTATACCATCACCGAGAGCGGCTTCGTGGCCGGTATCGTCAACGATGCTGCCAAGACCGTTACCGTCACCGTTACCGATAACGGCGAAGGCAAGCTGGTCACCGCGCTGGCGAACAACACCACCGAGACCGTTACCTTCAAGAACGAGTACACCACCATCGATCTGGAAGGCACCAAGACCTGGAAGGGCGATGAAGGCTTCGAAGAACTTACCCGTCCCGAGAAGATCGTCATCACCGCTACCGCCACCGGTGCCAACGGCGATGTGTACACCAAGACCGTCGAGGCCACCGATGCCACCGATTGGGCCTGGGTCATCACCGAGATGCCCAAGTTCGGCAGCGATGACAGCGAGCTTCAGTACACCATCACCGAAGAAGAAGTGCCCGGCTACGAGACCGTTGATATCATCCGCGATGCCGAGACCGGCAAGTACGAGATCACCAACGCCGCCATCGTTACCGATGTAAGCGTTCAGAAGATCTGGGAGAGCGAGACCGCCGAGAGCAAGCGTCCCGAATCCATCCAGGTGCAGCTGAAGGTCAACGGCACTCAGGTGGGCGAGCTGGTCACCCTCAACGATGCCAACAGCTGGGCCTACACCTGGACCAATCTGCCCGCACACGAGAACATCACCTACGTTGTGGATGAAGTCTCCGTGCCCGAAGGCTACGAGAAGGTCGTCTCCGGCGATGCTACGGTTGGCTTCACCATCAAGAACATCTTTGTTGATGATGCTTCCGCTATCCTGAAGGCCCAGAAGACCCTCACCGGCCCCAACGCCCTCAAGGATGGTCAGTTCACCTTCGTGCTGGCCGACGCCGAAGGCACTGTGGTCGATACCGTCACCAACAACGCTGCGGGCGAGGTCACCTTCAAGACCCTCAGCTACGAGGCTGCCGGTACCTACACCTACACCATCACCGAGCAGAATGATGCTATCGGCGGCTACACCTACGACAGCAGTGTGTACACCGTTGTTGTGGAAGTGGCGCAGGATGCCACCACCAAGCAGCTGAGCACCAAGATCACCTACAAGCTCAACGGCGAGGTCGTTGATGGTGCTGCCTTCAAGAACACCTATACCCTGAAGCCCGTGGATATCACCATCCCCGTGGCCAAGGAGCTGCTGGGTACCGAGAACAAGACCCAGGTGCCCGATATCTCCGGTAAGTACACCTTCACCATCACCGGCAGCGAAGGCGCTCCCATGCCCGCCGATGATGAGATCACCAATGCGGATGCCGCCTTCGGCAAGATCACCTTTGCCCAGGCCGGTACCTACACCTATACCATCACCGAGAGCGGCTATGTGGCCGGTATCGTCAACGATGCCATCGCCAGCAAGACCGTTACCGTTGTGGTCACCGATAACGGCAAAGGCGAGCTGGTCACCGATCTGGAGAACAACACCGCCGAGACCGTTACCTTCCGGAATACCTACGAGACCGTCGACCTGAGCGGCGAAAAGGTCTGGGAAGGCGATACCGAGTACGTCCGCCTGACCCGCCCCGACTCCATCACCATCAACGTGATCGCCTCCGGTGTCATCGTGGCTACCGCTGACGTCACTGCCGATGACGAAGGCAACTGGAGCTGGAAGATCGCCGAGCTGCCCAAGTTCGACAAGAACAACACCCCGATCGCTTACAGCATCGAAGAAGTGAAGGTGAACGGCTACACCACCAGCACCGCTGTGGCCAACGGCGTTTACACCATCACCAACAAGCTGGATACCGTCGACAAGAACGGCGGCAAGGTCTGGGCCAACGACTCCAATAACAAGTACGAGACCCGTCCCGAGTCCATCACCATCTATGCGATGAACGGCTCCACCGTTGTGGATACCACCACCACCAACGCCGAGGCGGATTGGCAGTGGAAGTTCACCGGCCTGCCCAAGTTCAACAAGGATGGTACCGAGATCGCCTACACCTTCGAGGAAGAGCTCGTTCCCGGCTACACCACCACCAAGGATGGCAACAACTTCGTCAACACCCTCAAGACTGTTGATGTGGATGTTGAAAAGGTCTGGGACGACGAAAACAACCTGGAAGGCTTCCGTCCCGCCACCATCGAGCTGACCCTGATCAAGACCGTGGGTGACGTGGAAGAAGCCATGGAGACCGTTCCCGTCTCCGGCGGCATGACCTCTCCCACCTGGCATTACAGCTGGTTCGGTCTGCCCGCCTACGAAGGCGAGGAGGAGATCGTTTACACCGTAACCGAGACTCCTGTGGCCAACTACGATGAGCCTGCCTACGAGGGCAACACCATCACCAACAGCCGCGAAGTGGAATATGTTGATATCCCCGTCACCAAGGACTGGAAGGATAACAACGACGCCGAGGGCTTCCGTCCCGACAGCGTAAACGTCTACGTGGTCAAGGTGACCGTCGATGCCGACGATCCCACCAAGGAAGTGCTCACCGCCGTTACCGATAAGGTGGCGCTGAGCGAAGCCAACAGCTGGGCCCACACCTTCGAAGACCTCATCAAGTATGAGGGCGGCAAGGAGATCGTGTACCGCGTTGCTGAGGATGCGGTGGAGAACTACACCACCTCCATCTCCGGCACCGTGGCCAATGGCTTCATCGTTACCAACAGCCATACCGATGAGTTCGTTGAGCTCAAGGGTATCAAGGTCTGGGACGACGCCTCCAACGTGGATGGCAAGCGCCCCGAGACCCTGAAGATCTACCTGGTCAAGAACAACGTTACCACCACCACCTTCGTGGAGGTCTCCGGCGATGCCGACCGCTCCGAGTGGAAGTTTGAGAACCTGCCCAAGTACGAGGATGGCGAGCCGGTCGTCTACACCGCCGCCGAGCTGACCGTGGACGGCTACGAGAGCGTGAAGACCGTTGCCGAGGATGGCACCATCACCTTCACCAACACGCACGAGCCCGAAACCAAGGAGATCCCCGTTACCAAGACCTGGGATGACGACAACGACCGCGATGACCTGCGCCCCGATAGCCTGAAGGTGACCCTGCTGGCTGACGGCCAGGAGCAGGAAGTCATCACGCTGGGTGGCGAAGGCAATGTCTGGAAGCATACCTTCACCGATCTGCCCGTTTACAAGATCGATGAGAACAACGTAAAGGGCGTTGAGATCATCTACACCATCGTAGAGGAAGCTGTGCCCGGCTACACCGCCACTCAGACCGGCTTCGATCTGAAGAACACCCATGCTCCCGAGAAGATCACCGTTACCGCCAACAAGGCCTGGAACGATGATAACAACCAGGATGGCCTGCAGCCCGCCAAGGTGAGCGTGCAGCTCAAGGCCAACGGCTCCAACGTGGGCGACTCCGTTGAGCTGAGCGCCGCCAATGGCTGGAGCACCACCTGGATCGATCTGCCCAAGTTCGACAAGGGCGTTGAGATCGACTACACCGTGGAAGAGACCGTTGTACCCGCCGGCTACACCGTGGGCTACAGCAAGGCTGTGAACGGCAATGCCACCACCATTACCGTTACCAACACCCACACCTCCGAGACCATCAATATCCCCGTTACCAAGATCTGGGATGACGCCAATAACCAGGATGGTAAGCGTCCCGCCAGCATCACCTACAAGCTGTGGCAGACCATCGATGGCGTCACCGCCACCGAGCCCTATGCCACCAAGACCGTTACCGTCGACGACGGCTGGAACTGGACCTTCACCGACCTGCCCGCCAAGGCTGCCGGTAAGACCATCGTCTACACCGTTACCGAGGATGCCCTGGGCAACGGCTACAAGACCCCCCTGGTCACCGGCGATATGGTCGACGGCTTCGAAGTGACCAACAGCCGCGACGTTGAGAAGATCAGCGTCACCGGTACCAAGATCTGGGATGACTTTGGCGACCAGGATGGTAAGCGTCCCGAAAGCATCACCATCACCCTGCTGGCCGATGGTGAGAAAGTGGAGACCAAGACCTTCACCGCCGAGCTGGCTACCGACGATAACACCTGGGCTTACCAGTGGACCGGTCTGCCCAAGTACCGCGATGCGGGCGTTGAGATCGTCTACACCATCGAGGAAGCCCCCGTCTCCGGCTACACCGCTGATGATGAGGATGACCTCACCATCACCAACAGCTACGAGCCCGAGAAGGTAAACATCCCCGTATCCAAGGTATGGAACGATAACAACAACCAGGATGGCAAGCAGGCCACCGAAGTGACCGTCCACCTGTGGGCCGGCAGCACCGAGGTCGGCAGCCAGAAGCTGAACGCTGCCAACAGCTGGAAGCACACCTGGACCGGTCTGGATAAGTACGCCGATGGTAAAGAGATCATCTACACCATCACCGAGGATGCCGTGGCGGGCTACAACGCCAGCATCACCGGCAGCGTGACCAGCGGCTTCGTGGTTACCAACACCCATACCCCCGAGAAGGTAGAGGCTTCCGGTTTCAAGACCTGGGACGATAAGAACGACCACGACGGCTTCCGTCCCGAGAGCATCACCATCACCCTGAAGGCCGATGGCGTGACCGCTCTGGACGCCGAAGGCAACGAGCTGGTCAAGGTCGTTACCGAGGAAGACGGCTGGAAGTGGACCTTCACCGGTCTGGATAAGTACAAGGCCGGCAAGGAGATCATCTACACCGTTGAAGAGACCCTGGAGCAGGCCGCCATCGATGCGGGCTACACCATCACCCTCAACGGCATGAACGTGACCAACGCCTACGCACCCGGCAAGACCACTGTGTCCGGCACCAAGATCTGGGATGACTTTGGCGATCAGGATGGCAAGCAGCCTGACTCCATCACCGTCACCCTCTATGCCGACAATGCCGTAGCCAAGGATGCCGATGGCAACGCCATCACCGCTACCGTATCCGCCGCTACCAACTGGCGCTGGAGCTTCACCGATCTGGATAAGTACCAGAACGGTAAGGAGATCAGCTACACCGTGAAGGAAGATGTGCCCGAGGGCTACACGGCTGAGTATGCTGGCAACAACATCATCAACCACTACACCCCCGAGACCGTCGATATCTCCGGCACCAAGACCTGGGACGATGCCGGTAACCAGGATGGCATCCAGCCCGCCAGCATCACCGTCACCCTGATGGCCGACGGCGTTGCCGTGACCGATGCCGAGGGCAAGGCCCTTACCGCCACCGTTACCGCCGCTACCGGCTGGGCCTGGAGCTTCACCGACCTGCCCAAGTTCAAGGCCGGTACCGCCATCGCTTACACCGTCGTTGAAAACGTCGTGCCCGGCTACGAAGCCGACTACGCCGCTGCTGTGATCGACGATGAGCAGAACACCATCACCCTCGACATCACCAACACTCACGAGCCCAAGACCACCGATATCGAAGGCTCCAAGACCTGGGATGACGAGCTGAACGTGGATGGCAAGCGTCCCGAAGAGATCACCATCCACCTGTGGGCCGATGATAAGAACATCCAGACCGTTACCGTTACCGAAGCGAACGGCTGGGCCTGGAGCTTCACCGACCTGCCCGTGTACAAGGCCGGCGCTCAGGGCGTTGAGATCGTCTACACCGTTACCGAAGACAAGGTGGAGGGCTACAACACCTCCGTCGATGACTACGATGTGACCAACACCCACGAGCCCGAGACCATCGAGATCCCCGTGACCAAGGTCTGGGACGACAACGACAACCAGGATGGCAAGCAGCCAGACTTTGTGGTCATCAACCTGTTTGCCGATGGCGTGTTCCAGTATGCCAAGACCGTGAAGGCCACCGACAACTGGAGCTGCACCTTCACCGATCTGCCCAAGTACAAGACCGGCTCTGTGGGCGTTGAGATCGTCTACACCATCACCGAGGAGCCCGTGGCGAATTACGACACCACCATCACCGGCGATGTGGCAAACGGCTTCACCGTTACCAACAAACACGAGCCTCTCACCACCACCGTAAGCGGCAGCAAGACCTGGAACGATAAGAACGACCAGGACGGCAAGCGCCCCGATAGCATCACCATCAACCTGCTGGCCAACGGCGAGATCGTGAAGACCATCTCCGTCACCGAGGCCAACGGCTGGGCCTGGAGCTTCGAGGATCTGCCCTGCTACAAGGCCGGTGTTGAGCAGATCTACACCATCACCGAGAACCCTGTGGGCGAGTACGAAACCACCTACAACGGCTACAACGTGATCAACTCCACCGACACCGCCTCCACCTTCGTAAGCGTGCGCAAGGTCTGGGACGATGCCAACAACCAGGATGGTCTCCAGCCCGCTGAGATCAAGGTTCAGCTCTACGCCAACGGCACTGCCTGCGGCGACGCTGTTACCCTGAACAGCGATAACAACTGGGCCCACACCTGGATGAATCTGGATAAGAAGGCCGGCGGCGCAGACATCGCCTACACCGTAGACGAGGTAAGCGTACCCACCGGTTACACCAAGCAGATCACCGGCGACCAGATCACCGGTTATGTGATCACCAACAAGCACGCACCCGAGAAGACCGCCATCAACGGCACCAAGACCTGGGTCGATGCCAACGATCAGGACGACAAGCGTCCCGATACCGTTATCATCGAGCTGCTGGCCAATGGCACCAAGGTCCAGGAGACCGAAGCCACCGGCACCGGCAATACCTGGACCTGGAGCTTCGAGAATCTGGATAAGAAGGCCAACGGCGTCGATATCGTCTACACCGTAAACGAGATCGTGCCCGCGGGCTACACCGCCCAGATCGATGGTTACGACATCGTTAACACCCACGAGGTAGATACGCTGGATATCGAGGGCATCAAGAAGTGGGTCGATAACGAGAATCAGGACGGCATCCGTCCCGACAGCGTGACCATCACCCTCTACGCCGACGGCGTGTCCATCAAGACCACCGAGGCCAAGAAGGCCGATAACTACGCCTGGAGCTTCACCGATCTGCCTGTGAACAAGGCCGGTCAGGTTGGCCAGAAGATCGTCTACACTGTGGATGAGACTGCTGTGCCCAACGGCTACACCAAGGCGATCACCGGCTCTGTGGCTGACGGCTTCACCGTTACCAACACCCACGCACCCGAGAAGGTAGAGATCTCCGGCACCAAGGTCTGGAGCGATGCAGAGGATCAGGACGGCATCCGTCCCGACAGCATCACTATCAACCTGCTGGCCGATGGCGACCAGATCAAGTCCGTCACCGCCACCAAGGCCGACGGCTACGCCTGGAGCTTCGGCGAGCTGGATAAGTTCAAGGCCGGTAAGGAGATCGTCTACACCGTAACCGAGAACGCCGTGCCCGGCTACACCACCGGCATCACCGGCACCGTGGCCGAAGGCTTCGTGGTCACCAACACCCACGAGCCCGAGCAGACCAAGCTGGAAGGCGTCAAGATCTGGGTGGACGATAACAACCGCGACGGCATCCGTCCCGAGAGCGTCACCATCAAGCTGATCGCCGACGGTGTGGATACCGGCATCACCACCACCACCACCGTTGACGAAAACGGCAACTATGTGTGGAGCTTCACCGGGCTTGATAAGTTCAAGGCCGGCAAGGAGATCAAGTACACCGCTGAGGAAGTTGTTCCCACCGGCTACGAGGCCTCCTACAGCGATAACACCACCACCATCACCAACACGCACGAGCCCGAGACCACCGAGGTGGAAGGCACCAAGACCTGGCGCGATAACGAAAACCAGGATGGCAAGCGGCCCGCTGTCATCACCATCCGCCTGCTGGCCGACGGTGTTGAGCAGGAGCATGTCAACGTTACCGCCGCCGACAACTGGAGCTGGAGCTTCACCGGTCTGCCCAAGTACAAGACCGGCGCTGTGAAGCAGCTGATCATCTACACCATCGCAGAGGATGCCGTGGCCGAATACACCACCACCCCCGATGGCTACAACGTGATCAACACTCACAACCCCGAGAAGATCGACCTGAGCGGCTCCAAGACCTGGGACGATGCCCACGACCAGGATGGCAAGCGGCCCACCAGCATCACCATCACGCTGCTTGGCAACGGCCAGACCGTACGCGGCCCCATCACCGTTACCGAAGCCGATAACTGGAGCTGGAAGTTCGAGCAGCTGGATAAGTACTCCGGCGGCAAGGAGATCATCTACACCGTGGTCGAGGAGACTGTGGAGGGTTACACCACCGTAGTCACCGGCATGGATGTGACCAACTCCTACACCCCCGGCAAGACCAGCCTGAGCGGCACCAAGGTCTGGAAAGACAACAACGATCAGGACGGCATCCGTCCCGCCAGCATCACCGTCAACCTGATGAAGCAGGTGGGCGAGGATGGCGATGTGGTCTCCACCGGCAAGTCCGTCTCCGTTACCGAGGCCGATGGCTGGAGCTGGAGCTTCACCGGTCTGGACGAGTACGAGAGCGGCAAGAAGGTCACCTACTCCGTAACTGAGGATGCGGTCGACAAGTACGAGACCGACATCGAGCAGAACGGCACCAACGTGACCATCACCAACACCTACAAGCCCGAGACCACCAGGATCGAAGGCTCCAAGACCTGGAACGATGCCAAGAACCAGGATGGCAAGCGGCCCACCCGCATCACCATCAACCTGCTGGCAGACGGCGTAGAGGTGGATGATACCGAAGTCAGCGCTGCCAACGGCTGGAGCTGGGAGTTCAAGGATCTGCCCAAGTACCGCGATCACGGCACCAAGATCATCTACACCATCACCGAAGATGAGGTAGAGCTCTACGAGACCGAGATCGATGGCTACAACGTTACCAACACCTACGAGCCCGAGACCATCAGCGTGAAGGCTCTC
Organism: Clostridiales bacterium; assembly: GCA_015056315.1. Classification (GTDB taxonomy): domain Bacteria; phylum Bacillota; class Clostridia; order Christensenellales; family Aristaeellaceae; genus Limiplasma. The sequence goes on from SVGN01000015.1 coordinate 18,122, forward strand.
AAGGTTTGGGAAGACAACGATAACCAGGATGGCAAGCGTCCCGCCAGCATCAGCGTGCAGCTGATGGCCGACAACGCCATCGTGGGCGAGGCCATCCCCCTGAACGAGGCCAATGGCTGGACCACCACCTGGACCGACCTGCCCAAGTACCGCGATATGGGTACCGAGATCGTCTACACCGTTGTTGAGAACGACGTGCCTGCCGATTACCAGAGCAGCACCGCCAAGAGCGTTGCCGCCGACGGTACCGTGCAGTTCACCATCACCAACACCGACGAGACCGACCTCACCTCCATCTCCGGCACCAAGGTTTGGGCCGATGCCAACAACCAGGATGGCATCCGTCCCACCAGCATCACCGTCAACCTGCTTGCCAATGGCGAGAAGGTACAGAGCAAGACCGTTGTTCCCAACCAGAACGGCGATTGGGCCTGGACCTTCGATAACCTGGTCAAGTACGAAGCCGGTCAGGAGATCAAGTACACCTTCACCGAAGAGGCTGTAGCGGGCTACACCACCACCTACAGCGCAGATACCACCACCATCACCAACACCCACGCTCCCGACACCGTCAAGGTGGAAGGCAGCAAGGAGTGGGACGATGCCAACAACCAGGATGGCAAGCGTCCTGCCAGCATCACCATCAACCTGCTGGCCGATGGTCAGGTCATCGAGACCAAGACCGTCACCGAGGCCGATGGCTGGAAGTGGAGCTTCACCGATCTGCCCAAGTTCGAGGTCGGTGAGCAGGGCAAGGAAGTCGTTTACACCATCACCGAAGACGAGGTCGAGTACTACGAGACCGATATCTCCGGCTACAATGTAAAGAACACCCACGTGCCCACCAAGGTGACCGTGGAAGGCACCAAGACCTGGAATGATGCCAACGATCAGGACGGCCTCCGTCCCACCAGCATCACCATCAACCTGCTGGCTGACGGTGAAGTGGTCGACAGTAAGATCGTTACCGTCGGCACCAACAACTGGAGCTGGAAGTTCGAGAACCTGGATGAGTTCAAGAACGGCAACAAGATCGTTTACACCATCGAAGAGGTCATCACCGATACCGAGGCTGCCGCCGCTTACGATATCGAGATCAACGGCTACGATGTTACCAACACCTACGAGCCCGAGACCATCGAGATCGTCGGCTCCAAGACCTGGAACGATGCCAACGATCAGGACGGCTTCCGTCCCGAGAGCATCACCATCAATCTCCTCGCCGACGGCGTTGAGATCGCTGAGAAGGTCATCGTTCCCGACGAGAACGGCGTATGGCCCGAGTGGAAGTTCACCGGCCTGCCCAAGTACCGCGACCACGGCACCGAGATCTTCTACCAGATCACCGAAGACGCGGTCGAGAAGTACACCGGCACCATCGATGGCTGGAACGCCATCAACAGCTACGAGCCCAAGGTCGTAGAGGTATCCGGTGCCAAGACCTGGGCCGATGCCGATAACCAGGATGGCAAGCGTCCCGAGAGCATCACCATCCACCTGCTGGCCGATGGCGAGGTCATCAAGACCGAGATCATCACCGAGGCCGATGGCTGGGCCTGGAGCTTCCAGAACCTGCCCTGGCGCGCCGCCGGTAAGGATATCGTCTACACCATCCAGGAGGATGAGGTAGCCGAGTACACCACCGAGATCAACGGCTTCTCCGCTGTGAACACTCACCAGCCCGAGACCGTGGTCGTGGAGGGTGCCAAGACCTGGACCGACGCCGATAACCAGGATGGCAAGCGTCCCGCTTACATCACCATCAACCTGCTGGCCGACGGCACCGTGATCGATACCGTCAACGTGACCGCAGCCGATGGCTGGAAGTGGAGCTTCGAAGGCCTGCCCAAGTACAAGGTCGGCGAGCAGGGCCAGCTGGTAACCTACAGCATCACCGAGGAAGCGGTCGCCGAGTACACCACCGAGATCACCGGCTACGATGTGGAGAACATCCACCAGCCCGAGACCGTGGTGGTGGAAGGCACCAAGACCTGGTACGATGCCAACGACCAGGATGGCAAGCGGCCCACCTCCATCACCATCAACCTGCTGGCTGATGGCGAGATCATCGACTCCGTGACCCTCCTGCCCGACGCGGATGGCGTATGGCCCGGCTGGAAGTTCGAAGACCTGCCCAAGTACAAGGTCGGCGAGCAGGGCCAGCTGGTTACCTACACTGTTACCGAGAATGCTGTGGAGGAATACACCACCACCATTACCGGCTACAATGTGACCAACGCCTACACTCCCGGCGTTACCAGCGTAAGCGTAAGCAAGGCCTGGAACGACGATAACGACCGCGACGGCTACCGTCCCGAGTCCATCACCTTCAACCTGCTGGCCGACGGTGTGGAGATCGACGAAGTTGTGCTGGTGCCCGATGCCGATGGCAACTGGCCCACCTACACCTTCACCGAGCTGCCCATCTACGAGGTCGGCAAGGTTGGCCACAAGCTCACCTACACCGTAACGGAAGACCCGGTGGCCGAGTACACCACCACCTTCACCGGCGATGCCGCTACCGGTTACTACTACACCAACACCCACGAGATCGAGACCGTTGAGGTCTCCGGCGCCAAGACCTGGACCGACGCGAACGATCAGGACGGCAAGCGTCCCGCCGCCATCACCATCAACCTGCTGGCCGACGGCATCATCATCGATACCGTCACCGTCACCGAGGCTGAGGAGTGGAAGTGGAGCTTCACCGACCTGCCCAAGTACCGCGATCACGGCATGGAGATCGTCTACACCATCACCGAGGATGAAGTGGCCGAATACACCACCGTCATCACCGGCTACGATGTAGAGAACATCCACGAGATCGAGACCGTTGAGGTCTCCGGCTCCAAGACCTGGACCGACGCCGATAACCAGGACGGCAAGCGTCCCGCTGCCATCACCATCAACCTGCTGGCCGACGGCATCGTCATCGATACCGCCACCGTCACCGAGGCCGATGAGTGGAAGTGGAGCTTCACCGAACTGCCCAAGTACAAGGCCGGCGCGGTTGGTCAGCTGGTCACCTACACCATCACCGAGGATGCCGTGGCCGAATACACCACCGCCATCACCGGCTACGATGTAGAGAACACCCACGACATCGAGCTGATCGATATCGCCGGTGCCAAGACCTGGACCGACGCCGATAACCAGGATGGCAAGCGTCCCGCTTACATCACCATCAACCTGCTGGCCGACGGCATCATCATCGATACCGTCAACGTAACGGCCGAGAACAACTGGAGCTGGAGCTTCGAAGATCTGCCCAAGTACAAGGCCGGCGAGCAGGGCGTGGAGATCGCCTACACCATCACCGAGAATGCGGTGGCCGAATACACCACCGTCATCACCGGCTACGATGTAGAGAACATCTACGTGCCCGAGACCGTAGAGGTCTCCGGTTCCAAGACCTGGACCGATGCCGATAACCAGGATGGCAAGCGTCCCGCCTCCATCAACATCAACCTCCTGGCCGATGGCGAGGTCATCAAGACCGTCACCGTCACCGAGGCCGATGAGTGGAAGTGGAGCTTCACCGATCTGCCCAAGTACAAGGTCGGCGAGGAAGGCCAGATCGTTACCTACACCATCACCGAGGATGCTGTGGCCGAATACACCACCGTCATCAACGGCTACGATGTAGAGAACATCTACGTGCCCGAGACCGTCGAGGTGGCCGGTACCAAGACCTGGACCGACGCCGATAACCAGGACGGCAAGCGCCCCGACAGCGTTACCATCAACCTGCTGGCCAACGGCGAGAAGATCAACTATCTCACCGCTGCCGCCGATGATAACTGGAGCTGGTGCTGGACCGACCTGCCCAAGTACGAGAACGGCGTAGAGATCGTCTACACCATCACCGAAGAGCCCGTGGCGGAGTACACCTCCGTGATCACCGGCTACGACGTGGAAAACATCTACGAGCCCGAGCTCATCAGCATCGAAGGCACCAAGACCTGGAACGATGCCAACGACCAGGATGGCGTACGTCCCGCCAGCATCAACATCAGCCTGATGGATGGCGACACGGTACTCAAGACCGTGACCGTTACCGAGGCCGATGGCTGGAAGTGGAGCTTCACCGATCTGCCCAAGTATCGCCCCGGCAAGGTTGCCGAGCTGATGGTCTACACCGTGGCCGAGGAACTGGATGAGGCTTCCGCCGCCCAGTACACCGCCACCGTGAACGGCTACGACATCACCAACACCCACGAGGTAGAGACCGTGGCGGTCGAGGGCACCAAGACCTGGATCGACTACGACAACAAGTACCTCAAGCGTCCCGAGAGCATCACCATCCGCCTCTACGCCGACGGCGTGGAGATCGATAAGGCGGTCGTCACCGCCGAGGATGGCTGGGCCTGGAGCTTCGGCGACCTGCCCAAGTACAAGGCCGGTGCCCAGGGCGTGGAGGTCGTCTACACCATCTCCGAGGATGCTGTAAACGGCTATGTTACCACCGTTGAGGGCTACAACGTCTTCAACACCATCACCGTGGTCGGCTTCATCAAGGTGGATGAGCAGACCGGCAACAACCTGCCCGGTGCCAAGTTCGCTCTCTACGAGGGCGGCGCCGACAGCGTTGACGGCAAGGCTCCCATCATGGTCTGGACCTCCGGTCTGGAAGCCGAGCTGCTGGCCGGTCTCAAGGTCGGTCAGACCTACACCGTGGTCGAGACCGAGGCTCCCGCAGGCTTCGCCCTGATGGCTCCCTTCGTCTTCACGGTAGAGATCACCGACGTACCCGAGACCTTCCGTTACTTCACCGCCACCAACTGCCATGTATACCGCTTCCGCAAGCTGGACAGCTCCAACAACGGGCTGGTAAGCGGCGCCAAGCTGGCCATCATGCAGGGCAACGAAGTGATCGAGTCCTGGGTGACCGACACCGACAACAACGGCTGGTACGAGGTACTCGGTACCGATCTGGTACCCGGCACCACCTACACGCTGGTCGAGCTGGAAGTGCCCGCCGGTTACCTGCAGGCCGAGCCCATCAACTTCACCGTTGATGCCAACGATGGTCTGCTGATCGTGAACGGTGTGGATACCGATGCTGCCGAGATCGTCATGTACGACGCTCCCGCGCCTCAGGCAACGCCTGCTCCCGAACCCGCCACCACTTCTCTCACCGTTACCAAGCGTTGGGAGGATAAGGACAACGTTCTGGGCAAGCGTCCCAGCAGCATCACCGTGCACCTGTACCGCAAGCTGCGTACCGATGCCGAGTGGCCCACCTTCCCGTTCATGACGGTGAACATCGCCGACAACGGTAAGGATGTCTGGAAGTTCAAGTTCAGCGATCTGCCCCGTAAGAACGCCGATGGCGTACGTTACGAGTACATGATCCGCGAGGAGCAGGTAGAAGGCTACGTAACCACCTATCAGAACAATGGCCGCGTTATCGTGAACACCATTCCTGAGGAGGATTACCCGCCCACGCCCACTCCCACCCTGCCCTACTACACTCCCACCCCCGCTCCCGAGAAGCCGCGCGTCCCGCAGGGCGTACGCTTCCTGGATGGCGAATGGTTCTACATCGACGAGTACGGCATCCCGCTTGGCGGCGTGCCCATGACCGGCGATGATACCAACTTCATCCTCTGGGGCATGGCGATCGGTCTGCCGATGCTGGTAGCCGTGCTGGCCGCAGTGGAGATCCGCCGCCGCAAGAAGCTTCTGGCTTGCGCCGAGCAGGAAGAGGAAGTAGACGCTGAGGAGTAACACTTCCACGGTAAACAAAACCCAAGGGGAACTGCCGAAAGGCAGCTCCCCTTTTCGTGTATCTGTGGTTTGCGGCTCTGTCTCCCGCCCACCCCAAGGCACCCTCTTCAGAGGGAGCTCAGACTGTTGATAAACCCATACATACCAACACGAGCCGCCCATCTTGCACCTTCGGTGCTCGCTGTGCTCACAAGAAAGCGCTGCGGCGCAAGGTTTGTGGGCTCTGCCCACACCCGGCAGGGGGATGATCCCCCTGCACCCCGCACTTTTTCGACAACCAAGGCTCCCTCTTCAGAGGGAGCTGGCTGCCCTTTAGGGCAGACTGAGGGTGCCGAAACCACCCCTCCCTGCAACCCGCACCCCCAACCCCTTACCCTTTTCATTTCCCCTCAACAATGCTATAATAACCACAGTAAAACCTGAGGAGGGTGCGTTATGAAGAAAAAGAAGTCCGGCGGTCTTGGCGGTCTCTATATCATGATCGCGGTATGCCTTGTTTGCAGCGCTGTAGCCGTTTTCGGCCTGATGGGCAAGCTGCAGGGCTACCAGGAGAGCAACGACAGCTACGCCAACCTGCAGCAGGCGGCGCTTTCCATCCGTACGGATGATGCCGCACCCATGCCTGCGGCTGTGCAAAGCAGCGGCACCGGCAGCGCTGCCAACGCGCCTGCTGCCGCCGCTCAGAACAACATCCAAAGCAGCGCACAGCAGCCCGGCGATGCACAGCAGGGCAGCCCCTCTGCGCTCACCACCATCTCCCCGCAGGAGCTGGCAGCCGCCAAGGCTGCTGCCGAGGCTGAGGAAGCCAACGGCGGCTACGATGCGGTGCCTGTCTACGACCCCTCCGGCATGACCGGCCAGGCGGTATCCTCCGGCCCGGAAGAGGAAGAGGATGTGCTGGATGAAGCCCTGGTCTGGATGCTGAAGAACCAGACCGAGGATGAACTGATCACCGACCGTCCCGGTGCGCTGTTCACCCCTGCGCCCACCGAATATACGGTGCAGGCCGCCCAGCCCACCGCAGCCCCCGCCGATACCGCCAACGGCGATCCCACCCCCGCCACCGCCAACAACGGCAGCGAACCCAACACCAACAGCGCCCCCGCCGCCGCCAACAATGGCAGCGAACCCAACACCACCACCGGCGACCCCGCCACCGCCGCCGCTACCGCCAACAGCGGCAGCGACTCCAACACCACCACCGGCGAACCCAATACCGCCACCCCCACCGACCCCTCCTATCTTGTAGCCGCCTCCACCGGCAGCAAGACCGCATCCGGCGAAAAGCAGCTCTCCGGCAAGGCCGATAACCTGCAGCTGACCCCCAGGCCCACGGCCACCCCAACGCCTTCGCCCACGCTGGATGCCACCACCGCCACCCCCGCGCCCACCCACACCCCGCCGCCCTACGTGCCCAGCAGCGGCATCAGCATGGAGCGTGCGGTCACCGTGCCCAGCGCCAAGCTGGCGGTGAACTTCGACTACCTGACCCTGGTCAACGATGAGGTGGTGGGCTGGATCTATCAGGAGGATTCGCCCATCAACTACCCGGTGGTGCGCGGCAAGAACAACTCCTACTACCTTACCCGCCTGTTCGACCATACGGTGAACGCTGCCGGCTCCGTGTTCATGGATGCGGGCAACTCCGCCGCCTTCATCGACAGCGCCACCTATCTCTACGGCCACCATAGCAAGGGCGGCGGTATGTTCGCCTCCCTGAGCGATTATCTGGACCCTGCCTACTACGAGACCCATCCCCAGTTCCTGCTGCTGACCCCCTTTGCCGATTATCAGGTGGATGTGTTCGCAGGCATGGCCACCATCGTGGAGGATGAGACCAGCTGGCGGCCCAAGACCCTGGAGAGCGAGCAGGATCTCAACGAGTTCCTGGAGCTGATCCTGCCCCAGTCCTTCATCCATGCACCGGAGGATAAGCTGCCGCTCTGGGGCGACAGGATGCTGGTGCTGGTCACCTGTACGAATATCAAGTCCAACCAGCGCTACGTGATCTACGGCAGAATGCGTCCCATCGTGTACGAAAGCACCGAGGAGGCGGTGGTCACCACCAAGGCCGCCATGGATGCCAAGGAGAGCGTCAGCGGTTATAAGGATATCGAGGGCATGGGCCGCTATATGTACTACGCCCAGAACGACCCCCTCTGGGAGCGGATGCGCTACGAATCCCGCGGCAGCGGCAAGTACCGTGTCTTTGGCGATGGCGGCTGCGGCCCCACGGCGGTGGCAACGGCTATCGCCAACCTGTGCCCGGTGGAGGAGCTGCCAAGGCTCATCGGCTACGCCAACACCGAGCTGGGCTACACCTTCTGCGATTGCTCCGTGAACCGCTTCTACTGCAACCACACCCATGCCCAGTACCAGCTGCGCACCGGCGAGGAATTCCTGCGCTACATGCCGCTGGCGGTGGCCAACTTCGCTACCGGCAATAATATCTGGGATATCAAGTCCCGCAGGGAGACCCAGGGCACCAATATGCGCTTCCTGGATAAGATCTGCGCCATCTACGGCATCCGCGTAACGGTCATCGAGGAGGTCGAGGAGCTGATCAAGCGCCTCCGGGAAGAGGAGGTGGATGGCATCAAGCGCATGGCCATCAGCTGCGCCATCAAGGGCAGCCCCTTTACCAAATCGGGCCATTTCCTGGTGATCGCCGGTGTGGATGATGAGTACATGTACTTCCTGGATCCCCTCCAGAGAGACAACTACGATGCCTACGACCGCTTCGATTATGCGGAGATCCTCACCCCCGGCGTGTGCCGCATCCGTCTGGAAAACACGGATAACTGCAACCTGATCCCCTTCTATCTGCTGGAGAAGGTGCAGTAAACAAAGGAGAACGTACAAATGGAAAAGATCACCGGCCTGAGCCGCCAAGAAGCAGAAGCGCGGCTCAGGGACGGGCGGGGGAACCAAATGCCCAAAAGCAAAGACGGCGGCGCAGGAGCGATCCTGCGCCGTAACCTGCTTACGCTGTTCAATCTGCTCAATGTGCTCATGGCGGTGGCGCTGATCCTTGTGGGCAGCTACCGCAACCTGCTGTTTATGGGCGTGGTCATCTCCAACGCCCTCATCGGTACGGTGCAGGAGCTGCGCGCCAAGCGCACCCACGACCGGCTGGTGTTGCTCAGCGAGGGGCAGATCACCGCTGTCCGGGACGGGGAGCCGGTGAAGCTGCCCGCCTCCCAGCTGGTGCTGGAGGATGTGGTCATCCTCTCCCGGGGCGATCAGGTACCGGCGGATGCCCAGGTGCTGGAGGGCACGGCCCTGCTGGACGAATCCCTGCTGACGGGCGAGAGCCGGTCTGTGGAAAAAGCCGCAGGCGATGGTCTCTACGCAGGCAGCTTTCTGAAGAGCGGCCGGGTCACCGCCCGGCTGACGGCGGTGGGTGCCAACAGCTATGCGGGCAAGCTGCAGCTTTCCGCCCGCAAGGTGAAGCACGGCTCCAGCCGCCTGATGCTGGATCTGCGCAAGCTGATCCGTATCGTTACCATCATCCTGCTGCCGGTGGGCGCGCTGCTGTTCTGGCGGCAGTACGGCCAGCTGGGCCTTACCCTGCAGGACAGCGTTACCAAGACCGTTGCCTCCGTGCTGGGCATGATCCCCGAAGGGCTGATGCTGCTCACCTCCATGGCGCTGGCGGCTGGCGTGGTCACGCTGGGGCGCAAGGAGACGCTGGTCAACGAGCTGTACGGCATCGAGACCCTTGCCCGCACCGATGTGATCTGTATGGATAAGACCGGTACCCTCACCGGCGGGGCCATGGCGCTGGAAAGCATCCTGCCCCTGGGCGGCTGCGATGAGGAGGCGGTAAAGGCAAAGCTGCGGGCGCTGCTCAGCGCACTGCCCTCCGACTCGCCCACCAATGCGGCGCTGGCTGCCGCGCTGGGGCAGGAGCATAACGAGGGCGCGCTGGAGGTGATCCCCTTCTCCAGCGAGCGCAAGTGGTCGGCGGCCCGGTTCGCTGCCATGGGCACCGTTGTGATGGGTGCCCCGGAGCGGCTGCTGGCTGGCGAGCTGCTCACGCAGGCACAGGCGGAGGCCGCCAAGGGCCTGCGGGTGCTGGCGGTGCTGGGCGGCGAAGCCTGGCCCGGTGCGGAGACCCTGCGCCCCGAAGGCCTGGAGCCGCTGGCGCTGGTCACCCTGAGCGATGCCCTGCGGCCTCAGGTGGCCGATACCATCCGTTATTTCGGCCAGCAGGATGTGCGGCTGATGGTCATCTCCGGCGACAGCCCGGTCACCGTGGCCCGTGTGGCCGAGGATGCGGGCCTGCCCCATGCGGAGGCGGCGGTGGATCTGTCCGCCATCGAGGGCGAAAAGGACTACGCTGCCCTGAGCCGCCGGTATACGGTGTTCGGCAGAGTATCCCCGGAGGATAAATGCGGGCTGGTGCGTGCCCTGCAGGCGGATGGCCACAGCGTTGCCATGATCGGCGACGGTGTCAACGACATCCCCGCCCTGAAGGCAGCGGACTGCTCCATCGTGATGGCGGGCGGCAGCGATGCGGCCAGCCGGGTGGCGCAGATCACCCTGATGAGCGGCGGCTTTGAGGCCATGCCCCAGATCGTGCTGGAGGGCAGACGGGTCATCAACAACATCACCCGGGCGGCCTCCCTGTTTCTGGTCAAGAACATCTTTTCACTGCTGCTTTCACTGCTGCTGCTGGCGCTGCCCTTCGCCTACCCCTTTGCGCCCATCCAGCTTACGCTGGTCAGCACCATGACGGTGGGCTTCCCCTCCTTTGTGCTGGCGCTCCAGCCCAACCGGGAGCGCGTCCGGGGCGATTTCCTCCGCAACGTCATCTCCCGTGCGCTGCCGGGCGGCCTGTGCGTTACCCTGCTGTGCGCAGCGGTGATGCTGCTCTCCGGCCCCCTTGGCTACGGCGAGCCGGTCTGCGCCACCCTGTGCACCCTTGCGGCGGCCTGCTCCGGCCTTGTTACCCTCATCCTGACCTGCCTGCCGCTGGATAAGATCCGGGCAGGGCTGCTGGTGCTGGTCATCGCCGGTCTGCTGCTGGCGATCCTGCTCTTCCCCGGGCTGTTCTATCTGGTACCCCTCACCGGGGCCCAGTGGTATGTGCTCCTTGGCTGTGCAGCGGCCTGTTTGCCCCTGCAGACCGGTCTGGCCGCACTGATCCGCCGGGTGGGGCAGAAGGCCCCCAAAGAGGCTCTGGAAGCGTAAAAACAGGTATATCAAAACCACCGCTGTCCGCAACATGCAAACAGCGGTGGTTTTCTTTGCCCTTTTTCAACGATCCGGAATGAGGGTGCCCATGCCCCCATTCACCCCATCCACAAAGGGGCACAGGGCATTCAGATCCGGCAGCACATGATCCACATAAGGAGCCAGCTCGTCGGAAAACGGCAACAGATCCGGGATCATCACACTCAGCACCCCGGCGGCCCGCAGGCTGCGCAGACCGTTGCGGCTGTCCTCCACGCCCACGCATTCCTCAGGCCGGAGACCCAGCAGCCGGGCGGCCTCCAGATAGATATCCGGCTCCGGCTTGCCCCGGGGCACTTCGATGCCGCACACGGTGGCATCAAAGACCCCCTGCAGCTCCGGCGTATGGCGGATGTAATGCTCCACCACCGGGCGGCGGGTGCTGGTGGCCAGCGCGATCCTGATGCCCCGGCGCTTCAGCCCCTGCATGCAGCTTTCAAGGCCGGGCTTGCGGGGCAGGGCCCCCTCGGAGGCGATATCCCAGAAATATTGCAGGAATTGGTCATGGAAGGGGTCGTAGGGGAAATCCTCTCCGTACACCTCCTGAAGGATCTGTCTGCCCAGATGCTCGTTCACGCCCAGCAGCCGGTGGTACAGGGCGTGATCCATCTCCTTGCCGTAGGCACGGGCGGCCTTGGGCATCAGCTCCCGGCCAAGGGCTTCGGTGTCGAAGAGCACACCGTCCATATCGAATAAAATACCACGGATCATCAGGGTACATCCTTTCAAACAGTATCAGGCAAGACCTGCCAGCAGCCCATCCACCGCAGCGGATACGATGCCGCCCGCATGCCCTGCGCCCTCGCCCAGCGGGTACAGCCCGCCGATGGGGCTCTCCCGGCGCTCGTTGCGCAGCATGCGCAGGGGCGCGGAGGATCGGGTCTCCGGGGCGGTGAGCACCGCATCGGGCGCATCGAAGCCCCGCAGCCGCCTTGCCAGCTGGGGTATGGCCAGCTTGAAGTTCTCGATCACAAAAGACGGCAGACAGCAGCGGATCTCCCCGGGCACCACCCCGGGCAGATAGCTGGGCTGCACCTTGCCGAACTGCCGGGTGGCACGGCCCTCCATCAGATCGCCCACCCGCTGGGCAGGGGCACGGAAGCCCCCGGTCTCCCGGAAGGCGGCGGTCTCCATCTCCCGCTGGAACCATACGCCCGCCAGGGGATGGTCGCTGCCGTAATCGGCAGGGTTCACGCCCACCAGCAGAGCGGCGTTGCTGTTGCGCCCATCCCGGGCGTGGTGGCTCATGCCGTTGACGCATACGCCGTCCGCCTCGGCGGTGGCGGCGATCACCTGCCCGCCGGGGCACATGCAGAAGGTGTATACGCCGCGCCCGTCCGGGGTGTGGGCGTTCAGCTTGTAATCCGCCTGGGGCAGGGCCGGGTGCCCGGCGGCACGGCCATACTGGGCCCGGTTCAGGTCGCTTTGCAGGTGCTCGATGCGGGCACCCACCGCAAAGGGCTTCTGCTCCATGGGCAGACCCATATCGTAAAGCCACTGGTAGGTATCCCGGGCGCTGTGGCCGATAGCCAGATACACCCGCTGCGCTGCGAATTCTTCCTCCTGCCCGGCGCTTTTGCACCGAACGGCGGCCACCCGGCCCTCCTTCAATACAAGGCCGGTGAGGGTGCAGCCGAAGCGCACCTCGCCCCCCAGCGCAATGAGCCGCTGGCGGGCGTTTTTCAGCACCGGGCGCAGCAGATCGGTGCCGATGTGGGGGCGCTGGGAGGTAAGGATCTCCTCCGGCGCGCCGCAGGTGTAAAGGGTGCGGAGCACGGTCTTGATGTGGGGGTTGCTGAGCCCGCAGGTGAGCTTACCGTCGGAGAAAGCCCCTGCGCCGCCCTCGCCGAAGAGCACATTGCTCTCCGCATCCAGCGGGCCGCCTTTTTCGAAGGCTTCGATGTCCCTCGCCCGTTCATCCACGGGCCGCCCCCGCTCCAGCAGGATGGGCTTTGCTCCCCGCACCGCCAGCGCAAGGGCGCAGAACAGCCCCGCAGGGCCTGCGCCCACCACCACCGGGCGCAGGGCATCGGCGGGCCAGGGCTCCACGGGCAGGGTGAACACATCGTTCTCTTTTTCGGGCTTTGCCACCAGCGCCACCTGATTGGGGCGGTACTGGGCAGCCAGCTTCTCCTCCCGGCGGGGGTCGGTCAGGGCTACATCGCAGGTGAGGGTGAAGTGTACATCGCCCTTATCCCGGGCATCCACGCTGCGCTTGCGCAGCACCGCCTCCCGGATGCTCTCCGGGGGCAGCTTCAGGGCCCGGGCGCAGGCCTTGCGCAGGCTCTGTGGGGTAAGGTTCTGCATTTCGTCAAGGCTCAGTTTGATCTGATGGATCCGTAGCATATGGCCTCCTGGGGTCAGATCTCCCACAGGCGGCGCACCGTGGCCAGACAGCGCACGGCAGCGGTCAGGTCGTCGTCCGGGTGGGAGAGGATCTCGTTTTCGAAGATGGTGGCAAGCTCCATTTCGGCACTGGGCATCAGTGCGGGAGCGCCGTCTGCGGTGCGGTTGTGGTACAGGCCGCCCAGCAGCATTTCCGCAGCCTGCGGGAACAGGGGGATGAACGCCAGCAGGTATTCCCTCAGCAGGTTGGGCCGGTCGGCCACCGGCACCTCGGGGAAGGTGGCGTTCCATTTTTCCACGCTGCCGAGGGCGCTGAGCAGCATACCGTCGTTGGAGAGCAGGCCGGAGGCCACCTCCCGCTTGGGCTCCCGGCTCTGCACCGGCAGCAGCACCTGCAGGGGGTGCCCCACCGGCAGCGCCTTCAGCGTCAGCTGGCACAGCTTGCCCCGGGCTTCGCTGTCGATGGTGGTCAGGAATCGGCCGCCGTTACCGGCGATGCACAGCTCCATGCGGGCGGGCAGGTGGGGCAGCAGCTCCTGGTTCTGGGCGGTACGCTTCAGCATCACGCCGCACAGATAGAACAGGAAGCCCAGCCCGAACAGCAGCAGCGCCTCGGTATAGGCAAGGCCGCCCCGGGCCCGCTCCTCCTCCAGCGCCTGCCGGATCTGCTCCGGATAGGCGGCAAAGAAGTCGTCCATCAGGAGCATGCACTTCTGGCGGTCGTGCTCGCTGTCCATGCCCCGGCGCATGCTTTCGCACAGGGCGGAGGCAGCAGCCTGCAGCTCCGGCGCAGCCCGGTGAAAGTCGTGGAGGAAGTCCTCCACATGGCCTGCTGCCACAGAGGCGAACACCAGCTGGCGGCAGCCCAGCGGCAGCGAGCTTTCGGCGGTGGCGGTACCGGCGTTGTTCAGCCACAGGCTGATATCCGCCGTGCCGCCGCCCAGATCCAGATTCAGGTAGCCGCCCTGGGCGCTCACCTCGTTGCGGCCCCGGAAATACAGCCCGGCGGCCTGGTTCTCGGTGGCGTAGAGCACGGAGGGAGCACCGGGGGTCAGGGGCAGGCCGCACTCCTGGGCCACCTCCCGGGCCAGGCCCCGGAGCAGGTTCAGGTAGCTCTCCTGCCGGTAGGCGGGCATGGCATTGGGCATGGAGATGCGCCAGGAGATGCTGGGCGAGCCGTGCAGCCGGGCCGACAGGCTGGCCTGCACCATCACCTGCTTGAGCAGCAGCCGCAGGCAGGCCATCACATAGGGCTCATCGCTCCATTTCAGGTCGTAGTAGAGGGTACCGTCGTTCTTTTCGCCAAGGGTACCCAGGGTGGCCGGGTAGTAGATGTGCCCGTCGATCAGGGGGCGCTGCCAGCGATCCGGCTCGTCGGAGAACATATCCATCACGCTGTAGAAGCTGCTGTCCCGGCCCGAGCCGTGAAGCAGGGCCCCCGGCGGGATCAGCTCATCCTCCAGCGCATGGGCGGGGATGGGGCAGGGGCGCAGCAGCGTGCCGTGGATGCCCTTTGGCAGAGAGGCAGGCATGATGCGCTCGCCCTGCCGGAGCATCACCGTGGTGGAGATGCTGCCGAAATCCAGACCCACGGCGGCATCCGTATCCCGGCGCACACGGCGGGCGGGCAGGTCGTTGGGCAGAACGCCCGCATACAATTGCCCGATCTTCAGTGCCACATAGGCAGGGAAGCTGCCGGTCTGAAGGGTCTGCCAGCGGCGCACACCGGTCTCCCCATCGGGGGCGGTGCGGCTCTCTCCGGCTTTCCAGCGGTCGCCCTCCGGCACAAGGCTCTGCCACTGGCCGGGGCGGTGGGTATGCACGTAGTAAAGCCTCCATGCATCGTTTTTCAGGCGCAGGTTGGGCCATACGGTCACCATAGGCAGGCTGGCCGCATCGGTCAGGAAGGCAGCGCCCTGCATGGGGCTGTTCTCCAAGGGATAGGTACGGCGCAGCTCCAGAGAGGTGTGGCTGCCATCCTCCAGCTGCCTCTCCAGCCGCAGCTGCACCTCCACGCCGGAGCCATTCGGCGTCCAGCGGGCAGTGATGCGCTCCGGCGGCAGCGAGGGGGCCGGGTCTGTGGTGATGAGCGCCTTTGCCATGGCCGGGGAGATGGGCGGCAGGAAGTAGTACAGGCCGCTGCCCTCCTTCCCGGGCAGGGTCAGGCTCCCGGCGGGCAGGGTGCCGAAGGGCGTGGTCTCTGCGCCCCGGATCAGCACAAGGCAATCGGAGAAGGGGGCGGAGAGCGCCTCCTCGTCGGTGATGCCCAGCTTATCCCGAAGAAGGGCCTGGGCGACCATGCGCCGGGCATCCTGCGGGTAGGTGATGAGCGCCTCCTGCAAAACAGGGGCGGCGCATTCGGTATATTCCTGCTTCCATTTGAGCAGCAGCCGGGGCACGCAGGGCAGCACGCCGGTGCGCTGGTTCAGGCCTGTGTACAGCTCCCCGAGGGCCTGCTCCATCCGGGTGCGCCACTGAGGGTCGTACCGGTCCAGCAGGGCGCATTCCTGCTCCAGCTCTGTCAGGGCCTCGCTCTCGCCTGCGGCCCCGGTGGGCTCCAGCAGGCACAGGCCGCTTTGGCGGGCAAAGGGTACCCCGTCCAGGGTGTAGATCACCTGCGGGGGCACGGGGGGCAGAGTGCAGCCCTCCGGCAGGAAGGCACGCAGCAGGGGGTTCTCCGTCGGGGGCGGCGGCAGAAGCTCCCGGGCGGAGATGCGGCAGCGGCTGCCCCCTCTGGGCAGCATGCCGTAGACCGCCTGCACCCGGGTGCGCAGCATGGCTTCGGCCCGGCTGTCGCCTGCCGAGAGCTGCTCCCGCCAGGGCTGGCGGTTCTTGAGCAGATCCTCCGCAAAACGGCCGAGGGGCGCGCAGAGCTGGGCGGCAGGGTCGTACAGGGGGCTGCGCAGGGAGGCATCCTCGCAAAGGGCCATCACCAGGCGCAGCCGGGGCAGCAGAACAGCCAGCTGCTGCTCATCCAGCCAGGGGGAGGGGTCGGTGAAGCGGGCCGCCTGCCGGTCGTACCAGCGCACGGCCTGGGGCAGCAGGTGGGTCATATCCTCCGGGTCGGCAGCCGGGGTGAGCAGGGTCTCGTTGCTGAGCAGGCACAGCGGGCAGCGGGTCTGGGTATCCCCATCCTGCCGGGTGAGCACAACCAGGCGCAGCCCCTGGGCGGCACGGGCTTCCGGCAGCGCCTGAAGCACCATGGCAGCAAAGCCGCCGCTTTCCGGCGTGATGCTCTCCACCGTCAGCTCCGGGCAGCCGGGGGTCTTTTCCAGCTCGTCCCACAGGAGCAGAAGGGCCAGCAGGGCACGGAAATCCAGCATCTCCTGGTGGCGCATGGAAAGCTCTCCCGGCAGGCGGCTCAGGCGGCGCAGCTGCTGCTCCGCTGCCAGCACATCGGGTATGGCAAAGCCCACCTCCCCGCCGGGGGTGTGCATATTGCGGGCCATGCTCTCCAGCCACTGGTGGGGCTGCCGGTTGCCATCGCTCTGCAGGCCGGGCACCGGGCGGTAGCCCATGTGGAAGCCCTCGTTCATGGCGGGCAACAGGGTGGTATACGCCGTGGAACGATCCAGCTCCTGCTTGCGCTGATCCTCGCTCAAACGGCGGAATGCGGTCTTCCTTTTCTTCATAGGCTGCGATCCTCCATCACAGCGGCCAGCAGGGTGGCGGTAAAGGCCGCCAGCATGCCGCCGGGGGTCTGGCTGCGGCAAACGCCGCCGCCCAGCGCCGCAATGGCCCAGGCAGTGCTGCGCCGATCCGGCACCGGGCCGGAGACCAGCTTGTTCAGCCCCTTTTGCAGCTGCAGGGCAGACCGGTTCATTACGCCTGCATCCTGCTGGGCAGCATCCATAGCGTGCTGGGCCAGCAGGCGGTTCAGGGCATTCATCAGGCTGGCATCCAGCAGGCTGTTCTGGGGCAGCTCGCCCCGGCGCACCGAGGCGGGGGCCGGGTAGTGCACCGGCAGCTCCGCCCGGATGGCAGCCCGGGCATCCTCTTCGGCCAAATGCAGGCGCAGGGCGTACTCATCCCGCTGCAGCCGCAGGGCACTGAGCCGCTCCTGACGGCGGCGCAGCTCATCGGGGGCTGTCAGCCGCTGATCCTGATGGGTCAGGTGGTAGATGGCCTCCT
Source organism: Clostridiales bacterium (assembly GCA_015056315.1). Taxonomy (GTDB): domain Bacteria; phylum Bacillota; class Clostridia; order Christensenellales; family Aristaeellaceae; genus Limiplasma. The sequence goes on from SVGN01000015.1 coordinate 35,567, forward strand.
CCTCGTCGGCCACCAGCCTGTCCTGGCGGCGGAGGGCATCGGTGTACTGCTGCCTGGCATTGTAGAGGATCTCCAGCCAGCTCTCGCCGCCGATCTGTCGAAGCAGCCGGTCGCAATCCGACTGGGCGGCGGCACGGGCATCCAGCAGGCCCTGGTAGCCGGGGGCGTGGTCGTCGGTCATTTGCAGCTGGGCGCGCTTGCTCACCAGCTGCCGGTAGGCGTTGGCAGCATCGCTCAGCTGGGTCTCCTCCTGCCGTGCGGGGCGCATGGTGGGGGGAATGGTGCGGGTCACCTGCACCATCCAGCCGGCAAAAAAGCTGAGGAACCGGGTAAGAGCGCTGAGCAGCTTCTCCAGCTCATCCTGCCCGGCGGCGCTCAGGCTGCCGATGCCGCTGAAATAGGGGGCGCACCAGCCAATGTTGCGGCTTTCCCGGCCATCCGAGGTCATCAGGCGGCGCAGGGTGGGCAGGCACTCGCTGAAGAACAGCGCAGCCGCCTTCAGCAGCCCGCCGTAGCCGATGCGGTAGCGGGCGGCATCCGAGTCGAAGCTCTGCCAGCACAGGTCGGTGGTGTGCCACTGGTAGTAGTAGCAATCCATGTTGTGGGCATGCTTGCCGCGCATGGGCGTGCGCAGGAAGGCGCCGATGCAGCGGGTAGCGATCCACTCCAGCATGTGGGCATCGTTCTCCTGGCTCTGGGAGCCGGTGGAGTAGATGCGGGTCTGCACAAAGGCCTCCGGGGGCAGGCCCAGCAGATACATGGCATCGAACACGCCCTGAGTATCCTCCTCGCCGGAGCGGAGCATGGCGGTCATGCCGTAGTATTCCAGCGCGGTGCGGGCCTTGTCGGGGAAATCGCTGCTCTTGACCACGATCTCCAGCGCCTCGTTGTGGGAGGAGGGCGGCACCTTGTAGTAGGGCAGCATCAGCATGGCGGCCAGCTCGAACCGGTCCGGATGCGCGGCAAAGTACCGGTGCAGGTATCGGGCCAGTGCCGGGATGCCGCTGGCACCCGTGCCGCCGAAGATGCTGCCGCAGAGCACCACCTTCACCTGCTCCCCGGCGGCGATCTCCGCCTGCATCCGGTCCAGCAGGGCGTTCATCTCATCCGGCTGACCGGCGGCCCGGAGCCCCTCCAGCGAGGAGAGCAGGTCGGAGAAGAACAACACGCCCAGATCCGGGTGGCCCCGGAAGCCCTCGCTGTACTCCAGCGAGGCCTCCGTGCGGGAAAACAGGGCATGGGCAAGGAGCCGGTCCCGGGTGTGGTTCTCGGTCATCTGATCCACCGAGGAGGCCCGTCGGCTCAGGTTCATGTTCCAGCGGCGGTAGTTGAGCCGGGTATGGAAGCCCCGGCGATCCTGCCGGTTTTCTTCAAAAGCGGTGCGCACCTGCTCGTAGACATCGGCAGCGCGGCCCGCACGGGTGGTGTTGCCGCAGGCGGAGTCCACATCCACGCTGAGGAGGGTCACCTCCGGCAGGGGGATCTGTCTGCCGTCTGCCGTGCAGGTGTAGAGGGCATCGGCAGCGGCGGCGTACACGATGCTTTCCAGTATCTTGTTGCCGGTACCGCCAATGGCCAGCACATAGCAGCCCATAAGCGCTCCTTTCTGCCTCAGAGGCGTTTGAAGAATGCATGCTTACCGCTGATCACCGAAGGCGCAGCCAGCCGGAAGCAGGCCATGGCCGCCAGCACGTTCAGCCCGTAAGCGGGAAAATAGGCAAGGTAGTCCCACACGGTGCGGGCAGGGATGTGCTGCACCCCCGCCAGATAGACGAACAGTGCAAACACCGCATTCACCGCCAGGATCACCGGCATGGTGAGCCGGTAGCTGCGGCGGGCCTTGTCGGCCATGCGGGAGGCGTTCACGCCCTTGCGGTGCCGGAAGCGCCACCACAGCTGTATGAGCAGCGTGAGGGCGAAGGCCACCAGGAAGCACGCCCCCAGAAACAGCAGCCAGTGCTCATCCCGGGCCTTGAGGGCCTCTGCCCAGTGGGCCGGGTCGCTCCGGTCGGGCAGGCGGGCGGCCTTTGCCATCTCCGGCAGGCTGCCCTGTACCCAGGGCAGCAGGGCGCACAGGGTCTCGGCGATGGAGGGGGCGGTATTGGCCAGCTTGTAGGGGTAGAGCACCCGCAGCGCCGCCCACTGCCACAGGAGGGGCACGGCAAAGCACACAAGGTAGCACAGCAGCACCTTGATGCGGTTGGCAGGGCGCAGCCGCAGCGGCTTGATGCGTTGAGCATGGTTCTGAGGCAAAGCGCTCATTCCTTTCGTACACGGGGTGGGTGTATGCGGGGCATCACGGCAGCCCGGCTCAGTTGAGCTGCTCCGCAGGGGCAACGAATACATCCAGCTGGGCATAGACCAGGGGCAGTGTATCGATCTGGGCGGCGTTCTGCAGCTGACCCAGCAGCTCTTTGAGCCTGGGGGCGGCGTATACCGGCGGGCAATCCGGCAGGGTAACGCCGTAGTATTCGTGGCCGGGCTTATCGCCCCAGGCATGCCAGAACAGGTTGGGGGCGCTGCCGCCGGTCTTGTGCCGCTTCTGCAGCGCCTCGCCCACCGAGAGCCAGGAGGAGAGCTGCTGGTTGGTCACATTGGCGTTGAGCCGCTCCACCCAATCCACCGGCGGCCAGGCGAGCTGCTGCCCGGTCACATCCGCCCGGAGGATCAGCCGGTAGTAGCCGGGGCGCAGATCCTTCCCGGAGGCGGTAAAGGCGGCGGTGAGCATGCCATCCGTCAGCTTCAGCCCGGCGGGGGCAAAGGGCAGGGTCTCCGGCTGCTCCGTCATGGCAAAGCGGTAGAGGGTATCCCGCAGGAGCAGGGTCTGCCCGCCCTGAGCGGAGGGGGCCGCCTCGGGCGTGTTGGGCAGGGTCTCCGCAAGCACCAGCGAGCAGACCCCGCTCACCTCCAGCGGCGGCATGCTGGCGGCGCTCATGGTCAGGCCGCCGTCCATCTCGCCGACGGGGAACGACAGGGTGATCTCGTACTGCTCCTCTTCGTCAAGGGCAAGGCCCACGGTGGGCAGGCTGCGCCCGCTGAGCAAAGCCCCCTCCCCGGCGGTGACCTGAACGGCAGCTCCGGGGGTGAGCAGGGTGTAGCGGTTCACGCTGTGGCGGGAGATGCGGGTGCTCTCGTAGCCAAAGCCGAAGGGCTCCTGGGTAACGGCCTGCCCGGCTCTGGTGTAGCGCAGCTGGCCCTCCTGCGGGCCCCGCAGCTCCTGCAGCGCCGGGTCGGCAGCCAGACAGCTTTCCAGCTGCCGGGTATACTCGTCCACCTGCTCCTCTGCGCCGATCACCAGCATCAGCAGGGTGCGGGGCATGGGCAGGGGGCCGTAGGTCTTTTTCTGGTTGTAGTCGTAATCCAGCCGCCCCCAGATGAGGGGGTGGCGCAGATCGGCCCCGTTCAGGGTGTGGATCTGCCCGATGTAATCCAGCTGGAAGGCATAGAGCTGCACCGTGAGCCCCCTGTCGAAGATGCCCCGCTGCCGGAGCAGCTCCTCCACATAGCTGATGGGGGTGCCGTCGGTCAGGATGCCGGTAAGGCTGCGCAGGGTGAGCGGATCGCAGGTGATCACGGAAAGGCGGTCGGTATCCAGGTTATCCAGGGCGGTGGTCAGGGGGCTGCGCTCGGGCGTGAGCAGCGCGGCGACAGTCTCGTCGAAATGCCGGGGGTCGTAGCTCTGGATCATGCTGTCCAGCAGCTCGTACATCTCCTCCACCCGGCCCGGGTTCTCCAGCAGCATGCCGCCGGTGGCCATGAACTGGTTCATCCGGTTCAGCTTGGGGGTGTAGAGGGCGTAGAAGCTGTTATCCATGCTCTGGTCGGAGAAGCTGTCGAACACGGTGGGCATGGGGTCTATGGCATAGGTGAGCAGATCCCGCCGGAGGGAGCGCAGGGCGGCGGCATCGCTCTCCGCAGCCGCCAGCCCGGAGGCCAGCAGCATCTCATCGGTGATGGCTTCATTGCCGCTTCTCAGCACCCGGATGCGGCTGCCCTCGCCCGCTGCCAGCAGGGCCTTGAGCAGGTTGTCGTACCAGCCCACCTGGCTGCCGTAGCGGTAGTGGAAGCCGCCCTCCCGGTAGCGCCCGCTGCGGTGGGGGTAGATGCTGTCCGGGTTCGGGTTCACGCCGCCAGCCACCTGAGAGGCATCCAGCCACAGATCCAGCAGCAGGGTATCGGAGCCCTCGCCGGTCTTGGCGGGCTGCCACAGATCCGGTTCCGGCTCGGGCATGCGCAGCTGCCGCAGATCCGGCAGGTCGGCGGCGGAGGCGGGCTGGGAGGCCTGCAGCGCAGGGGGCAGCTGCTCCATCACCGAGCAGCTGCAAAGGCACAAAAGCGCCACAAGGCAGCAGAGTATACGGGTAAGGCGGGTCATGCGGTTCCCTCCTTCTTTGGTATGGGCACGCCCGTAGGGGGCGCTTGCGGCCCCGGCGGCACGCGCCGGGCGGGGCATCACAGCTGCTCGTACAGCTCCAGATACCCCCGGTAGCAGTTTTCCGGGCTGTAGCGGGCGGCCTGCTCCATGCACGCGAAGGGATCCTTCGGCTCGTCGCACAGGCGGCGCACCGCATCGGCTGCGGCGGCGATGTCGCCCACGGGCACGCTTTCGCCGCATTCGGGGGTCACCAGCTCGGGCATGGCGGTGGTGTGGTAGCACAGCACCTGGGTGCCGCAGGCCATGCTTTCCAGCAGGGTCATGCCCATGGTCTCGCCCTGGCTGAGGGAGATGTACAGATCGGCGATGGTGTACAGGGCGCACAGCTCCTCCACCGTGGCGGTGTGGGGTATGGCCAGCATGCCCGCAGGCAGGGCCTTCTGCTGCTTTTCGGTAAGCCCCACGACGGCCACGCAGTAGCCGCTGCCCAGCTGTTGCGAGAGGGCGGTCAGATGGCTGAGGCCCTTGCGCTCATCCCACACGGCGGCCACGCTGAGCACCAGACGGCGGTCGCCCAATTGATCCAGCCCGTAGCGGATGGCGGTACGCTGCATGAGCCGCTCATCCCCGCAGGGGCGGAACTGGCTCAGATCCAGCCCGTTGGGCAGGTGGTGCACCGGGTATTGGCTGAAGAACGAGCGCTTCACCTCCCCCGCCAGCCAGCGGGAGGGCGTGGCCAGCGCAAGGCGGCGCAGGCTGGTGAAGAGCGTCCATTTATCCATATAGTTGCGGCTGCTCTGGTCCAGCAGCCAGCTGGTGGGGTAGGTCTTTTTCAGGGGGCAGCTGCTGCACCCCTTCTGCCAGCGCAGGCAGGCGGTGGGCACGGAGGCATCGGGCCTGTCGGCGGCGCTCAGGCAGGGCGGTATGGGAAAGTGGTAGTAGGCGCAGTGGCCGGTATAGGGCCAGGAGTCGTGGAGCGTCCATACCACGGGAATGTCTCTTTCACGAAGATAGTCGATCACCATGGGCACGTTCAGGTAATAGCCGTGCAGGTTGTGCAGATGCACCAGCTCCGGCTGGAACTTGTCCAGCTGGGTCAGAAAATAGCGGGTGGTCTGGCTGCTGTAAAAGCCGCTGCGGTCGGTCAGGCGGCTGAGCCCGCCGTGCAGGTATACCCCCAGCTTGGAGGCGGTGCCCATCACGGCGGCGGTGGTGCTGCTGAGCAGCTTCTTGAGGGGCTGGGCGGCAAGATCCATCGGGCCCCGGAGCGTATCGCCGATGCGCAGGCTGGGGATGCCCGTGGGCGCAGGGCCGCGCCCGTAGCAGAGCAGCACCTTGTGCCCGGCGTTCTGGGCATAGCGGCACAGGCCCGCAGCGATGCGGCCTGTGGAAAGGTTGGCGGTAACATTGATGTGGGCAATACGCATACTGGGGTCAACCTCCCGGGTATCTTTGGAATGCATCTCAGGCGGGCCGCAGGAAACACGGCCCGCCTGAGCGGATGGGGAACTATCAGTAATTTTCGGCGCGGATCATGAAGTAGGCCTGGGGGTGCTTGCACACGGGGCACATGGCGGGAGCCTTCTTGCCCACCACGATGTGGCCGCAGTTGGAGCATTCCCAGATCATATCGCCCTCACGGCTGAAGACCAGACCGCCCTGCACATTGCTCAGCAGCTTGCGGTAGCGCTCCTCGTGGGTCTTTTCGATGGCGGCCACCTTCTCGAACAGGATGGCGATCTCGGTAAAGCCTTCCTCGCGGGCTTCCTTGGCCATGTTGGCGTACATATCGGTCCACTCGTAGTTTTCGCCGTCGGCGGCATCCTGCAGGTTCACCTCGGTGGAGGGCACTTCGCCGTCGTGGAGCAGCTTGAACCAGATCTTGGCGTGCTCCTTTTCGTTGTTGGCAGTATCCTCAAACAGCTGAGCAATCTGCACATAGCCCTCCTTGCGGGCCTTGGAGGCGTAGTAGGTGTACTTGTTGCGGGCCTGGCTCTCGCCGGCGAAGGCGGTCATCAGGTTAGCTTCGGTCTTGGTACCTTTGATGTTCATACTGGGTTCCTCCTTGTTTTGTTGTTGTAGGGTTTTATCGTTGTGCCGCGGGTACAGTATTCCCCGGCAGCAGCTACGCCATTACCAGGTTGCGCCAAAGCCGAACACGGCCCAGTGGTCGGTGTGCAGCTCGTACTGGCTGAGGGGATCGGTGTGCTCGGCTTCGGGCAGCATGCTCATGTTGTACTGCAGGTGCTTGCGCGTATCCGTGGTGATCTCGTGGTTGGAGAGCTTGCTGTCGTACAGGTAGGTGTAGCGCTTTACCGTGTTGGACATATTGCCCTCCACCGTGGTGATGGCGTATACGCCGTCGCCCCGGTCCTCCACGGCCACGATGGAGCCCACGTGGGTGGTCAGGTAGGCTTTTTTCATATCCACATAGGTAACGGTATAGCCGGGCTTGGGGATGCCCACCCAGCGATCCAGCTTGCGGAAGCCGTCGTACTGGTTGCCCACCTGGCCCTCCCGGAAGTATACATCGGTGTACGGCTGCTCCGGGTCGATCTCTTTTTCCTCCAGAGGGTCGAAACCGGCGGCGTTGGCGCAGTAGATGGTGAACACCGCGCACCAGCCTACTTCCTTCTTCTTGCGGTAGTACCACTTGGCGTACTGGTTGTAGCGGGGCAGACGCTCCCGGGCCACGGAGTAGTACTCCCGGTTGAGCACATACACATAGTTTTTGCCGATCTCGCTGATCAGGTCATCGCCCACGGTAACGGTAACGGCCTTCTCGCCCTCCGGGCTCTGCCAGCGCACCACGGCGATGCCGGGGGCCACGGCGGTCATCAGGCCGTTTTCGCTTACGGTGACCACGCTCTCGTTATCGGAACTGAAGGTGCCCTCCGGGGCGGGCAGGGGCGTTTCCGCCATCTGGTCGAAGGGGATCACGCCGGGGGAAACATGGGGAAAATAGGCGCTGTTGCCGGTGCGCAGCTGGTATTCGCCGCTCTCCGCACCCAGCTGGGCGGGGGTCTTCAGCTCGGCCAGCCGCTGGGCGAAAAGCTGCTCGGTCTCCTCGTCTGCCAAGGCGGCGGCGGGCAGCAGGCAGCAAAGGGCCAGCAGCAGCGCCACCAGACGGGTGATGCGTTTGTTCTCTGCCATGGTAAAAAACTCCTTTTTGCTTGGCTGTAGGGCACGATTCATCAGTCTGCATTATACCATAATGTGCCGGGTTTGAACAGAGGCGCGCCCCTGTCTCCGGCAGGCGGGAAATGCAGTTACCGGTTGGCTTGGCCCTGCAGTATGTGGTATGATAGAGCTACCTGTGGCTTTTGTTACAGGATCGCATTGGCCCCATGGGGCCGGAAGGCGGTTTTCGGCATGAATGTTCTCTTGCACATCTGCTGTGCGCCCTGCGCCATCATGTGCGTAAAGACCCTCCGTCAGGAGGGCATCGAGCCCACCGGCTACTGGGAGAACCCCAACATCCACCCCTATACCGAGTATCAGGCCCGCAAGCAGACCCTGGAGGGCTATGCCAGAAGCATCGGCCTCAAGCTGATCATCGGGGCCAAGTACGGCCTGCGCAGCTTCCTCAGCGCCGTCGGCAGCGATTTTTCCGGCCGGTGCCTCAGCTGCTACCGCCTGCGCTTTGAGGGGGCGGCCAAATATGCTGCCGAAAACGGCTACACCCACTTTACCTCCACCCTGTTCATCAGCCCCTACCAGAACCACGAGCTGATGCTCCGGGCAGCCCGGGAGGCCGCTGAGAAATACGGCGTTGAGTTCCTCCACCGGGATTTCCGCCCCTGCTTTACCCAGGGGCAGGAGGAGGCCCGGGCGCTGGGGCTGTATATGCAGAAGTACTGCGGCTGCATCTTCAGCGAGGAGGAGCGCCACCTGCGCCGCAGAAAGAAAAAGGAGGAGGCCCAGCCATGAACGCCCTTACCGCCGACCGGCTCGCCGGTGCTTTGAAGACCCGCTGGGCGGGCCGGGGCGCGGTGCTCTGCGCCGAAACGCTGCCCTCCACCAACACGGTGCTCAAGGAGCTGGCCAGGCAGGGCGCGCCCCACGGCAGCCTGGCGGTGTGCGACCACCAGACCGCAGGCAAGGGGCGTATCGGCCGCAGCTGGGAGACCCCGCCCGGCCAGGCGCTCACCTTTTCGGTGCTGCTGCGCCCCGCCCTCAAGCCGGAGCAGGCCCAGCTGTGCACGCTGGCAGCTGCCCTGGCAGTGACCGATACCATCCGGGAATGCTGCCCCGGGCTTTCGCCCCGCATCAAGTGGCCCAACGATGTGGTCATCGGGCAGGGCAAGTGCTGCGGCGTGCTCAGCGAGGTGGGTCTGGCAGAGGGCCGTGTGGCGTATGTGATCACCGGCGTGGGGCTCAATGTGAACCAGCTTGCCTTCCCCGGGGAGCTGCGGCACCGGGCGGTATCGCTGCTGGAGCTGCTGCGCAGGAACGATCCCGCCGCCGCGCCCCTCAGCCGTTGCAGGCTGCTGGCCTGCTTCCTCGGCCATATGGAGCAGTATGTGGAAAAACTGGAGGCGTGCGGCTTTGAGAGTATCCGGGCGGCCTACGAGGCGGCATCCGCCACCATCGGGCAGCAGGTGCAGGTATTGGCCCCCGGCGAGAGCTACACCGGGCTGGCCAAAGCCGTGGACGGGGACGGTGCCCTGCTGGTGCAGCGGCAGGACGGCACCCTCTGCCGGGTGCTCTGCGGCGATGTATCCGTCCGGGGCCTGATGGGCTATGTATGAATGCCGGGGCCGTGCCCCGATACCAGAACCAGGAAATGAGGGATCCGTGTGACGACCAACCCCACCCAGAAGCGGCTGTGGATCGGCATCCTCTGCGCCCTTGCAGGGCTGATGCTGCTTTTCAACATCCTTACCCCCATGGTCTGCGATGATTACCGTTATTGCTTCAGCTTTGCCACCGGGGAGCGGATGAGCAGCCTGTGGCAGATCTTCCCCTCGCTGGTAAAGCACGGGCAGGTGCTCAACGCCCGCTATGCGACGCACTTTTTTGTGCAGCTGTTCGACCTGCTGCCCCTGATCGTTTTTGATGCAGTCAATACGGGCATGTTCCTTTTGCTGCTGGTGGGCATCTGCCGCCTGGCCGCCCCCGGCTGCCGGTTCGACCCGGCACTGCTTGCGGGCGTGTTCGGGGCGCTGTTCCTGCTGCCCCCGGCCTTCGGGCAGAATATGCTCTGGCTGGCCGGTGCCTGCAACTACCTGTGGCCCGCCACGCTGCTGGTGTGGCTGCTGGGGCCCTTCTTCCGTCAGGTCTCCGGCGGGGAGCAGGCCCTGAGCCCCCTGGGCATCGCCCTGATGGCGCTGGGCGGGCTGCTGTTCGGCAACAGCAGCGAGAACCTGTCCGCCGCCGGTATGCTGGTGATGGGCCTGTGCATCCTGTGGCAGCTGCTCAACCGGCGCAAGGCTCCCCTGTGGATGTGGCTGACCGTGGCCATGGCGCTGTGCGGCTGGCTGCTGTTGATGCTCTCCCCGGTGGATAAGCCCACCGGCATGGCGCAGGAGGGTCTGCTGGGCCAGCTGATGGATCGGTTTACCGGGATGCTGCAAAAATGGATGACCCATGTGGGCTGGCTGCTGGCCATCACCGTGGTGCTGGGCTGTTTGGCGCCTGCCAAAGAGAACCGGGAGAAGCTGGCCCTGGCCGCCATGCTGACCCTGGCCTCCCTGTGCTGCCAGCTGGCCATGATCCTGCCCAGCTATACGCCGGATCGGGTGCTGCTGGGGCCCATTGTTTTGCAGCTGTGCGCCTGCGCCCTGCTGTGGCCGGTGCTGGGCGAGGGGCAGCTGCGCAGGCTGGGCAACGGCCTGTGCGCCTGTGCGCTGATCTTTGCGCTCCTGACCGCCGCCGGTGCCCTGCCCCAGAACTACAACCGCTTCCGTCTGGCCAAGGCGCGGGATGCGCTCATGGTGGAGGCGGCCCGGGCAGGCGAGACGGATGTGACCACCTTCTACATTCTGGGCCGCTCCAAGTATGATGCCTTTGACGGCCTCATCGAGCTGAGCAGCGATATCGAAAACTTTGCCAATGTAGCCTATGCGGATTATTTCGGCCTGAACACCGTCGTGGTGGATCGGCTGGAGGAATGACCGGGAAAGGAGCAGCATGCCTATGAAGGGTCTGGGCATCGACCTGTGCGGCATCCAGCGCATCCAGCGGGTGCTGGAGGGCGGCGACGGCTTTCTGCGCCGCTATTTTACCCAGGAGGAGCAGGCCTACATCGCCCGGCGGGGCAAGGCGGGGCCGGAGAGCGCCGCCGCCATGTTCGCCGCCAAGGAAGCGTTCCTCAAGGCGCTGGGCACCGGCATCGACGGTGGCATCCCGCTGACGGAGGTATCCGTGGCGCATGAGGAAAGCGGTCAGCCCCGGTATGTGCTGGGGGAGACCGCTCAACAGGCTATGGCGCAGCGGGGCGCAGGCTCTGCCTGGCTCTCCCTGAGCCACGAGGCCGGGGTGGCCGCTGCGGTATGCGTACTGGAATAAATGAGCTTTGAAAACAAAGGGGGCTTGGGCTGTGGAGTGGATCACCATCACCCCTCAGGAGATGAAGCGGATCGAGACCGCCGCCATGGAGGCGGGGGCTTGCACCGGCGAAGCGCTGATGGGCCGTGCCGCCGAGGCGGTGGCACAGGCAGCGGAGCGCCTGGCAGGCAGCGAGCCCGGACTGGTGGCTGCGGTGTGCGGCACCGGCAATAACGGCGGCGATGCCATGGCTGCCCTGCGCATCCTGCTCAGCCGCAGAGCCGATCTTACCGGCGTCTGTCTGGTGCTGGAGGGCACCCTGACCCCCGATGCCCGGCGGGAGCTGGAGCGGCTGCGCACCCGGTGCCCCGGGGTGCAGATCCTGCCGGTGGGGGAGAGCTGGCTTTCGCAGGAATGGTTTGCCGCCGGGCAGCTGATCGACCCGGAGACCGTGAAGGCCTCCGGCGGGCTCCGCTGCATCATCGACGGGCTGTTCGGCACCGGGCTGTGCCGCCCGGTCGGCGGCATTCCGGCGGCGTTGTGCAGAAACATGAACCGGGCGGAGGGCTGCCCCATCGTTGCGGTGGATATCCCCTCCGGGCTGTGCGGGCGCACCGGGCAGGTGCTGGGCACCTGTGTACACGCCCATGAGACCGTTACCTTTCACCGCCCCAAGCCCGGGCTGTTGCTGGGCAAGGGGCCGGAATACACCGGCAGCATCACCGTTGCGCCCATCGGCCTGCCCCCGGTCTGGGATGATGCGGAGGGCCTGTCCGTTTGGAGCTGGGAGCAGGTGGAGGCCCATCTGCCCCGGTACCGTGCCACCGACCACAAGGGCGACCACGGCCGTGTGGTGCTGTTCTGCGGCAGCCTGGGCATGGCGGGCGCTGCAGCGCTGGCGGCCACCGCTGCCCTGCGCACCGGAGCCGGGCTGGTGACCGTGGCCTGCCCCGAGCGTATCGTGGATACGGTGCAGCAGCTCTGCCCCTGTGCCACCTGCCTGCCCCTGCCCACCGATGCCGGGGAGGCCTTTGCCCTGCTGGAGCCGCTGCTCTCCGCTGCGGATGCGCTGGGCATGGGCTGCGGCCTTGGACAGGGTGAGTGGGCGAAAGCCATGACGGGCAAGGTGCTTGACTACCTGAGCCGCCATTCCCTGCCCGCCGTGATGGATGCGGATGCACTGAATCTGCTTGCGCAGCAGGATGCCCCTGCCTACGACCTGAGCCGCTGTGTGCTGACGCCCCACCCGGGCGAGGCGGCCCGGCTGCTCGGCTGCTCTGCCCGGGAGATCGGTGCGGATGCGGTGGCGGCAGCGTTGCAGCTGCGGCAGCGCTGGGGTGCAGCCGGTGTGGTGCTCAAGGGAGCCGCCAGCGTGATCGCCACCCCGTCGGGTATGGCCATCAACCGGATCGGCACCCCCGCCCTGGCCAAGGGCGGCAGCGGCGATGTGCTCACCGGCGTGCTGGCCGCCCTGCTGGGGCTGAACGCCCGGATGGCTGCCGCTGCGGATGCTGAGGATGACCCCCGACGCCCGCTGACTCTGCGGGAGCTGCTGCAGGTGGGCTGCGGGCTGCATGGTCATGCAGGGCAGGCTGCCGAGCAGGTGGTCGGTACCAGAGGGGTGCTGGCGAGTGATACTATCAAGTATTTATGCACGCCTGCACGTCCGGCACGCCCGTTGGCGTAGACGCACGTCCGGCACGCCCGTTGGCGTGCCGTTCGCGCTAGGGGCGGGTCTGCAGTTCCGCGGCTTAAAGGGGTAGGGGCCCCAACCCTACCCCACGCCGCTTGCGTGAGGGCCCGTCCTCGCATGTGGCTGCTCGCTTCGCCCGCCCGCTTTGCGGTCGGGCGGCTCGCTGCCCCATGCTGCGTTGCGGGCCCCGTGCGGTTGGGGTTGGCTGCCAACTCCACAAGGCTCCCTCTTCAGAGGGAGCTCCCGCGCAGCCCCACCCCCCCAGGCTCCCTCTTCAGAGGGAGCTCCCGCCGCAGGCGGGTGAGGGTGCCAAGGGAGACCGGCAGCGGCTATGCGATGGTACCGCCTGCTCTGTGCGGAGTGGGTGGAATTTTTGTGGAAAAAGTGGCTTGGGAGCGGTCGGCACCCTCAGTCTGCCCTTCGGGCAGCCAGCTCCCTCTGAAGAGGGAGCCTATGAGAATGGGCGCTGCCGCTCAGGGTCAGCTCTATCCAGCTTGGGTATAGCGCATTGCCCCGGGCGGCTGCCAACTCCTGAGGCTCCCTTGCCAAAGGGAGCTCCCGCGCAGCCCCACCCCCCAGGCTCCCTTGCCAAAGGGAGCTCCCGCGCAGCGGGTGAGGGATTCAACCTCCAACCGCAGTCCTCTTTCACCGCCAAGGCGGCGCACTCCAAGTCCCACCCTCCCGGCCCTCCACCCCTGCAGTTCCACCCTCCCCCCACACACAAACGACCTCCCCGGAGAAGCCCATCAGCTTCCCCGGGGAGGTCGTTCTTATGCTATCCATCATCACCCAAGCCGGATGGCGGCCGGGCCTTCGGGGCGGATGGCCAGCACATTGCAGCTGTGCTGCCCGAATACCGCTTCCATTTCCTTCACAAAGAGATCCAGCATGGCGTTGGGCACAAAGTTGAGGGTGGTGCCCGCAAAACCGCCGCCGTGGACGCGCCATGCGCCCTGCCCCTCCAGCCGCTGCTGGCTCAGCATCAGCGCCAGGGCCAGCTCCTGCCGGTCTGCGGTGGCAAAGATGTTCTGCAGGTACTCAAAGCTGCTGCGCCCGCTTTCGATGATCAGCCGCAGGAACTCGGGCAGATCGTTCTGCTGCAGGGTCTGCACCAGATGGGTCACACGGTTGTTCTCGGCAAAGTAGTGGGCCGCGCGCAGGATGGCCCGGTCGGCGTTCTGCCCCTTCAGCTCCTCGCGGATCATGGGCAGCTTGCGCATGAAACGCTCCGGCAGCACCGAGCGCAGATCCGGCTGACCAAAGCACTGGGCCACCGCCTTCATCTCCTGGGGGATGGCGGCGTAGGCGGGGGTCAGGTCGTCGTGGCTACCGCCGGTATTCACCACCACCAGCTGGTAGCCCATCTTGGCAAAATCGTAGGGGATGGCGGTCACCTGCGGGTCGGCATCCTGAAAATCGATAAAGCACATGCCGCCCACGCTGCTGGCCATCTGATCCATCAGGCCGCTGGGCTTGCCGAAGTATACGTTCTCCGCGTACTGGGAGATGATGGCCCGCTTCTTGGCATCCAGCTTGTTGCCTGCGTACAGCTCGTCGAAAATGGCGCAGATGAGCACCTCGAAGGCGGCAGAGCTGCTCAGGCCGCTGCCGGAGCGCACGTCGGAGGTGACCACCGCATCAAAACCGCCGATGGCCAGGCCTTCCTTGTGCATGCCGTGGGCTACGCCGCGCACCAGCGCAGCGGTGGTGCCTTCCTCCTCCTTGCGGGGCTCCAGCTGATCGGGTGCGATGGAGATGCTCAGCGCCGGGTAGCCCTCGCTGTGGATGTTGACGATGCTGTCGCTCCGGGGAGAAACGGCGGCCAGCGTATCCAGATTGACGGCGGCAGCCAGCACCTTGCCCCGGTTGTGGTCGGTGTGGTTACCGGCGATCTCGGTGCGGCCGGGGGCGCTGATCATGTAGATGGGGCCGTTTTCGGCGCTGATCAGATCCTCGTGCCGCTTGAGCAGGCGGGTATAACGGGTGTGCTGCTCCACCAGCATGCCCTCCCGGGTACCGTAGAGGGTCTGGAGGCGCTGCATCACATCGGTGTTTTGCAGCTGACGCTGCATCGTCGCGTAGAAATTCATACGTTTCTCATCCTTCCTTGGTGGTGGATCAGTGGAGGGTATCGGCAAGGGTCTGCCAGAAGGCGGTCATTTCGGCGGCGCCTGCCTCGGCAAGCCCGGTGCGGAAGGCGGCCAGGGTCTCTTCGGTGATGGGGGTCTCGCCCAGCACAAAGTTGGCGATGGCGGTATCCACCAGCGCGCCCAGCTTCTGCTGCAGGGGCAGCACCTCCGCACGCTGGTCGGCGGTCAGGGTGTACTCCGGGTAGGGGGCCTTCAGGTAGGGGGTGAGCACATCGCACTGGGCGGTGATGTGGGCGATGGAGGCATCGCCGAAGGCGCTGTTGAACGCCTTGGGGAACAGCATGGGCATCTCGCCGGTATCGGTCAGGGTGACCAGCCCGGAGGAGATGTAGGCGGCGGTCTCGTCGTCGGTGTGCCACATCCAGGTACCGTCCGAGTTGTAGGACCAGTACTTGCCCTCCTTGCCCACCATGGCCTCGATAGCGCCCTCCTCGGTGTAGAGCACATCCACCCAGCGCAGCAGAGCGGCGGGGTCGGCGCAGGCAGAGGTGATGGCAAAGGTGCCCCGGCTCAGCTGGCCGCTCAGATCCCGGTAGATGCGGGAGCCGTCGGGTGCGGTGAGGGGCTCCAGAGCGATGTAATCGCCGCACATGGCCAGAGGCATCAGGTACAGGGGCGTGGGGGCGAAGAAGGCACCGTAGGTGGGGGTGGCATCCTCGTCGTTGATCATGCGCAGGCTGTCTGCGGTGGCAAAGCCGTTCTGATCCAAAAGCCCATCGGCATACAGGGCGCGCATATCGGTCAGGAAGGCGGTAAAGCTGTCCTCCAGGGGCCAGTAGTGCACGGTGCCTGCCTCGTCCAGGTACAGGTTGTAGTCGTTCACCACCACGCCGTAGGCATGGCTGAAGAACTTCAGCTCCCAGGGGCCGATGAACAGGAAGGGCACCTCGTCCTGGCGGCCGTTGCCGTTGGGGTCGCCGTCCCGGAAGGCGGTGAGCACCTTTTTCAGGCTCTCCGCATCGGCGGGCACCTCCAGCCGGAGGGCCTCCAGCCACTTCTGGTTGATCCACATGGCGTTCTGGGTGGATACGGTCTGGATCATGGGCAGCGCGCCCACCTTGCCGTTGGGCAGGGTGATGGCCCGGAGCCATTCCGGCTCTTGCTGGAGCAGCGCCCACAGGTTGGGGGCGTTCTCGGGCAGCAGGGGCAGCAGGTCGATCAGCTGACCGCTGTCGGTGTAGCGGATCAGCTCATCGCTGGTAAGGGCGGCCTTGAACAGCACATCGGGCAGGGTGCCGCCCTCGGCGAACATGGCAGCCTTGGCGGCCTGCCACTGGGCCTTGTCCGTATACTGGCTGAAGGTGAAGCTCAGGCCGGTGCGCTCGTTCATACGGGTGAAGAATTCGTTGTTGTTCCAGTCGTGGGTGCTGCTCTGCCCATCGAAGCCCGCCATGGTAAACTCCTGCGCAAGGCAGCAGGCGGGCAAAAGGATCAGGGCGGTGAGCAGGCAAAGAAAACGTTTCAGCATGGCGGTGCCTCCCAGAGTGATGGTGGGGGAAAAGCAGCACAGTGCGCTTTTATCCCATCTATTATACCCGATTGCCAGAGGTTTGGAAAGTATGTTGCACAAAAAAGATGGGAAGTCTGTATCCATGCGTTGAACGCTTCTGCGGCTCCGGCCGGAGGCCTGTGCGGCGCTCCGGCGGTGCAGGTATGAGCGTGATGTGGTGTGGCTTTCAGCCGGAGGGGATAAGCCCGTTGAGCGGCAGCAGGATGCGGCTGTGGTGCAGCTCTCCCCGGCAGTGGCACGGGCAGGCCATACCACCGTGCGGGTTCGGTTCCGTACCCTGCCGCATCTGCCCGCCGAAACGGATAGCCCGTTGAGCGGCAGTGGGATGCGGCTGTGAGGTGCGGCTGTGGTGCTGCCACCCTCAGCAGGCGGGGCTTTCCGGCGCAGCGCCCAGGCAGGCCAGCACATCGCTTTCGCCCAGTACCTCTTTCTCCAGCAAAAGCCGGGTCAGCTGCTCCCACTGGGGGCGGTGGCTGGTGAGCAGTCCTGCCGCCAGCTGCTGCCCCAGCTGCAGCCAACGCTGGGCGGCGGCATCCTTCTGGGGCTGGGAGAACAGGTAGGGCTCCTCGCTGCCGGGCAGCATGCCCCACTCGCAGACCATGCGCTGGGCCAGCATGGCGGCTTTTTCGATGTCGTTGGCAGCGCCGTTGGTCACGTTGTCGCTGCCCAGGATCAGCATCTCCGCCTCCCGCCCGATCAGCGCCACGGCGATGTGGCCCAGCAGCTCCTGCTTGCGGTGGAACAGCTTCTCCGGCGGGGTGGCCATGCTGTAGCCCGCCGCGCCCCTGCCCGTTGGGATGATGGATACCTTGCGGATGCTGCTCTCCGGCAGCAGGATGGCAGTGGCCAGCGCATGGGCGGCCTCGTGGGCGGCGGTCAGGTGCCGTTCCTCCTGCCTTTGCAGGGGGCTGCGCTCCTGCCCGAAGAGCAGCGTATCCATCGCCGTATCGATATCCTGTCGGCTGATGCTGCTGCTGCCCCGCTTTACCGCCAGGATGGCGGCCTCGTTCAGCAGCCCCTCCAGCCTTGCGCCGGAGAACAGGGGCGTCTGGGCGGCCACCGAGGCCAGATCCACGGTGCTGTCCATGGGGCGGGTGCGGGCGTGTACGCTGAGGATCAGCTCCCGCTCCCGCAGCCCGGGCAGGGGCACCTCGATCTGCCGGTCGAACCGTCCGGCACGGAGCAGGGCCTCATCCAGCGTATCGATGCGGTTGGTGGCGGCCAGCACCACCACGCCCTGGTGTTGGTGGAAGCCGCTCATCTCCGAAAGCAGCGCATTGAGGGTCTGCTCCCGCTCATCGCTGCGGTTATCCCGCTTTTTGCCGATGGCATCGATCTCGTCGATGAAGATCACCGCCCGACCGGCCTTGCGGGCCTTGGCAAACAGGCTGCGGATGCGGCTTGCGCCCACGCCCACGTACATCTCCACGAAATCGGCTCCGTTGACGGCGAAGAAGGGCACCCCCGCCTCGCCTGCCAGCGCCCGGGCCATCAGGGTCTTGCCGGTGCCGGGCAGGCCGTGGAGCAGCACGCCCCGGGGGATGCGCGCGCCCATGCCCGCAAAGGCCTCCGGGCGGCGGATGAAGTCCACCAGATCCTGCATGCTGCTCATGGCCTCCTCGTTGGCGGCCACATCGCAGAAGCGCACCTGGGGGATCTGCGCCATGGGCACCGGGCCGCCCATCCGGGCCAGATCGTGCTCCCGGCGCTTCTCCCGGCCTGCGGCAAGGAGCATGCCCAGAACAAGGGCAGCCAGCAAAAGGCCGTAGGGCAGGGCATCCCCGGTCTGCGCCGGGCGCTGCCCCAACAAAAACAGAAATATAAACAGTATACACAGAGTGCAGGGCAGCAGCGCCCGGCCTCTTTTGATGCTTGACGGCATACCGTCCACCTCCTACCCGGGCAGTATACAGGAGGCCGCCGACCCGTGTAAATGGTACATATTGCTTGCGTTTCCACGGTTTTTGACCCGCCGGAATGCGCATAGTACCCACAGGCGGGCGTATGCAAGCAAAACCTACTTCCCGACCCCGCCGCCACTGGAGGGATGACGGATGAAAAAGGCAAAGAAACCAGCAAAAAATCAGCAGCATACCCCGGCAAAGCCCACCCCCGATGAGCTCACCCCTGCGGAGGATGCCGCTTTGATGGAGGAGATGCTCCCAGCGGAGGATGCGGCCCCGGCGGAGGATACCACCCCTCCGGAGGCCACCACCCCCGCCAAGGACACCATCCCTGCGGAGAATACCACCTCCACACCCACCCCCGATGCGCCTGTCCCTGCGGCAACCACCGATCCTTCGGAGGCCTCCACCCCCGCCGAGCCTCCCGCCCCCACGCCCACCCCCGCCCGGGAAAGCAAGCCCTCCCCGGCGAA
>SVGN01000002.1 GCA_015056315.1 Clostridiales bacterium
AAACTGTTCCTGTTCGGCGCTTTCGGGCACCTGCTGTGCTGGCTGGGCGGCGATCTGCTGCTGTACTTTATGCCCAACGGCCCGCTGAATGTGATGGGGCTGTTTGATTATCAGACCACCGCTGCCATGCTGGAGGGAGCTTCCACCCTGCAGTTTACGCTGAGCGGTGTGTTCGGCGTTATCGCCATGATGGTCATCATGCCTGCATACTTCCAGATCGCCAACTTTTTGAAGCCCGTTTCGGAAAAGTCCGCCCGGGTGGTGCAGGTGGGTACGGCGCTTACCTGCGTTGCCGGTGCGGTGATGCACTTTACCTGCACCAGCATGCTGTGGCATTTCGTCAAAGCCGGGGCAACGGAGCAGGCGCACAGCATCATGCTCAGCTATTTCTTTGAGACCTGCGCCACCTCCGCCATGTGCAACGTGGGTGTGTTCATGGTGTGCATCACGCTGTTCATCAATGTGTTCAAGCAGAAGACCTGCCTGCCCAAGTGGGCGTGCGTGGTGAACACGCTGCCCTTTACCATGGTGGCGGCGGTGCTGCTGGCGGGCATGGGCGCTTTGAACGTGGGCAGCAGCCTGATGTTCTTCGGGTTGTATTTCCTTTTGACAAAGGCTGACAGCAAGGAAACAGGCGCAGCCATCAATGGCTGACGAGCACAAGCGACCCGATAACAGGAGACGATGACCCTCCTTGCATTTTTGTTGGAAAGCATATAGGCAAGCTGACCAAGCAGCCGGAGGAGTATGCAGCGAGGGCGAATACATTTGGGGCTGTGAAAGACAATCAAAAAGGCGGGGATCACCCCGCCACAGTATACCCCTCCCTCTCGATCTTGGCCCGGATCACCTCATCTGCCACATCCTGCGCATAGGAGACCGTCACCTGACCTTTTTTCAGATCCACGCTCCCGGCAACACCGGGTATGTCGTTAACAGCTTCTTCCACGCGGTTCTTGCAGTGGTCGCAATGCATCCCTTCCACCTTGAAGGTCTTTTGGTACAGGATGGAAGGGAGCTTCTTTTTTCTGGGATTGTAGCTGCTGCCGCCTCCGCAGCAGCCGCCCTTGCCCCTGAAGTGCTTTACAGTGTGCAGGATGGCGACCGCCACCACCAGAACAAGGATCCCGATAATGATGATGTTTTCCATTGTATCCTCCTGCATGTGGATGTGATCACTCCGCAGCCCGTTTGAGCTGGGTGGGCACAGTCAGCTGCTCGATGCTGCACCCCTGGTTCCACAGCTTCCAGTAGACAGCGGAGCATTTCTTGTATTGTGAGAAGGTGCGTCTGGCAGAATCCACATCATCATACACCTTCCACAGCCCGCTGCACTTGGCCTCCTGTTTGCGGTGGATGAAGCCATGCACATCCACCGGGGGATAGCTGAGAAACAGCCCGATCTCGTGGGGGAACTCTTCCTCCTGGGCCAGCCGCTGGATCAGCCTGCGGATACAGTGGTTGGCATTGCCGCAGGTGTAGCCGCAGCCCTGCAAAAGCTCACAGGCCATGTGGTGGTTCAGATCCTCGGCAAGGCGGTTTGGGCGGTACACATAGATCAGCCCGATGCCGTTGCGGTAGCGCAGGGGCAGCACCCGCAGCCCCTTCTTCAGCAGCCGCCGGTTGTAGGCGCGGACGCTGCTGTTCATCTCTTCTCTGGTGGCATAGGGGCAGGAAAGGATATTGCCTGTTTTGATGCTGGCCAGCGTGGGCGCGCAATGGCGAATGACTTGTTCTTCCGACACAGTAATCCCTCTTTTTATGGTTAGTCAAAACTAACTTACGTTCAAAAAGAAAATGCCTCAGACCATCTGTAGAGAAGAAATGCCCGGGAGGCCAATCCCGGGCACCCTGTCTTGGAGGGGGCGATGCTTTGCCCAATGGTCTTTACCGGTGAGGGAGGTCTTCATTCCCACCGGCAAGTTAGCTATAACTAACTTACGTGATTATTATACAAACCATCGGCTGCCCTGTCAAGCACTTTTTCAACTTTTGGTTTTCGTTGCACGGCACACTTCCTGCACCCATTGCTCCGGGCGGCACAGCAGCAGCTCCTCGTGCAGCAGATCGTGCTCCACGATATGGGGCTTTGCAAAGTGCTGATTGTAGCGGCGAAGGTACTCCTCCCCCATCTTTTTGGCATAGAAGCAATGCACCGTAGTGCCCTCTTTTTGGATGCCCAGTCCCAGCGGGGTGATGAGATCGGAATGGAACTGGCTTTGGATGCTCGCACGCTTCACAAAGGCCATGGAGCCATCCAGCAGACCCATCATGGTAAGCATTTTCTCCATGTAGGCCTGCTGCTCGGGCGGCTTCTGCTCCAGCCGCTTCTGCATCCACCGGGGCAGCCGCCCCTTTTGCATGATGCCGTGCAGCACCCTGCCGATGAGCCATGCCTTGAACCGGGCGGGCAGCCCTTCCTCCTGATCCAGATCGCTGCTGCCCAGAATGGCATGGGCGATGCGGATGTTGCCCCGCTCCACCAGCATACCCGCCAGCGAGCCGCCCAAAGAGCAGCCATAAACCGCATGGATGCTGCCCCCGAACTGCTTTTGTACAAAGGCTTCGATCTTCTCCACCTGATCGGTGACGGTGGCGCAGCCCAGCATGCCGCAAAGCAGGGCGAGGGTCATATGCTTGCTTTTTTGCATGGGTTACTCTCCTTCTTACAGCAGCACGACCATCAGCCCGGCCATCGCTGCCACGGGCAGCCCCAGTACCATGCCGTAAACGCTGTGGAGGAAGTGGAATTTCACCGCAGAGGGCTCAAAGGCGCTGATTCCGGACAGCCGGTAGAACTTATCGAAGGGAGCCATGAGCACATCCACCACGGCGAAGTCGTACCAGTCCACCACCAGCCACAGGGCGTAGGCGGTGAGGGTTGCGGGCAGGAAGCCGGTAAGCCCGTTCACATAACGCAGCACCAGCGCAAACAGGAAGCCGAACACCACCATAGCGATCGCTTTGCGGATGTAGTCCTGCTTCCGGGCCGGGGGTTTTTCAGCGATCAGGCCCATGGTACGCAGCTTGTCGGTGACCACGGGTGGGTAATCGTTGGTGAAAACGGTTTGGCTCTTCCATGTAGCCAGCTTAACCATCAGCGTGAACAGGATACAGGCAACGATGCATTCGATCAGGAAAATCATGGCGGTTCCTCCTTTGGGCAGGGTGAGGGTTCTCGCTTTCATTAGTGGTTAGTTGTGACTAACCAATCATAATACCAAAACACGCCATTGTCAAGGCATGATCTGAAAAGAAGGGTTGGTTTTTCAAATGAACGCTGTTCTTTACAGATGATCCGATTGCAGCAGCACAAAATGGTTTCGGTCTACGGTGATGATCCCATCCCGCTGCATCTTGCTCAGCTCGTTGGACATGGCGCTTCGGTCAACACTCAAGTAATCCGCCAGCTGCTGCCGGTTGAAGGGGATATCGAATTCCCGGCAGCCGTGCTGCGTGGCCTGAAAGGACAGGTAGCTGAGCAGCCTGCCCCGGATGCTCTTGGAGCTGGTGTGCATGATGCGCCGGGACAGGTTCAGGCTTTTCCGGGCGGCGATGGTGAGCATATTGCGGATCAACCTGTTATGGAAGCCGCAGGCGTGGGAGCAGACGGTGAACATGCACTCGGTGCTCAGAAACAGCACCTCCGTCGGCTCGTTGGCCACTGCGCTGATCATCAGCTTTTCGCCGGGCAGGCAGGCGTAGTTTTCCGCAAAGACCTGTCCCGCGCTTACCCGATCCAGAATGCTGTGGTTGCCCCAGATATCATCATTCTCGATGGATACGCTGCCGGAGAGCACCATGCCCATGGTGGTGACGGTCTCCCCCTCCCGGCAGATGAAATCGCCCCGCTGATAGGTTTTCGTTGCCGCCTTCAGGCAGCCCAGCATGCTCTCAATATCCTCCGGAGGGATGCCCCGGAACAGATCGGTCTTGGATAGAAAAAGCGGTTCCATTTTGCCTCCTTGTTGTTATAACAACATACTTGTTGCTGATAGTATAGTATGATGTGACCGTAAAAATCAACCCGGGAGGGACTAACATGGTACGGAAAATTATCAAGATAGACGAAGAAAAGTGCATCGGCTGCGGTCTGTGCGCCGATGCTTGCCATGAGGGAGCCATCGAAATGGTGAACGGCAAAGCCAAGCTGACTCGTGAGGACTACTGCGACGGTTTGGGCGATTGTCTGCCCGCCTGCCCGGTGGATGCCATCTCCTTTGAGGAGCGGGAAGCCCCTGCCTACGACGAAGCCGCCGTGAAGGAGGCGCAGGCCAAGAAGAAAGCTGCCGGGAAGCTGCCCTGCGGCTGCCCGGGGACACAAAGCCGGGCCATCAAGCGGGAAGCAGTGAGCGAGGTTGCTGCCTGTGCGCACATGACCAGCCAGCTGCAGCAGTGGCCGGTGCAGATCAAGCTGGTGCCGGTGAACGCGCCCTATTTTGACGGGGCTGATCTGCTGATCGCTGCCGATTGCACGGCGTATGCGTATGCCAACTTCCATCAGGAGTTTATCCGCAACAGGATCACGCTGATCGGGTGCCCCAAGCTGGACGAGGGCGATTATGCCGAGAAGCTGACGGCGATTATTGCGGGGAATGATATCAAGAGTGTGACCATTGTGCGCATGGAGGTGCCCTGCTGCGGCGGGATCGAGAACGCGGCCAAGCGGGCGCTGCAGGCCAGTGGGAAGTTTATTCCTTGGCGGGTGGTTACCGTGACTACGGATGGGCGACTGAAGGAATAACGGCGAAGCGGAGAACAGCATATCCGGAGGGTAATCTCCGGGTATGCTGTTTTACTGTACAGACGTAAACAGAAATAAATCGGGCTGTTGTCATCACAGCAAAGCATCGTTGGGAGAATGGTTGAGTCTGAAACAACCATTGCGCCATTGATTTGATGGAGACTCATGGTATGATTTTATCAGATCATTTCGTCAGGAGGGTGTTATGCTGTACTTGCCGCAAAACCTAAAGAGGTATCGTATACTGAAAAATCTGACACAGGAGGATGTTGCAGAGCTTTTAGGGCTTACCCCGCAGAGCGTTTCCAAATGGGAGCGGGGAGAGTCTTGTCCGGATATTGCTTTGTTGCCTGCGCTGGCGAACATTTTTGAAACAAGTATCGATCTGCTGATGGGGATGGATACCATTCGTGCAGCAGAAACCCAGCATAATATTCATAAAAGTGCAGTTGAATATCAGCAGCAAGGAGATTACACTTCAGCTGAAAAGACATATCGTGAGGCGCTGCTCATTTATCCCAACAACGCAGGCATGATTTTAGGGTTGGCAAGTACGCTTGCCCTGAAAGGCAATACGGATGAGGCCATCGGATTGATAGAAAGAGGGCTGCCCATATCTGCCAATGAAAAGCAAAAATCCACCATGCGGGCAGCCTTATGCTTCCTGTATTTGAAAGCAGGATACAGGGATAAAGCAAAGCAGTTGGCTTCGGAGCTTCCGCATACAAGAGAGAGCAGAGAGGTGATTCTGCCGCTGATTCAGCAAGGCTTAACAGAAAACGAAATGGATGAGAATATCAAACACATTTTGTTGGGGAACTGAAAAGGGTTGAGCCATCTACTATTCTATTACTTTATTCGTTTTTCATCCAGCACATACATCAATTGGCTTGCCAGCATAATCCTTTCTGCTGCTTCGCGCTGACTGATTGTGATATTCCGGTGCGCTGCCGGATTACGATATGCCTTAAACGCATTGTCAAACAGTGCCTTTACACCATCAAAATAGTTCTTACCACTTGGCGTTTGGCGGTCAAATTCATATGCTGTGTCATCATTCAGCAATCTGTCTTTGATAGTGGCTATTTCTTTAGGTTCTCCTTGACCCGAATAATGCTGTGAAAATAATTCTCTCAAATATGTTTCAACTTCACGAAGAGCTTTTTCAGCAGCGGAATCAAAATATCCGTCCACGTATTCTGCTTGTGCAACGCCAATAATGCGAGGGTGTATGTTGCACCAAAACCCATCTTGCAGTTGTTCTTTTACATGATGAACGATCAGGAACAACTGACCAAATAGGCACAAATTAATTCTATAACCATACACATCCGGAAGATAGAATAGGTTTTGCTCTATTCTTTTTAGATGCGCCTCGCATTGCGGATGAGCATATTGCATACCATTTGCCACAATTAGAATTAGTTTACGCAAATTCTCTACTTCCGTTTGCGCCAACGGAACAAACTTGTTTTCGGCAACAGCCATATCCATTCGCT
The DNA here is from genome assembly GCA_015056315.1 of Clostridiales bacterium. Classification (GTDB taxonomy): domain Bacteria; phylum Bacillota; class Clostridia; order Christensenellales; family Aristaeellaceae; genus Limiplasma. The sequence continues at coordinate 6,244 of SVGN01000002.1, forward strand.
TAACCCATGCAAGAAGATTTTCCAGTGGCGTGATTGTTATCATTGCGTATTTCCTTTCTTCTGTTTATTCAGGTTAATGGGCATAAACTTATCATTTCTATCATTAACAAGCGAATACTGAATAAACCCAAACTTATCTTTGTGATCCTTGTAATACTGCTCTGCTGCGCTGCAAAGAATGTGGCACAGGTGAGAAACATACACCGTTAATTCCCTGCGAACAATGTGCATATCCTTACCATAAGCAACCATGCTCAGGTCACCAGTTGCACAATCACGTTCAGACATAACAAGTTCGAATTTGTCCACCTTACATCTGGGTTCATGTATTTTGGATTGCTCCACGTTGGGGGTACTTTGGTGCAACAGGGAGTTACGAAGGCTGTAGATGATATCCTCATTCAGATAGGGCATATCGCAGCTATAGGGTGAATCACTTCGATCGGTGATGACATATTGGCGGCACCATTTTTTGTAACGTATACCATTTGTCTCATCAGGGTATTCGGCCTTTCCGCAACTGTCGGGCAGCGTCAGAGCAAGAGCCAATGCAGACAAAGGAAGCCCGTGAGACAAAGCTGAACGAACTTCGCTGACAATCCTGTCAATCAGGGAAATCACCTCATTTCAACTTTTCACACAGCGGCAGTATTTCTTCCAGCTTGGCAGCAATACGTTTTCATTTGGCGAGGGGCGGGAAGAAAATTTCAGCACGACAATTCCCTCATCAATACCAAATCACCCAATCACATGCTGTATGGTAAGTATAGCACACAGCTTTTCACATCACAACAAAACCAGACATCCATCTGCTTCAATCGTGGAGCTTTTAGTCCGTAGGTGCTATTGTTTTATGACCAATGTTCGGTTATTATGGTTTTGCCAAGTGTTATTCGTTGTGTGTTATTCAATTTCATAGCAGGAGGTTAATTATGGGACTATTTGACTTCTTCAAACGCAGAAAAAAGACTGTTCAAAATTCTGATGTCGCGATTCATAAAGAACCCGAAGTAGTCCTTCGAGCAGGAAATGTTACTGCAACTCCTTTTGATATAGAGTCAAGCACTATCGAGCATCTGCAAAAAAGGTATATTGCTTTTGATATTGAAACAACTGGTTTGAGTCCTTACAATGACCGGATTATTGAAATCGGTGCTGTAAAGTATTGTGATGGTAAAGCCTGTGAATTATTCAGTACCTTGGTTAATCCACACAAAACCATTTCACCAGAAGTCGCTTCCATTAATCACATAACAAATGAAATGCTTGCTAATGCTCCAACCGAAGAAGTTGTATATCCCCAACTTATGAGCTATTTAGGTGATGCAATAACCGGCGAAACTGTATTGTGCGCTCACAATGCAAGATTTGATATGGATTTTTTGCGGAATACATTATCTCGGTTGGGATATGATGCAAATATAGTTTATGTCGATACCCTGAAATTATCCCGCCAATATATTGAGGGACTACTGAATTATAAGCAGGGAACAGTAGCAAATCATTATGGCATCCAAATTGAAGAAGCACACCGAGCCGCAGACGATGCAAGGGTTTGCGGTGAAATCCTTTCTCGTCTTTTGCCCGAAATCAATATGGAAATAATCGAACAGCAACGACGCATTGAGAAAACATATCCTCTTCCTCAAGAACTGGAAACCTGTGCCTACATTCAAAACACATTAGTTCAGTTTCAAGAAGATATAACACATCTTCGTTTCCGTAGAAATAGTAGCAATTATGTTGAAGCAACTATTTTGTATCCCTTTTTGCGCTTCAAAACATCATCAAAGGGCAAGTATATAATCATTCCCAAAGAAGTAGCAAATGACTTACCCAATCATTCAGAAATATGTACGGCAAGTGAAGGCGGTGCAATGTATTCGCGCCTGTTTTACTCATCCATAACAGAACTCGAGCCGCTTGCATCTTTCATTGTTACCGCATTTCAATCCAGAAATAAATCTTTTTTGCGATACACCAGCAACAGCAAACGAGCCAATGCAGAAGCTATGCAAATTATTCAGCAACAAAAAAGACTCTCCTCTGATGATGTTGCTTCCATTCTTTCATCCGCACAAAAAAATGCAGTTGTCTCGTCCGATTCTATCACGCAAAAACACGATAAAGAATCAACGAATCCAACTATCACAAGAGAATCTGTAGTTATCAATGCTAAAAATTCTCGTGTCCCCCTTTCGGAAATCCATAACCTTGACAACTGGCACAAAGGATTTGATGAAGGTTCTCCATATTATTTCAAGGGAGAAGAGGCAAGAAAGGCTGGAGATTTGGAAAACGCCATTCGTCTGTTTGACCGCGCTCGTTACAATGGTTACGATGCTCCTGCGTTGTATGATTCCTATGTAAAGACATATCGACAAATGAAAGACTATGAGAACGAAATTGAAATATGTGAAGAAGGAATGAAAAGGCTTCATCCTTCTGATGCTGGTCTATTGGAGTCTCGAAGAGATAGAGCAATCAAGCTTCTTTTTGCCGTCCAAGAAAAAGAAAGAATACAGTTGGAAAAACTTCAAAAGGCGGCTGAAAGGAAGGCGGCGAAATCTGAGAAAAAGGCCAGTGAAAAGGTGTCGCCGACAGTGCAAGGAAGAGGTATTATTCAATTAACAGATGATAATTGTGTTGTTTGCGAATATGAGTCAATCGCTGCTGCTGTGCGCGCTACAGGAATTAATTCAAAGAGCATTAGAGATGCAGCAAATGGTGTGCAGCGACACGCAGGCGGATACTGTTGGAAGTATAAACAGAAGAATTCGCTGGAATAATCAATGTGCAGAATTACACAGAAATATGTGCTTTCGTCTCCTTGAATGTGCGTTATCGTCGCCAATGTCTGTTTGAATGATCCGGCGTTCCGCATCCGGCAACCAGTTTCGATACAGTTTCCTTATTACCAAAGCTGTATCCAGCATATGCTGCCACGACGGCAACCAAACATCTTTGTTCGCAGGATCCGCCTTACCCGGTAGCCACTTACAGATCTCACTTATCGGTAATGCATCATGATAAATCATTGTCTTGCTCCACTGCATTGTTTTCTTTTCATTCACTTGGAAGAAATTATATCATACATACATCAATGACACAAGCTATGCCGTTGCTACCGCCCTTACTTCTCTTCATCACCATTCATCCACTGATGTCTTACGAACGAATATTGCTGTACCTGTTTTCCAATCCAACCGTTTTGTTCTGTATTTCCTCAACGATCTGCTTACAGATCTTCTCCTTCATCCCAGCCGCTTTCCCCACCGCCAGCAGATCCTCCACCCCGGGATCCTTTCCATTACCATCAACAGTGGTGGTATGTTCCCCAAAGTACGTTGTGCTCCAAGTCAGATCATACGCTGGGGAAGGGTGCCAGCAATCCTGCACAGCATCGTAGATCCATGTAAAGTTTTTGGCATGGTCATCCCGGTTATGGGCGAAAACGTTGAAGCACATCCGGCGGAACATTTGCTCGGTGTCGGCGGCGTGATCGCGGGACAGAATGCGGGTCAGCTTCATCAGGGTATGATAGTCCATACAGGCATTGCGCCAATCCAATTCCAGGATGGCGGCGGCGGTGAGCATATGCCGGCGAACCGGTTTACCGTCTGCAAACTCCCGGTCGAAACGGCGCACCGCAAAATATCCGCTGCATCGTTTAGATGGCATCAGCCTGGTTTCAGGGACGATGATGCCGCAATCGGCAGCACAATCCATATACTCTTTTTCCATGAGCCCAGTATCCGGCATATCACCGGACGCCGGGAACTTGATGACCCATTCGTCGGTCATCACCTTGGGGCGAGCGCCGCCGGAGCTGCCACCCATCTGGAACACGGCATCCAAATCGGCAACGTCCTCACGATTCAAAATGGCCTGACACTTGGCAGACAGCTCATCCAAATCGGTGAGTTTCGCATCCTGACGAACATCCCACGCCGGACGGTATGTCAGCGCGCCCATGCCCGACTCGCCTACGATCGCCAGCCGTTCCAAAGGAGTTATATGAGCAGGGATTAAGCCTCTGTTTTTCAGCATCCGATCCACCAGCAAACGGCCCCAGGCATCCGGCAGACTGTCGGCAAACACACCCCACAACCCCTGAAAGTTGGTGGAGGTGGGGACAAAAACCTTCTGCTCCACCGGCAGTGAAAAGGGACTGACAGCGAACCCATCCTCCAGCCATGCGTCGGAATAAGCAAAGGCCACCCGGTGATCGGATGTTTCTGCCAGCGTACCTACATGACGGTCATGCAGGTACACATCCACTTTATGTTCGTTCACGGAGAACCTCCTCAATGCTGCCGTACTCCACATTGGTGAACAGGTTGCGGATCTCATCGGCACAGTCCAGCGCAACGCACAGCTTGGTCAACGAGATCAGCGAGATCTGGCCGCTGGTCTCGAAACGCTTGATGCTGCCATAGCTTACGTTGCTCTTTTCACTCAGCTCCACTTGCGACAGATTGCGCCGTTTGCGGATCCGGCTGAGACGCTTTGCCAATGCCAGATCGATCTCTTCCGGGGTTTCCCATACGAAGTTCATGCTTGCCTCCGATAGATAATATATGGTCTATTTTCGCCGTTTTTACTTGTTTACCGATAAAATATTATCCACAAACACTATAGCATATCTGATGGATACCTTCAAGCGATATATTGCCATTTCGGATGCTGGCAGGTTTTTCATTTCTTTCCGCCCTTCCGCGGTGCCCTCCGCCTCAACCCCAAATAATGCAGCCTTGCTTCAATCGCCTGCTCCGTCCTCCCAAGCGCCTCCGCCATATCTGCCGTCGTAGCCTTCATATCCACCATACGAAACAGTTCCTTCGCATCCTCCCGCGACCATTGCCGGGGCTCTTCATCCGGGCCGATCAGCCCGCTGTTTTCCAGACGGCAATAGATGGCATAGGGCGTTCGTTCCAGTTCCTTTGCCATCTCCAATACATCACGCCCCTCGTTCCATGCAGCCATCAATCGGTCGCTGTCCGCTTTCGACCAGGGCATGCCCGAATTTCTGGGGCCGCTGCGCTTCGTTTTATCCTTGGAGGATGCCCGTTCCAGCAGCGCCAGGTGCCTTTCCACGCCTTTGGGCCTGCGCTGGAGCTGCCTGCAGATCTCCTCCACCGATACGCCCTGCGCATGCAACGCCTGCAGCCGCTGCATATCCTCCTCCGTCCACGGTCTGCCCGCATTCAGCTGACCGTTCTTGCGGTAGGTCTTGGAATAGGCTGCCTGGTTCTTCTGCGCATCCAGCGCCATCACCGCCACGGCGAGCGCATCCATCACATCCGGTTCGCAGCAAACATGGTCTTTGGGGAACACCTCGCCCGTAATGGGATCCACGCCGTTTTGCATCATTTGCAGAATATCGATGGCTGTCTGGTAGTTCATAGAAATGCCTCCGTTCGTATCCGTTTATTCAGTGGCGCGGTCAATGCGCATGCGCAGCGGAAAACCATTTTTTCCATACCATACTGTTTCACCCTCCGGCTGTCATTCTCCTCCCAAATCTTACCCTGGCATAAGCCGCCCTTAAAATCCCATACTACCCTTGCAAAGACAAACGGCGCAACAAAGCATCAGCCGCAGCGTTGCACCGGCAAGGAGGCAGGGAAACAAATGCGCGCTACAGGTATCGTCCGTCGCATCGATGAGCTGGGTCGTGTGGTCATCCCCAAAGAGATCAGACGCACGCTGAGGATCCGGGAAGGCGACCCCCTGGAGATCTACACCGACAGGGATGGCGAGGTCATCCTCAAAAAATACTCCCCCATTGGCGAAATGTCCGCTTTTGCGAAGGATTATACGGAATCTATCTTCCGCTCCATGGGCCATATCGCCTGCATCGTGGATCGGGATCAGGTGGTGGCGGCCAGCGGCGTAAGCAAGAAGGAGCTGAACGATAAGCCCATCAGCCCCGAGCTGGAGACCGCTATCGCCAACCGGCAGACCGTGGCCATCAACCGGGCGGTGGGCGGCAAGATCGTGGCGGTGACCAACGAGGAGGATATCGCAGGGTATACGGCGCAGGTGGTCTCCCCCATCATTGCGGATGGCGAGGCCATCGGTGCGGTGCTGCTTTTGAGCAAGGAGCAGGGCACCCGCATGGGCGATGCGGAGGTGAAGGTGGCCGAGACCGCCGCAGGCATCGTGGGCAGGCAGATGGAGCAATAAGAAAAGAAGCTGTTGCAGGATCGGTTGCAGCAGCTTCTTTTTGCATGTTCTGCCACAGTGCACTGCACGCTTTGCAAGCCATCCCCACAGCAACGGCTTGCGAAACCTCCCCGATGCGCATATAATAGCATTGCTGCGTTTTTCCGCCATCCTCCTCCGGGCCGGGAGCGTTGGAAACGCAGCCATATGCACATACTGCTAAGGCAGCGCTTTCATTCGGGCACTGTGCCCGTTGCAGCGGTGCCGCCGAAACATACTACAGCCACCCGGGCAGCAGACCCTGCCCGCCATCGGAGGGAAAATCTTGAGCAACACACAGAAATCCATCGTCAGCGGTATGACGGTGCTCAGCCTGGTAGGCATCATCTGCAAGATCGTGGGCGCACTGTACCGCATCCCGCTGGCATGGCTCATCGGCGACGAGGGCATGGGCACCTATCAGCTGGTGTTCCCTACCTATAACATGCTGCTGACCATCTCCTCCGCCGGTCTGCCGGTAGCCATCAGCCGCATGGTCAGCTTTGCCCTGGCCAAGGATGACCCCCGCACCGCCAGGCGGGTCTTCCGCATTGCGCTGTGCCTGCTGAGTGCGCTGGGTTTCATTGCCATGATGCTGATGATCGTGATGAGCCCCACTCTGGCGGTGCGCTCCGGCGATGTAGCCACCCAGCCCGGCTTTGTGGCCATTGCACCGGCGCTGCTGCTGGTGTGCGTGATGTCTGCCCTGCGCGGCTTTATGCAGGGCCAGCAGAACATGGTGCCCACCGCCATCTCTCAGCTGATCGAGCAGGTGGGCAAGGTGTTCGTGGCACTGCCATTGGCCTGGCTGGGCAGCCGGGTCTCCATCGCCTACGCCGCCGCTGGCGTGCTGCTGGGCACCTCGCTGGCAGAGGCTGCCGCGCTGCTGTATATGGTCATCGTTTACCAACGTAAGAAAAACAGCTTTGCCGCCCTGCCCCAGGCAGCGGATACAGAGAACGCCTCCAACAAGAGCCTGCTGCGCAGTCTGCTCACGCTGAGCATCCCCATCACGCTGGGGGCCTGCATCGTGCCCATCGCCTCCTTTATCGACAGCGGTCTTTTGCTGAACCGGCTGGTGGTGGCGGGCATTGAGCGCAGAGAGGCGCTGGGGCTGTACGGCCGCTATTCCGGCTACGTGCTCACGCTGATCAACGTGCCCACGGCGCTGGCCACCGCCATCGCCATGAGTCTGGTGCCCTCCATCTCCGCTGCCATGGCCAAGGGCGATGGCAAGCATATGCGCCGCCAGAGCGCACTGGGCCTCCGGCTCTCCTTTGTGGTGGGCCTGCCCTGCTCCATCGGCATGAGCATGCTCAGCAAGCAGCTTTTGGATCTGGTCTACCACTTCGATACCCCCGAGGCCCTGCAGGTGACCGCCAACCTGCTCAGCCTCTCCAGCCTGACCATCGTGCTCTTTACGGTGGTGCAGGCCACCAGCGGCATACTGCAGGGCCTGCGGAAGCAGCGCATCCCCATGTATACGCTGCTGGCAGGCGTCATCGTAAAGGTGATCCTCAACTATACGCTGATCGGCACTCCGGGCATCAATATCTACGGTGCGCCCATCGCATCGCTGAGCTGCTACACCATCAGCATGCTGCCCAACCTGTTCTATGTGTACAAGTACACCGGCATGAAGCCGGAATACTGGAATACCGTCGGGCGGCCCGCGCTGGCCACCGCCATCATGGCGCTGGTGCTGTTGGGCAGCATGCGCCTGCTGCCCACCCACGGCGTGTGGACGCTGGTGCAGGTCGTGATCGGCGTTGCCGCCTACGCAGGCGCTGCCCTGATGACCGGCGCCATCACCCGGGAGGAGGCTGCTCCCATCCTGCGCCGTTTCCGGCGCAAAGCCGCACCAAAGAAGGAGGAGAACTGATATGGAACGCCTGACCATCGTAACGCTGGGTACCGGCGGCGAAGCCTTTCTGACCCGCGGCGTAGAGCGCGCCCTCAGGGAAGCGGAGACCCTGGTGCTGCGCACCGCCCGCCACCCTATGGCCGCCTGGCTCGCCAAAGAGGATATCACCTTTACGGCGCTGGACGATCTCTATGAATCCTGCGAGGATTTTGACGAATTCAACCGGGAAGCCGCCCAGCGGCTGGCCGCCCTCTGCGAAAAGGGCCCGGTCTGCTACGCCGTGAGCGATGCGGCCTTCGATACCACCGTGGCTGCCCTGCAGCAGCTGCTGAAGGAGCGTGGCACTGCTGCCGCCATCCTGCCCGGCGTGAGCCACGCCTCCCGCTGCCTGGCCCTGGTGGATGCGCCCGCTGCCGCCGTGCGCCTGTACTCCGCCGCCGATTTTGAGCGTGCCCCCCACTCCCCCGCCGAGGCGCTGCTGCTGAGCGAGCTGCACTCCCGCACCTGCGCCGGAGATTGCAAGCTGAAGCTGATGAGCCTGCTGCCCGAAGAGACGGAGATCACCTTCATCAGCGGTGAGGAAGCCACGGGCGAGCTGAGCACCCGCATCATTCCCCTCTACGAGCTGGATCGCCAAAAGCATTACGACCACCTGACCGCCATCTACGTGCCCGGCATGCCGCTGCTCACCCGCAGCCGTTACAACATGGACGACCTGATGCAGGTGGTGGCCCGCCTGCGCGCGCCCGATGGCTGCCCCTGGGATCGTGAGCAGACCCACGAGAGCATCCTGCAGGATCTTCTGGAGGAAAGCTACGAGTACATCCAGGCTGTGCGGGATGAGGATATCGACCATATGTACGACGAGCTGGGCGATGTGCTTTTGCAGGTAGCCATGCAGGCAGAGATCGCCAAGGAGCACGGCGAGTTTGAGCTGCTGGATGTGACCAGCGCCATCTGCGGCAAGATGATCGAGCGGCACCCCCATGTTTTCGGTCAGGTAAAGGCAGATACCTCCGAGCAGGTACTGGAGAACTGGGAGGCCCTCAAGCGCAAGCAGCGGGGCATCACCTCCCACGCGGATGCCATGGCTGAGGTCTCCACCGGTCTTTCGCCCCTGCTGCGCGCCAGCAAGGTGCAGAAGAAGGCCGCCAAGGTGGGCTTCGATTTCGCCAATGCCCAGGATGCCCTCCAAAAGGTCTACGAGGAGGCCGACGAGGTAAAGGAGAACCTTGAGAACGGCCACGACCCGGAGGAAGAGATCGGCGATCTGTTTTTTTCGGTCGTTAACGTTTGCCGGCTTTGCGGCAAAAACCCCGATATTGCTTTGTTTTCTGCGGTTGAGAAGTTTATTTCGCGCTTCCGCGGCATGGAAATGCAAGTGAAAAACGCAGGAAAATGCGTTGAGGACTTGACTTTATCAGAAATGGATGTATACTGGGAAGCAGGAAAACAAAACAACTAAAGGGTTTGATCAAAAAATCCTTTATTTGTGAGCTTTTCCTCCGGATTTCTTTACTGTCCATGCTTTGCATGGCTACAACAAAAGGAGGTACTACCGTTATGAACAAAGCTGAATTGACCGCCGCCATCGTTAAGAAGACTGGTTTCACCAAGAAGGACGCCGAAAAGGCTCTGGGCGCTGTGACCGAAGTGATCACCGAAGCCCTGGCTGATGGCGAGAAGGTTCAGATCGTGGGCTTCGGCGGCTTCGAAGTTCGCAAGCGCCCCGCCCGCATGGCCCGCAACCCCCGCACCGGCGAGCAGATCAAGATCGCTGCTTCCAAGGCTCCCGTTTTCAAGGCTGGCAAGGCCCTGAAGGAGAGCGTCAACAAGTAAGTTGACCAGTCACCGATGGTGGCTTTCCAAAAAAACCACCGCAGCTCCGGCTGCGGTGGTTTTTTCTATGCCTGCCATTTTGCGCTCTGCCGGTGGTGAGCCTGTGGACAGCAGCTTTGCATTCAGGCGTGAGCCGGAGCGTATTGCATCACGGCTCTGCCGATCGGCAAACCAATCAAAAGGACAGCCATTCTCCCGGAAAGCAGGTTTTTCCGCACACATTTCCCACATTGCCCGCATACCCTGTAGGGAGCGAGGTGACGCCGATGGCCTACCCATACGAGAAATGCTACCCCGGTGGGAGCAAAACACTGACCATCGCCGGTTATGTGCTGCTTGCCGCAGGCATACTGCTGGTATTCTGCTGCATCCCCGTCTGGGCATGGCTGGCGCTGCTGGGCATTCTGCTGATCGCAGCAGGCTTTGTGCTGCTGCGCATCAGCCAGGCGGGGAGGTGAGCCGGTGGCCGTAAAGATGGTCTGCATTCGCGCGCCCAAATTCCTCAGCGGGTTTCTGAAGCTGTTCACGAAGAAAAACAGGTAACGCAAAAGGGGCCTGTGCGGCAATAGCTGCGCAGGCCCCTCAGCTCGTCAAAAAACTCGCCTACGGCGACTTTTTCGACGACTTTTGCACCGTTTGCCTAGGAGCCTACGGCTCCCCGGGCGGCAAACGGTGATAGGAATCCCTTGCTACGCAAGGGTTCCGAAACCACCGTACACGCCGCTGGTTTCGGATTGGCAATCGGAGGGCTGCGGCCCTCCGATACCTCTGGGGCTTTTTAGACAGTCTGAAGGGGCCTGTGCGGCAATAGCTGCGCAGGCCCCTTTGCCTTATGTGTTCTTCCCTTTCATACGGGGCTTTGCCACCACCGCCACGATGGTACCGAAGAAAATGGCCGCCGCAATGCCCCCTGCGGTGGCGGTGAGCCCGCCGCAAAAGGCACCGATCCAGCCCCGCTCCTGCACCGAGTGGATCACCCCCTGGCAGAGGCTGTGGCCGAAGCCTGTCAGCGGCACGGTGGCTCCGGCTCCGGCAAACTCCACCAGCGGGCCGTAGAGCCCGAAGGCGCTCAGCGCCACCCCCACAAGGATGTAGCACACCAGAATGCGGGCAGGTGTCCAGCTGGTCTTAAGGCAGAAAAACTCCCCCAGCGCGCACAGGGCACCACCCACCAGAAACACCTTGGCATACAGAAACAGATCCCAGCTCATACGCCTGTCCTCTTTTCCACCGGGCTCTCCAGCACCGCCGCATGGGCAATGCCCGGTATGCTCTCCCCCTGCTGGCTGCTGGTAACGCTCATCAGCGCCCCGGTGGACATAAAAATGATCCGCCCCAGCTCGCCCCGCGCCAGCATGGGCAACAGGCAGGCATTGAGCACCACGGCGCTGCAGCCGCAGCCGCTGCCGCCTGCATGGGTATCCTGCTCCGGGGCGTAGATCATCAGGCCGCAATCCCGATAGCGCTCCCCGATCAGCGGCATGCCCTGCCCATCCATCAGCCGGAGGAGCAGGTCGTGCCCTACCTGCCCCAGATCGCCGGTCACGATCAGGTCGTAATCGGCGGGGGTGGTGTGGGTATCCTCAAAGAGGGCCAGCAGGGTATCCGCTGCCGCAGGGGCCATGGCGGCCCCCATGTTGTTGGCATCGGTCACGCCCAGATCCACCACCCGCCCGATGCAGGCATGGGTCATACGGGCCATGGGCGGCTTGCCGGGGCTCAGGCTCAGCACCGTTGCCCCGGCCCCGGTGACCGTCCACTGGGCGGTGGGGGTACGCTGGTTGCCGTATTCCAGTGGGAAGCGATACTGCCGCTCCGCGGTGCAGAAATGGCTGCTGGCCACGCACAGGGCGTGGTCGGCGTGCTCACCGTCCAGCAGCATGGCCGCAAGGCACAGGCCCTGGCACATGGTTGAGCAGGCACCATACAGCCCCAGAAAGGGCAGCGCCAGCTCTCTTGCGGTAAAGGAGGCGGAAATGATCTGATTGAGCAGGTCGCCGCCCAGAAGCAGCTGGATCTCCCCCTCCCTGAGACCGGATCTCCCTATGGCCGCCCGGGCCGCATCCAGCACCATTTGCCGCTCTGCCAGCTCAAAGCTCTGCTGGCCGTAGGTCTCATCTTCGGTAACACAGTCGAACAGCGCTGCCAGCGGCCCCTTGCCCTCCTTGGGGCCTGCCCAGGCCGCCCCCGCCAGCAGTGCAGGCTTCTTGGGCAGCAGAATGGTCTGCTGCCCGATTCGCTTTACAGCCATCGTCTCCCTCCCTGATCAATGATGCAGCAATGCATACAGAATGCCCACCAGCACCGAGGAGCCGATGCCGTAGACCAGCACCGGTCCCGCAATGGTGAACAGCTTGGCCCCCAGCCCCAGCACCATGCCCTCTCTGCGGTACTCCAGCGCAGGCGACACCATGGCGTTGGCAAAGCCGGTGATGGGCACAAAGGAGCCCGCACCCGCATACTGACCGATCCGGTCAAAGACCCCGGCCCCGGTGAGCACTGCGGTCAGGAACACCAGCACAATGGCCGCCAGGCAGTACCCATCGCTTGTGGACATTTTGAGCAGGTGAACGCCCACATCCGCTGCCAGCTGACCGATGCAGCAGATGAGCCCGCCCACCCACCAGGCCCGGAGCACTCCCTGGCCTGTACGGCTGGGCGGAGAAGCCTGACTGGTCATTTGCTCGTAATGCGCCGGATCCTCATGGATGCGCTGACGATTCATTGCCCCGCCTCCTTTTCCTCCCGGCTGAGGGAGCGCTGCTGATGGCCGGTAGCCGCTGCCGGGAAACGGATCTCCCGCTGCCCGGGCCTTGGGGCATATTCCAGGTGATCGGGTTGCAGCCGGTGGCAAAGTCTCATAGGGCAATCCATCCTTTCCCGGAGCGGCGAAATGCTTGCATCAAACCGCTCCAACGGTTCTACCACAAGCATTCTGCCCCATTCTTCGCAGAAGTATGACATTTCCCTTAAAAGCGAAATTTTTGCCTTTCTTATCTTGACAGAAAAGCATCTCTTGGATATACTAAGGTGGTTGCTTTGTGGTATCCTGCGCGTTGCGTATGCATGCGCGCAACGCCATACATATTGTAAATAACAAGGAGTGTTCGCGATGTTCCGTACTTACCAGCCCAAGAAGCGTCAGCGCAGCAAGGTGCATGGCTTCCGTGCCCGCATGTCCACCAAGAATGGCCGCCGTGTGTTGGCCGCCCGTCGCCGTCGTGGCCGTAAGGTGCTCAGCGCCTGATTTGGCTCCCTTGGCAGGATAATGCAGAATGAAACAATCGCAAAAGCCCGCCCCATTTCTGCTATCGGGTGAAGTGGGTACGGGCTTTTCCGATATGATGGCGGTCTTTCCGCCGGAAAGGACGTATAGCACGTGCAGAGGCAGAATCGTTTGGGCCCGAACCGGCAGTTTACCTACGTATACCGCCGCGGCCAGCGTGTATCCTTCCGCGACCTTACGCTGCTGTACGTTCGCAGCAATCAGAAACGCATTGGTTTTTCCGTAAGCAAAAAAGTAGGCGTAGCCGTGGTGCGCAACCGCACCAAGCGCCGCCTGCGCGAGTGCGTACGCCCGCTTCTGCCCCAGATGCGAAACGGGCTGTATGTGTTTGTCGCCCGGCCCTCCATTGCCGAGCGGCCCTTTGCCGATGTGCAAAAACAGGTGCAGGCGCTCATCCGCAAGCTGGAGAGCCAGCCCAAAAAGCGCCCGAAATGAAAAAGCTGCTGCTTATCCTCATCCGTTTTTACCAGCAGTACATCACCCCCCACACGCCGGGCTGCTGCCGGTTCCGCCCCACCTGCTCCCAGTATGCCAAGACCGCTATCGAGCGCTTTGGCGCATGGCGCGGCGGCTGGATGGCGCTGAAGCGCATCCTCCGGTGCAATCCCTTCTGCAAGGGCGGGTACGACCCCGTGCCGGAAGGCGAGCCCACTTTCATCAGGAAGGAATAACCGAAATGAATCAGTTCTTCGCTAATATCCTCACAGGCATCAACAGCCTGATCGGCAATTATGGCTGGTCCATGATCATTTTTACCGTGCTGATCAAGCTGCTCATTTCCCCGTTGGATTATAAGAGCCGCAAGAGCATGCGCCGGATCCAGGACATCCAGCCCATGATCACCAAGCTGCAGCAGAAGTACGGCGACGATAAAGAAAAGCTCAACCGCAAGATGTCTGAGCTGTACCGCAAGGAAGGCGTCAACCCCATGAGCGGCTGCCTGCCCATGCTGCTTTCCATGCCGCTGCTGTTTATCATGTTCGCCGCCATGCGCATGGTCGCCAACACCGAGCTGGCCAAGCAGACCATCGACCTGCTGGTGAACGGTGTGCAGAACAACGAAGGCTGGCTGTGGATCAAGAACCTGTGGATGCCCGACAGCCCCTTCTTCGGCATCGTGGCAGACCAGACGAACCTTACCCAGATCCCTGCCGATATCTGGGCCAAGGTGTTCGCTTCTCTGGATGAAGCTACCGTTACCGCCCTGAGCGGTCTGGGCATCGATGCCGCCAACATCTCCGGCGCCACCATCTTCCCCCTGCTGGCAGAGACCGAAGCCTACAAGGCCGAGATTGCTCTGTGGCACGAGCTGCCCAAGCTGAACCTGCTGATCACCCAGATGTCCATCTACGCAAAGCCCAACGGCTGGTTCCTGCTGCCCCTGCTGGCTTGCGGCACCCAGTTCCTGATGAGCGCCACCACCCAGCAGCAGCCCGCTCAGCCCAAGGCTGAGGGCCAGCCCAACACCGGCGCCGTGATGAAGTATTTCTTCCCGGTGTTCTCCCTGATCATCTGTTCCAGCTCCAACGCGGCTTTCGCCCTGTACTGGGTGGTCTCCAACCTGTTTGCCTGGGCCGAGCAGCTGGTGTTCAACATGATGTTCAAGGCGCAGGATCAAAAGCGCAACGCCGGTAATGCCGTCAAAGAGGAGGACAGCATCAAATGAGAATGGAAGAGTTCAAGGCAAAGACCACCGAAGAAGCCATCTCCCTCGGTCTGGAGAAGCTGGGCGTCAGCTTTGAGGATGTAAAGATCGAAGTGGTAGAAGAAGGCAGCAAGGGTTTCCTGGGTCTGCTGGGCGTTAAGCCCGCCGTGGTGCGCCTCACCGTGCGCGAAGACCTGGAGGATACCGACGTGCTCAAGGCCGTGGGCCTGACCCGCGACGAAGAGACCGCCACCGTGAAGGAAAAGGCCGAGAAGGCCAAGGCAAAGGCAAAGCCCGAAGCCCCCAAGGCCGAGAAGCCCGCCAAGACCGAAGCCAAGCCTGCCAAGACCGAAAAGGCTCCCAAAGCCGAGGCTCCCAAGCGCGCCAAGACCGAGAAGGCTCCCAAGGCCGAAGAGCCCAAGAAGGAAGCTCCCGCCAAGGCCGCCGCTCCCGCCACCGAAGGCGAGGCCGAAGCCCGCGCTGTGGAATTCCTCAGCAATGTGACCAAGATGATGGGTGTAGAGGTCTCCATCACCCCCCGCCGGGATGAAGAAGGCAACCTGCGTGTGGATATGATGGGCGATACCCTGGGCATCCTCATCGGCCGCCGCGGCGAGACCCTGGATGCTCTCCAGTACCTGACCAGCCTGTTTGTGAACCGCGGCCAGGAGAACTACATCCGTGTTACGCTGGATACCGAAAACTACCGCGCCAAGCGCGAAGAAGCCCTCACCCGTCTGGCCAACCGCATGGCCAACCGTGCTGTGAAGACCGGCCGCAAGGTGGTCATGGAGCCCATGAACCCCTACGAGCGCCGCATCCTGCACAGTGCACTGCAGGGCAACGATGCCGTTACCACCCACAGCGAGGGCGACGAGCCCAACCGCCATGTGGTCATTACGCTGAAGTAATGCAAAGCCAGTTCGTTGTGCATACAGCGAGCTGGCCTTTTCTTTACTCCATTTTACGCAAAGGAGAAAGACCGACCATGGAGACCGCACCCAAGAAAAGCCGCAAAGGGCTCATCATTGCACTGATCCTGCTGGCGGTGCTGCTGTTTGCCAGCCTTGCCCAGAACATCTACTACCTGTTCTGGGGCTTTGACAGCTACCTGCAATCCACCGACGAGATCGCTATTATGGAAGCCGGCATCCTGAAAAGGTTCGAGACCTTCGGCGGCGGCGAAGACCACCCCTTTTCGTACGATATGGCCAACGAAGCATACCCTGCTCTGCTGGCAGACTACGGTCTGGATGCCATCGCAGGCACCGGCAGCGAGCTGGAACGCGCCCTTCGCCTGATGGACGAATACGCACCCCGGCTGAAACACAAGAGCAACTACGACAACCATGTGCCCATGACCGCCCCCGATCTGCTGGCTTATGCACTGGATAAGCCCGCCAACGGCATCAATTGCCGGGCCAAGGCGCAGATCCTCAATGAAATGTGCCTGTCGCTGGGCATTTTTGCCCGCAAGGTGTGGATCATGCCCCTCTCCCCCTACGACAACGACTGCCATGTGGTGAACGAGGTATGGGATACCGACCTGAACAAATGGGTGATGCTGGATATTACCAACGACCAGTACTGGGTGGATGAAAACGGCACGCCGCTATCGGTGCTGGAGCTCCGCACCCTTGGTGCGGAGCAGGCGTTCTGCACCCCTGTCTGCCCCGGCGACAGCCTTGAGGATCTCCTGGCCCTGAAGAACAAATACCTCGGCAACTATCTCTACATCATGAAAAACCTGTTCTACACCCAGTACTGCGATGCCTACGGTGTTGGAGAGATCCGGCCCATCTGGTGCCTGATCCCCGGGAATGCCGAAAGCGATTATGAATACAGGATCTCCGAAGAGGCTGTGAACCGGCCTCCCGTATGAGCAACGCCCCTATGCAAGCCCGGCCTGCCGTGCCGGGTCTTTGCATTTTCTGGGGGCGCATGCGCATATCCTGCTTCGTACATGTGAGGTGAGCGTATTGAATGCATTCCTGTACCGGCTGCTGTGCGGGTTTCTGATCGGCATCGGCTGCATACTGCCCGGGGTCAGCGGCGGGGTGATGGCGGTATCCTTCGGGCTGTATGCGCCCATCCTGAATGCGCTGACGGGCTTTTTCCGAAACGTGCGCAAGCATATGCTCTTTCTGCTGCCCCTTGCGCTGGGCGTCAGCGCAGGTGTTTTCCTGTGCGCAGACGGGCTGGCCTTTGCCATGAGCCGCTGGCAGGTGCCCATGCTGTACCTGTTTCTGGGGCTGATCCTTGGCGGGGTGCCTGCCCTTTGGCGGGATGCAGCCAGGCATTACCGCCCCTGCTGCCTGTGGGCGCTGCTGCCGGGGGCTTTGCTGCTGTGTGCCATGCTGCTGACAGGCGACCGGCCACAGATCAAGGAGCTGACCACCCTCCAATGGTTTCTGGCAGGGGGCCTCTATGCCCTGGGCACGGTGATCCCCGGCCTGTCCGCTTCCTTCCTGCTGATCCGGCTGGGATGGTACACAGCGGTGCTGGAGATGTTCTCCGGGCAGCTGTTGCCCGGTCTGCTGCCCTTTGGGGCAGGGTTCGGGCTGGTAACGCTGTGCACCCTGCATGCGGTGCAGCGGCTGTTCGCCCGCCGCCCGGGCTATGCGGCCGTGGGCGTTCTGGGGCTGCTGGCAGCTTCGGTGCTGCCTGCGGTGCCAAAGCCGGAGGCGGGCTGGGCCCTGGCGGTGGATGCAGCCATGCTGGGCATGGGCATCTGTGTATCACTGGCCATGGATCGGTTGGGCAACCGGTCGCAGCCGCCGCAAGGTGAGTGAGGTTTCCGACGGTTCGGGCGGGCGGTTGTGGCTGGCAGAAGCAGAATGCAGCTCCCGACGGTTCGGGCGGGTAGCTGGTCGCCGCTGCCGGAAGGTGCGTAGGGCCCCCGGCAGTTCGGGCGGGTAGCTGGTCGCCGCTGTCGGAAGGTGCGTAGGGCCCCCGGCAGTTCGGGCGGGCTGCCAAATGCAGCCGCCGATGGGCAACGGGATGATCCCGGCGGCGGCATCAAGCTCCGCAGAAAAACAGCAGACTCTGCCGCAAACCACGCCCGCACGGAACATATACGAGCAACAGCAAACCCCGGAGCACCGCCATACCGGCTGCGCTCCGGGGTCTCTCTGTCTGTTTCGTCAGGTAAAGAACAGGGCACGGATATCCTCTTCGGTCAGGCTGGAGAGAGCGGTCTCGCCTGCGATGACCACCCGGTCGAAGATCGCCCGTTTGCGCTTGCTCAGGTCAGTCACCTTCTCCTCGATGGTGCCCTGTGCGATCAGCTTCATCACGGTCACATCGCGGGTCTGACCGATGCGGTGGGCACGGTCGGTAGCCTGATCCTCCGCAGCCGGGTTCCACCAGGGGTCGTAGTGGATGACCAGGTCTGCGCCGGTCAGGTTGAGGCCGGTGCCTCCAGCCTTCAGCGAGATGAGGAACACATCGCCCTCGCCGCCGTTGAAGCGGTCGCAAAGCTGCTGGCGCACATCCGGCTTGGTATCGCCGTCCAGATAGAGGGATTGTACGCCCTCGCGCCCCAGCCGCTTCTTGATGATCTGCAGCATGCCCACGAACTGGGAGAAGATGAGGATGCGGTGCCCTGCCCCAATGGCGTTATGTACCGTCTGCACCAACAGCTCCAGCTTGCCGCTGGTGCCCTCGTAGTTATCCAGGAACAGCCTGGGGTGGCAGCAGACCTGCCGCATTTTGAGCAGCACGCTGAGCACCTGCATACGGGCCCTGGGCAGGGAGCCTGCCTCCAGCGCCTGCCCCACATGCTCCCGCAGGGAGTACAAGAGGCTGTTGTAGACCTGCTCCTGCTCCGGGGGCATGGCAGCGTAGAGATACTGCTCGTGCTTCTTGGGCAGATCGGCCAGCACCTCGCTCTTGAGGCGGCGCATCAGGAAGGGGCGTACCCGCTCCCGCAGCTCCTCCGCGTGCTCGCCGCCGCCGTAGCGGCGCAGGAAGGCGGCCTGGGTGCCCAGATAGCCGGGCAGGACGAAATCGAAGATCGACCACAGTTCGCCGGTGTGGTTCTCCATGGGCGTGCCGGTCAGGGCGATGCGGGCCTCCGCATCCAGCTCCTTGGCGGCGATGGCACCACGGCTCTGGGCATTCTTGACGGACTGGGCTTCATCCAGCACGGCAAAGCGCAGAGGGATATCCCGCAGGTACTCGATATCCCGCCGGAGCAGGGGGTAGCTGATGAGCAGCACATCCACCTTATCATCCGCCTTGGCTTCGGCAATGATGCGACGGCGCTCCTCCCGCTGCCCGGTGATCACCCGTACGATCAGGCTGTCGTCAAAACGCTTCAGCTCGGCCAGCCAGTGGTAGGTAAGGCTGGTGGGCGTTACGATCATGCTCTTTTTGATGCCATCCTTGCGCTTGGAAGCAGAAAGGGCGGCGATCACCTGCAGGGTCTTGCCCAGACCCATCTCATCGGCCAGAATACCGCCCATGCGGGTCTCGTAAAGGGAGAGCAGCCAGCCGCTGCCGCGCTGCTGGTAGGGGGACAGCTTCTTTTTCAGCTTGGAGGGCATATAGCTCAGATCGCTCTGCTCGCCAAGGGCATCGATGGCGTGCTCCGCCTCTGCATCGGCTTCGGTGTTGGCACCGGCCATCTTGAGCATATTGACCATGTAGCCCGCCCGGTAGGCACCGAATTTCAGCTCCCGGGCCTCCTCGTCTGCCTGGGGATCATCCAGCGAGGCGGCATCCAGCAGCTCCTGCACGACCGGGGCAAGACCCATCATATCGCGCACATCCAGAAACTCGCCGGTCCTGAGGCGCACATACTGCTGGCGCTGGGCCACCGCCTTGAGGATGGGCAGCAGCTCCGGCGCTGCCTCGCCGCTTTCCTCCAGCAGGGAGAACACCAGCCGCCCGCCCCGCATGCGGAAGGAGGCCTTGGCATTGAAGCGGCGGGGCTTTACCTTCTCGAAGGCCTGGGAGGCATACACCTCGGCCTTCTTGCTCAGCTCCGTAACGCCCTGGGTGCAGAAGTTGAGAATATCGTGGCTGCGGCGCAGCATGATCTGCCCGCCGCGCACCACGAAGCCCGCATCGGAAAAAAGCTCCAGAAGGGCTGTTTCCGCCCGTCCATCCCGAAGGAGGAGGCGATTATCGGGCAAGGCTTCCTGAGGAGCTTCCTCGGCCTCCTGTGGCTTGCCAAAGGGGTAGATGATGTTCTTACCGTAGTGGAATTCCACCCGGGCCACCACATTGCCGCTTACCAGATCCAGATACACCACAGGGTGGAAGGGCTCGCTGACCAGCCTTGCCCGCAGCTCCGGCGAGGTGACCACCGTGCCCACCGCCGACAGGGTGGGCAGCAGCGTGGCAAGGGCATCCTCCGCATGGCGGGCAGGGAAGCGGAACTGCATGCCTTCGCTGAGCAGGATGCTGCAAAGCCTTGCCTGCACGCCATGCAGGTGGATGACGCAATCCTCGCCCAGCACATAGCGCCCGTCGGGGGTGATGAGCCGGAGCTGCTCGGTGCCCTCCACCTGCACGCTCACCTCGCCCTGCGCCATGGTCACATTGAAGCACAGAGGCAGCTCGATGCGCTTGATGCCCTTCTGGGCCACCTTGTGGTCGTTAAAGACCAGCACGAACTCGTGGCTTTCCAGATAGCGGAGCACACTGAGCAAAAAGGCCCCGCTGAGGATGATGAACCGGCCATCCATGACCAGCGTGGAGGTTTGCGGTTCCACCGCACCGAAGCGGCGGCGATCCTCCCACTGCTCCAGATTATCGGCCTTGAGGGGCACAAAGCCCATCAGCAGTGCGAGCAGGCGCTCCTCCTCCTTGGAAAAACGCATGGTAGCCGGGTTGTAGGTGAACTTCTCGGAGAGCTTGAGGGGTGCGCCCACCGTGTAGCAGGTGAGCAGATCCGGTATGCTGCGCACGGCGTAGAGCCTGTCCTGCCCCGCGCCCAGCCCCAGACCGATGCGGCCGTCCGGGTAGATGCGCAGGTTGGCCACCAGCCGCAGGTTCTCGACGCCCGGAGCCGAATGGTTGAGCAGATCCAGCACCCGCTGGCCCAGCTCCATTTCTCCCTCCCGGAGAAAATGTTCCAGCCGTCCATCGTGCTCAGCCATCAGCAGGGCTGCCACCAGATGCTCGCAGCCGCTCTCGCTCTCTGCGCCGCAGCTGCATGCCGCATTGCCCCGCAGGTCGAACGAGACCGTTCGCACCGGCGTGGTGCCGATATCGTAGCAGAGCCTGTCCCCCACGCGCATGGCTGCCGCAACGCAGCCGCGCCGGTAGAGCTTCTCGCCTTTTTCAAACAACTCGGTATTGGCCCGGTACACATCTACGGAAAGCATGCCGCCCCTCCCATCAAAAGGTTAGTTAGTATAACTTCTGCTTTGATGCGTTCCATTCCTGCCGAAGTTCCGCATTTTGGCAGCAAAAATTGCGTATTTACCACCGGCACCGTGGCATACTACCAACGAAACAACGAACAGGCAAACGGTCGAAAAGCGCGCAGACTTGAGGCTTCCCGGATGCGGGATGCCGGGTCTCATGCGTGGCGCATGGGGCTGATGTGGATGTGAGTGTAGAAGCAAAAAAGAACGTTTGCGCGTGTTTTTCCTCAAGCACAGATGCTGCCGGGAAGCCGGAGAGCTTTCGATGTTCGTTGTTTCTCAAGAGGGCTGCCAAGGGCGGAGTCCCCTTCCGCGGTAAGGATGGAAGGGTGAGGCATGCGGAACTTTTTTCGCGCCGGTACCGCTGCAGGCAGCCCTCTTTTTGTGGCTTGACCATGATGGCATTGGCGGGTGAAAGACCGCAGAAAACCTCAACTGCAACGAAGGCAGGGCAAGCCGTTATGACAGTACCACACTGTAAACAGCAAAACGCCGGACTGCGGGATGCAATCCGGCGCTGTTTTTTCGATCGTTCCTGTTGTTTCGGCACTCGCCCCGGCGAAACGCTGCCGGGAAACGGGCATATCAAGCGCTTCAACCGTTTCCCTCGCCCCAGTTTGCCATGAGCACATAACCGGTCAGGTCATCCTCCGGGAACCATACATGGTACCATTTCTCATCCACCACCGCCAGCACCAGCAGGCTTTCCCGGGTGTATTCACAGCTGATGATGGGCCGGTCGGTGGCAGGGGTCTCAAATACGTAGTGATGCACCTTGTCATCCAACTGCACCAGCGTGGGCAAAGCCCGCTCCACTGTATGTCCCTTTTCGCCAAAGGCAAGGTATTTCTTCATCATCCAGCCTGTGATGCCGAAGATATCCACCCTGGCCCAATCGCCCTTTTCCTCCAGGATGCGCAGCGCCGTGCCGTTATAATACCGCCCCAGCGAAGACGCTGCCCTGTCGGGCTCGGCACGCAGGTGCAGACGGTCGGCAGGGTTTGGGTTGTTGACCACTGCCCAGCCGGAGGCGTCCAGTTTTGCATACGCTTCCTCCGGCGAATGGGGCAGACTTTGCCAATCCATCGTGCGGATATCTGCCCAGGGGTGGTCGCCAAAGCGCCGGTTGCCATCGGTGGCAGGCTCGGTGGAGATCCAGTTCCTGCCGAAGTAAAGGAAACGGTCGCCCCGGTGGGTTTCTGCAGTGTTGTAAAGAAAGGTGAGGCCGAAGGTATCTGCCCCCACCGGGCCGATGTTCACCAGCAGATCGCCGATGGCCAGAGAGGAAGAGAAGTTTTCCCGGCCATAGCAGGTACCCTCCGGCAAGGGGCTGCTGACGGCGGTCTGCCAGCCCTGCTCCCGGCTGAAGCGGCAGGCGGCGATCACAGGCCCGCTGTTTTCCTTTTGCAGAAAGAATGCGAGATGGTCAGCCTCAGCGCAGCCCCCAAGAAAGGTGTACTCCGGGAACAGCTCCTGCGCCGCCAGCACGGTGGCTTCCTCCGAAAGCCAGCTGTGGGTATAGTTTCTTACCGGGTAAGGAAAGCGTGCATCCTCGTAGACCGCAAGGGGCATCAGCGCCTCCAGCCATGCGGCAGGTACGGGCGTGTAGTTTCGCTGAGAAAGCGGGTTGTCGTTTTCGTCACAGAAAAAGGTGGTGTACTGCAAACACCCTTCATAGTAGGAAAGCTGATACTCACTGCTGCTGCCGTTTTCGTAGCTTTCGTAGCAGATGAGACCCATCACCCGCCATTGCCCATCGATGCGCTGAGCTTGATAGCGGTCTGTGATCGGCCCCCGGCTGTTATACGTCCAGAAAAGGGAGTCGTCCGTATCCAAAAGAAGGTCGGTGACTGGGTCATCCTGCCGCAAAGCGGCCCCGTTGACGATGACCGCCTCCCATGCGCCCTCCTTCTGTTCGGCGATGCACAGGGTCTGCATACCGTCTTTGATCAGCACCGCTGCGGCGGTGTTGCCGCATTGGTGCACAAGGGAAACATCAGCCCCGGGCAGAGCAGCCCGCAAGCAGGCCTCCGCCCCCGGAGACAGAACATCTTCCGCGGCTGCGCAGCCCAGCAGCAGTACCAAAAGCGCCGCAAGCAGCGCAAAACAGACCGGATGCTTCTTCATGTGGGGTACCTCCTTGGCATATTCTGCTACCTACCAAACGAACGGGTAGGGCCGTTTCCTGCTGCGGGAGCGTGGCTGCGGCAATTGTAACAATTGTTGCTTACTGCCACCTTTCGCCCAAATACAAAAGACCGCAGACCGGCACGATGCCGGCCCACGGTCTGGGTCTTGGTGTTTACCTGTGCCCCTTACGCCTGCCCGGAGAGCAGTGCGCCGGTGGCTTCATCTTCATACTGGCGGGTATACAGGTTGTAGTAATGGCCCTTCTTTTCCAGGAGCTGGGCATGGTTGCCCTGCTCGATGATCTTGCCATCCCGCACCACCAGGATCAGGTCTGCATTGCGGATGGTGGACAGGCGATGCGCCACCACCAGCGACGTGCGGCCGGAAATGATGGTATCGATGGCCGATTGGATCTTCTGCTCGGTGATGGTATCCACCGAGGCGGTAGCTTCGTCCAGCACCAAAATGCGGGGATCGGCCAGAATGGCACGGGCAAAGGAGATGAGCTGTTTTTCGCCGGTGGAGAGCAGGTCGCCGCCCTCGCCCACGTCGCTGTCCAGCCCTTTTTCCAGATGCTCGATCACCTTATCGGCAGAGACCAGACGGAGCGCCCGGTCGATCTCCTCCTGGGTGGCGTTGGGGTTGCCGTAGAGCAGGTTCTCCCGGATGGTGCCGGAGAACAGGTGGGGCGTTTGCAGCACATAGCCGATGGCGCTGTGCAGCCAAAGCTGGGAGCGCTCCCGGGCATCCCGCCCGTCAACGAGCACCTGCCCGGAGGTGGGCTCAAAGAAGCGGCACACCAGATTGATCAGCGTGGATTTGCCAGCGCCGGTCTCGCCCACGATGGCGATGTTGCTCCCGAAGGGGATCTTCAGGTCGAAGTGCTCCAGCACGTATTCGTCGCCATCCGGGTACTTGAAGCTCACATCCCGGAATTCGATATCGCCCTTGATCTCCTCCCAGTTTTCCCGCTTGGGCTCAAAGGAGTCGCCGTACTTTTCGATCACCTCGGGGGTATCGGTCACGTCGGACTTGGTCTCGATCAGGCGCATCAGGCGCTCGATGTTCACCTGGGTGGTGATCACATCGGAGATGGCATCGATCAGCCAGCGCACGGGCTCCATCATGCCCTGGGCATAGCTCATGAACATGGAGAAGGTACCCACCTCATCCGCTGCCAGATAGCCGCCCTTCCACAGCACGATGGCCAGCGCCATGGAGGAGGCCATGTTCATGGTGGCGGCGAACAAGCCGCGCAGATGGGCCGCCCGCACAGACTTCCTGCGCATTCTGGCGGTGTCGTTCACGAAATCGTTCTGGATCTTGTCTTCGATCACCAGAGACTTGATGGTCTTGGCGCCGGTGATGCCCTCGTTGAAGTTGGAGGTGATCTGGGAGTTGATCTCGCGCACCTCCCGGTTGATGCGGATCAGCTTCTTCTGGAAGATGGAGAACAGGATCACGATCAGCGGCAGGATGGTGATGACCATCAGCGCCAGGCGGGTGTTGAGCATCAGCATCACGATAACCGCACCGATCAGGTAGCTGAAGTGCCATACGCTGTCCATCATCGTCCAGCTGACGAGGGAGCCGATACGGCTGGTATCGCTCATGACGCGGGCATGGATGTAGCCCACACTGTTCTGGTTGAAGTAGGAGAACGACAGGGTCTGCAAATGCTCAAAGGCGGCGTTTCGCAGATCCTTGTTCATGCTCACCTCCACGCGCATGGCGTTGGCGGCGGAGCAGAAGAAGGAGGCAGCGGAGACGAGGATGCCCGCCGCATAGGCCAGCACAAACCAGCCAAGCCCCTTCAGCGTGCCGTTGGTGATGTAGTTATTGAGGGCATAGCCCTGGAACTGGGGCAGAAGGATATCCATCACCGTAGAGACGAGGCCGCAGCACACCATAAAGATGAGGGTGCCCCGGTACTTCTTCATAAACGGCAGCAGCTTGGGAATGCCGAAGAACGGCAGGGAAACGGTCTTTTCTTTTTTCTTCTGTTGCTTCATTACTGCGCCACCTCCTTCATGGAGGGAGACTGGATCTCGTAGATCCGCTGGTAGATGCCTCCGGCGCTCTTCAATTCGTCATGGGTGCCCATTTCCGCGATCCGGCCCCGATCCAGCACGAGGATCTGGTCAGCCTTGCTCAGCGTGGTGATGCGGTGGGAAATGAGAATGATGCTGGCGCTGCCGAAGCGCTTCTCCAAGGCCTTGCGGATCTTGGCATCGGTCTCGGTATCCACAGCGGAAAGGGAGTCGTCGAAGATCATGATGGGGGTCTTCTGGGTAAGCATACGGGCAATGGCTGCGCGCTGCTTCTGGCCGCCGGAGAGGGTAACGCCTCTCTCGCCCACAAAGGTATCGTAGCCCTTGGCAAAGCCCTCGATGGCTTCATCCAGGCAGGCAGCCTTGGCAGCCTCCCGGATATCGCTGAGGGTGAGGCCGTCATCGGTGATGCCGATGTTATCCTTCAGGCTGCGGGAGAACAGGAACGGCTCCTGCAGCACCATACCGATGTTGCTGCGCAGGTGCTCGGCCTTCATATCGGCAATATCCACACCGCCAATGGTGATGCGGCCGTTCTCCGGGGGCAGGTCGTACATACGGTCCAGCAGCAGCATCATGGTAGACTTGCCGCTGCCCGTGCCGCCGAGGATGCCCAGCGTGGTGCCCGCCTTCATGGTAAAGTTGATGTCGTGCAGGATGTGGGGGCTGTTTTCGTAGGCGAAATCCACATGCTCAAAGCAGATATCGCCGGTCAGGTCGGGGCAGAGGGCATCCGGCTTATCGCTTTCCACAGGGGATTCCATAATGTAGCGGATGCGGTCGATGGCCACGCCGGCCTTGCTCATTTCGGAGATCATGCGCCCCAGCTGACGGATGGGCCATACCAGCATGCCGTTGTAGCTGAGGAAGGCGATGTAGGAGCCTGCGGTCATATCGCCGCGCACGCACATCACTGCGCCAAACACCACCACCAGCATCACCTGGATGCCGCTGAGCACGTCGGAGGAGGCCCAGAAGGAGGCCATCAGGCGGCCCAGCTTCACCCACAGGCCGGTGTACTCCTCGTTGTGGTTTTCGAAGCGATCCTTCTCGTAGCGCTCACGGCCAAAGGCACGCACCACGCGCACGCCGGTCAGGTTCTCCTGCGCCATGGCGGAGAGCTTGCCCTCGCTTTCGTCGCAGGCCTGGAAGCCCTTGTGCAGCCGCTTGTGGAAGAACACCGAGTAGAGGATGATCACCGGCATCATGGTAAGGGCGATCAAGGTGAGGGGCACATTCATGCCCAGCATGAACACCATGCTCAGCACCAGCAGAATGATGATGCGCAGCAGGTTGGTCATCTGCTCGGAAACGAAGTTGCGGGTGGTATCGATATCGGAGGTGCAGCGCTGGATGATATCGCCGGTACGGTTCTGCATATGCCAGTTGAAGGGCAGATGCTGGATGTGGCCGAAAACCGTATCCCGCATGGTCTTTACCAGCGTTTCGGTGGCCATGGTGTTGCTGAGGCGGAAGGCGTACTGGGCCAGCACCTTTACCAGCGCCACCAGAGCGATGGCCGCCGCCAGGATCCACATATGCCGGCGCAGGTAGGCAAAGCCGCCCACCCGGTTCACCAGCGCCATGATCCAGTCCGCATAGGTGGCATCGGTATTGCCGACCACATTATCCACCGCCATACGAACGATCTGGGGCGTGAGCATATCCATCAGCGCGGCCAGCGCGGTGGTGAGCATGCTCAATACAAAGAAGCCCTTGCTGCCCTTGAGAAAGCGCCACAAAAGCGCCGCTTTTCTGCGCAGCGGTACCTTTTCGGTCTGTAATTTTTCTGTCTGTTGCATTCTCTTATCTTCCTTTTTGCCCCTGCGCGAGCAAGCTGCGGCAGGGAGATGGTTCACATGGTACGAAAACGGAGTGCAGGCAGTGTTTTCTGCCTGTTATGGCCGCACAGCAGCCGACATACGTTGTTCGTTCTGTCTCATTGGGTTCTCCTTATGCTTTCCAGGGGATCAGCTTACTGCAGGGTAACCTGCAGCAGCACGGGGTTATGATCGCTGTTGCGGAAATTCAGATCCACGGTCTCCACATGGTTCACCTTCAGGTTATCCGAAAGGATGAAGCCATCGATCACCCAGAACTGGGTGGCGGTACGGTCGCCGGAGTAGGGTGCAGAGAGGCTGCGGCAGGTGGGGCTGCTTGCATCGTATGCAAAGCTGAACCCCTCAGGCAGTGCATCCATGCACATGGGCTGCCAGCCGTCGGGTTCCACAACGGGCAGCTGGGGTGCCTCCGGGAAGGTCTGGTTGAAATCTCCGCCTGCGATCACATAGTTGCCTTTATTCACTTCCGCTTCCATCAGACTGAGCAGCTGCCGGGTCTGAGCAGCTCTGCCTTCGCCGTCGTCGTAGGCCTCCAGGTGCAGGTTGATGATGACCAGCTCCTTGTCGGTATCCTTCACGGGCACACGCTCCACCAACAGGCAACGCTTCAGGTTGGCGGTGCGTACGGGCCACTGAAAGGGTACCGGCAGGCTGATGCGCTCGGCGCCGGTCACATTCAGCTCTGTAAGCGTTACTACGCCGCTGGTCACCTTACCGAAGGGCGGCCAGGGGAAGGGGACGAATTCGCATTTGTAGTTGTAGGCCATAGCGGCATTCATGCCAAGGCCACGGCGGTAATAGCTTTTCTGGTCGATGTGGAAGGAGCGGGAGGAGTCCTCATCCACCTCCTGCAGGAGCACGATCTGTGCGCCCAGCGAATCCAGTGCGCCCAGCATGCCTGCCATATTGTCGCGCACGGCCTCCTCGCTCTCCGGGCGTACGGTCTTGCCGCCATCCATGAAGAAATCCTGCGTGCGGTCGAGGGCGGCATAGCCGGTGTTGAAGGTGACCACCGTCAGCCGGTCGCCCACGGCAGGCTCCATGCGCAGTGCAGCCTGCGAGACCGTGAGCCTCTCCGTTTCGCCGGGCAGGTACTCGGTAAAGCTGAGCCAGCCCACCAACGCGCCCAGCGCCAGCACCACCAGCAGCACGACCACCGCCAGCAGCTTCAGAAATCCTTTGATCGCATCCATCCCTCGCAGGCCTCCTTTCCGTTCATGGCATTATTTGTCTTTCTTGCCAAAGTCTTTGGGCAGGTTGCTCACCTGCGGGTAATACTCCGATACATGGGTAATGCTGCGGTTGCGCACAACGTTCAGCACCAGACCGATACCCACCATGTTGGTGAGCAGGTTGCTGCCGCCGTAGCTGAGAAACGGCAGCGGGATGCCGGTAACGGGCATCAGGCCGGTGGTCATGCCCACATTCTCCAAAACGTGGAAGAGCATCATGGCCATAACGCCGATAATGCACTGCTGGCCAAAGCGGTTGTGCGTGTACATGGCCAGATACAGCATACGCAGGATGATGGCCAGATAGGCCAGCACCACCAGTGCGCAGCCCACAAAGCCGAAGGCCTCGCCGATGGTGGAGAAGATGAAGTCCGTCCAGTCTTCGGGCACGTAATCCAGCTGGCTGAAGCTGCCCTGCACAAAGGTGCCGATGCCGTCCCACCCGCCGGAGCCGATGGCGATCTTGCTCTGGCTTACCTGGTAGGAGGCGGCCTCATCCACTGAGGGGTCGATAAAGCTGAGGATGCGCATGAGGCGGTAGCTGTCGGAGCCGCTGGAGAGGGCGTAGCCCATGACCAGCGCCACAGCCAGCACCACCACCACAACAACGCCGCCGATGATCCGGTAGCGGATGCCGCCGAAGAACATCATAACAGCAAAAACGAACACCATAACGATGACCGAACCCATCTCGCCCTGTGCCAGCGTGAGCATCCAGGGGAAGCCCACCAGAATGGCGATGCGGATAAACTCCTTGAAGGTGCCCATGGGGTTATTGGTGCCCTCCAGGTATTTGGCGGTCACCACGATACAGGCCAGCTTTACGAACTCGGAGGGCTGCAGGGTGTAGCCCCAGATGATATCGATCCAGGCCTTAACACCGGCAGCCTCACCGGCGAGAGCCACGCCCAGCAGGCCGCAGGCACCGATGTAGATGAGCATGCTGTAGCGGCGGATGAGCTCGTAGGGAATAGCCAGCATAACGCCAATGGCCACCATGGAGACGAAAAAGAAGATGCCCTGCCGCTGCCCGTAATAGGACGAAACGATGTAGTTGAGCAGGGTATCCTCCGTCTCGGAGGAGGTGGAGAACGTGGCGACGGAGACCGCCAGCACGCCAAAGGCTGCAAGACCGAATACCAGCAGGATCAGCACCCAGTCGATATGGGCGCGGGAATGCCGGGATTCACCGATTCTCATGGATCTGCGGTTCCTCCTTTACTTACTGAAAAACCATCTGCGCTTCTTCTTTACCTCAGGCAGCGGCACATACTCGCCCAAAAAGCGGCGGCTGATCCTTTCCACGGCCTGAGCGGCGGGGCAATCCTTGTTCATAAAGCTCTCGTGCCGGTTCAGCGCAGCCAGCACCGCCGGGTCTTCGGGTATGTAGCCCAGCAGAGGCACATCCAGCGTGTTGGCAACGGTCTGGGGGCTGTACTGGTCGCCCTCGGTGACCAGCTTCTGGTTTACCCGGTTCACCACCAGCATGGGGCGAGGGCGGTGTTTCTCTTCCAACAGGGCCAGCACCCGCTCCGCATTGCGCATGGATACATCATCCGGCGTGGTAACGAGGATGCTGTAATCGCTGCCGGGCAGCAGGTTCTTCAGGCCCCGCTCCACCCCGGCAGGGGCATCGGTGAGCACATAACCCGCCCGCTTTTTCAGCTTGGTAACGATCTTGGCAAAGGTCTCCGCATCCAGATCCTTGGAGGAGCCGTTCTGGGAGGCGGGCAGCAGGCTCAGATCGGTCAGCTGGTGGTGCTGCAAAAGGGCGTACTTCAGCTTGCAATCCTTGCGGGCCACATCCAGCATATCAAAGACTACGCTGTTTTCCATGCCCAGCAGCAGATCCAGATCCCGAAGGCCCAGATCGGCATCCACGCAGCAGCAGGAAAGGCCCTTTTTCGCCAGTGCCATGCCCAGCGAGGCGGTGAGCATGGTTTTGCCCACGCCGCCCTTACCGGAGAGGATCAGCCAGGATTGACTCATTGGTACCTGCCCCTTTCTCTTTGGTTTAGGGTGCCAGCATATTGCCGGCGGGGAAGATGTTATCGGTGGTGCGGAGGGTCTTCTGGTCCATATACCAGCCCACGAACTCACGGGCTGCCATGCTGGCATAGCCGCCGGAGAAGCCGCTGGGGATGAACACGACCACTGCGATCTCGGGCTTTTCCTTGGGGGCCAGCATAACGAACCAGGCGTTGTTTTCCAGGTCGATGGTGGTTACCTCGGCGGTACCTGTTTTCGCGCAGACCATATCCCGGTAGGGCCAACTGCGGAAGTACTGGGCAGCAGTACCGCTCTCGTCAACTACGCCCTCCATGCCTGCCAGAATGTAGGAGAGATATTCATCCACCCGTGCCTGTTCCTCAGCGCTGCCCTCGCCGAAGTCGTGCATCAGGATGGGGGTGCGCTGGCTGATGATATCGCCCTCGGGAGAGGTGATGGAGTCCACGATCATCAGGTTGTAGACCTTGCCGCCGTTGCCCAGCGCCGCTACATAGCGGCTTACGGCAGCGGGGGTAAGCACGGTGATGGACTGGCCGATGGCCACCTGAATGGTCTGGCCGCCGCCCCACTTGATATCGTTGAGGTAGTTGTAGGTATCGCCGATAACGGACTGCAGATAGACCATTTCGCGGCTCATGTTCAATTCTTCCATCAGGATGGGGCGCATGGAGACTACCCAGTCGCTCTGGTTGGTGTTGACAGCCATATCCATCAGGCGCTTTACGCAGCGGTTGAGGCGCTCGTCATCGTAGGTGATGTTGCGGCTGGCACCCTGGTTGCGCAGATGCTTCTTGATGGAGTTGAAAACGATGATGGGAACAGCCGTATCCTGCGAGGCTTCGTCCATGGGCTTATCGGGGTCGTAGAGGCTGGTCTGGTTGCCCACCACGCTGCGCTCCTCGCCGGGCAGATCCAGACCGGTCTTGCTGGTGAGGCCGAACTCGGCAGCGTACTGGTACATACGGGTCTCGCCCAGACGATGGCCCAGGGTGTAGAAGAAGTAGTTGCAGCTGTTGGAAAGCCCCTGCACGATGGTCTGGTGCTGGTGCTTGAAGCGCTGGGATTCGGAGATCCAGCACTTGGGGGCGGTGGAGATATCCGTCGTGTACTGGAGGAAGTAGCCGCCGTCGTTGATGGTCTCGTTGGGCAGCAGCTCGCCTTCGATCATGGCGCCCAGCGAGGAGACCATCTTGAAAATGGAGCCGGGGGTACCGCGGGCGTGGATGTTGTAATTCATCAGCACGTTGCGGTTATCCATCAGGATCTCGGCGCTGGCATCGCCGCCCTCCACAAGGGCGTTCAGGTCGAAGGTGGGATAGTTGGCCATAGCCAGCACCCGGCCCTCCATGTCGATGACCATCATGGCGGCGCGCTCCGCCAGGGACAGGGGGTATTTCTCCCAGTTGCGGTTTTCGATATCCACCTTGTTGGAGTTGAGCCAGTTGGCGTTCATCAGCTTCTTTTCCTGCTCGGTACGGGTGGTGGCCACGTTCTCGGCAAGGGCGCGCTCCGCCTGCTGCTGGTAGCTGGCACGGATGGTCAGCTTTACATTGTTGCCATCCTCCGGCTCGGTGTAGCTGAGCTCGCGGGTGATCTTGCCCACACGGTCGCGCTCTACCTCCCGGTAGCCCTGGCGAAGGTCGCTGTTCTGGGTGAGCCAGTCCTCCATGGAGGCCTCGATGCCGTCCACGCCGATGGTATCGGAATACTTGTAGCCCTTGGGCTGCAGCTCCCGCCACTTGGCCGTGGAGGGGATGGCGCCCATGTAGCCGATCACCTGTGCGGCAAGGGTGCTGCGGGGGTACACGCGCTTGGTGCCGATGGCAACCTCCATGCCCGGCAGCTGCATGGAACGGGTCTCGATACGGATGACCGTCTCGTAGGGCACGTCCTCTGCGATGACGATGGGCTGGGAGTTGAACAGGTTCATCTGCATTTCGGAGTAGACCGCCAGCACCTTGAGCATGGTCTCCTCATCGAGGATGATATCATCCACATAGGTGCGGTCGGCTTCCTCGGCGGCCTTGCGGTTGGCTTCCCGCTCCTCCACAGAGTTGGCGATCTTGTAGCGGCTCTTGAGCTTGACCATGGCATCGGTTGCCGTGGGCACGCTGGTAACGGTAAAGTAGTTGTTGCTGCGCCACTGGTTTTCGCGGGTCTGCAGAACGGCTTCGCTTACGCCGCTGCCGAAGTTGAATTCCCACTCGCCGGTGTTCTCATCCCGCTGGATGACGAAATCCACCGCCAGCTCGTTGCCGCCCATTTCGATGATCTCAATGGTCTCGACGATGGACTGGGTAAAGGCTGCGTACTCCCGCTGACTGTTCTGGCTGGCATCGCGGTAGAAGGTAACGTTGTAGATGGGCTCATCCATGGCAAGGATGACCGCATCCGCGTCGGTGATCATACCGCGGCTGCCGCGCAGGGTGATGGTGGTGGTACGCTTGTTGGCAGCGGTCTGGGCGTATTCGTCGCCGGAAGCCAGCTGCAGACCGATGAGGCCGCTGAACAAATAAACGGTTATGCCTGCAATGGCTACCAGCATAACGATGCAGCGGGACTTGATACTATAGGAATAGCCGTCTGTAGGCTGTTTCTTGAAGCGTATTTTTCTGGCCATACAAATCTCCTTTCTTCCCGAAAGGGAGGCGCTTGAAAAACGGTTCCGGCCGGCTCGCAGCCGGAAAAGGGGGGATCACCTGTCTTTTTCCCGGTTGAGGCGATTCTGGCGGTAAATGCCCAGCCAGGCGCGCACGGGGAACTGGAAAAGCCCGGCCAGCAGCATGGTGTAGACCACGTCTACCAGCGCACGGCCAATATGGCCGGAATCCAGATCCACACCGGCAAGGTAGATGTAAATAACATGGACAAACTCAAAAACCAGGATGGATACCATGGCGCACAGGGGCGTACGCAGGTGGGGGTGCAGCTGCCGGGTATCCTTGCCCTGGGCACGCAGCTCCTCCAGCTTGCGCTCGCTCTTGTCGGCAAACACCAGCGCGCCCAGCATGGCGGAGACCGGGTACAGCACCAGGTTGAAGAACTGCACACCGGCCAGCATGATCTCCATCAGGTACCCCACCGCCAGAGACATCAGCAGTGAGTACTTGGCACCGAGACCTACAGTGACCACGGCGATCAGTGCCAGGGCAATGTTGGGGGCCACATCCCACACGGAGATGTACTGGGCGGTGGTGGCCTGCAGCAGATAAGCCAGCAGGGTGAGCACCGCCATTTTCAGAACTCTGCCAAGCACGCTCACTCCTCCTCCACAGTCATATCAAGCGGGGGCGGGGTGGGGGTAGGCGTAGCGGTGGGGGCAAGGGTAAAGCCGTAGGAGTTATCGGTAATGCCGCCGGGCACCTGATACTCCACACCGCCTTCGCCGTTATCGGAGGGTGCAGGAGTGGGCGCGGGCGTGGCCTCCGGGTCGGGGGTCTCGCCGGGGGCGGGCGTCTCGCTGGGCACAGGGGTCTCGGTGGGTTCGGGGGTGGGGGCCAGCTGGTAGAAATCGCTACCGATCTGGATGGTGGGCACGGGGGCTGCGGTCTCCAGGGGCACCAGCGCCAGATCCAGATCGTCCAGGCCCTGGCTCTCTACATCGCCTGCGGTGGGCTGGTAGCGCAGCACGATCACATACTCAACGTGCTGGAAGTCTGCCTGCGGCTCCACAACGATGTACTGCTTGTTGGACTCCATACCACGGGTGCTTTCCTTTACCTTGCCAATGGGGATGCCCTTGGGGAAGGACATACCCACACCGGAGGTGACCACCACATCGCCCGGACGGGGCAGGTGATCCTCAGGCAGGTAGTACATACGGCACATGGCTCTGCCATCGATACCCAGCGTACCGCGGACGGTGCCCTGGTCGCGGGTGGAGGAGATGAGGCCTGCAATGCTGGCTTCGCTGTCGATGATGGTACGCACGAGGCTCTTGGTGGCGGTAACATCGTAGGTGTAGCCTACCAGAGCGCCATCCATGGTAACGGCCATGAACTCCTTTACGCCGTCGTTGCTGCCCTTGTTGATGGTGAAAACAGAGAAGTAGTTGCCCGCCTCACGGCCGATAACAGTGGCCACAAGGGGGTTCATGCTCTCGTTGACGGAGATCTCGTCATAGAGGTTCTCATAGACGGAGAGCTTGTATTGCAGCTCATCTGCCAGCATGGCGCGGTAGACCAGCTGCTCGTTCTCCTGGCGCAGATTGTTGTACTCCAGCTCCAGACGGGAGTAGAGCTTGAGCTGGTAGAGCCTGTCCACCACCCAATCCACAACGGTGGAGAAGCCCTCCTGTGCGGGGGTCACCACCCGCGTTACCAGCTGATCGCCAAAGCCAAGGCTCTCGTTGCCAAAGATCGTGCTTACCAGATGGAGGCCCACAAGGCCCACCACCAGCACCACAACAAAGCCGACAAGCACGATGCGGAGTATGCGCTTTGCCTTGCTATCCTTGCTTTTGCGGCGTTCTGTTTTGGGTACCTTCAGCTTCATGCTGTGCCCTCCGGTTAAATGGTTTTAAGGAAGCTGGTGCGGCCCAGGCTTTCCAGCAGCTCGTAGTTCTCGATCACGTTGCCCAGACCGTCCGCAGCGCACTGCATGGGCTCCTTGGCCAGCAGCACGGGGATATCCAGCTCAGTGGCGATCATCTGATCGAGGCCGTAGAGCAGGGAGCCGCCGCCGGTAAGATAGATGCCGTTATGCATCACGTCGGCTGCCAGCTCCGGGGGAGTGCGCTCCAGTACGCGCTTGATGGCATCCAGAATGGCCAGGCAGGGCTCCCGGATGGCCTCATAGATCTGTGCGGAGGTGATCTCCGTGGTCTGGGGCAGGGTGGTTACCAGATCGCGGCCACGGATGCGGGCCCGGCGCACATTGCGCAGCGGCAGGGCAGCGCCCAGATCCAGCTTTACCTCCTCGGCGGTGCGGTCGCCGATCTGGATGTTGAACTCCCGCTTGATGAAATTGATGATGGCTTCATCCATCTTGACGCCGCCCACACGGATGGAATTGCTGATGACGATGCCGCCCAGCGAGATGACCGCCACATCGGTGGTGCCGCCGCCGATATCCACCACCATGCAGCCGGTGGGCTCGTACACGGGCAGGCCGCAGCCCAGAGCAGAAACGAAGGGCTTTTCGGCCAGAAGCACCTGCCGGGCGCCCGCCGCCATGGTCACCTCCCAAAGGGCACGGCGTTCGATGGCGGAGATGGAGCAGGGGTAGCTGACAAAAATGCGGGGACGGATCAGGTAGCTGGAGCCGATGGCCCGGTGGATGAAAAACTCCAGCAGCAGCTTGGTCATATCAAACTCGGTGATGACGCCCTCGTTCATGGGGCGTACCGCCATGATGCCCTCGGTGGTGCGGCCCAGCATGATCTTGGCATCGCCGCCGACGGCCTTTACCTTGCGGGTATTATCCGCATCCAGCACCATGATGGTGGGCTCGCTGACCACGATGCCCTTTTTCTTTTCGTATACCTGCGTATTGCTCGTGCCCAGATCGATACCCAGATCGTGCGCAATGATTCCCATGTATCCACATCCATTCTTCTAACTCAGCTCACACAAACAAAGACAGACCCAATTGGGTAAAGACCTCCGTGAGCACCTCCAGCGGCAGGCCGATCACATTGGTGGGGCTGCCCTGTATGCTCTGGATAAATGCGCCCGCACGGCCCTGGATGGCATAGGCACCGGCCTTGTCCATCGGCTCGCCGGTGGCGATGTAGCGGCGCAGGAGCTCGTCCCCTACCGGGAGAAAGGTGACCTCGGTGGTGGCTACCCGGTCGATAACGGTACCGTCGGGGCAGGCGATGCATACGCCCGTGTGCACCTGATGGCTGCGGCCGCTCAGCAGCCGGAGCATGCGCAGGGCATCCTCTTCGTTCTGAGGCTTCCCCAATACCTGATCCTCCACACAGACGAGGGTATCGGCGGCCAGCACCAGGCGGCCCGGGCAGCGGGCGGCCACATCCATGCATTTGCGCCTTGCCAGCTCCTGTACCTGAGTCTTGCCATCGCCGGCGGCATCCTCGTTGGCACCGGAGGGTACGACCTGAAAGGGAATACCATAAAAACCAAGCAGCTCCTGCCTTCTGGGCGAAGCGGAAGCCAGCACCATGGGTTCCCTGAGCACCATCGTTCGACCCCTCCTCCAAGTGGACATATCAAATCAGTTTATTATAGCATAGTTTGGCAGAATGGGAAAGTGCAAAAGGGCGATTCCCCATGGCTCACCTGTAAATTTCTCACCGGTTCCGGGGCAGAAAAAGCCCCCGGAGAACGGCCGGTTTCGCTGCCGTTCTCCGGGGGGCTGTTGCGCTGTGCCGGTGGAGGACTCACTCCTTGTTTTCGTAGCCCAGGGTGCGCAGGTCATCCATGCGGTTGCGCCAGTTTTCGCGCACCTTCACCCACAGCTGCAGGTGCACATGGGTGCCCAGCAGCGTTTCGATATCGGCACGGGCCTCCTGGCCGATGCGGCGCAGCATGGCGCCCTGCTTACCGATGATGATGCCCTTATGGGCTGCACGCTCGCAGTAAATGGTGGCGTGGATCTCGGTAAGGTTATCGCTCTGCTTGTTGATGGCCATCATCTCCACGCCGATACCGTGGGGCACCTCGTCCCGCAGGTGCAGGAGCGCCTTTTCGCGGATCAGCTCACCGCAGATGAGCCGCTCCGGCTGGTCGGTGATGGTATCGTCGGGGAAGTACTGGGGGCCTTCGGGCATGTAGCCGATGAGCAGCTGCTTCAGGTGCTCCACCCCATCGCCCTTGGCGGCGCTGACGGGCACGATATCGTCGTACCCGGCCTGAGCAAATTTCTCCATCAGGGCCAGAAGGGCTTCCTTCTTGAGCAGATCGATCTTGTTGAGCACCAGCGCCTTCTTTACCTTGTACTGGCTCATATCGGCCACGATACTCTCATCGTGCTTGCCGACAGCGGTGGCATCCACCATCACCACCAGGGCATCGATGCCCTGCAGGGCTTCCTTGGCGGTCTGCATCATATACTCGCCCAAGCGGGTGCGGGGGGTGTGCAGGCCGGGGGTATCCAGAAAAACCAGCTGGTTCTCCTTCTCGGTATACACGCCCATGATGCGGTTACGGGTGGTCTGGGGCCGGTTGGAGACGATGGCCACCTTCTCGCCCACCATGGCGTTCATCAGCGTGCTTTTGCCCACATTAGGCCTGCCCACGATGGCAACAAAGCCGGAATGAAAAACAGACATCTCTTTTCTCCTCCTTCGTAGTTACGGCAGATCCTTGGGGCCGAAACCGTGGGGCAGCAGCTGGGGCAGGGTGGTCTCCTCCACCTCTCCCCCATTGCCGGTCACCAGCAGGCGGATGCCCGGGGCAAACTCGTTGAGCACCTGGCGGCAGGCACCGCAGGGATAGGGCAGCGCCCCGTTGGATGCGATGGCGATGGCGGTAAACTCGGTAACGCCCTCGCTGACAGCCTTGAACACCGCCGTGCGCTCGGCACAGTTGGTGAGGCCGTAGCTAGCGTTCTCAATGTTGCAGCCGGTATACACACGGCCATCGGCGCTGAGCAGGGCAGCACCCACCGCATACTTGCTGTAGGGCGAGTAGCTCTTCTGCATGGCCAGCCGGGCCAGGCGGCAAAGCTCCTCGTCGGAAGGGGCCAGAGCGCCGTCATCCCGGGTAACACCGGCCATTCCCAGAGCTTTTTCCTCCATCTTCCGCATCTCCTTCTTTTCGTCTTCTTCCATATGGTCGTAGCCCATCAGGTGGAACAGGGCGTGGGCCAGCAGGTAGCACATCTCCCGGCGCACGCTGTGGCCGTATTCCTCCGCCTGTGCCACCGCATGGGGGTAGGAAATGATGATATCTCCCAGCATGCAGGCACCCAGCTCCGGATCCCACTCCCGCCGGAGACGTTTGGGGCTCTGGCGGGCAGTCTCGCCCGGGCGGTAGTTGACGGAGGGGAAGCTGAGCACATCGGTGGCCCGATCCACGCCCCGCATTTCCCGGTTGATCTGATGGATCTCCTCATCATCGGTCAAAAGCACATGCACGGCGCAGGGAAGCTCCACCTGCTCCGCCGCCTGGCAGCACATGGCCACCAGCTCCAACGGGGCATCCAGAGCTACGATCTCCCGGCTCTCCCACTCAATCTTCATGGTCTTCTCCTTGCGGTGCTTCGATCTTTTCGGTGTCGGGCTGCTCCGCTTTGGGGGCGGGCGCAGCGGCGGGCTGGGCCACGGGCGCAGCGGGCTGGGCTACAGGGGCTGCGGGCTTCTCTGCGGGCGCAGCGGTGGGCTGGGCGGCAGGCGCAGCGGGCTTTTCTGCGGGCGCAGCAGCGGGCTGGGCTATAGGAGCAGCGGGCTTTTCTGCGGAGGCAGCGGCGGGCTGGGCGGCAGGAGCAGCGGGCTTTTCTGCGGAGACAGCGGGCTGGGCCACAGGCGCAGCGGGCTTCTCTGCGGGCGCAGCAGCGGGCTGGGCAGCAGCAGGGGCAGCGGCAGGCTGGGCTACAGGGGCTGCGGGCTTCTCTGCGGGCGCAGCGACGGGCTGGGCCACAGGCGCAGCGGGCTGGGCTGCAGAGGCTGCGGGCTTCTCTGCGGGAGCCGCGACAGGCTGGACCACAGGCGCAGCGGGCTTGACCGCCCCAACCGGCTGGGCACCCGCCGCAGGCTTCGCAACCGCAGCACCCACGGCAGCAGCATTCGCAGCGGCCTGTGCTGCAGGTGCGGCGGGCTTGGCAGCGGCGGGCGCAGCAGGCTGCGCAGCCGCAGGCTCCTCCGTATCCGCCCGGCGAAGCTTGGCGGCCTCCACCCGGCTTTCGTTATGGTTTTCTTCGCTTGCAGCCGCTGCCGCATTCACGCGGGCAGCCGCCGCAGGGCTGATGGAGGGATACTCGATGCGCTCATGGAACACGCCCTTGAGCACCGTGGCAAAAGCCTGGCAGATCCGCTCCACATCCAGCAGGGTAAGGGGCGCTTCGTTGAGCTGCCCATCATCCAGCTTGCCGCGCACCAGCTTATGGATGAACTCCTCAATGGCCTGGGGCGTGGGGTTGGACATACTGCGCACGGCAGCCTCCACCGTATCGGCCAGCATGATGATGGCCGCCTCCTTGGTTTGGGGGCGGTGGCCGTCGTAGCGGAAATCGGCTACATCCACCGCCGCATCCCCGGCCTGCTGAGTGGCCTTATGGTAGAAATACATGACCGGGGTATCGCCGTGGTGCTCGGTGATAATGCTCTGGATCTCCGCAGGCAGACGATACTGCTGGGCAAGCACCAGACCATCCCGGGTATGGGCGGTAACGATGGCGGCGGAAACATAGGGGTTGGTATGCTCGTGGGGGTTATCCCCCAGCTGGTTCTCCTTGAAATACAGCGGACGCTTCAGCTTGCCGATATCGTGGAAATAGGCGCCGGCACGGGCCAGCAGTTGGTTGGCGTGCACGCTTTCGGCGGCAGCCTCCGCCAGATTGGCCACGATGATGCTGTGGTGATAGGTGCCGGAAGCCTCGATCAGCAGCCGCCGGAGCAGCGGATGATTGGGGTTGCTCAGTTCCATCAGCTTGGAGGGGGATGCCAGGTTGAACATAGCCTCCACCAACGGATCCAACGCAATGGTCAGAATGGCCGCACCCGCAGCCGCTGCGCCGCTCCAGATGGCATCGGCGGCCACATCGTGCAGGGAGGTGTTGGTCATAAAGCCCACCACCAGGATCAGCGCCGCATTGACCACCGCCGTGATGATGCCGCACAGCAGGATCTGCTGACGGTTGGGCTTGTGACGGACGATCATCAGGGCGGCCATACCGCCGATGAGCGTGGTAAGGATGATGTTGACCGTCTGGGCGCTGAAGGTGCTCTCGCTGCCGGTGGCAAGGGTGCCCACGATCACCGTCATGCTCAGGCAGGCGGCCATGCCCTCCTTGGGGCCCAGCAGGCTGGTGAGCATCATTACGCACAGAAGCGTGGGCATCAGGTATACATTGATCAGCTTGGCCAGTACGGAAATGCCCAGCGTGATGCACAGCGCCAGCATGATGATCAGCATCCGGTAGGGCTGGCGCAGCACCTCGGGGCAGAACAGATGCAGCACCAGCAGCAGGATGCCGATGGCCACCAGCACCATGGCGATGGCGCTGACATACATCATGATATCCACATTGTCGTTATCCAGAAGGCCAAGGCTGCGCAGCATCTCCAGCTGGTTGTAGGTAACTCTTTCGCGGGCCAGAACAATGTTCTGCCCCTGCTTGTAGATGACCGGCTCCACAGTCTTGCGGGCTTCCTCCCGCAGGGCCTCGGTGGCGGTCTTGTCGATGAGCATGTTGGGCTGCATCACCTTGCGCAGGATGGGCGTTACCACGTTCTGCAACAGGTCGATCTCGGTCTTGTAGCCCACGATCTGCTGCAGGTACTGGATGGTCTCGCTGGTGTAACCTTCGCGGATGGTGGTGTTCATGATGTTCTCAACAGCCGCGGTAAGGTCTTCGCTCATATCCAGCATCTGCTGGTTGGTGGCGTGCAAAAGGGTCTGCATCTGGTAGCCCGCAAGGGTGAGCTGGGTAAGCTGGCCCTTGGCATAGTTCAGCTCGGCCTCGTTGAACTGGTAGGCCTGCTGGGCCTGCGGGTCGCCGGGGTGCTGCTGCTCCAGGATGGTGCGGCCATACTGCTGCACCGAATTGACCTGGCCAAGCACAGCCTCCAGGTTCTGCAATACCTCCGTGGTGACCGACTCGTTGAACACATAGCTGGGCTCCACCTTGGAGGCGGCCTCCTCCCGCTGGCGGGCGGTGCTCACCTCGTCCACCACATCCTTGGTGGCGGTGATGGTAGTATAGGAGATCTCGCCCACGCGCAGGTTATAGCGCTTGGGCGCGATGGCAACGGTCATCAGCACACAGAGGATCACCGCGCCGACCAGCAGCACGATGGTGGTGCGGGTGGCGGGAATGGCAAAAAACTCCCGCAGCGACCTGTGCTTGCGCGCTGTGGTTTTTTGGCGTCTACTGGGCATCATCGCTCAAACCCCTCCGCTTTCTTTCGTAGGCATCATAGGCCTTTACAACGGTCTGCACCAGATCGTGGCGCACCACGTCGCTCTGGTCCAGACGGATGATGGCTACCTCCGGCACATCGCTGAGTACCTCCAGCGCCTGCAAAAGGCCGCTCTGCTTGCCAAAGGGCAGGTCGGTCTGGGTGGCATCGCCGGTAACGACCACCCGGCTGCCCGCACCGAAGCGGGTCAGGAACATCTTCATCTGCTCGGGGGTGGTATTCTGGGCTTCATCCAGAATGATGAAGCTGTCGGACAGGGTACGGCCGCGCATGTAGGCCAGCGGGGCCACCTCCAGCGCGCCCCGCTCCTGCAGGCGCTGGTAGCTCTCTGCGCCCATCATTTCGTAGAGCGCATCGAACAGAGGCCGCAGGTAGGGATCCACCTTCTGGCTCAGGTCGCCGGGCAGGAAGCCCAGCTTCTCGCCCGCCTCCACGGCAGGGCGGGTGAGCACGATGCGCTCCACCTCCTTGTTGCGCAGCGCCACCACCGCCAGTGCCATGGCAAGATAGGTCTTGCCTGTACCGGCGGGGCCCACCGCAAAGGTGAGCTCGTGCTCCCGGATGGCTTTTACATATTCGTACTGCCCGAAGGTCTTGCAGCGCACAGGGCGGCCCCGGTGGGTAATGGCCACCGGCTCCTGGGGGATCTCATCCAGCCTGTCCAGCTGGCCCCGCTTCACAAGGCTGAGGGCATAGCGGAGAACAGTGCGGTCCACGGGCATATGGGCAGCATAGAGCTGGCAGAGCTTATCGATCACCTGGGCGGTCATCTCCACAGCCTCTTCGGTGCCCTCCACCTCCAGCTCGGCGCCCCGCAGCGCCAGCTTTACCTTCAGCTCGTTCTCGATCAAGGGCAGATTACGTTCGTTGGCTCCAAGCAGCGAAAGGGAAGCCTCCATGCTCTCCAGCACGATCTTTCCCCGTACATTGCTAGTCAAAAGGGCATGCCTCCGATCATGGCAGCGCTGCCGCCTGTGGGTACAGCTACGGCAGATGCCAGTTTATCAACCTATATCATACATGAATCTGCCCAATTGGTCAACAAATCATTATGCTTCGGGCTATGGGGCACCCTCGGGGTCAATGCACAGGTCTGCGGGAAACTCCCCTTTGACGGTGGCATACACATAACCGCCGCTCACCTCCGCCTCCAGCCATTGCCGGGTGATGCGGAAGCCCCGCAGCTTCTGCCTGAGAAGCAGGGAGGCGGCCTCCTCCGCCTCGGCCTTTACCTCTGCCACCGGGCGCAGAACGTTTTCCAGCGCCACCTCCCGGTATTCATCCACCCGGTACCATAAGGGAAAGAAGCAGCCCACCACCGGGGTCTCCCTTCGGTACAGGGCTGAGGTCAGGTAAGCGGGGGTCTCCGGCTGCCGGGGCAGACAGAACCAGGGCGTGCACAGCTGCGTAACTGCCCCGCTGCGCCCGGTCTCCCGGCTTTCGGCCGCCTCAAGCGGGATGCGCACCGTCGCTTCCTCCCAGCAGCGGGCCACCACCCGGCCACGGGCACAGACCGGGAGCAGCTCCCCATCCCTCCCCCGCTCCTGCCCCCGGATCAGCAGCTGGCCTGCCAGCACCGCATCCCCCGGCTTGACCACGGCGGTGCCCGCATACACCTCCACCGCCTGCACCACCCCATCCCGGGCGGCGTAGAGATCGGCAGGGGTCTCCGAGGGCAGCGCCGGAGCGGGCACCCCCTGGGTGCATTCCACGGTGAGGGTCACATTGCTCACATAGGCCCGGAACCAGGCCACCTCCGGGTAGCGCCGCTGCAGCAGCAGGGCCAGCTTTTTGGCATCCATCGACGCTTTGCGCATGCCGGGGCCGATCCCCTCCGCTTGCAGATAGGCGGCGATATCCGCCCGGTACGGGCCCGCCCCTTCAATGCGCACCAGCCAGACGAACTGCATCAGAAAAACCAGCAGCGCACAGGCCAGCGCCGCCCCCGCCAGCAGGCCCGGGCGGCCAAGGAGCCGCATAAGCCACGCCCCTGTACCCACAGGGGCAGCGTTTTCCATGCGCCAGCCCTTTTCCCGGGCAATGGCGGCGATCCTTTCCAGATCGGCGCTGCGGCAGGTGCATTCCAGGCTGCGCAGATCCACCCGGCAGACCCGCACCAGTGTGATCTCCTGCTTGCGCAGCGTGTTGAGGAACCGCTCCAGATTGAGGCCGGAAACGGTAAAACGGTGGTGCAGACAGCCAGGAGAGGGCCACCGCCGGAAAAACTGCTTCAGCATGGCACCCTTCACCCCTTTGGCCGGTAGGAGAGCTTTTCGATCTTGCCCAGCACCACCAGCCCATCCCGGTCGTAGCGGCTCAGCGACAGCCGCTGCCCGGTAATGACCAGATGCCCGCACAGGGTCTTGAGGATGATCTCCTTTTCGGTGCAGGCATACACGCCCTGGTGCTGCTCCACCACCACCTTCTCATCCCCTACCAATACGGAGCGGGGCCAGCCCAGTACCAGTTCTTTGGGAATAT
This sequence comes from Clostridiales bacterium, assembly GCA_015056315.1. Taxonomy (GTDB): domain Bacteria; phylum Bacillota; class Clostridia; order Christensenellales; family Aristaeellaceae; genus Limiplasma. The sequence continues at coordinate 50,251 of SVGN01000002.1, forward strand.
CCGCCTGCTTCAGCCGATCCAACATAGGTGCCTCCCCCAGTTTTTTGCCAAAGCATATGCTTTGGGGGCACAAGAAAATGCAAACGCCGCAACGGGCTTGGCCGGACGAATATTCTCTTGTTGATCTTGCCCCTTGACAGGAAAAAGGTAATATGTTATCTTTTTTATGTAATCTATTACCTATCGAGGAGGAAGCCATGCACCTTTCCGACGTACAAAGCAGCGATGCGGTAGACTTTACCGGCATCCCGAGCCCATATTACCTGCTGGGGCTGCTGAGCGCCTTCGATAACCGGTTCCAGGCGGTGGCCGACCGGCTGATCGGCGAGGTGAGCTGGAAGCAGTTCTTCACCATCATCTGCATCAACCTGTGCAGAGAGAGTCCTACCCTGAAGCGGCTGGCAGAGGTGATGGGCACCTCCCACCAGAACTGCAAGCAGCTTTTGCTGAAGCTGGAAAAGAAGGGCTTCGTGGCCCTGACCCCCGACCCTGCCGACCGGCGCAAGCAGCGCATCATACTGACGGAGAAATGCCTCCGCTTCTGCCGGGAGAACGACGATCGCAGCGCAGTGCTGATGCAGCGGATGTTTGCGGGCATTCCCGAAGAGGATGTGCTGGCTACCATCCGCACCATCACCCGGATGGAGCAGCAGCTTACCGCAGCAGATGCCCCCAACGACCATAAAGGAGAATGAAAATGCAAAACGGTCTGATCCTCTACAAGTCCAAATACGGTTCCTCGGAGAAATACGCCCGCTGGCTCAGCGAGGCCACCGGCTTTGCCTGCCTGGAGGCAGACAAGGCGGATGCCGCCGCCCTGAAGGCCGCCGATGCGGTGGTGCTGTGCGGCGGCGTATATGCCTCCGGCCTTGCGGGCCTTTCGGTGCTGAAGAAGAACGCCCGCCTGCTGGCAGGCAAGAAGGTGTTTGCGCTGGCGGTGGGCGCTTCCCCGTGGAACGAGAAGGCCATCGAAGCCGCCAAAGCCCAGAACCTGAAGGATGAGCTGGCCCATGTGCAGCTTTTCTACGCCCGCGGTGCGTGGGATACTGAGAAAATGACCTTTCTGCACCGCACCCTCTGCGGCATGCTGAAAAAAGCTGTGGCCAAGCAGGATCCCGCCACGTTCGAGCCCTGGCAGGAGGCGCTGATGAGCGTACCCGAGGGCGAAAAGTGCGATTGGACGGATCGGAAGTATCTGGAGCCTCTTCTGGAGGCGCTCAGAGCATAACGCATACACAAACGGGGCTGCTGCAAGAAGAATTGCAGCAGCCCCGTTTGTTGTGCTTGTGGGTCATACCGTTACTGTGGCGTTTTGCCGTACTGGCCGGGAGAGATGCCGGTGCGGGCCTTGAAGGCGCGGTAGAAACTGGAATAATCGGTAAAGCCGCATTGCATGCAGGCCAGATTAGGCTTGGTGCCCTGCCGGATAAGCTGCTGGGCGATGGCGATGCGCTTGGTGATGATGTACTGATAGATCGACATGCCCGTATGCTCCTTGAACTCGTGCAGTAGCGAAAACTTGCTGATGCCGAACACCTCCGCCAGATGATCCAGCGTAAGGGGATGCTGGGCATTCTGGTTGATGTAGCGCAGCAATTCGCCCATGCGGCAGGCAACGCCGCCGGTCTCCGGGGCCACACTTTTTTCCAGCACCTCCAGCAGCTCCACCAGATACATGCCCATGCGGCAGCGGTTCAGCAGCACGGCAGAGGGGGAGGTATCCTTGGCGGCCTCGATGATCTCATCCGCAGCGGCGGCAAGCTCCAGCACCTTCTCCCGCCCCGGACGGAAGCAGTAGCGCCCGCCGTCGGAGAGGGCCTCCAGCCGGGCGGTAAGGTCGCATTCGGGTATGCTCATGAGGCGCAGAAAATCGCGCGAAAGGTAGAGGTAGAAGCGCTCGTAGGTCTGGGCGGGGGTCAGGTGGGTGACCCGGTGCATGCAGCCCGGCGGGTAGACCAGCGCCTCGCCCAGCACGGGGGTCAGATCCTGCTCATCCACGATCACGCGCACAGAGCCCTGCATAATAAAGTAGATCTCGTAAAAATCGTGGCTGTGGTACAGAAGGGGCTGGGGCGCGGTGTGGCAGGAGTGGAAGATCGCAAACTCCCGCCCCGGCGGCATCTGGTTCTCGTAGCGCCAAACCGGATGGCTCATGCCTTGCCTCCTTTCACAGCAGCGCCTTGAGGGCCTGGCAGGCCGCATCGAAGGCGGCATCGCTGCTTTCGTAGCAGTACTGATCGATGTGGGTGCGGTTCTCACCCTGCTCCAGATCCTTCAGGCCGTCGAACACGCTCAGGTGGGGCTCGATGGTAAGCGCATGGCCGCCCTGGGCCCGGTAGGCATCCAGGATCTGCTTCACCTGACCGATGCCCTTACCGGCGGGCACCACTCTGCCGTTTTCCAGCGCATCCTTGATGTGCAGATACTTGATGCGGCTGTGGAGCAGCTGCCAGGCATCCCACGTAGGCTGACCGCTCTGGATGAAGTTGGCCGGATCGAAAATGCCATCCAGCTCCGGGAAGGTGGTGAGCAGGTCGTGGCAGCGCACGGCGATATCGCCATAGATGCCCTTCTCGTTCTCGTGGCACAGGGCAATGCCGGTGCCTTTGGCGGCCTCCAGCATCTGCCCCATTTGGTCGATCACCTTGCCGCGCCAGTTTTCCGCCTGGCCCTCGGGCACAAAGAAGGAGAACATACGCACGTTTTCTGCACCCAGGATATCGGCCAGGCACAGCACATGGCGCAGCTTATCCAGATGGGCGGGAAAATCGTCCGACTGGATGCCGATCTTGCCGATGGGCGAACCGATCGACCAGCAGCTGAGACCTGCATCCTCCAGCTTTTTGCGCACCTCACGGGCTTTATCTTCAGTAATATCGGCAATGCTCTGCCCATCCACACCACGGATCTCCAGCCCCTGCAGGCCGTTGCGGCACATGGCTGCGATCTGGCCGTCTACCCGGCCGGAGGCTTCATCGGCAAAAGCGTAAAGCTGCATGTTTTCCATCATTGGTATTCCTCCCTGTTGGGCAGAGGATGTTCTGCCCTGTTTTCGCTTGCATTATATACCAACTATTGCAATATTACAATCAAAATATTGTGTTTATTGGTAAAATTGCTGTTGTTCCGTCATAGGCAGTCTCCTTTTGCACAACTTTTGCAAGAAAACAGCCCCTGCTGCCGCAGAATTGCGCCAGCAGGGGCTATTATGGTTTTGCCCGCCAGCAGCAAGGGAGCCCTTACAGCCGGTGGGTATCCTGTTGGAACTGCTGCGCTTCCTCTCCGGTAAGAGAGCCTGCGCCGTAGCGTGCGCGCTCGTAGAGCTGTGCAGCCGTTGGCGGCAAAGTATCCCGTGCGGTGGCGGCAGTGCCCCATTCCCGATGACGGAGCCGGAGACGCAGGTAGCGGTACCGCACCCGCTGGGCCGGGGTCATGCGGCTCTCATCCGCACGGTACAGCTGCTCCTTCACCCGCTTTACAAGCGATGAGGGGCTGTAGACCGCATCCTCCCGGGTATCGGTGATCTCGTCCACATAATCCTTCGTGGCGGCGCTGCCGAACCCGGCAAGCCGCTGTCTGAGCCAGGCGGCCACACGGCGCAGCAGCCTGAACAGCCTTGTGAGCAGGAAGCCCGCCAGTGCAAGCACAGCCAGTACCGCAACGATGCCCAGCAGCTTTTGCAGCAGCACCTCCAGAAAGCCGGGCCGGTTGACGGTCTCGCCGGTCAGTTCGATGGCCGTGAGGGCATCCCCTGTGCCGCCGGAGCCTGCCCCATCGGTTTTGAGAAGGGCGGCCAGCCAGGCGGCGGCAGCTGCCACACCTTGCCAGAGAAGCTGCCAGACCCTTTTGAGAAACGCAGCCACCTGCGGCAGCAGCGCAACGCCTGCTGCCAGCAGCAGCAAACCCAGGGTGAGCGCGGTATTCTGCCTGCGCATACGCCCCGGCACCTGCACCCGCTCCTGTGAAGCCCGGCGCAGGCTGGCCCGGTTCAGTGCCAGCAGCGCCAGCACCAGAAAAGCCGCAAAGGTTACCGTCAGCAGCAGCTGGGCTGGACGGTAAAGGCCGGAGCCGGTACGGTCTGCATACCCGCTGGCCAGATGGGCAAACAGATGCGCCGCCAGCCCGCCCGCAGCGATATAGGGCGGCAGCTCCTGCCCGGTGGGCCAGGCCGCCACCGGCAGCAGCAGGAACAGCGCTGCGCCATACAAAAGCGGCAGCAGAAGAAGAAACGGTGCAGCCCCGATGGGCAGCAGCGCCACCGCGCAGCCGATGAGCGCAAGAGTACCCACCGCCGCACCTGCCACCCGACGTTGCCCCGGCAGCAGCAGGCACAGCCATGCCAGCGGTACAAACAGGGCCGGCAGTACCCATACCCTGCCCAGCGCCTCAGGGCAGAGGGCTGCGGTCAGCAGTACCGCCGCCGGTACGGAGGCAGCCGCCACCAGCAGGGGGTGCTGATATTTTTTCGCAAAGCCATTGGTATCCGGCCTCATGCGCAGCCTCCTTCCCCCGCATCCAGCAGGTGGAGCTGCACCCGGTTGCCCCGGCCCCGCAGCCATTGCAGCCCTTCGCGGATCTCTTCACTGTCGTAGCAGGAGAGCACCAGGATATCCATATCGGTCAGCTGGGTAAGCGTTTTCAGGAAATAGGGAAAGCGCTGGGTGCGCCGTATGGCGAGCCGTGCAAAGGCGGTGAGCATCTCCTCCTCCCGGGCGGGGCCGCAGGCAGGGGGCATCAGCAGGCCCTCCTTCTCTCCCGTAAGGGGCATATTGGCGGCAAACCCGGCAGAAAGCCCGGAGCGCAGCGCCCGGAGGCACAAAGTGGCCGCCATGGAGATGCCGTATTCGATCTGTTTTTCTTCGTAGTCCATCAGCTTTTCGCCCCACTGGTCGCCGGTGCGCTCCACATTCAGCAGCACCATCAGCTTCATGCCGGTGGTGTGGTCAAATTGGCGCACCTGCGCTTCGCCCATGCGGGCGGTGGCCGGCCAGTGGATATCCCGCACAGGGTCGCCGGGATGGTAGGGGCGTATGCCGCGGATCAGGAACGGGTCGGTCAAAAGCCGGGTGCTGTCCACCGCCTCGCCGGGCAGGAGCGAGAAGGGGCGGGGCAGCGCATCCTCCTCCAACAGGCGGGGAAACACCAGCACGGGCACGTGCATCGTCTGCTCCCGGCTGGATTGGAACGCTCCCAGCACATCGCCCACGGTCAGGGTGGCATTGCCCAGATCGTATTCGCCCCGGTGCAGAAAGCGCACCCGGTGGCGGCGGCGCACCTGCTGGAAGGGCATGAGCGTAAAGAGGCTGGAATAGTGGCGCTGATCGCTGCTGTTCACGTTCTCCTGCATACCCAGACGGATGTAGGGCGACAGGTTGCTCTCCATGCGCAGCCAGGGGATGAGCATGGGGCGGTCGTTGCGCACCACCTCCACCAGCTCGCCCTCCTCGCCCTCAAAGGCCGTTTGGCAGGAAAAGCTGCGGGTGCATTGCAGCCCCTTCAGCCCGAAGCGCACCAGCACCAGCCCGAACAAGCCGTACACCGCCAGCAGCGCCGCCAGCACTACCGGCACGCTCATGGGATGACCTCGGTGGGCACCGCCACATGGCTGAGCAGCCCGGTCACGAAGGCTTCCGCATCGATCCGGTAGCTCATGCCCCGGAGGATGATGCGGTGCGCCAGCACCGGCACCGCCAGCTCCTTTACATCGTCGGGGATCACATAATCCCGCCCACGGATGGCCGCCAGCGCCTGACAGGTGCGCATCAGCGCCAGCAGGGCACGGGGCGAGGGGCCCAGGCGAACCTTTTCCGGGTCGCGGGCGGCTTCGCAGAGGGCGGCCATATAGCGCAGCACATCCTCCTGCACGCGTACCTGCCTGACCTCCGCAGCCGCAGCTGCCAGCTCCTGCACGGTGGCCACCGTCCGGAGCTCCGCCAGGGGCTGACCGTTCAGGAAACGCTGCATCATGGCCACGGCTTCTTCACCGGTGGGGCAACCAAGGGAGAGCTTCATCAAAAAACGATCCAGCATGGCCTCCGGCAGAGGGAAGGTGCCCTGGTTCTCCACCGGGTTCTGAGTGGCGATGACCACAAAGGGCTCCTCCAGCCGATAGGTGGTGCCGCCTTCGGTGATCTGCCTTTCCTCCATGCACTCCAGCAGGGCGGACTGGGTACGGGGCGTGGCGCGGTTGATCTCATCCGCCAGAAGGATGTTGGTAAAGGCGGGGCCCTTCAAAAAGGTGAAGGTACCGCTGTGCTGGTCGTAGATCCGCATGCCGGTGATATCCGCCGGGAGCAGATCGGGGGTGAACTGCACACGGGCGAAGGCGCAGGAGAGCGACCGGGCCAGCGCCTTGGCCAGCGTGGTCTTGCCGGTGCCGGGCACATCCTCCAGGAGCACATGGCCGCCGGAGAGCATGGCAGCCAGCAGCAGCTCGATCTCCCGCTCCCGGCCGATGATCACACGGCCGATGTTTTCCCGGATCGCCTTTGCCAGGGCGGCGGTCTGTTGATATGCCATAGGGTACACATCCTTTGCGTTTGTTTTCTGTAAGGTATGATAGCATACTTCCCCGCCGCAGCTCAAGAGGCGGGAGCGCATTGGGGGCATACAGCAGGAGCCCCCGCCACTTTTCGCGGCGGGGGCTCCCTGTGCCCTTGCGGGCTATGCCATTAGTCCACGATCTCCTTGCCGGTAACGATGCACAGGGTATCGCCGGCGATGACAGACTCCTCATCGGTGGGGATGACGCAGACCTTCACCTTGCTGTCGTCGGGGGAGATGACGCACTCATAGGCGTGGCCATCGGCGCAGGCAGCGTTCTTGGCGGGGTCGATCTTGGCGCCCAGATACTCGAAGCCTTCCATGATCATCTCACGGAGCTTGCCGTTGTTCTCGCCGATGCCGGCGGTGAACACGATGGCATCCACGCCGCCCATTTCGGCAGCATAGGCACCGATGTACTTGCGAACGCTCCACACCAGCATATCGCGGGCCAGGAGAGCATCCTCGTTGCCTTCGGCGCAGGCGGCATCCACATCGCGCATATCGCTGCTGACGCCGCTGATGCCCAGCAGGCCGCTTTCCTTGTTCATCATGTTGAGGACGCCCTTCACGTCCAGATCGGTGTTATCCACCAGATACTCGACCACAGCAGCGTCCAGGGTACCGCAGCGGGTGCCCATCAGCACGCCCTCCAGCGGGGTGATGCCCATGGAGGTATCCAGGCACTTGCCATCCTTCACGGCAGCCAGAGAGGAGCCGTTGCCCAGATGCACGGTGATGATGCGGCTGCCTTCCTTCTCCATGCCCAGGAACTCACGCACGCGCTTGCTCACATAGCGGTGGCTGGAGCCGTGGAAGCCGTAGCGGCGCACATGCAGATCGGTGTAATACTTCTTGGGCACACCGTACATGAAGGCCTTGGGGGGCATGGTCTGGTGGAAAGCGGTATCGAACACAGCCACGTTGGGGGTGCCAGGCATGACCTTTTCGCAGGCCAGGATGCCCTGCAGGTTGGCGGGGTTGTGCAGGGGGCCCAGAGGAATGTTGGCCTCGATGGCGGCCTTAACCTCATCGTTGATGAGCACGCTGGCGGTAAAGCTCTCGCCGCCGTGCAGCACGCGGTGACCCACAGCATCGATCTCGTCCATGCTCTTGAGCACGCCCTTTTCGGGATCCAGCAGGCCCTTGAGCATCCACTCGATGCCCTCGGTGTGGTCCTTCATATCGGTGACCACTTCGAAGACCTGGTCGTTGGCCTTCTGCTTGATGGAGCTGCCGCCGATACCGATACGGCCTACCAGACCCTTGGCCAGGGTGGTGTTGGTATCCATGTCGATGAGCTGATACTTGAGGGAGGAAGAGCCCGCGTTGAGGATAAGAATTTTCATGTGACTGTCTCCTTTAGAATGGAATTTCGTTCGGATGCGTTTTTCCTGCACGCATCTCTATGGCAGGAATAGCCCTGCGCTTCGCACCGCATTGCCATGCGGGGAATGCCTTAGTGGGTGGTGGTATCTATAGCCTCAAAGGGGATATCGAACTTCTCTGCATGCTGCTGTACCGTGCCGCCCTCGGGGGCCACCAGTACCGCAGGAGCGCCCAGCATGATGGAGGTATAACCGTCCCTTTTCTCCAGACCATTATCGGTCGCTACCAGCATACCGAGCATGATGCCCAGATCGGCATCCATCACCGGCAGCTCTACCCTTTGCAGCTGTACACAGGTGCTGAAAGCGCCTCCGCCGATCTGACGGATGCTTTGCGGAAACACCACCGTTTCCAGATGGACGGCATAGTCGAATGCCATAACATCGACGGTCTCCACGCCCTCCGGCACCGAATAATGGGTGCGCTCCTGCCATGCGGCATAGCACACCAGCCGTTTACCGTCTTTGGAAAGGAGTACGGCACCGTCATCCTGCGTCGTAAAGCCAACGCAATCCGCAGGCACCTCGAACCGTTCCAGCCTACAGCAAAGAGTAAAGTTGTGGTAGGCAATGTGCTCCAGCGCAGCGGGCAGCCTCAGCTCCTTCAAAGTGAAACAGCCGTAGAAGGCATTCTCGCCGATCCTTTTGAGGGAATCCGGCATCTGCACATCGGACAGCTGTAAGCAGCTTTCGAAGGTTCCCGCAGGCAGCTCTTCCAGCTGCGCCGGTAAGCGGATGCTCACCAGCCGGGTGCAGCCGGAAAACGCATATTCTCCAATAGCGGTGATGCTGTCCGGCAGGATCACCTCTCGCAGATACGATTCGTAGAACGCACGGGGAGCCAATTGCGTAACGGTTACCCCGCCAATGCTCTGCGGCACCCGGATATGCGTCGCGTTACCGATGTATGCCGTAATGGCCAATGTGCCATCGGGCAGCACTTCGGTCTCATAGTCTGCTTCGTTGACAGAATGGGCCGTGCGCTGCTCCCTGAGATAGAAGCTGTCGATCACCAACGGCATGTTGGCATCCAGCGATTCCACACCGGTCTGGTACATCAGAAAATACAGGTTTCCCTGATCGTTGACCCAGACCATCTCAAAACCCTGGCCGACCATCTCTACCTGCAAAGCGGGCAGACCGTCCAGCAGGAAGGTATCCAGCAGCTTGCTGTCCTCGGTGGTCTTACCGGCAAACAAGTCCCTGCCTTCCTGCAGAAAGGAAGCGGCATAGTGATCCTTTGCGCTCAGCGGATCCATCTCGGCTCCGAATTCCGCCACCATCAGTATGCCTTCATCCGGCGTCACGGCGACCACGGCGGGGTAGCCTGGGTCGGCGGCGAAGCTCTCCCACTCTATGGGCAAAAAGAATGCAAAATTGCCGCATTGCACCGGGTAGCACGTAAAGCCCGGTATGAAGTAGCCCTCCGTCTCCGCCGGGATCTGATAAGCCTCGCCATCGGCGGTGACAAAGCCGCTATCGGTCTCCTGCACCGGGGAGATCACAAGTGCCTGAGCCGTCAGCATTACACACATCAGCAGAACAACGAGCAACAGAAGCGGCATTCTTTTCATTTCTGTTATCCTCCCGATAGCGTTTTGAGCGCGGTTATGCTACAATGCATTGGAGACCACATCTCATCTATATAGTATACACCCATTAAACAAAGAATGGAAGGGGGATAAGCCCAAAAAGCTGCAATGGCATTGCCGTGCAGCAATGGGCGCAGCCATGGAACGACCCGTTGTCGGCATCATATGCGAATACGACCCCTTTCACCGGGGGCACAGGCGGCAGTTTGAGCTGATCCGGCAAAGGCTGCCGGGAGCAGCCATCGTCTGCCTGATGAGCGGCCCCTTTACCCAGCGGGGCATGCCTGCGCTGTTTTCCCCTGCCTTCCGGGCGGAATGCGCCCTGCGGGCCGGGGCCGATCTGGTGCTGGAGCTGCCCTGCGCTTTTGCGGTGCGGGATGCGGAGCATTTTGCCCTCGGCGGGGTACACATCCTTACACAGCTGGGCTTTGTGACCCATCTCAGCTACGGCGTGGAGGACGCCGCCATCGACCTGACCGCCGCTGCCCGGCTGCTGGAAAACCCCACCGAACCCTTTACCGCCGTGCTGCGGAACGAGCTTGCCAAGGGCGTTTCCTTCGCTGCGGCGCAGGGAGCGGCGCTGGCAGCCTGTGCCGGTGGTGCCACGCTCCCCGAAGGGATCTGGCAGCAGCCCAACCTGATCCTTGCGCTGTGCTACCGCCGGGCCATGCTGCGGCTGAACAGCCATCTGCAGCCCCTGCCGGTACAGCGGGTGGGCGGCTACCACGATGCGGCGCTGCCTGTTGCCGCAGATGCGCAGAGCGAAGCCGCCGTGGCGTACCCTTCTGCCACAGCGGTGCGGCGGGCATATCTCAGCGGCGAGACCGCTGCCGCAGAAGCCGCCTGCGGCTATCCCCTGCCCCATGCCGGAGACAGCGAACCCGTCTGCCCCCCGGAGGCGCTGGACAGGGTACTGCTGCACACCCTGCGCTCCATGGCCCCTGCACAGCTGCAACAGCTGCCCCTGTGCACCGAAGGGCTGGAACACCGGCTGCAAGCGGCTGCCCATCAGGCCACCAGCCGGGAAACCTTGCTGGAAAGCCTGAAAACCAAGCGGTACGCCCGCGCCAGACTCAGCCGTCTGTGCACTCACGGCCTGCTGGGTGTAACGCAGGAGTTGTTGGAAGCCCACCCGCTGCCGGAATATGTGCGGCTGCTTGGTTTCCGCAAAGAAAGTGTGGACTTGCTGGCAGCATTCAAAAGCAGCTTCATCCCTGTCATCAGCAAGGCAGCGGACGGCGACTGGCAAAACCCGCTGTATGGGCTGGACAATACCGCCTATGACCTGTGGGCTTTGGGCGCTGGTCAGCCCGCCGGGCTGATGATGCGCAGTCAGGTGGTGCGGGTATGAAAATAGGAGGCGATCCCATGGTCGGCAAGTACAAAGTGATCACCCTGTGCGGCAGCACCCGCTTCAAGGATGCCTTTTTGCAGGAGCAGAAGCGGTTGACGCTGGAAGGTAACATCGTTTTGAGTGTGGGCCTGTTCGGCCATTCCGGCGATGACGAGGTCTGGACAGAGGGCACCAAGGCCATGCTGGACGACATGCACAAGCGGAAAATCGATATGGCAGACGAAATCTTCGTCATCAATGTGGATGGATACATCGGAGAAAGTACCCGGTCGGAGATTGCATATGCCACAAGCACCGGCAAAGTAGTGCGGTATCTGGAGGAAACAAACGATGGACAATAAGCTGTTGCGGTTCACATGCAGCGCCATTGATGAAAATGGCTGCTTTCGTCCAGAGCACACAGGCTACGGACAGGACATTTCGCCAGCCTTTGTCATCGAAAACCTTTCCCCCGACACCAAAACCCTCGCCATTACGCTGGAAGACCTGAGCCACCCTATCAAGGGCTTTCCCCATTGGGTGATCTGGAACCTCCCGGCAACCCATCAGATACCCGAAGGCATTCCTAGCGGGGCGAATGTGGCCACGCTGCAATCCGCCAAGCAAGGCATTGCCTACGGCTGGCATCGCTATGCTGGCCCCAAGCCGCCCAAAGGCGCAAACCATCTGTACCGGTTTACGCTGTATGCGCTGGACAGCGAACTGGATCTGTCTGCCAATGTGTTCAAGAAGCGTTTTTTGAAAGCGGCTGCGGGCCATATTCTGCAACAGGGCGAAATAACCGGCGAATATCAAGCCAACGAACCGGTTGCCAATGAGACATGACATCCTCATAAAGCACCACACCCCCAAAGAGCTTTTTCCGCTCCTTGGGGGTGTGGTTCATTATACGCGCTTGTACAGCACCGAAACGCTGTCCTTTTCCAAGCCGCATTTGGCATAAAAGGCTTCATTGGGCTCGATGGACATCAGCTGCACCACAGCGATGCCCTTCTCCCGAAGATGCGGCTCCAAAGCCTGCATCAGCTGCTTGCCGATGCCCTGCTTTTTGCGCTCCGGCACCACGAACAGCTCGGAAATGTAGAAGAAGTCCTCGTCGGCGTAGGGATCCACAAAGCCCAGCAAACCGCCGATGATGGCGCCATCCTCCACGGCTTTCAGGCCCATGCCCTGATAGTTGCCCAGAATGGCCCGGACGCGCTTCTGGGCCCGCTCCTCCGTCCGGTTTTCAAACCAAGGGGCTTCGGAATAGGCTTTGCCCATGGCGGCAGCCAGCGCGGCTTCATCCCCAGAGATGACCAACTGATATTCCACCATCAGTCGTCGTCCTCCTCAAAATCAAGGGCGATGCGGTTCTGGTCGTTCTCCCAGAGCTTGTCCAGCCGGTAGAACTCCCTCTCTTCGGGGTGGAACAGGTGCACCAGCACGGTGCCGTAATCCAGCACCACCCAGCGGCCCTCCTGCTGGCCTTCCTTGCGCACGGGCTCCAGACCCATCTCGCTCAGCTTCTCCTCCACCTCATCGGAGAGGGATTTGACCTGCAGCGCGCTGCGGCCGCTGGCGATGACCATGCAATCGGTGATCACGGTCAGGTCGTGCACATCCAGGGCGACGATATCCTTGGCCTTCTTTTCGTAGAGGATACCCGCGATTTTTTGGATCAGTTCGTTATTCATTTTCATTGCTCCTTTGCTGTGCCATCAGGCGATCCAGCCAATCCGCCACCTGCTGGGTGGCCGGGTGGGGCTCGCCGCCCTGGCTCTTCACATATTCAAGGGTGGAACGCAGAGAGTAGCTCATGGCCGCAGGCAGGCTCTCTTTGGCGAGCCTGCGCACCTCCTCCAGCGCAGGGTAGCTGCGGCGGGAGGGCTCGATCTTATCGGAAAGGAACACGATCATATCCAGCGGCAGCATGCCCACCTTGCCGGTGGTGTGGCAGCGGATGGCCGCCAGCACGTTGGGGTCGGTGATGCCGTACTCCTTTTCCGCCACCACGGCTCCTACCGGGCCATGGAGCAGGTTGCCGCTCTGCAGCGTCATTTTATCGATGAGCAGACGGTGCTCCCTGGCGATCTGCTGCATGGCGCTGAGGGGCAGACACTTGGCACAGTCGTGCAGCAGGGCGGCGGTGGCTGCCCGGTCTTCGTCCACGCCATGGAGGCGGGCCAGGCGGCGGGCCGACCAGCACACCAGCAGGGAGTGCAGCAGCCGCTTCTCGCTCAGATTCTTTTTCAGCCTTGCATACGCAGCCTCGCCCGTGGCCGGGCTGGGCTCGCGCCCGTAGAGGCCCATCAGACGGATGTATTCGATCACCTGGGGCTTCAGCTCATCCGGGTCGCCGCCCGCAGCCAGTTCCGCGCGCACATCGGTGGAGGATACATCCCTGGGGGGCAGGCTGAGGAATGCATATTTGCACCCCATCTTGCGGATCTTCCCGCACCGGGGATCCTCCTCCGGGTCGTGGCTATCCCGGCGGCAGACCAGAAAGCGGGTCAGCTCAAAGACCTTCTCGGGCTTGCGCCAGTTGGGCAGGTCGAAAAACGTATCCTCGCCGATGATGTAGTAAAGCTCCGCATTGGGGTACTGCTTTTTGAGGATGGCAAGGGTATCCACCGTGTAAATGGTGCCCTTGCGCTCCAGCTCCACCCGGCAGGGCTCAAAGCCCGGTATGCCGCTTACCGCCAGACGGGTCATTTCGTAGCGGTGCTCGGCCTCCTCCAGGCCGGTCTTTTTATGGGGCGGGTTGCCGGTGGGCAGAAACAGCACCCGATCCAGCTTTGCTTCCTTCAGGGCACAGGAGGCCATTTCCAGATGCCGCTCATGGATCGGGTTGAAGCTGCCGCCCATGAGGCCGATCTTTTCCTTTGGCATGGCCACGCCTCCTTTTCTGTGGTGATTGGATGATTATACTAAAAAAACGCCGAAAGGGAAAGCTATTTTCCGAAAGCAGGTGAAGGCCATGCACAGGTACAGACCCAAAGCGCCTCTGGCAGAGGCCGCAGACAAGCTGCTCCGGGCGCTGGTGGCTGCGCTGCTGGGCACAGCGTGGTTCGTTTATCTCTGGGGCGTGCGCCCCACCGCCCTTACGGCAGGCATCGCCATGGGCGGGCTGCTGTGGCTGGCGGCCCGGCAGCTGGGCAAAAAGCGGATGCTGCGCCGGGAGGCCCAGATGCGGCAGATGATCGGCGGGGAGCTGGCGCTGAGCCGCCTGATGATGCTCTCCCCCAGGCATGCGGCCTTTCAGGCTGCTCTGTGGCTTTTGCCCAAGGCGGATATCCACATGGAAAAAGCGCTGCCCTGGGGCGTGCTGGGCCGCTGGAAGGAGGGCCGGGTGCTGATCCGGCTCATTGCTCAGCACGAAAGCCTGCCCATCAACGTGCAGCAGATCATCAAAGCCGTGCGGGATGCCCACGACCAGGAGGCCGACCGGTGCATCCTGTGCGTTACCGCGCCGGTGAGCCGGGAGGCCGCTGCCTATGCGGAGGATCTGGAGATGCCCATCCGCATCGTTGGGCGGGAGGAGCTGGTGGCGCTGGCCGGTGCCGGTGCGCCTGCCACCGACGAGCAGCTGAGGCGCATGGCCCAGGGGCGGCGGCACAGGAGCCGGAGCCTCCGGGAGCTGCTCTCCAGCGTGCTAGCACCGGCAAAGGCCGGGCGTTACCTGTGGTACGGAGCGGGCATGGGGCTGCTGGGCATCCTTACCCGGCAATGGGTGTACCCCATTCCGGCGGCGGTATGTCTGCTTTTGTTTCTGGGCTGCAAGATACACAGCTGGCAGAAAAAGGAGGAAAGCTGGTAGCTCAGACCGCGCAGGCGTTGGCCAGGGCGATCCAGCTCTCCACAGACAGCTCCTCGGCGCGGGCGGTGGGCTTGAGGCCCTCCGCCTCCATGGCGGCCAGCAGCTTTTCGCTGTCCACCGTGCCCTTCAGGGCATTGGTCAGGGTCTTGCGGCGGTGGTTGAAGCCATCCCGCATCATGCGCATAAGCAGCTTTTCGTTGGCGACCGGGGCCACCGGCTCCCGGCGCATGCGCAGATGGATGAAGGCACTATCCACCTTGGGCGGCGGCGTAAAGGCCTCGGCGGGCACCACTGCCTCCAGCTCCGGCTCCGCATAGTAGCGGCAGCGGGCGCTGAGCAGGCCGTAGGCGCTGTCGCCGGGCAGGGCCAGCAGCTTGTCCGCCACCTCCTTCTGCACCATCAGCGACAGCTGACGGATGCTGAGACCGCTCTCCCAGAGCAGATCCAGGATGGGGGTGGTGATGTTGTAGGGGATGTTGGCGATGACGTAGAAATCTTCGCCCAGCGGTGCGCAAAGCTCCCGGATGGGCTGCTTGCGGATATCCCCCACCACGATGGTCAGGTTATCGAATTCCTGCGTTTTCATACGCAGGAAGGGCAGCACATCCTCATCCACCTCCACGGCGGTCACCTGGGCGGCCTCCTTGCAGAGCTGATAGGTGAGCATGCCGCTGCCGGGGCCGATCTCCAGCACTTTATCCTGCCCGGTAACGCCGGTAGACTTGACCAGGGCAGAGAGCAGCGCCTCGTCGTAGAGAAAATGCTGGCCCAGATCGTGCTTATAGTTAACGCCTTCCTTGCGCTGATGGGCTTTTTGGTAGGACTTTTTCATTATGCTTTCCCCTCGTCGATCTGCACGTTTTCCCGCCCGAAGGTGGCGATGAGCGCCTCCTGAGCGGATTCGGCGGCGGTGTTGCGCACAGGCGCAGCCGCCTCGCCCTCCAGAACGATCTCCAGCCCCACCGGCTTACCGGCAGCCTCGGAGAGCATCTGCGTGAGCCGCTCCTTGCGGGCGGGCTGGTTGAGCTTAACGTAGGAAAAATCCTTCTTGGCATAGGAGATCTGCACACGGTACACACCGTTTTCCTCGCCCAGAAAACGCTCGTTGCGCACAAGGCCCAACAGCGGCGGCTCGTTCTTGCTGAGCAGGTCGAGGAAGGCCTTCCATACGGCCTTGGCATCGCCGGGGATGGGCTTCTCCTGCGGGGCAGCGGGGACGCTTTCAGCAGGGGCTGCGGCGGCCTTTTCGCTCTTTTTGGGTGCGCCCTCCTGCGGGACGGCGGCCACGGTGTAGGCGCCGCTGTCCAGCTTGGCCCTGAGCTGGGTGAGCTGGCTCTCCAGCTCGCCGATGCGCTCCATCAGCGCTTCGCTGCTCTCGCCTGCGTTTTTCTGGCAGGCGCGCAGAGAGGCGGATTCCAGCCCGATGCGGGGCGTGGAGGCAAAGCGCAGCTCGCCCTCGGCCTTGACGAAATCATCCAGGATGCGCAGCAGGCGGGCATCGGAGAACTGCTCCGCCTGCTTGCGGTAGCGCTTCTCGTCCTCGTCGGTCACATCCAGAATGGAGGCGGCATCGCTCTCCACAGCCTTTACCGTGAGCAGGGCCCGCACATGGCCGGCCATCTCCCTGAGGAATACCTGCGGCTCCCTGCCGGAGCGCATCAGCTCATCCACCTTGCGCATCACGCCGCCCGCATCGTAGGCAGCCAGCACATCGGCGTAGGCGAAGAGGAAATCTTTATCGGTGGTGCCAAGCACATCCCGCACCTGAGCGGCGGTGATGCTGCCCGCCTCCGCACCGGCAACGCACATATCCAGAATACTGAAGGCATCGCGCATGGCACCTTCGGCGGCGCGGGCCACCATCTGCAGGGCTTCCTCCTCGGCGGTCATGCCCATCTCGCTGAGGGCCAGCTGCATGCGCTCCACCATCAGCGCCGTGGGGATGCGCCCGAAATCGTACCGCTGCACACGGGAAAGGATGGTGGCGGGCAGCTTCTGGGGCTCTGTGGTGGCCAGGATGAACACCACATGCTCCGGCGGCTCCTCCAGGGTCTTGAGCAGCGCATTGAAGGCAGCGGTGGAGAGCATGTGCACCTCGTCGATGATGTAGACCTTGTACCGGCCCAGCTGCGCCGGGTAGCGCACCTGCTCCAGCAGCTCGCGCACGTTGTCTACGCTGTTGTTGCTGGCAGCATCCAGCTCCACCACATCCATGGTGGTCTCGCTCATAATGGCGCGGCATACCTGGCACTCACCGCAGGGGTCGCCGTCGGTGGGGTTCTGGCAGTTGATGGCGCGGCTCATCAGCTTGGCCATGGTGGTCTTGCCGGTGCCGCGGCAGCCGCAGAAAAGATAGGCATGAGCAATGCGCCCTGCCTCGATCTGGTTGCGCAGCGCCTTGACGGCAGCCGTCTGCCCCAGCACCTGGGAAAACGTAGTGGGCCGCCAGCGGCGGTACAAAGCCTGATATGCCATAAAGCCTCCAAAATGCTGCATTTGCTTTGGTCGCGGCCTGCGCTTTGCGCACAATACCGCAATGATAGTATAGCATTTTCCGGCCGGATTGAAAAGCACCGCCGCGAAGCCTTTGCCTTTTTGTGAGAAAAAGCAGGAATTCGGGCTGCTCACAACGTATTAACAGATAGTACCCTTATAATAAGGAAACACGGAGGTGAGCAGCTTGACATTCCGGGAAGAACAGGAACGGGAAGAAAAAGAGCGCCTGTCCCCCTTTGCGGCACTGAGCATGCATTCCCAGGGCCGGGAAAAGCCCGTTACGCCCTGCCAGCTGCGCACCTGCTTCCAGCGGGACAGGGATCGCATCATCCACTGCAAGAGCTTTCGCAGGCTCAAGTTCAAGACCCAGGTGTTCCTCTCCCCCAAGGGCGACCACTACCGCACCCGCCTCACCCACACGCTGGAGGTGGCGCAGGTAGCCCGCACCATCGCCCGCAGCCTCCGTTTGAACGAAGACCTTACCGAGGCCATCGCGCTGGGGCACGATCTGGGGCACACCCCCTTCGGGCACATCGGCGAGCGCACGCTGGACAGGCGTGTGGCCGGCGGCTTCCGGCACAACGAGCAGAGCCACCGGGTGGCCGTTCGGCTGGAGAACGAGGGCAAGGGCCTCAACCTGTGCAAGGAAACGCTGGACGGCATCCGTACCCATTCGGGCAAGGAGGAGCCAGCCACCCTGGAGGGCTGGTGCGTGCGCCGGGCCGACCGCATCGCCTACATCAACCACGACATAGACGATGCCATCCGCGGCGGCATCCTCAAGCCCTTTGAGCTGCCCCGCCGGTGCCTGTCGGTGCTGGGGCAGACCCACGGCGAGCGCATCAACACCATGATCACCGACATCGTAAACACCAGCAAGGGGCAGCCTTACCTGCGCATGAGCGCCGAGGTGGAGGAGGCCAGCGACGAGCTGCGCGCCTTTCTGTTTGCCAATGTATACCACGACGGCTGGCGCGCCCGGGAAGAAGAAAAATGCGATTATGTGGTGGATGCCCTTTTCGATCACTACACCCGCCACCCGGAGCAGCTGCCCGCCGAATACCTGGAGATCTGCTACACCGAGGGCGCGGAGCGGGCCGTATGCGATTTTGTCGCCTGTATGACAGACCGCTATGCCATAGACCGCTTTACCGAGGTGCATGTGCCCGGTGCATTTGGCAGTCTTTAACAGTTTGTCGCAATTTGTAGATTCACCGGCAGGAATGTAACCAGCCGCGGCGAATGTTTAAGGAGTGGGTGAAAGATACCATGGCCGGAAGATTCCCTTCCCAATGGCTGGATGAGCTTCGTGCACGGGCTGATATCGTATCCGTCATCAGCTCCTATGTAACGCTAAAGAAGAACGGGCATAGATACGTAGGTCTGTGCCCGTTTCACAACGAAAAGTCACCATCCTTCCATGTAGATGAGCAAAAGCAGCTTTACCACTGCTTCGGCTGCAAGGCCGGCGGCAGCGTGATCCAGTTTGTGATGGAGATGGAGCACCTCTCCTTTCAGGAGGCGGTCACCCACCTTGCAGAGCAGCTGCACATGCCCCTGCCCGAGATGCAGCACGACCCCGCCTGGGAGCAGCGCAGATCGCTCAAGGAGCGCATCTTTCTTGCCAACAAGGCCGCTGCACGGCTGTATCACCAGCACCTGTGGCAGCCGGAGGGCAAAGCGATACTGGATTATCTCAAGGGCCGGGGCCTGAGCGATGCGGTGATCCGCCGCTTCGGCATCGGCGCAGCGCCGGAGCGCCCGGCAGTCTGCAAAGCGCTGCTGGACGAAGGCTTTACCGAAGACGAGCTGCGCCAGGCAGGCCTGATGCTGGTACGCGAAGGCCGCAGCTACGACATGTTCCGCAACCGGGCCATGTTCCCCATCATCGACGCCTACGGCAATGTGCTCGGCTTTGGCGGCCGGGCCATGGGCGATGCCAAGCCCAAGTACCTCAACACCTCCGACACCCCTGCGTTCAACAAGCGTTTAGGCGTGTTCGCAGCCAACCTGCTGCGCAAGGCACGCGGCCTGAAACGGGTGATTCTGGTGGAAGGGTACATGGATGTGGTAGCCCTTAGCCAGTATGGTATAGAAGGCGTTGCCGCCACCCTGGGCACCGCCCTTACCCCCGAGCAGGCACGCCTGCTCAACCGCTTTGCGCCGCAGGTCCTACTGGCCTACGACGGCGACAGCGCAGGCCAGAACGCCATCCTGCGCGGCCTGGACGTACTGGAGGAGGCAAACGTGCCTGCCCGTGTACTGGTTTTCCCCGGCGGGCTTGACCCGGACGAGTTTATCCGTCAGGAGGGCATAGAGGCCTTCCATCAGCTAAAGCCCGTATCGGCGGTGGAATACCGTATGCAGCGCGAAAAAGAAAAGTACGACATGGCCCTGGAGGAGGGCAGGGTGCAATACGCCAAGGCCTGTGCAGCCATCCTGCGCAAGGTACGCGAGCCTGTGGAGCTGGACAGCCACCTGAAGCGGCTCTCGCTGGAAACAGGCATCGAAAAAAACGTGCTCATGGAGCAGATCGGCCTCAGGCCCGCTGCCCGGCAGCATACTGTGCAGCCAGCCCGGGAAACCTTTTCCCGTAAGGCAAAACCGACCCCTGCGGTCAACCACGCCGCCCATACCCTGCTGGCGGTGCTGGCTACCGGACGCTTACCCAAAGACATCGTTACCCCCGAAGAATTCGAGGATGAGCACCTGCGCGGCCTGTGCGAGGCGCTCCTCAGCGGGCAGAGTCCTGCCGCACTGATGGAGCAGCAGCCCGACGACCAGAGCCGGGCAACGCTCAGTGATATTCTTGCCATCGACACCCGGCTGGACGACGAGGGTCTGCGCAAAATGGCCAAGGATTGCGTAAATGCCCTGCGCCGCCAGCGCCTGGAGGCCGAGCTGGACAGGCTGCAGGCCTCTCTGCCTACCCTGCCCGAGGAAGAACGCGCCAAAGAGACCCAGCGAGCCTTCCTCCTTACCACCCAATTGATGGAATTGACCTAACCCCCCGTGTACGACAAAAGGAGTGAGACGGTTGAGTGCAAATCAGTCGCAGGAAGCGATCAAGCTGAAGCTCAACGAACTATACGAAGATGCCAAGCAGAAGGGCACCATCACCAAAGACGAGGTAGCCAACCAGCTGATGGAGCTGGAGATCGACGCCGACCAGATGAACAAGGTCTTTGAGACCCTGGAGCGTCTGGGCATCGATGTGGTGAACGAGTTCGACCCCGTACCGCCGGAAGAGCTGGTGGAGCCCGAGCAGATCGACCTGAGCGTGCCCGAGGGCATCAGTGTGGACGACCCCGTTCGCATGTACCTGAAGGAGATCGGCAAGGTTCCCCTGCTGACCGCCGATGAAGAGATCGAGATCGCCAAGCGCATGGAAGAGGGCGACGAGGATGCCAAGCAGAAGCTGACCGAGGCCAACCTGCGCCTGGTGGTATCCATCGCCAAGCGCTACGTGGGCCGCGGCATGCTGTTCCTGGATCTGATCCAGGAGGGCAACCTGGGCCTGATCAAGGCGGTGGACAAGTTCGACTACCGCAAGGGCTACAAGTTCTCTACCTACGCCACCTGGTGGATCCGTCAGGCCATTACCCGCGCCATTGCCGACCAGGCCCGCACCATCCGCATCCCGGTGCACATGGTGGAGACCATCAACAAGCTGATCCGCATCTCCCGCCAGCTTTTGCAGGAGTACGGCCGTGAGCCCACCCCCGACGAGATTGCCAAGGTGATGAACATCTCCGAGAGCAAGGTGCGCGAGATCATCAAGATCGCACAGGAGCCCGTATCTCTGGAGACCCCCATCGGCGAGGAGGAGGACAGCCACCTGGGCGACTTCATCCCCGACGACGACGCCCCCGCCCCCGCCGAGGCTGCCAGCTTTACCCTGATGAAGGAGCAGCTGCTGGGCGTGCTGGATACCCTCACCCCCCGCGAAGAAAAGGTGCTGCGCCTGCGCTTCGGCCTGGATGACGGCCACCAGCGCACCCTGGAGGAAGTGGGCCGCGTATTCAAGGTGACCCGTGAGCGCATCCGTCAGATCGAGGCCAAGGCCCTGCGCAAGCTGCGCCACCCCAGCCGCTCCAAGAAGCTGAAGGATTATCTGGACTGATGAACACGCGAACCTTCCGTGCCCCCCAGCTGGATGACCGGCTGGAGGCCGCCGTTGCCATGGCCGTGCCATGCGCCGTCTGTGCCGATATCGGAGCCGACCACGGGCACCTGAGCGCCTCCATGCTCAACCGGGGTCTGTGCAGGCATATGCTGGTAAGCGACATCAGCGAGAAAGCCCTCGAGAAAGCCCGCACCCTTTTGGGCACCATGCAGCTGACCGACAAGGTGACCTTCTCGGTAGCCGATGGTCTGGACGGGGCCCCGCTGCTTCGCGAAAAGCTGGATACCATCTTTATTCTGGGCATGGGCGGCGAGACCATGGCCCACATACTGGAAAACGGGCAGCAGGCCATCGGCGGCGCAACGCTGATCCTGAGCCCGCAGACCGACCTGCCTCTGGTGCGGCAGACCCTTTGCCGCATCGGCTACCGCCTCAGGCGGGAGACCGCCGTGGGCGTCGGCAAGCGGCAGTACATCCTTATGCGGGCAGAGCCTGCTTTGCCCGACGAAGCCGCCTACACCAACGAGGAGCTGATCCTCGGCCCCATCCTGCGCAAGGAGCGCCCCGCAGACTGGCTGCCCTACCTGCGCCGGGAGGAGCAATATACGCTCAACGCCATCAAAGCGATGGAAAAAGCCACCACAGACAAGGATATGCAGCGGCTCGCGCAATTCCGCGAGACGCTTTCCCTTGTTCAGGAGGCTATCCGCACATACGAACAGGAGTGAGCCCCCCATGACCCGCCCCACCGTTGGCGACATCTACCGCTGGCTGGACAGCATCGCCCCCTTTGAGACCCAGGAGGGCTTCGACAACGCCGGGCTGCTCATTGGCGACAGAGAAGCCGCCGTCTCCCGCATCATCCTTACGCTGGATCTGAGCGAGAGCGTGGTGCAGCAAGCCGTCACCGAGGGTGCGGAGCTGATCATTACCCACCACCCCATCATTTTTACGCCCCTGCGCCGCATAGACTACCGGAGCCCCTTCGGGCGCATGCTGCTGGGGCTTACCGGCGCAGGCATCAGCGTGATCGCCGCCCACACCAACTGGGACAAGGCTCCCGGCGGAGTCGGCGATACGCTGGCCACCGTTCTCGGCCTTACGCAGCTTGAGCCGCTGGACGAATATGTGCGCCTGGGCGTGCCGGATGCGCCCCTCACCGCCGCCGCCTTTGCCCGGCGCATGACCGATGCCCTGGGCACCGCGCCCCGCCTCTACGGCGATGCAGACCGGCTGCTGGGCAAGATCGCCGTGGCGGGCGGCTCCTACGGCGAGGGCTACGCAGCTGCGCTGGCAGCCGGTGCCGATGCCTTTGTTACCGGCGAGGTGAAGCACCACGAGATACTGGATGCCGTGGCCCAGGGGCTGGTGGTTTTCGATGGCGGCCACCACGCCACCGAACAGCCCGCCATGCCCCAGCTGGAAAAGCTGCTGCAGGCTGCCTGCCGCCAATACGGCTGGCCGATCGAGACCCGTCTTTCCATGGCCCCGCCTTTTGCGGGCGCTACCCATATGTGACCCGCCCATTTGCGGTTCGTGAGCCCAGTGCTCGCCGCCTGTGGGCACAGCAAGGAGGAAAACACCATGACCCAGACCGAACTCTTGTTGCAGTTTCAGAAGGCCGATATGGCTGCCGATGCGTTTGAGACCCAGATCAAGCGCAACCCCAACCGCATCGCCGTAAAGAAGAACCGCGAATTCCTCGTGGAACAGCAGAACGCTGCCAAGAAGCTGGAGGGCGAAGTTGCCCATATGACCGACCGCGTGGAGACCATCAAGCTGGCCATCGTGCGTCTGGAGGAGCAGCTCAACCAGATGACCAAGCGCATGCAGGATGCACCTCCCGCCGACCTGAGCAAGGCTCAGGAGGCCGCCCGGGATGCCCAGAAGCTCCTCAGCGACCTGGAGGATTACGAAAAGGAAATGCGCAAGATCCAGAAGGATGCCGCCGAGCGCGAAAAGCTGGAGAAGGACATCCGCCTCAAGTTTGCCAAGGCCAAGGCCGAGTACGACCAGCAGAAGGTGGCCTACGAAGCCGAGTACAAGGAGCAGATGAAGGAGCTGGATAAGAAGCGCAAGGAAGCGGAGGAAAAGACCGAAGGCCTCGACCCCGCTCTGCTGGAGAAATACCGTGCCATCAAACTGCACTGCACGCCTCCGGTAGCCCGGCTCTACTCCGGCCAGTGCACCGGCTGCAACATGAGCCTGCCGCAGGCCACTCTGCTTAAAATGAAGAACGATACCGGCATCATCGAATGCGAGAACTGCGGCCGAATGCTGATCCAAATGTAATAACATGAGCGGCGGGAGGGCGCAGGTGCCTCCCCGCCGCTCTGCTTTTTTCCCGCACAACAAGGCCAAGGAGGGATACATGCAGTGAATATGGTGCAGATCATCGAAAAGAAAAAGCTGGGCCAGGCCCTTACAGCAGAGGAGATCGGGTTTTTCGTCAAAGGCGCTGCCAAAAGCGAAGAAGACGGCGGCCTTCCCAGATACCAGCTGGCAGCCCTGCTGATGGCCATCCGCCTCAACGGGATGGATCGGGAGGAGACCAAGCTGCTCACCCTGGCCATGACCCACTCCGGCGATGTGGTGGATCTGAGCAGCATTCCCGGCATCCCGGTGGACAAGCACTCCACCGGCGGCGTGGGCGATACCACCACGCTGGTGCTGGCACCGCTGGTGGCTGCCTGCGGCGTGCCCGTAGCCAAGATGAGCGGGCGGGGCCTGGGCCATACCGGCGGCACGCTGGATAAGCTGGAGAGCATCCGCGGGTTCGACGTGAGCCTGTCGCAGGAGCGGTTTCTTGAGCAGGTACGCACCATCGGCTGCGCCGTGATCGGGCAGACCGCCAACCTGGCCCCTGCCGACAAGACCCTCTACGCCCTCCGGGATGTGACCGCCACCGTGGACAGCCTGCCCCTGATCGCCTCCAGCATCGTTTCCAAGAAGCTGGCCAGCGGCGCGCAGGCCATCGTGCTGGATGTAAAGACCGGCGCAGGCGCGCTGATGCACACCACCGAAGACAGCATCGCCCTGGCCCAGACCATGGTGCGTATCGGCTGCGATGCGGGGCGCAACATGGTGGCGCTGGTCACCGATATGGGCGAGCCGCTGGGCAGCCATGTGGGCAATGCGCTGGAAGTAAAGGAAGCCATCGATGTGCTGGCGGGCCGCACCCAGGGGCCGCTGCTCACCGTGGCGCTGGAGCTGGGCGCGCGCATGCTGGTGCTGGGCGGTGCCGCCAAGGATGTGCCCGAGGGCAAGGCAAAGATGGAAGCCGCTCTCCACAGCGGCGCAGGCCTTGCCAAGCTGAAGGAAATGATCATTGCCCAGGGCGGCGACCCTACCTGCTGCGAGGATGTATCCGCTCTGCCCCAGGCCCCCGTGGTGGTGCCCTGCCCCGCCACCGAAAACGGCTACATTGCCGCCATGGATACCGTGGGGCTGGGCAATGCCGCACAGCAAATGGGTGCAGGCCGCACTACCGCAGAGGATGTGATCGACCCGGCGGTGGGCTTTGTGATGCAGGTACGCATCGGCGACCGCATCGCCGCCGGTGAGCCCCTTGCCATCGTTCACGCCCGGAATGAAGTCAGTGCCCGGGAGGCTGTCTGCGCCATTCAGCGCTGTGTGCAGCTGACCGGCGTGCCGGTGGCCCCCTGCAAGCTGATCCATGCCTTCGTGAGCAGCGAAAGCGTGGAGCGGCTGTAAACAAACGCTTCCAAAACACAAAAGGGAGGTTTCCCCCATGCCGTTTTCCGTAAACGATACCTTCATCTATCTGGTATCCGCCGCCGTGATCCTGGTGGTGGTGGCCCAATCCGTTTTCTTTCTGGTAAAGAGCGTACAGCGCGCCAAAAAGGTGGGCATCTCCATGGCCACCGTGCGCAAGACCATCCTTTCCTCCAGCCTGTTCACCATTGCGCCCGCCGTCAGCATCCTGATCGGCGTCATCACGCTGAGCAAGTTTCTGGGGCTGCCCTTCCCCTGGCTGCGGCTGAGCATCCTGGGGGCGGTCACCTATGAGCTGCCCGCCGCCACCATCGCCGCCGGGGCCATGGGTACCTCCGTTACCGAGACCATCACCGACCCCAAGGTGTTCGCCACCATCGCCTGGACGATGACGCTGGGCATCATTGCGGGCATCCTGCTGGTGCTGTTCGGCCTCAAGAAGATCCAGAAGGGCATGAACTCCATCGGCGGGCAGGATACCCGCTGGCGCGACATCCTGATGGATGCGCTGTTCCTGGGCATGATCTCCGCCTTTGTGGGCATGCTGTTTGCGGATATCCGCAGCGGTCTGCCCGGGTTCATCCCGCTGGCGGTGGCGCTGGCCTCTGCCCTGCTGATGGCGGTCTGCGGCCTCCTGATGAAGAAGTGCAAAATGAGCTGGCTGGAGCAGTATGCGCTGCCCATCAGCATGCTGGGCGCGATGGCGCTGAGCATCCCCATCACGGCACTGATGCAGTAAAGGAGGTCAGGAACGATGAAGAATACTCAGCATACCCCCTACGAGGAGCAGCTGCATACCTACGGACGCATCTGGGTGGGCATCGCCCTGACGATGATGATCCTGGCCCCGGTCGCCATCTGCGTGTACTACAACGCCTGGCCGCCCATCACCGCCATTCTGAAGGCGCTGCTGGGCGTTGCCCCCATGTACTGGACGGTGGGCATTATCGAGGTATTCACCTATGTGCCCATGCTGGGCACCGGCGGCAGCTATCTGGGCTTTGTGACCGGCAACCTGACCAGCCTGAAGGTGCCCTGCGCTCTCAACGCCATGGAGGCCGCCAAGGTGAAGGCGGGCACCGAGGAGGGCGAGATCATCTCCACCATTGCCATCGCCACCAGCTCGATCGTCACCGTGATCGTGATCGCTGTGGGCGTATTTGCGCTGGGGCTTTTGGAGCCGGTGCTCTCCTCCCCCACGCTGAAGCCCGCCTTTGATAACATCCTGCCCGCCCTGTTCGGCGGTCTGGGCGTGGTGTTCATCTCCAAGAACCCCAAGATCGCCGCCGCACCGCTGCTGTTCATGATCGTGCTGTTCCTGATCGCCCCCGGCCTCAGCGGCAGCGTGAGCGTGCTGGTGCCCGTAGGCGTGATCATCTCCATCGCGGTGGCCCGCCTGCTCTACAAGAAGGGCCTGCTGGATGAGCCCAAAAAACCGGAGGTGGATGCCAAGTGATCTTCTGGCTGCTGCTTCTGGCGTTGATCGCCTTCGTGGCGGTGCTGCTGATCCGCACCGCTGCCTTTAAGCCCGCAGAGAAACCTGCGGTGGAAAAAGCCGACTACCCGGTGGATGAAGACGCCGCCATCCGGCGCTTTCAGGAGCTGATCCGCTTCCCTACCGTATCCCACATGGATGAGGCGCAGGAGAATGCCAAGGCCTTTACCGACCTGCAGCAGTACCTGACCACCGCCTACCCGAACGTGACCGCCGCCTGCCCCCGGGAGATCCTGGGGCGGCGGGGCATGCTGTACCGCTGGCAGGGCAAGTGCTCCGACAACCCTTCCGTGCTCATGGCCCACTACGATGTGGTGCCCGTGGAGGAAAGCGAATGGCAGGAGCCGCCCTTCTCCGGCATCATCAAGGATGGGGAGCTGTGGGGCCGGGGCACACTGGATACCAAGGGCACCATGCACGGCATTCTGGAAGCCGCCGAAATGCTCATTGCCCGTGGCTTTGTGCCGCAGAACGATGTGTACTTCGCCTTTGGCGGCGATGAAGAGATCTTCGGCGGCGATGCGCCCGCCATTACCGCCGAGCTGCAGAAGCGGGGCATCCAACCCGCCTTCGTGCTGGATGAGGGCGGCGCTATCGTGGAGAATGTGTTCCCCGGCGTAACAAAGCCTGCCGCTGTGATCGGCATTGCGGAAAAAGGTGCTGTGTGTGTGGATATCACCGCCAAAGGCCACGGCGGCCACGCCTCTGCGCCGCCCGCCAGCCAGGCCATGGGCCGCCTGGGCCGTGCGCTGAGCAAGCTGGAAAAGAAGCCCATGCCCTTTACCCTCACCAAGCCCGCGCTGGAAATGTTCGACGTGATGGGCCGGGAAAGCACCTTCCTGTTCCGGCTCATCTTTGCCAATCTGTGGTGCTTTGCCCCTGTGCTCAGCCTGATCTGCCGCCTGAGCGGCGGTGAGCTGAACGCCCTTGTGCGCACCACCTGCGCCCTTACCATGGCGCAGGGCTCCAAGGCATACAACGTGCTGCCCACCCAGGCCACCGCAGGCGTGAACCTGCGCCTGATCTGCGGCGACACCATCGAAAGCGCCATGAGCCGTATGGAAAAGATCATCGGAGATGATTCCATCACCCTGAAATATGTTTCCGGCGAGAACGCCTCCCGCATCTCCGAGACCGGCGATGAAGCGTGGAACCGGCTGGAAAGCGCCATATCCGCCGCCTACCCCGGCGTGATCGTCTCCCCGTACCTGATGCTGGCAGGCAGCGACAGCCGCCACTACTCCAAGTTCTGCGACCATGTGTTCCGCTTCAGCGGCATGCCGCTGACCAAGGAGCAGCGTGGGCTGATCCACAACGCCAACGAACGCATTCCGGTAAGCCTGATCAAAGGAACGGTCACGTTCTTTGCAGCCGTGCTGGAGCGGTGCTGAGGCTGATGACAGCGGTGGCAACGAAAAACGGATAAGCGACAGAAAGCCCCCGTATGCAGTGCTTCTTTTACACTGCATACGGGGGCTTATTCTGTTGGAAAGCTCATGATCGTGTACGATCAGGCGTACCTCCCGGGAATCGGGGTCATCCTGCTCGTAGTGATAGCGCTGCAGCTCGGTGAGCGCCCTGATCCCGGCGGTGATGCCGTAGTCCCGCAGGATCGCTCCTGCCTCCTCCCGGCTGATGAGAAACATGTTTTCCCCTCCTCAAAACGCATTGCGCAGCGACACCCGTTGCCGGGTGCCCCCGGCTTATTCTGCCTGCAGCTCCGCTTCGCTTCCCTGTTCTGCCTCCAGCTGTTTGAACTGCCGCAGCACGCCCTGCCCGATGGGCACCGCCAAAAGGAAGCTGAGCGCATCGGACACAGCCTGGCTCATCTCAACGCCCAAGAGGCCAAAGAGCCGGCTCAGCAGCAGAATGGTGGGGATGAAGAACATGCCCTGCCTTGCCACCGCCAGCAGCGTGGCCTTGCCCGCCATGCCGATGGTCTGCAGCATCATGTTGGCAATGATCACATAGCTGAACAGGGGCCAGAAGACGCACTGCAGCCGGAGCGACAGCGCACCGATCTCCACCACCTCCGGGCTGTCCTTGATCAGCAGGCCGATGATCTGCGGCGCAAAAAGCATGCCCAGACCGGCGATCACCACCAGGGCCACGAAGCACAGCTTGACGCAGAACCAGAAGGCCTCCCGCACGCGCCCGTAGCGTTTGGCGCCGTAGTTGAAGCCGCAGATGGGCTGGAAGCCCTGCCCGAAGCCGATGATGGCCGAGTTGCCCATAAGCATCACACGGCCTACGATGCTCATGGCGGCAATGGCTGCATCGCCGTACACACCGGCAGCGGTGTTGAGCACGATGGTGGAGATGCTGGTAAGGGCCTGCCTGGCCAGCGAGGGGATGCCGCCCCGGAGGATCTCCCGGTAATTGGTCAGGGTGGGCGTAAAGTTGCGGGGCCGGATGGCGATATTGCCCTTTTGGTAAGTCATGCCCAGCAGCACGCAGAAACCCACGATCTGGCTCAGGGAGGTGGCCAGTGCAGCACCGCTGACCCCCATGCCCAGCCCGAAAATGAAGATGGGATCCAGCACCACATTCAGCAGAGCGCCTACCGTAACGCCGATCATGCCGTAAAAAGCACTGCCCTGAAAACGCAGCTGGTTGTTCACCACCAGCTGGGAGACCAGGAACGGCGCGCCGGGCATCAGGTACATCAGGTATTCCCGGGCATAGGGAGCGATGGTCTCCGTTGCGCCCAGCAGGCTGCACAGCTGTACCGGGAACAAAAGCCCCACCAGCATGATGACCAGACCCACCGCAAAGGCCGAAAAGAAGCCGGTGGCGGCCATCTTCTCCGCATCCTCCACCTTGCCTGCGCCCAGCGCACGGGACATATGGTTGCCGGAGCCGTGGCCGAACATAAAGCCAACTGCCTGCATCAGCGACATGATGGGCAGGATGATGCCCACCGCACCGCTGGCGCTGACAGAGCCGATCTGCCCCACAAAATAGGTATCCGCCATGTTATACAGCGAGCTGATGAGCATGCTGACCACCGCAGGGGTTGCCAGCTGCACAACCAGCCTGGGCAGGGGCGTTTGGGTCATATATTGCAGCTTATCCGCGTGGTTCATGGGCTTTGCCAATGCGATCGTCTCCCTTTGTGTGGCAGTGTTCTCCTGCTCATATAGCAAGCAGATTCCATTATACCATTATTCCTGCCGGATGCGCCAGCCCGGGCCGGGCAGCCGAGGGATGAAATGCGGGACGAAAAACCACCGGAGCAGCGGGGATGCGCTCCGGTGGTATCAAAAATGCTTTGCTGCAAACGTGAAGTAGGTGACCGGCGTTTTTACTCTGCCTGCCACCACTTGGCCTGTACATCGCCTGCAAAGAGCAGGTACAGATCGGTAACGCCTGCCTCTGCGCTGCAGGGGGCGGTGTATTCCTTCATTTCGCCGGGCTCGATGGTCATCTCGCACAGCACGGTGCCATCCAGACCGCCGGTAACGATGCGCACCGCACCGCCGCCCACAGAGCCTGCGCACAGGGTGAACTGCTTGCAGCCATTGGTAAAGGCCACATTCTTCAGCTGCATCCAATCGCCGCTTTCCGCAACGGTAGTGGCATCCGGGCCGTAGCCGGTCACCTGGATGCCCGCCTCCCGGTACATGGTCTGGGCGGCCACCTGCTGATAGGGATCAAAATCGTGCAGCTGCGCAACGCCCTTCATGGTGCCCACCACGGGCTTGATGGAGCCATCCTCGTTGATGACCATCACATCCATCTGGGGCGAGCGGTAGTTGCCGGTAATGCCCATGGCGCTTTCCACCGGGCGGTTGTGGTAGAGCAGGTAATGCACGCCGCCGAACTCCACCATGCTGTGGTGGTTGTTGCCCCACAGGCCGAAGAAGGTGCCCTGGTTCACAAAGGCCTGGCCCGCATACTCGAAGGGACCCAGGGGATGCTTGGAGGTCATATACTGGATGGCACCGCTGCCCATGCCGTAGGGGTTGCCGGTGGTGTTCCAGTTGGAGCAATAGCTGTAGTAGTATGTATCGCCGATCTTCAGCATGCCGGAATCCTCAAAGAGATACGGCACATCCATGGTGCGGGGCTCGCCCACGATGGAGATCATATCCTCGCCCAGCTGCACACAGCGGCCGGTGCCGGGGGCCGCATCCATGCCCGCAGGCACGCCGCCGCCGAAGTACAGGTAGCCGGTGCCGTCCTCATCCACGAATACGGCGGGGTCGAACAGCCAGGTCACGTTGGCACAGTTGGGGGTCTGGCGGGTAATGAGGCCCTTGCCCAGCGGATCCCGGAAGGGGCCTGCGGGGTCATCGGCCACGAGCACGGTAACGCCGTTGCCGTTGTTGCAGCTGTAGAGGAAGAACTGATCCTTCCCGTCGATCACCTTATGGGCGGCGCAGGGAGCCCAGGAATTCCTTGCCCAGGTAAGGATGCCATTGCGGCCCGCCACCGGGATGGCCCCGTGGTCTGTCCAGTTGACCAGATCGGTGGAGGAAATGCAGTTGATCTGATCCACCAGACCATAGCCGTTTTCTTTCACGGTACCATCGGCATTGTACTCGATGATGTCGTTGGTGGTGTATACATACAGCCGGTCGCCCCAGACCAGAAAGCCAGGGTCTGCACCGAAGCGCTGGGTGTAGAGGGGGTTGTTCTGCCCATCCTGCTTGTAGCTGGTCTTCCAGCTCATGCCATCGAACAGGGCGGTCAGCTCTTCGGGGGTGGCGGGCATGGTGAAGGGCTCCGGAGCCGCCTCCTGCTGCTGGGTGCCAAAGACGATGCCCTCCAGGGTAAAGTTGCGGATGGTGAAGCTGGTTTCGGCTTCGCCGCCCTCCACATAGAGCACGAAGGAATCGAAATCGCCGGGTACCCACACCGCCTGCAGCCGGGTCCATTCGCCCTGCTTTACCTGTGCGGAGGTGATGTTCTCGTAGCTGACCTCGCCGTTTGCGCTGTGCTCTGCCGACAGGATGAAGCGGCCCTCGGGGATCTCATCCTGCTTTACCTCCACAGAAAGGCGGTAGCGCTCGCCGGGCACCAGATCGAAGGCGCGGCCGGGAGAATTCCACGTAGCGGTGCGGCCGGTGATCCTGAGGCCCTCATCGGTCACCTCAAGGGCAGCACCGCCGCCGCTTCTGGGGTACCAGCCATCGGTACCGGCAGAAAAATCGGAGTGATAGGTCTGCTTTTCCGCCGCGGCACAGCCGCAGCAGAGAAGGAGCAGGGCAACCAACAGCGCAAATATCCGTTTCATTGAGTTGTGCATCCTTTCCTTTGGGCAGCCGCGCACCGGCTGCCTGTGCTTGATCGTAAGCATTGTACCATATTTTTGCATTGAGCAAAGCACCCAAGCTGCATTTCCTCAGGCTTTTCCTGTCATTCTTCCGGAAACAGCATCTCCTCGATGTACCGGCTGCTGAAAAACCCATTGCCATCCAGCCGCACATGCTCTGTACAGGCCTTCAGGCTGCGCAGCTTCTGCCGGAGGGAGGTATCCAGCAGCAGCATGGCGGCACCATCCAGTGCCGCATTGCCCAACCCTTTGGCCCGCCGCAGCAGCACCGGTGGCAGCAGACCGATGGCAGCCGCACTGGCGGGTTCCAGATGGCTGCCAAAGCCGCCTGCCACATACAGGGTCTCCACCCGATCTCCGGTACAGGCCGCGCTGTTCAGAAGTGCCGCTGTGCCCGCTGCCATGGCTGCCTTGGCCAGCTGCACGGCACGGATATCCTGCGGGAGCAACCGTACCCCTTCCGCAAGGGTGTAGCCTTCGCCCTCCATGGCCCCGGTCTCATCGATGATGCCCAGCGCCAGCAACGCTGCCACCGCATCCACCAGCCCGGAGCCGCACAGGCCCACCGGCGCGCCGCCGCCGATGGTGCTCAGGCGCAGGCTGCCTTCCTGCACCCATACCCGGTCGATAGCTCCGGGTATACTGCCGCAGCCGCAGCTGATGCCTGCGCCCTCAAAGGCGGGCCCTGCCGCCGTGGAGGCGACTCTGAGCCTGCCCCCGTGCCACAGGGCCAGCTCGCCATTGGTGCCGATATCGCAGAGCAAAGCGGTCTCGTTTTTCTCTGTAAGGCCGGCGGCCAGCAGGGCGCAGACGGTATCCGCCCCTACAAAGGCATGCAGGCAGGGCGGCAGATAGGCGCTGCGGCCAAGCAGGGTGATCTCCCCATCAAACAGATGGTCTGCCTCGAAGGGGGCACGGGCCAGTGAGGAGGGCTCCCGCCCGGTGAGCAGGTACAGCATGGTGGTGTTGCCGGTCACCACCAGCGAAGCCACCTGACGGGGATCCTGCTCCGCACGGGCGCAGGCGCTTACCAGCAGCGTGTTCAGCGCTGCTTCAAGGCTCTGCCGGAGCCTGTCGCCTGCGCCATGCATGGCTGCATCGATGCGCCCGATCACATCCGCTGCCACAGAAAGCTGTGGGTTCGGCATGGCAGCAGTGGCCAGGCGCTTGCCGGTGGTCAGGTCGTACAGCGCCAGTGCCAGCGTGGTGGTGCCGATATCGATGGCCGCGCCTGCCCGCCCCGGCATGGGGCGAACCGGCTTGAGCACTGTGCTGCGCCCGGTCTCGATCTGCGCCATGCATTGCTCCCCGGGCAGCGTGATGCAGGCATTCCCCAGCAGGGTCAACCGGCAGGCCAGCCTTGCGCCCAGGCGCATCTCGGCAGCCTCCGGCAGGGAGACCTCTCCCTCCGCCAGTACGGCGCACTTGCCGCACACGCCCCTGCCGCCGCAGGGCTTTGCCACTGCCAGCCCGGCACGCTCCAGCAGCGGGCTGAGGGGGGCCGGAGCATCAAAGGGAAGCGTGAATACCTGATGGCCCCGGCGTACGGTCAACTCGGGCATGGGATCCCTCCTGTGGTAAACAGCACCAAACCAAAAAAGGTAACGGTATTGGGGCCGCTGTTATAGCTGAGGCCGGCAGGGAGGGCTGTTTGGTATACATCGATGCCGTGCTGCATCCTTCTCGATGATGCCCAGCTTATCCACATCGAAAAAATCGCACCAGTCCATACCTGCGGGCATGCCCTCCCGGTGCCAGCGCCGTATGGTACCCTGCCAGGGCTCATCGATAATGGGCACCCTGTCCGCTTCCCGGTGCTCATACATCCGTTTGATCCGTTCGTAGGTATTCATGGTCGCCTCCGTTCCCTCATCGATCGAGCGCGGCAAAAAACGCCTGGATGTTCTCCCATTTGG
Source organism: Clostridiales bacterium (assembly GCA_015056315.1). Taxonomy (GTDB): domain Bacteria; phylum Bacillota; class Clostridia; order Christensenellales; family Aristaeellaceae; genus Limiplasma. The sequence goes on from SVGN01000002.1 coordinate 83,973, forward strand.
CATGGGCGGGGATATCGCAGCCGGAGGAGGGCACAAAATTCCTGTAGCTGCCGCAGCTTTCCAGCAGACTGCGGGTGGCGGCGGTGATGGAGGCCACCGTGCCCCCCGCAAACTCTCCGGCAGGGTCCACATTGCCCATGACCAGTACATCTGCCGGGGTATCTGCCAGCACAGAAGCCAGCTCTACCGCGTTGCCGAAGTGGTACGCAGCTGCACCCAGGGCGTAGATGCCCTCCAGCATCCGGGGCACGGTGTTGCCGCAGTTGTGGTAGATGAGGGCAAAATCGTCGGTTTGCAGGGCATCGATGATGCGCTTGACATACGGCATGGAGAATTCCTCCGCCATGGCAGGGCTCAGAATGCCCGCCAGCGGCTCGGCCAGGATGATGCCATCGGCACCGGCGGTCTTCATGGCCTGCCCGTAGCGGATCAGGTACCGGGTCGCCTTCTCCAGCACGGTGTGCACGGTCTCCGGCTCATCAAAGCACAGGTACATGATCTCCGTTACATCGCACAGGCGGCCCGCCAGCGAGTAGGGGCCGATCATGCCCGCCAGCACAGGCTTATCGGTGATGCGCTGCTTTGCCAGACGCACCGCCTCCACGCAGAGCGGCGCACGGCCGGCGGTCAGTTCCGGCACAGCGAGGGCTTCGGCTTCCTCCTCGCCGGAGACCAGCTGGCCCAGAATGGCAGGCACCTCGTTCTCTGCAAAGCGCACCTGTGCCCCAAAGGCCTCCGCCTCCACAGAGAGATCCATCAGGCTGACGGCAGCCAGCGTATCGGTCTCCCGGGCGATGGTCTCCATAGCCCGGGCCTGCAGCTCGGACGATTGGAGCAATTCCTCCACGCTGACCCCCAGCTTCTGGGCAGCGGGAAACGAAAGGATGGGCAGTGCCCGTTTTTGCTCGGAGCGGGCAACAGCCCAGAGCATTTCTCGCATATTCATACACAAATTCTCCTGTCAGCAGCCTTGGCAAAGGCGTACAGCGACATCGGCGGCGGAGGCGGCATCCACGGTGTACACATCGGCCCCGATCTGCTCGCAGAACTCCTGCGAGACCGGCGCGCCGCCGATCATGATCTTTACTTTATCGCGGATGCCTGCGGCTTCTGCGGCCTTGACCACATCGGCCATCAGAGGCATGGTGGTGGTGAGCAGCGCAGAGCAGCAGATGATCTGGCAATCCTGCTCGATGGCGGTCTTCACATAGGTCTCCGGGGCCACATTGGTGCCCAGGTCGATCACCTCCAGGCCCTTGCCCTCCATCATCATCTTGACCAGGTTCTTGCCGATGTCGTGCAGATCGCCCTCGATGGTGCCGATGCACACCCTGCCGGTGGCCTTAACGCCGCCCTCTGCCAGCAGGGGCTTGAGCACCTGAGCGCCCATATTCATGGCACGGGCAGCCACCATCACCTCGGGCACAAAGATCTCATTCTTGCGGAATTTCTCGCCAACGATGCTCATACCTGCCAAAAGGCCTTTTTCCAGAATATCCTGTGCGGGGATGCCCGCAGCCACGGCTTCCTCTACCAGTTGCTTTACGATCTTGGCTTTACCGATCTGGATGTGTTCGGAGATGCGTTCGAGCATGGTGTATTCCTCCTGTATACGCCTGTGGCGCAGCTTTGGCCCGGTATGGTCACCCGGGCTGTTTTCTGTTATAATGGATTCAACCGATCTGCAATGATTATAGCAACGAACAAAATTTCCTGTCAAGCCAAGCGGATAAAAGGAGCGATGAAGCATGATCTCTGCCAAGGACAGAAGTACCCTGCGGGAGGTGGCGAAGCGGGTAACGGAGCTGGCTGCCTCGGAGCGTAACCGGCAGCTTTACCGGGATTGGAAGGCCTATGGCGCAGGCCGCCCCACCCGCCCGCTGATCCGCATCGAGCTGAACACCTTCGAAGAGGAGCTGCTGCCCGGCCTGATGCGCTGCGAGGGTGAGGAAGCCCGGCGCATCGAACGGGAGCTGCTGCGCCCGGTGGTGAACTTTACCCTCTTTGAGGATGATACCCTGGTGCCCGACTACTACGGCGTTACCGAGCAATTCCACTTTGTGCCCTTCGGGCTGGAGGTACGGGTCGAGCAGACCGGCGGCGTGGGCCACCACTTTATTCCCTACCTGACGGAGCTGGAAAGCGACGACCATCTGCTGGGCCCCTCTGTTTTCGGCGTGGACGAGGAAAAGGCCCAGAAGCAGCTGGAGCAGGCACAGGAGCTGTTCGGCGATGTGCTGCCGGTAAAGCGCATCAGCAATGCGGCCTACTGCACCCCCATGCAGGACATCATCCACATTATGAACATGGAAGACCTGTACATTGCCATGATCGACGAGGAGGAGCGCTTCTGCGCCATGTTGGAGCGGCTGTGCGACGATTACATCGCCCTGTTCCGGCTGCTGGAGAGCCGGGGCGTGCTCACCGGCGGCGCAGAGATGCAGCACCTGTGCCAGGGCTCCTACTGCTTTACCAACGAGCTTGAGGACGGCACCCCTGCCGCCAGGCTGAAGGATATGTGGCTCTTTATGGATGCCCAGGAGACCGCAGGCATCTCCCCCGCCATGTACCGGGATCTGGTCTTCCCTTACTACAAAAAGATCATGGATCTTTTCGGCCTGCTGAGCTACGGCTGCTGCGAGGCCACCCACCCGGTGTGGGAGGATTGCCTTTCCAGGATCGGGCACCTGCGCAAGGTATCCATTTCCCCCTGGTGCGATGAAGCCTTGATGGGCGAGCGGCTCCGGGGCACCGGCATCACCTATCTGCGCAAGCCCCCGGCCACGCTGCTGGGCATGAACACCCCCACCCTGGAGGAGGATGCGGTGCTCAGCTGCTTCCGCAAAACGGCGGAGGCGGCCAAGGGCTGCAAGCTGGAGATCGCCCAGCGGGATGTGTACACCGTGGGCGGCAGCGCCGAAAAGGTGCGGCGCTATGTGCAGCTGGCCCGGCAGGGGCTGGAGGGGTAATGCCCTGCGCCCTTTGGCAGCAGCTTTGCACCCACCGGGGCTCGCCCCCGGATACAACGATCCCCCGGCTGATGCAGCCGGGGGATCTTATGTTTACCACTGTTTGGATCTCAATCCAGGTCGTACACGCTGCGCACCCGCAGGCTCTCGGCCTTGCCGCGGAGGATGCGTACCCGCTTCTCATCCGCATTCAGGTCGAAGAAGTTATCGCTGAGGAGCAGATCCGCATCCTCGCTCTCAATGCACACATGCCGCGCGAAAGCCTTGGCGGAGACCACGATCTCGTCTCCCTCCCGGCGCACGGAAAGCTGCGGATCGCAGAACTCGAAATGCTTGGGAGCGCAGAACAGCGCCGTGCCCTCGCTGACGGTCTCGCCATCCACGCTAAAGGAGAAGCTGACGTAGTGCCCGTTGAGGGTGGCCTCATCAAAGACCAGATTCTCCAGCCAGCAGGCGCTGAGGGCGGGCACGGTGATCGCTTCGCTGCCATCCCGCACCACGCTGCCATCGGGGCGGCGCAGCGCCCAGTACACCTGACCGGTGACCGGCTGCATGGTCTCGTTGCTCACATTGATGCGCGCACTGCGAATGATGGGCTCCGGGTGGAACTCATTGATCTTGGGGTTCTGGTCGATCTGGCCCCGATCCTCGGCAGAGATCATGACCGGGGCAAAGAAGCGCTTGGCGGAATAGTGCAGCGCCTTCCAGCGGCCATAGTAGTCGATGGAGGCCCAGGAGGCCACCGGCCAGCAATCGTTCAGCTGCCAGATGATGGCACCCATGCACCGGCCGCGGTTTCTGCGCCAGTGCTCCACGCCGTAGCGCACCGCATCCGCCTGCAGGAGCTGGGAGGCGTAGAGCAGGTGGTCGAAATCCTTGGGGTAGCGGTAGGTCTGGGACAGGTAGCTGAGTATCTTGCCATTGGCGGCCTTGTTGCGCTGGTGGCGCTCCATCACCTTGGAGAAGATGTTCCGGTCCCGGGGCTCGGTAAAGCTCTCCACGGTCTTCAGGCAGGGGAAGGACTGGAAGCCGAACTCGGAAACATACGTGAACAGGAACTTGCGGTACTCGGTAAAGGGCTTCTCGCCATGCCATACATCCCAGTAGTGCTGGTCGCCCCGGTCGGGGGAGCCGGGGTCGTCGAAGCCGCCGCCGGAGGAGGGCGAAGAGGGCCAGTAGAAGGTCTGGGGAGCCTCCCTGCGGCAGATGCCCTCCAGCAGGTATTCGTACATCTTGATGTAATCCGCATGGTGGTGGGGGTAGTCCGGCTCAAACTCGCCCGCGCTGCCCGTGCGGATCTTCTGCTGCATGGCGGAATAATGGAAGGTCTCCATCTCGTTATTGCCGCACAGCAGCGCAAGGGAAGCGTGGTGGCGCAGGCGGCGCACGTTCTGCACCGTCTCCACCGTGATGGACTTTTCAAAGGCGGGGGTCAGGTCGTAATAGGCGCAGGCGTACATCAGATCCTGCCATACCATAAGGCCCAGCTCATCGCAGCTATCGTAGAAGCAATCCCAGGGGTAGTAGCCGCCGCCCCAGATGCGCACGGTATTGAAATTGGCCAGTTTGGCATCCTCCAGAAGGCGGCGGGTGCGCTCGGGGGTGATGCGGTCGAAGATGTTATCCTCGGGGATGTAGTCTGCGCCCATGGCAAAGACCTTTACTCCGTTGACCACATGGCAGAATTCCTCGCCCCATTCGGTCTTTTCCCGGGAGACAGTCATGGTGCGCAGGCCGATGCGCTTCTCCCACACATCCTGCTCGGTGCCGTCTGCGGTCAGCGCCACGCGCACGGTGTACAGGGGCTGTGCGCCGTAGCCGTTGGGCCACCAGAGCTGCGGGTCTTGGATGACCACCCGCCCGGCGGCATCGGCGGCCCAAACAGTGCCATCCGGACAGGTGACGGTTGCAGACCAGGAAAGGGTCTCGGGTGCAGCCGCATCGATCTCCGGGCAGATGTCCAGCGTTACCCGGCCTTCCTCGTGGTGCTGGAGCACCAGAACGCTGTCCAGCCTGCCCCGATCCACGCCCACCAGGGCGATCTCCCGCCAGATGCCCGCATCGGGCAGGCGGGGGCCCCAATCCCAGCCGAACATGCAATGCACCTTACGGATGTGGGCAAAGCCGGGAATGGCATCGGTAGAGTACCAGCCCGGGCTGTTATCCCAGGCCTTGAGGGCGTATTCGATGGGGCTGTCGAAGCGGATGCGCAGCTCGTTGCCGCAGGGGCGCAGAAAGGGCTTTACATCCCACTCCCAGGTGATGTGCATATTATCCGCATAGCCCAGCTCATGGCCGTTCAGCTGCACATGGGCCAGGGTATCCAGCCCCTCGCACCGCAGGATGACCCGCTGCATGGAAAGCAGCTCCTCAGGCGCATCGAAGGTGCGGAAAAACTCAAAATCGTTGCGGAGCAGCTCAAAGGCCGGGGCCTCGTTCTCCCGCCAGTAGGGATCCTCCAGTGTACCGTCTGCCAGAAGGGCGCTGTAGACCGAGCCGGGGATCGTTACCGGGTGCACCTGTGCATCGCCGCACATGCGCATCTGCCATGCGCCGCAGAGGGTATAGTGCTTCATACAATTCTCTCCATATCTGTATTGCTTCGCCCTTTTTCGGGTATGATACCATTTCGCCCCAAAGAGGGCTATTTCCTGCCGGAGCGCAGGGCGAAAAACAGCTGTCCGCAAACCGCTTTCGCAAAAAATTTGTACTTTTCGTTCTTTTTTTTTCCAAAACAAGCAGGAATGTGCCCGGGGATGTAGAATACTATAAGCACAGAGAAAAACAAAAGGCGAAACAGAACATTCCCCCCCAGCATTCCCCAACCCTCCAAAGCGGAGAAAGGAGCGTGATTCCGTTGGCGAAGCCTGTTTTGTGTCCCCTCCATATTCCAAAAACCCACATAAAGGAGTTGCCATCTGTATGAAGACAACCATCACTGCAAAGAACATGAACGTAAGCAACGGCGTAAACGAGCGCATCATGAAAAAGACCGGTAAGATGGAGCGTTATTTTTCTCCCGATACCGAGATGATCGTACGCCTGACCAAAGAAAAGAACAACCGCCGCAAGTGCGAGATCACCGTTCCCTTTGAGGGCGTCGTGCTCCGCGCCGAAGCCGCCACCGAAGATAACCTCTACGTAAGCATCGATCAGGCTCTGGCGAAGCTGGAGCGTCAGCTGCACAAGCACCGCACCAAGCTGGGCAAGCGCCTGCGCGAGGATGCCTTCAAGGCCACCGATATGGAATATTTCGAGGAGCCCGCTGCTGTGGAGCCCTCCCTGAAGGTGGTAAAGCACAAGACCTTCCCCGTACGCCCCATGAGCGTGGAAGATGCCATTATGCAGATGGAGCTGCTGGGCCACGACTTCTTCGCTTTCGTAAATGTGGATACCGACCGCACCAACATCCTGTATATGCGTAAGGATGGCGACTTGGGCCTGCTGGAGCCCGAGGCATAAGCGGAGTTGAATACCGGGAGCCGCCGAAAGGCGGCTCTCTTTTTGCGCCGATACAGACAGCTTCGAACCGGCAGATGCTGACAACTTACCTTTCTTTCGGCAACAAAACGTCTCCCGCCAGTAAGTATGATGTAAAGCAAGGTTTTATCCTTCGCATTGCATCATACAAACAACGAAACTGCAAGGCTGTGAAGGCTTGCAGTTTCGTGCATTATTGTGATAATATACAAGCGACAATCTTGAATTTGCTTTTCTGATTGCATCACTCACCTTTGGAGATGATACGAGCCTATGAATCGAATAAAAAGCTTAAACGGCTATCAAAAAGGTATTCTATTATTTATGATTGCCATGTCATTGATATTTGCAATCATTTATCCCAATACCATTTCAAGGGTTGGCTATCAATATAACGATGCGATTCTTGTTCCAGCGGAAGAAAATGGGAATACCATATATTCAGGTAAAATTCGAGGAGAACACGCCAAATTTATTGTGTCCGATAATCATGTTGAGTTCCTTTATGGGGACAGAGCTTATGGTCCTTACACAGTAAAAGAAGATGCTACCGCCATTCCGGAAGACAATGAAAAAAGCGAAAGAATGTCTGGAATTGAGGTGTGTGAAGGCGATGATATTCTATTCCGCGGCGGTGTAATGGATCTTGGGGATTATTATTGGCTTTATAGCGAAGATGGAACTTTTGATAGTATGGTTGGAATCACTTATGTGACCAGCGACAGAATTGAGCGGGATGCAAACGGCAATCCGATTGATAAAATGAAACCTGCCGTTTCAACGATCTATGAACTGGTCAACAACCCCGAATTAACCCATAAAGGTGAAGCGCTTGCTTGGTTTGGTGCAGTATTTATCTGTTTTCTTAATGCACTGTCCATTCTATTTGCTGACGAGCTTTTTCGTTGGAATCTAGCATTTCAGATTCGCAACGCAGAGCATGCAGAGCCATCCGATTTAGAAATCGCAGGAAGGTATATTAGCTGGACTGTAATTGCAATTTTTGCATTGGTACTCTTTATTATGGGATTACAGTAAAATACGTTCTGATATGTCGAGCGGGCAAAAAACTACTTCCTAATTATGTTAGGGCGGCAATTATTCGCACTGTACTAGTGCATTGCGTTTGTACACCCACATAAACAAAGGAGCATCCGAACGCCGGATGCTCCTTTGTTGATTGCTGGATAAATTGTTCCTTTAGAATCCTCCCGCCACCGGGCAGCGCTTTCCGCTTCGGCATGATACATACGCTTCCACAGCAAAAGCCCCGTCCTTGCGGACGGGGCTTTGTTTTGCTCTGTTGTTGATCAGATCACGTACTTGGCAATGAACTCGGGCAGTTCGGCCGGATCCTCGCTGATGCAGAGGATGAAGTCCACGCTGTTCTTCTCGCTGATCTTTTCCAGACGCTGGAACACCCACTGGGTGGTGCTCAGGTCGGCATGGACGAGCTTCTTGAACGCGTCGATAAAAATCTGGCCAATGTCGAAGTTCTGGCTGGTGGCACCGCTGATGAAACCCATGAACATCTGGTCGCTTTCGATGTCGTATTCACCGGCATTGACAAAGCGCACGTCGCGGGTCAGGTCGAACATATAGCGATTATCGTCATCGATGAAAACGATGTCGTGCTTGGTATCCTTGGCAGCAGTGTTGGCCATTTCAATGATCCGCTTGGTCTTTCCGGAACCCTTTTTACCGGCAATTACCTGAATCAATGGGAACGCCTCCTTATAGTGTTTTTTGCGATCTACGCGGTGGTGCGCTTACGGTCTGCCACCACCTGCGTTACTCTTCGGTACGATTATACCACGAAACCACCCTCGATGGCAACGGCTTTGATGTTTTTTATGTGTCGCTGTGCATCAAAACGGCTCAGTGTCTTGGTTTTGGCAGGCATCCAGCTGCTGGCGAAGCTCCTCCATATCCATCTTGGGCACCTCCCGGAAGGCAGCATCCGCCCGGGTGGGGTCGAAATGGCACACAGAGCGGTAATCGCACATCTCACAGGCCGCCATGCCATCCCGCATGGGAGAGATGGCGGTGCCGCCATCCAACAGCTCCTGGGCCAGACGGGTGGCCTCCTGCCGGGCGTGCTCCATCAGGGCGGTCATCTGGGGCAGCGTGAGGGCGTGGGCATCCTTGCGCATCTCGCCGCTCTGCTGCACCAGCGGCGGTATGACGCAGGGGTTCTCGCCGCTGTCCATGGCGGCGATCACCTCCACATCGTACAGGGTGATGCCCTTGAGCCGGAACAGGCTGCGCAGCTGCTTCTCCACCGCCTCGGTCATGTCGCTCTCCGACTCCACCAGCGGGTCGGCCACGTAGAAATAGAAGGCTCCGGCAGGCTTGCCGCCGGGCACGGCAGCGGTACACACATCCAGGTAGAGCAGCAGCTGCAGCTGCAGCCCCCACCAGGTTCGGTTGGCCTCCAGCTGCTGCTGGGAGGATTTATAGTCGATCACCCGCAGGTAGACGCTATCCTCCGTATCAAAACGGTCGATGCGGTCGATGCGGCCCCGGAGGGTGACCTGTCTGCCATCGGGCAGACAGAGCAGGATGGGCGGCAGACCGCCCTCGTAGCCAAAGGAGGCCTCGGTGCGCCATACGGAGAACTCGCCCGCCGCCAGCTGATCGGTGATCACCTGGGCGGCACGGCGTACCACATCCTCTGCCAGATGGAAGCGCCACAGGTTGCGCTCCCCATCACCCATGGGGCCCTTGAGGGCTTCCTCCCGGCCCGGTTCCATGGCCTCGTCTGCCAGCTGGCGCACCCGCTCGGGGGCAACAGCCGGGTAGGCGGGCTCCCGCCGTGCCAGCATGGCAAAGCGGTTGAGGGCATCGTGGTAGAAGTTGCCGGTCTCGATGGGGTCGATGGTCCACTCCTTGAGCACGGTGGGGCGCAGGCCGTAGTGCAGAAAATGCTTGAAGGGGCAGCGGGCGTATTCCTCCAGGCGGCTGATGGACAGGGTCTCATCGCCAAAGAGCCGCTGGGCCTGCGCCGGGGTGATGGGGCTGGCGCTGCCATCGTAGCGCACGGCCCGCAAAAGGCGCATGGCCGCCGGGGCGGTGTGCCGGTTTTCCAGCAGCTTTCTGAGCCACCGGCTGTGCTTATCACTGAGGCCGCTCTCCCCCATGCCATCCCGCTGGGCACGCAGGGCCAGGCTCAATTCGGCCAGCGCCTGAGTGGCGGAGATGGGCAGCTCCTCCGCCGGTACAGGCGAAGGGGTCACCTGGGCGATCAGCTGCTCGGTCAGGTTGCCCAGCAGCGGCAGCGGGCGCAGGGCGGCCCCCTCCGGGCTGGTCTTGGCGCAGCTGAGGAACAGGTACCGGGTGGGCAGGGTCATGGCCCGCTTCAGGTCGATCTTGGCAAAGCGGATGCGGTTATCATCCGTCAGGCCAAGGAAGCAGCCGGTCTCCTCCTGGGCCTTCTGCCGCTCCTCCGGGGTGAGCAGGCTCTGGGTCTCCCGCTGGAGCACCCCGTCGCTGAGGCCCATCAGGAAGAGGGCATCCACGTTTTCCGGCAGGGAGTGGCCCAGGGTGCCCACATGCAGCATGTGCTGGGCCGGGGGCAGCGTGGCCAGCGAAAGCGCGGAAAAGCCGCACTCCATGCGGGTGGCGATATGCTTGAGGGGGATGCGGCTGCGGTCGCTGAGGCGCACCATCTGGTCCATCAGCTTCAGCACCGCCTGCCAGACCTGGCTGTTCTGGCTCTGGCGCACGCTGAGCCCCGCTGCCAGCAGCTTTTCCTCCTCCTGCTTCAGGGTCTCGTAGGCGCGGATATCCTCCAGAAGGGTAAACACCGCCTCCATGGATTGGGCAGCGCTGCGGGCGGCCACCAGTGCGGCGCGTACCCGGAGCAGCGGCTCCATCAGCCTGAGGCGCAGGGCTTCGGCATCGGTCTGCTCGCTTTCGCTGCCACGGGCAAAGGGGCGCAGCCAGCGTTCCCGGTCGATACCGTAGGTAAAGGCGTAGTTCTCCAGGCGGCAGCACTCGTCGTAATCAAGGGGCGCATAGCCGCTCTTCAAAAGGCCCAGCACATCCCGGTTGCGGTAACCGTCCGAGATGGCGCGCATGGCGCACAGCAGGAAGCGCACCAGCCCGTGGGAGAGGGCGGGCAGCTTCTGGTCGGCGTAGAAGGGGATGCCGCTGTCCCGGAGGGCGGTGCTGACGGCAAAGCCGTAGCCGTTGCTATCCGGGTAGAGCACGGCGATGCGCTCCACATCCATGCCCTCTGCCATCAGGCGCATCACCTGGCGGCTCATGAGGGTGGCTTCCTCGTGGGGGCTCAGGCCATCGAAGGCGTACACCTGCTGCTGGGGCTGGGTGAACACCTTGGGGATCAGTGTGAACAGCTCCCTGTCCAGATGCTCGAACACCGGGGCGGTGCCCAATGGGCGCTGGGGCAGGCTGACCATGCGGGCGGTAAGGCCGCCTTCGGCCAAAAGATCCATGAACCGGCCCACGCCCTGCCGCACCGGCAGGTACAGGTCGCCATCCGGAGCAGAGACCCCATCGCACAGCAAAGCCACGGTCAGGCTCTCGCACTGATGGGCGGCGGCGGCCAGAAAGCGCATCATCTGGTCGGGCAGGGTATCGAAGCCGTACACATACAGATGCTTGTGCGCAAGGTAGGTGCTGCTGCCCAGCCGACCGGCCACATAGGCCAGCTGATCCTCACTGTCGCTGAAGCGGCCGCCCAGCACGCTTTCGTACTGGGCATAGATCAGCGACAGATCCAGCAGCTTCTCCCGGCTGATGCCGGAGGGCAGCTTGCCCGCATACTCCGCCAGCAGCTCGGGTGTCATGCCGCCGCGCTTCAGGTCGGTAATGAGAGCGGCGGTCTTTTCCACAAAGCCCCGACGGGAGGCAAGAGCACCGTAGTAGCCCAGCTTATCCTCCAGGCGCTCCAGCGCAAGGCTCACCGCCATGCGCCGCCCGGAGGCGGAAAGGGGCTCCCGGCTGTCCCGCCCGGAGGATTCCAGAATACGCTCGTACAAACGGGAGGGGCTGAGCACATCGATCAGGAACAGGCCCTCCAGCCGGAGGCGATCCATCAGATCCCGCTCGGCCTGCAGGGTAAGCTGCTCCGGCACCAGCAGGATCGCATCCTGCCCGGAGCGGCGCTTTTCATCCAGCTCGGCGGCAATGGGGCCAAAGAGCCGGTGGGGGCGGGCGGTGAGTATACGCACATCTGCCATGGAGAGGTTCCCTCCTTAACACTTGGAAAAACCAACGAACCGTGCTATCATAACACAAACACTATTTCTCGGGGAGGCTGACGGGAATGACGGATACCATCGTGGGCATTGCCACTGCACAGGGCGCAGGCGGCGTAGCCATCGTGCGCATCAGCGGCGGAGAGGCTGCCGGGCTGCTATCGCAGGTGTTCCGCTCGGGCAGATACCGGCCACCCTACGAAAGCCACCGTATGATGTACGGGCACATCATGGACGGCGATACCCAGGTGGATGAGTGCATGGCGGTCTATATGGCCGCGCCCCGCACCTACACCCGGGAGGATGTGTGCGAGATCCACACCCACGGCGGCAGCACCGCCGCAGCCCTGACCATGAAGCTGCTGATCCGTCTGGGGGCACGGCCTGCGGAGGCAGGCGAGTTTACCCGCCGTGCCTTTATGAACGGGCGCATAGATCTTTCCCAGGCCGAAGCGGTGATGGGGGTCATCTCCGCCCAATCCCGGGCGGCGCTGCTGGCGGAGCAGCAGCAGCTCTCCGGCGGGCAGAGCCGTTTCATCAAACAGGCACAGGAACAGCTTACCACGTTGCTGGCCGGATTGGAAGCCCACATCGACTATCCGGACGAAATTGATGAGGAAGAAGCTGTCTCCGGCCTGAACGAAGGCCTGGATGCGCTGATCCGAAGCCTTGCCGGTGCCATAGACGAGCGCTGCGCCCGCATCGTGCGGGAAGGGCTGCGGGTGGCGCTGTGCGGGCGGCCCAACGCAGGCAAGAGCACCCTGTTCAATGCCCTGCTGGGCGAGGAAAAAGCCATCGTTACCGCCATACCCGGCACCACCCGGGATGTACTGGACGGCAGCTTTACCTTAGACGGCTGTCTGGTACTGCTCAGCGATACCGCAGGCCTCCGGGAGAGCGAGGATGTGGTGGAGCAGATCGGCGTGGAGCGGGCCCGCAAGGCCATGCAGGAGGCGGATGTGGCCCTTCTGGTGGTGGATGCCTCCCAGCCCCTGACCGATGAGGACAAAGCCCTGCTCACCAGCCCCTTCTCCTGCCCCTGCGCCACCCTGCTGAACAAGCAGGATGCGGCTGTGGTCGGCCCGAAGGAGGCCGGAGCGCTGGGCGCGCCCTCCCCCATCCTGTGCCTGAGCGCCAAAAGCGGCGAAGGACTGGATGCGGTAAAAGACTATCTGCGCAGCCACCTGCGCACCCCGCAGCAGCTGCTTTTGACCCATGAGCGCCACATGAGCGTGGCACGGCAGGCGCTGGAGCGGCTGGAGGCAGCCCGGTGTTCCCTTGCCATCGGTGCCCCTGCCGATCTGGCAGCGGTGGATCTGCACGAGGCGCTGTACCTGCTGGGGCGCATTACCGGCGAAAGCGTGGATGAGCAGCTTCTGGACGATATCTTCTCCCGCTTCTGCGTGGGCAAGTAACAGCATAGCGAAACGAGCCGGGAGGCCGCTGCATTGGCGGCGCTCCCGGCTCGTTTCAGGTTGTCAAAAAAGGGGAAGGTGCAGGAAACTCAGTTTCCTGCCGGGTGTGGGCAGAGCCCACAAACCTTGCGCCGCAGCGCTTTCTTGTGAGCACAGCGAGCACCGAAGGTGCAAGATGTGCGGCTCGTGTTGGTATGTATGGGTTTTTCAACAGTCTGAAACGAGCCGGGAGGCCGCTGCATTGGCGGCGCTCCCGGCTCGTTTTTCGTTATGGTGTGGCGGCTCAGGCCTCGGCCTGGGCGAACTGTACCTTCAGGTGGTAATTCTCGCGGGCGGCATCCTCAAAAACGATGCACAGGCGGGGCAGATAATCCACCATACCGCCCTTGGGCTCCCGGGGCAGCACCACAGTGATGCTCAGCTCGCTGGTCTCGCTGGTCAGCTCGTCGTAGAGGGCATCCAGATTGGCACCGTAGTAGAAGGGGAAGCCAAGGGTCTCCTTCAGGTAGCGGTGCAGGGAGATCTTTTCCTCAAAAGTGGTCAGATCCAGCATAACTTCACGCATGGGGAATATCCTCCTTATTCGTAGACCAGCTCGATAAAGGTTTCGAACTTATCGGGGGTGTAGTAGATGAGGCCGTCGTTGGAGTAGACCAGGCGCTCGCTGCCGCGCTTGCCCTCGTCGATGTTCACATCGCACTGGAACCATTCGCGGCCTTCCTCATCGGGCAGGAGCTCCTCCCGGTTCTCGAACACGTCGCCGCCGATGGCGCAGCCGGGCATGATCTCTTCCAGGTTATCCTTCTCGTTGGAGAAGCCCAGCTCCTGAGCCTCCTCCAGGGTGAGGTAGTTGAGGGGCAGCTGCTCCATGATGAACAGGTAGTAGGCGACCTCCTCCACGGTGGTGTACTCGCCGTACTCATCCAGCTCTTCTACCAGCTGGTAGTCCTCGCGCACACCCTGGATGATCTCCTCATCCTCGGGCTCGTTTTCCTTCTTGCTGTCTTTCTTGTCTTCCTTCTTGTCGGCCTTATCCTCCATGATGACCTCTACCAGAGAGAAGGTCTCGTAGTGGTCGTCGGTATAATAGATGAGGCCGTCGTTGGAGAACACGATGCGCTTGGCACCGCGGTAGCCGTAGGCGGGGTCGTAGTCGATATCGCACTCGGTCCACTTGCGGTTCTTGGCATCGGGCAGCTGGCCTTCGTAGTTGCCGAAGCGGTCGCCGCCGATGGAGCAGCCGGGAGCCACCTCATCCAGGTTGCCGTCGCGGTTGTTCCAGCCCAGATCCTGCGCCGCATTCTTGCGGATGTAGTTGCCGGGCAGCTTGCCGAACACGGTAAGATAAACGGCTACCTCTTCCATGGTCTGGTAGTGGCCATCCTTGGTGAGAGGATAATCCGCTGCGTAAACGGTGATGGTCTTCTCGGCCATGGCGGGCAGGGCGAGAGAAACAGCCATCAGAACCACCAGCACAAGCGCTGTGAGACGATTCCAGAAAGTACGTTTCATCTTTGAATTGCTCCTTTGAATACTGTTGATCGCTGCGGCGCGGGCAGCGGCAGGCTGCCAAAGGCCGACGGTCTATTATAGACCCTAACCCAGCGAAAAAGCAAGGCTTTTCCTTGCTTGCGGCGTTTTGCCGCCAATGACCGGGAAGGGTTGAAACAATCGTTTTCGCAACGCCGAATGCCCGAAAGAGGACGGATATTTTACCAAAATATACAAGAAAAAGAGACGGTATACAGGGAGGGGGATGGAAAGGAAGGAAATTATCTCATATGTGTTCGGACTGGTCTTGAGATTCAGGACATCTGACTTGAATGGAGAATATATTTCTGGAGCGACGGTCGTACAGACCATTATCTGACCATAACACTTTGCAGAAATGAAATCGAATGGTTCAGAGACTATTTGATCCAAGTGATGAACAGTTAGGTCACGATTTGTCGGGCAGGCAGAATCGTTGATTTACCTCATTTTGAGAGGGCGCAATTATACGCACCGTTCCGATGCATTGCGTTTGAGGACAACATAATCAAATAAGCATCCGAACGTCGGATGCTTATTTGTTAGTTGCTGAATAAGTTGTTCCTTAAGAAATCTCCCCCACCAAATGCGTCTTTTGTCGATGCTGGAAGAATTGCTCCTTCAAATTCTTCCCGCCATTCAATATGTTTCTTCTTTATTGCGTCATAAATACCCAAATATCAATATGATACTCCCTATAGATGATTATGTGCCATACAGAGAGAACGTAGATTGATTCACATTACGATGAAAAGATATACTTAAATGCTATACGGCAATAAACATGGTGTTCGTAACTATGTCTATAAGATGCTCTATTTTCCCTTAATGTAATAAATACTTCCTCACCTGTTCGAACCACACTATTATAGGGGTGAAGTTGAAAAACCACACCCGGGATTATGGTAATCCCTTCTTTTCTTCCCAATCTGACAACTTCATTCACTACCAACGCACTTGCTTTTGTCAAGCTAAAATGTTCGGTATCTGTATATCCAATTATCCCCAGACCACTTCTACTGCTGTTACATGTTGATAAAGTCACCGCTGGTTTATAGGTTTCGGTGATGTCATAAAACGCGCGACTATTATAGCCGGTATCCGCTCCATCATAAATGCATTTCACTTGATCGAGAGATATTGATGTGGAAAATGAAGCATTTACTGTATCCAACGATACTTCATCCGTAAAGAAAAATTGATTTTTTGAATATATATTACTTGTCGTAATCACGGGAGTAAGACATCCTGTGATGTCTGCACGCTTGCCTGACCGATATACATCATCTGCTATATTGTCGCATATCTGTTTGTAGATTGTATAAACGAGCCAGTCAAGGACGGCTTTTGCATGTTGCAAGCCTTTATTATATTCGTTATTCTTTATTTGTTGTTCAGCCCTTTGCTTTTCGTTTTCTGCGTCAACTCGCGCCTTTACTCCCAGCAACGACTCCCTTAACATTTTTTCTCCTCCCAACTGCTATTTTGCAAGCATTATAGCAAATTTCATAATAATGTCAAGTTTGCCATATTTATTCTCTGTGCTTGCTACTATCGATCATTAGTTAAGCTAAATAAGAGCGCAATGCTGCACACTTTACGGTGCATTATGTTTGTTTGATATTGGACAAATTGTTCCTTAAGAATCCTCCCATCAGTAGCCGTCTCTTTTTCAAAAAGCATGAGTCTGTCCCCGAACCCACCCTCGCCTGCGGTCAATGCATGGTGGTAAGTGTGCATTGTAGGGATGCGTGTGTGCGCTGTCGGAGGCTAACGATGCCGTGGGGATTCGAACCCCGCACCCCCTCCCGGATGCGCCACTGAATGCGGACTCATTCGTTCTCAGCCGCAGAGATCGCATTCGCCCCGCAGACTACCGACATGCTCAAAGCTCGGTGAGCCAGTTGTGCTGCTGGATCAGGTTATCGGTGCGGCGCAGCTCTGCGCTGGCCTCATCCAGTTGCTTCTGGATGGTGGGCACATCCACCGTGGGCAGGATCTTGATCTCGCTGCGGGTGGCGCGCTGTGCAAGACGGCTGGCGGCATCGCGGGTATCCCGCAGGGTCTGGATGCGCAGCTTGAGGGCATCCCGGCGGGCGATCCATTCAGTGAGGGTCTTGCCCTCCGCCACGGTGCGGCTGTTGGTCAGGTTGATCTGCGCCATCAGGGCTTCCAGACGGTTCAGGCAGGTTTCCGTCTCGGCAAGCAGCCCGGCGGGATCCTCCGCAGGCTTCTCGCCCTCCTGTACGGTGGCGTTGGCGCAGAGACGGCTGCGCAGCTGTTCGATACGGATATTCAGGTCTGCCCGCTCCTGCAGGGCTTCTGCCAGTTTCATATTCAGGTTCCTCCTTTGTTGTTCCTGTAAGCAGTATACGCTACCAACAGGGAAAAAGCAAGGCTGGCAGGCCTCCCGAGCAGGTACGGCCCGCTCGCCGCCCCGGCCCGGAGGACAAAAACTGGGGAGTGTTTGGGCAGGGAAGCCTATTGCGCGCAACCATTGCCTGTGGTACTCTACCCTCAGAGGCAACTGCCGCATACCGGAAAAACACCATATACAGGAGGAACTGTACCATGAAAGCATTATTGATCGGCGGCACCGGCACCATTTCTACCGAGATCAGCAAGCGGCTCATCCGTCTGGGCTGGGAGCTTACGCTGCTCAACCGCGGCAACACCGGCGCTTTTGTGCCCGAGGGCGCAAGGGTCATCAAGGTGGATGTGAACGACGAAGCTGCCGTCAACGCCCTGCTGGGCGATGAGCGCTTCGACGTGGTGGCCGATTTCATCGTCTTTACCCCCGAGCAGGCTGAGCGGGACATCCGCCTGTTCAGTGAGCGCACGGCGCAGTACATCTTTATCAGCTCCGCTTCCGCTTACCAGAAGCCGCTCTCCAGCCCCCACATCACTGAGAGCACGCCGCTGCACAACCCCTTCTGGGGCTACAGCCGCAACAAGACCACCATCGAGGAGCTGCTGATGGCCGCCTACCGCAAGCACGGCTTCCCGGTGACCATCGTGCGCCCCAGCCATACCTACAACGAGCGCAGCATGCCCATCGGCCTGCATGGGCAGAAGGGCAGCTTTGCGGTGGTGGAGCGCATCCGTACCGGCCGCAAGGTGATCGTGCCCGGCGACGGCCTCACCCTCTGGACCGTGACCCATGCACGGGATTTCGCCGTGGGCTTCTGCGGCCTGATGGGCAACATCCACGCCATTGGCGAGGCGGTACATATCACCAGCGATGAGAAGCTGACCTGGAACCAGATCCACGAGTGCGTAGGCCGTGCGGTGGGCTGCGCCCCCAAGCTGGTGCACATTGCCAGCGAGACCCTGGCAGGTCTGGGGCCCGACTGGGAGGGTGCCCTCATCGGCGATAAGAGCAACACCGTGCTGTTCGATAACAGCAAGATCAAGCGGCTGGTGCCGGAATTCTGCGCCACCACCCGCTTCGACCAGGGCGCGCGTGAGGTAGTAGATTACATCTACAGCCACCCGGAGTGCCAGACCCCCGACCCGGAATTCGATGCCTGGTGCGATGCAGTGATCGAGCAGTATGAAGCCATGATGGCAAAGCTGCCCAAGCTGGGCGGCTGAGCCGAAGCCATTGCAGCGCCGGATCCCACACCGACGCTGTTTCTTACCGAACCGGACAAGGAGGCGGCCCTATGGTCCTTGACCCCACCCTGTACCCCTGGGCACATCTGCTCAAAGAAAACATGACCGTGGGCAGCGACCCCGGCTACCAGACCGGCATCTATCTGCCCCTGTTCGAGGAGCGTACCTTTGCCGCCATCGATCCTGCGGTGGGCAGCCTGCGCTACTATGTGTACGACCCCACCCGCCACGGCATGCCCGCCGACCGCTCCTACCCGGTGCTGTTTGCCCTGCACGGGGCAGGCAACGCGCTGGCGGGCAAGCTGGCGGTGAACTATGCCGGTATGGAGCTGTTCGCCTCGCCGGAATACCAGCAGAAGCTGGGCGGGGCCTACATCGTATGTCCGCTGGCCAACGAATACCGGGATGAGGACGGCAACTCCCGAAACACCTGGATGACCCCCAAAGCCCCCGGCGACCTGTCCGGCTACTCCCCTGCCCTGCGCAGGCTGGCGGATGCGCTCCCCATACCACGGCTGAAAATGCTGCTGGGAGCGGAATCTGTCTACACAGCATCGCTGCTGGCGCTGCTGCGGGAGGCCCGTGCCGGGTTCGCCCGCCCGGGCAAGACCCTGCTGGCGGGCACCTCCGCCGGCGGCTATGCCGCATGGACGCTGCTGACCGCAGCTCCGGAGCAGTTCGATGCCGCCCTGCTGATGGCCCCTGCCTACCTGCCGCCGGATGCGCTGCTTACCATGCTGGAAAAGCAGGGTCTGCCCCTGCTTTTGTGCCACAGCCAAAGCGACGAGGTGGTGCCCTTTGCCTGGACGGTGGAGCCCCACCTGCCCCGCTACCGCCGCATGAAAAACGTGATCACCTACCTGCCGGAGCTGGTCATGAACCGGGATGGCAGCGTGGCCTCCAACCTGAGCGGTGTGCAGATGGGGCAGCACTGCATCAACAATGCGGTGCAGAACGATCTGCTCTTTGAAGACGGTACCCCCATGTGCCCTGCGCTGCCCGGCGGCGTTACCGGCTGGCTGCGGCAGCAGCTGCAAGACTGAACCAAAAGGAGCGTTTTCCCCAATGAAGCTCGTTGTGATCTTCGGCCCCCACGCGGTGGGCAAAATGACGGTGGGCCAGGCGCTGGCCGCCCAGACCGGGCTCAGGCTCTTCCACAACCATATGACCATCGATGTGGTCTCCGACCTTTTTGAGAATATGCCCGGGGAGCGCAGCCGCCTGACGCAGCTGTTCCGGGAGGAGATCTTCAAGGCCTATGCCGCCAGCGGGGAATACGGCATGATCTTTACCTTCATGTGGGCCTTCGACCAGCAGAGCGATTGGGACTACCTACAGCACGTGGAGGAGCTGTTCAAGCGCCACGGCGCAGAGGTGTACTATGTGGAGCTGTGCGCCGACTATGATCTGCGCATCGAGCGCAACAAGACCGAGAACCGGCTGCTGCACAAGCCCACCAAGCGGGATGTGGTCAAGTCGGAGGCGCTGTTCCGCAGGCTGGAGGAGAAATACCGCCTCAATTCCCTGCCCGGTGAGATCAACAAGGAGCATTATCTGCGCATCGATAACTCTGCCCTCTCCCCCGAGGAAGCAGCTGCCCGCATCCGGGAGGCGTTCGGCCTGTAAAACAAATAACGCTCGCAACCGATCGTTTTGCATTGCTTTCTGCCCGGGCAACTGCTATACTGTCCCGGGCGCAGGGCAAAGGTCGCCGCTGCGGCCATCAATACAACAGAAACAACGGAGACAAGAACCATGAGCATCAAGACCAAACGCATCCTCATGTCCCTCTGCGGTGTGATCATCTGCGCCATCAGCGTGGGCGTGTTCAAGATCGCCGCGCTGGGCGTGGATCCCTTCCAGACGCTGATGGCGGGCCTGGATAAGCTGATCCCCATCGATTTCGGCACCCTGTACGTGATCGTGAACCTGCTGCTGCTCACCTTCAGCCTGATCGTGGATCGGCACAACATCGGCATTGCTACGTTCATCAACCTGTTCCTGCTGGGCTACATTACCGATTTCACCTACGGCTTCCTGCAAACAGTGATCGTGGAGCCCTCCATGCCGGTGCGCGCCATCTGCCTGGCGGTGGGCATCCTGGTCATCTGCTTCGGCTCCGCCCTGTACATGACCGCCGATCTGGGCGTTTCCACCTACGATGCGGTAGCCATCGTGATGAGCCGGAAGTGGAAGCTCATGCAGTTCCAGTACTGCCGCATCCTGACGGATGTGGTGTGCGTGGTGCTGGGCGTTGTGCTGTTCCTGCTGGCGGGCGGCACCTGGGGCCTGGCACCCACCATCGCGGGCGTGGGCACCATCATTACCGCCTTCTTTATGGGCCCGGTGATCGAGTTCTTCAACCGCAAGGTGGCCCGACCCATGCTGAACGGGAAGTAAGACTTGTTGCAAAGACCAACAGTGCGTCTTTCCCCTTGGGGTGGGAGAATCCTGAAGGAACGATCTGGCCGGTAACAGACAAACGAGCATCTGTCGACGGATGCTCGTTTGTTTATGCGGGCGGGCATACGCAATGCACCGAAACGGTACGATAATGGCGCTCCCCCGAAATAGGGGTTGACAACAGGCGGTTTCTCTGTTATTATTCATTTAACACTTACGTTAAATGTTAAATGTAAGTGAGCCGGTATCCGGCACCGGCAGAAGGAGAGGTATCATATGTCATTACAAGAAACCCTCAAGGCGCTGTCCGACCCGACCCGACGGGAAATATTGCAGATGCTTCGCAGCGGCAGCAAAACCGCCGGGGAGATCTGCGAAAAGTTCGATATAACCGCAGCGGCGATCTCGCGCCATCTGTCCGTCCTGAAGGATGCAGACCTGATCCGCGATCAGCGGGATGGCAAGTTCATCATCTACACCCTGAACACCTCCGTGCTGGAGGATGTGCTTTTCTGGGTATCCAATCTGAAGGGAGAGTAACGCTATGCTCAAAAAATACAGCAAAACCCTGATCATCACCACGATCATCATTCTGCTGCCCATGCTGGCAGGTGTGATTCTGTGGAACAAACTGCCCGAACAGTTTCCCATCCATTTCAATGCTGCCGGTGAGGTAGATGGCTTTGGCAGCAAGGATTTTGGCGTATTCGGTCTGCCGCTGATCCTGGTCGCTATTCATTGTCTGTGCGTTGTGGGCAGCCTGAAACTGGAGCCCAAGGCCGAAAACCTGGAGGGCAAGTTGTTCTCGCTGGTGCTGTGGATCACCCCCGTGCTTTCGATCGTGATGAATGCGCTGGTGTATTGCACCGCTTTGGGCATGAACATGAACATGCAGATCATTTTGCCGCTGCTGATCGGTCTGCTGATGGTCATCGTCGGCAACTGGCTGCCCAAATGCAAGCCGACCCGGACGCTGGGCATCAAGCTGCCATGGACGCTAGCGGACGAGGAAAACTGGAACCGCACCCATCGCTTCGCAGGGCCTGTCTGGGTAATCTGCGGCATGGTGATCATGCTCTGCGCATTGATCGGCGGCACCTTCCTGTGGGTCATGCCGGCTGCGTTTGTGGCTATGATCGTTGTGCCCACAGTGTATTCCTGGCTGCATTTCAAGGGAAAGATCAAGTAAGCTGTACGGAGGAGAATAAATCATGAAAGCATTTATCAAAGCATACTGGAAAACACTGCTCTTCTTTACTGTGGTGGGCTGGATCGGCGGCTGGGTCTCCGGTCTCTATTTGCTGGAAAGCTACCCGCCGGAAATGCAGCAGGAGATGCTGGCACAGGGCATGACCGACACGAAGATAGCCCTGACGATGGCAATACAGAGCGCGGCCTACGGTCTGGTGCTTGGCGCATTGGGCATCTGGCTGGGCCGGAAGGTGGGTCTGTGGAAGGACGAACGCCACATCACGAAAAAGGCTCTGCTGGCTGCGCTGGTCATCAGCCTGATCGGCGGCTTGGGGATCATTCTCCCGGATCTGCTGTTCTTCGGCAAATACGAACCGGCGCTGCTGGACACGTATGCCGTCAAGCCGACGATCCCCTATCTGCTGGCAACCATCTCCTACGGCGCAGTGATCGAGGAGATCATGTTCAGGCTGTTTATGATGTCGCTGGTGGCCTTTGTGCTGCACCTGCTCTTTGAGCGTAAGCGCAAGGAGGTAAGCACAGCAGTACTGGTGGTGGCGAATGTGATTTCTGCGCTGCTGTTCGCAGCGGGACATCTGCCCGTAAACGAGATGATGTATGGTCTTACGCCGATGATCGTCTTCCGGTGCTTCCTGCTCAATGGTGTGTTCGCGCTGGCCTTTGGCTGGCTGTACCGCAAGTTTGGCTTGCGCTACGCCATGATCGCTCATGGTGGAGCCCATGTGGTATCGAAGCTGATCTGGATCCTGTTCCTTTGATCTTTACAGGCAGAACCTTCGGGGGCTGCCTGCTTTTTTTACGAACGGGCAACACGAAATATATAAGGATCATCAAAAGGATATTCATCCTTTACACGTTACTTACTGGAAAGCCGCGCATTTTTCATTTGCCGCACCGCTTGCAGCCGCCGAATGGAAAAACTGCGAAAACAAACAAAAAATATGCTTGCACCTTTTGCATTTACCCATTACAATGGTATGCGTACCATGAAGGAGAACGCTCCCGCCGCCGCCGACCCCAGAGAGCATGCCCAAGGCTGCAAGGCATGTGTCCGGCAAAGGATGCCCCCGCTCCCGAGTACGCGGATGAAAGTTCGCCGGGCGCTCCCGTTACAGAGCAGACGAGGGCGCACTCTGCGCCGAAGCAAGGTGGTACCGCGAAGCAACGCTTCGCCCCTGCAAGCCCGGGGGCGGAGCTTTTTGTTACCAAAAGCGCCTGTCCCGCCCGGCGGGGAGGCCACGGCGGCCTGCCCCTGCCCAGCACCAAAAGAAGGAGAAATGACGCAATGAAACTGAAAAACCTGGTCTCCAAGCGCTACAAGGAAACCCCCGCCGATTGCCAGATCGCCTCTCAGGCGCTGATGATGCGCGGCGGCTACATCAAGCCCGTGGGCAACGGCATCTTCACGCTGTTCCCCATCACCAAGCGCATCACCGCCAAGATCGAGAAGATCATCCGTGAGGAAATGAACCGCATCGACGGCCAGGAGCTGCTCTTCCCCGTTGCCATGCCCGCCACCCTGTGGCAGGAATCCGGCCGCTTCGACTCCATCGGCTCCGAGCTGCTCCGCTTCAAGGATCGCTCCGGTGCCGACATGGTGCTGGGCATGACCCACGAGGAAGCCTCCGTGCACTTTGTGCGCGACATCGCCGACAGCTACACCCAGTATCCCTTCATGATCTACCAGATCCAGACCAAGTTCCGCGACGAGCCCCGCTGCCGCGGCGGCCTGATCCGTGTGCGCGAGTTCACCATGAAGGATGCCTACTCCTTCCACACCTCTCAGGAGGATCTGGAACAGTACTACCAGGTGTGCTACGATGCCTACAACCGCATCTTTGCCCGTGCCGGTGTGCCCGAGGTGGTGGCTGTGGCCTCCGACAGCGGCATGATGGGCGGCAAGGTCTCCCACGAATACATGCTGCTGACCGCCGTGGGCGAAGACACCATCGTGCTCTGCCACGATTGCGACTACCGCGCCAACATGGAGGCCGCTCCCTGCATCGTGACCAACGAAGCCGGTGAGATGGCCGAGCTGCAGAAGGTCTCCACCCCCGATGTAAAGACCATCGAGGATCTGTGCGCCTTCCTGAACGTGCGCGCCGACCGGACCTGCAAGGCCGTGGTCTACCAGGAGAACCTGACCGACAAGTATGTGGTGGCCTTCCTGCGCGGCGATCTGGACATCAACGAGACCAAGCTGCGCAACCACATCAAGGCGGAGATCCACCCCGCCGAGCTGACCGAAGACAGCCCCCTTACCGCCGGTTTCATCGGCCCCAAGGGCATCTCCGGCGAGGTGAAGGTGGTCTTCGACGCTTCCCTCAAGGGCATCAACGCGCTGGTCTGCGGCGCTAACGAGGCCGACGCTCACCTGACCGGCCTGAACATTGCCCGCGACATCGGCGATGTGGAGTATGTGGATGTGGCCAAGGCCTACGACGGCGGCATCTGCCCCGTGTGCGGCAAGCCCTCTGTGTACACCTCCCGCGGCATCGAGGTGGGCAACATCTTCCAGCTGGGCACCAAGTACACCGAGAGCATGGGCATGACCTATGTGGATCAGGACGGCTCCATGAAGAACCCCATCATGGGCTGCTACGGTATCGGCGTGGGCCGTCTGGCTGCCTCTGTGTGCGAAGCCCATCGCGATGATTACGGCCCCATCTGGCCCATCTCCATCGCTCCCTGGCATGTGCATCTCTGCTCCATGCGCCCCGACAACGAAGAGGTAGCCGAGATGAGCCAGAAGATCTACGACGAACTGACCGCAAAGGGCATCGAAGTGATCTGGGACGACCGCCCCGTCAGCGCAGGCGTTATGTTTGCCGATGCCGACCTGCTGGGCGTGCCCGTGCGCATGATCGTAAGCCCCAAGGGTCTCAAGGGCGGCACCATCGAGGTCTCCACCCGCGACAAGAGCCTGCAGGAGCGCAAGCCTGTGGATGAGGCTGTGGACTTCGTCTACAACTACGTTGTGGATGAGCTCAGCAAGCTGGAGTGCCGGCTGTAAGCTGTATATACCCTACGCCCCGCTGCCGGAGGTTTTCCCCCTCCGGCGGCGGGGCATTTTTGGTGCGCGCGAACAAAAGGCTCCCCTTCGCCAGCCGGTGGCGAAGGGGAGCTTCCGGTTTTCTTTACAGGTTATGGGGCGGTCAGGCCTCTACAAACGCATCCTTGCCAAGGCCGCAGACGGGGCAGACCCAATCCTCGGGGATATCCTCCCAGGGGGTGCCGGGAGCGATGCCGCCATCGGGATCGCCCAGCTCGGGATCATAGATGTAACCGCAGGGGCATTCGAACTTCATAACAGTTTCCTCCTTGATGTTTTCTGTCTTGATGGTGCCGTGGGGATAGATCAGCCGAAGTAGCGCTTCAGCAGGCCTTCGAAGGCCTTGCCGTGGCGGGCTTCGTCGCGGGCCATTTCATGCACGGTGTCGTGGATGGCATCCAGGTTCAGCTCCTTGGCCTGCTTGGCCAGGTCGAACTTGCCCTGGGTAGCGCCGTTCTCGGCATCCACACGCATCTCCAGGTTCTTCTTGGTGCTCTCGGTGACCACCTCGCCCAGCAGCTCGGCAAACTTGGAAGCGTGCTCGGCTTCTTCGAAGGCAGCCTTTTCCCAGTAGAGGCCGATCTCCGGGTAGCCCTCGCGATGCGCCACACGGGCCATGGCCAGGTACATGCCTACCTCGGTGCACTCGCCCATGAAGTTTTCCCGGAGCATCTGCTTGATATCCTCGGGAGCATCCTTGGCAACGCCGACCACATGCTCGGCAGCCCAGGTGCGGCCGCCGCCCATGGGGCTGAAACGGCTGGCAGGAGCCTTGCACTGGGGGCACTTCTCGGGAGCCTCGGGACCTTCGTGTACATAACCGCAAACCTTGCAAACCCACTTCATAGATGATCGTCCTCCTGTTGATGATTTATGATGTTCTTGTTTCATTCGTTTTGTTGGTTTTCCGGAGGTTTTTCTCCCTCCTGTCTAAGTGATACCCACGCCCTGCACAGGTGAAACAGCTTTTTTCAGTTTTTTGAAAGAAATTTGGGGAACGATGCAGAAGCGTTGCTCCGCAAGGTTTTCAGACGATCATTGTCTACAAAGCGCTGTATTCTTTCTGCCCGTGGTAAGGCGGACAGCCGGGTTGAATGCTATGCCGTATCATGCTACAATGGAACATAACAAACCACTATATACCAGTGACGCAACAGGAGGCATACCCATGGAGACCCGATTTGAGTGCAGCTTTGAGACCACCAGAGAAAACGTGCAGGAATTTTACCGGTATTTTCATTTCCGTACCCGGTACATCCTGCTGCCCCTACTGGCCATTCTCATTTTTCTTGGCGGAGCGATCTTCCAGATTATCCTCTTTGGATGGCGTGGGTTGTATATTTTCATGCTGGCATTCGCGTTGGTGGTCTACCCTGCTTTGCTCCTGTACCGCTACAAGCGGGATGTAAAGACCATTCTGGCGCGCTCCCGGGAGCTACACGGCGACAAGCCCGCCGTATCCCGCACGCTTTTCGCCGAAGACGAGATCACCCTGCTGGATGCCGACGGCAATGCCCACCCCTTTGCCTACGATAATCTGCAGCAGGTGATCGTTACCAAAAACCTGCTGATTCTGCGCAGCAAAGCCCACCAGTCCATCCTTTGCGAAAAGGATAAATTCACCAAAGGCACATGGAACGATTGCGTTGCCTTTTTGCTTGAGAAGGGTTTGAAGCTGAAGAAAGGGTAACCTGCCAACGCCCCCGCATACCGCGCAAGCGGCAGTGGGGGCATTTTGTTATGCTTTTTGCAGGAGTTCCCCTTTGCAGACGGCAGTAGCCAAAACCCAAAGAATACCGCCCAAGCCCTTGACAAACCTGCCGTTTTCGGGCTATGCTACCATTTGTTACTACCATTAAAGGAGCAATCGATATGAAGATCAATCCCCTGAAGGGTATGAAAGATTATCTGCCGGATGAGATGCGCCTGCGCGACTATGTGCAGGGCAAGATCCTGGAGGTGTACCGTGCCAGCGGCTTTGAGCGCATCGCCACCCCCATGCTGGAGGATATGGAGAACCTGGACAAGAGCGAAGGCGGCGACAACCTGAACCTGATCTTTAAGGTGCTCAAGCGCGGCGAGAAGCTGAACGCCGCTCTGGCTTCCGGGGACGAAAAATCCCTGAGCGATATGGGTCTGCGCTACGACCTTACCCTGCCCCTCTCCCGCTACTATGCCGCCAACCGGGCCAGCCTGCCCACCCCCTTCAAGGTGATCCAAACCGACCGGGTATTCCGCGCCGAACGCCCCCAGAAGGGCCGTATGCGCGAGTTTGTGCAGTGCGATATCGACATTCTGGGCGATGACAGCATCAACGCCGAGATCGAACTGATCGACGTGACCGCCCGGGCTCTTCTTGCCATCGGCTTTACCGATTTTACCGTAAACATCAACGACCGGCGCATGCTGCGCGCCATGCTGACCGCCATGGGTTTTGCCCCCGAAACGCTGGACAGCGTATGCGTCACCTTCGATAAGCTGGACAAGATCGGTCCCGACGGCGTAAAGGCCGAGCTGGCCGAGAAGGAATACCCCGCTGCCGCCATCGAGGCGCTGGACAGCTTCCTGCGGGCGGGCGATTTCTCCATCGAGCGGGTGGCCTCCTTCCTGGAGGACAAGACCCTGCCCGACAGCCTGCTGAGCATCATCAACACCGTGAAGGCCCTCTCCGACGGGCGCTACGGCATCGCTTATGCCCCCTCTCTGGTGCGAGGCCAGGGCTACTACACCGGCGTGGTGTTCGAGATCACCTGTGCTGCCTTCTCCGGCGCTGTGGCCGGTGGCGGCCGCTACGATGGCATGATCGGCAAATTCCTTGGGCAGCAGGTGCCCGCCGTTGGCTTCTCCATCGGCTTTGAGCGCATCTGCGGCATCCTGCTGGAGCAGGGCTACAAGGCCCCCGTTGCCGAGAAGCTGGCGCTGCTCTACCGCAGCGATGTGCCCTTCGCCGAGGTGCTTCAGAAGGCTGCCCGCCTGCGCGGCGAATACGCCGTTACCGTGCTGCCCCAGCAGAAGAAGCTGGGCAAGCAGCTGGGCGCGCTGGAGGGTGCGGGCTTCTCTGCCGTTGCCTTCTTCGATAACGAAGAGATCAAGGTGCTGGGGCAGAAGGCCGAATAACGCAAATGTATACAGCCCGTACCGGGAGCATGGCTGCCTGGCCGGGCTGTTTTCTTTGGGCGGCATATTTTCTTTGTGCAGCGCATAGAATACCATATAAAGGCAAAGCGCCGGGAACCCTTGCACGAAAAGTGTTTTTACCCCCTTGCCGCCCCGCCGATTTGCACTTTTCCAAGAACTGTGGTAGGATATAGGCCCGCCCGGCAATGGGCGGTGTTTTCCCAAGCGTTGGGAAGAAACTCTCCGCAGCGCATGAGCGCCTGCAGAGCAAAGGAGTAGATGTGTTATGAAGAAGATCATTTGCAAAGTCGAGTACGATACCGATACCGCAGAGCTGGTAGAGAAGCGTACCTCCGGTGCCTTTGGCGACCCCGCCGGTTACGAGGAGAGCCTCTACAAGACCCCCACCGGTAAGTACTTCCTCTACACCGTAGGCGGTGCAGAATCCAAATATGCCAAGGAAGGCATCAAGCGCATGAGCGCAGCCACCGCAGAGGGTTGGCTGGCGCAGGCGTAAAGAAGTAACAAGCACGCCCCCGTCCGGAAAATGTCCGGATGGGGGCGTGCTGCTTATTATCAACTGTTCAGAATCTCTTGTTTCTTCTTTTCAAATTCCTCTTGTGTCAGAATACCAGCATCCAGCAAACTTTTGATCTGTTGCAACAATTCCATTTGCTCTTTGACCGACATTTTTGTGGTCTCTGTACTTTGAGGTTTTGCTTCTTGATTTCTACCTCTTTGAGCATCGACCATCGCTTTATGTTGTGAAACTCTGTCTTGCATGGTGGCATTTTTCTGTCGCTGAATCTCCTGCCTTCTTTGCTTCTCTTCTAATTCTTCAAGTTCCTTTCTTTCAGCATGTGTCATCTTAGTTTTCAAACCAAATCCTTCTCTGAACTCATTTCCTATTTCAGTAAATTCGTCCTGAATGTCTCTGATACCAATGTCATCCAAAAACTCATCCATCACTCCAGAAAACAGCCCTTTTTTCTTGTGCTTCCCTGTCGCCTTTGTGACAGCTTTCGTAACACCTTTTACACTGAAATCGCTTGATTTGAGTAAGTTTTTTGCTGTTGCTCCAACAATTCCCAAACCAGAACCAGCAGAGACAGGTGTTTCATCTTGAGCCTTTGCTCTAAGTTCTAAGATTCTATCTGTATCTTTCGCTTCTGTCACAATCTCCTGATAATAATTGAAATCATAGTATTCGGCATCAGGCCCCATTTGGTCATTGATTGCCATAACCAAAACTTTCAATTCATTTGCATCACCAGATTGTAATGCAAAATCTTCTACTTCGCCACCCATGTACAGTTCTAATTGCTTCTCACCGTTAGAGGCTTCTCCCTGAATAGCTTGGTCAATAGCAGAATAATCAAATCTCAAAATTCCTTTGAAATTGTTCAACATTCCATACTGCTCTAAAATCACACTTTGGTTCGTGATTGCCAGAGCATGTGTATATGCTCCCCAAAATCCGTGTCGAACACAAGATGTCTTGAAGACAATCTTTTCACCAGGATTCAATGTGTATTTTTGCTTTGCCATAAATACCCTCCATTCTTTTGTCTTGCCTGATTATGAGGCACAATCTTTCAATATAAGTCCTTGCAATTTTCGCGAAAATATCAGGATGAAGTCTAATTGGATCGTATTCATAAATGCAGTTTGGCGAAGCAAACACCACATTATAACACATTATAATACATCATAACACATCATAAATTATACCAAATTGGATATGTTTTTTCAACTACAACCCACGACAAACACCTTCTGTTGATTGAATTCAACGTTTCGTCGGAAATATCAAAATCTCTTGTATAATTCTTTTTATTGGCTTCTTCTTTTAAGCCTTCCAACAGGCTTTTCTTAGCTTTCTCAGCAACATTTTCAATCCCAAATATATCAATGTTTTTGTCACGTCTAAATGTATCAACTACACCGCCAACAAAGAGAATGTAGCTTTCAAAGTCAAAGGAACTTAGGTAATTCTTCAAGAGAGTAACAAGTTCACGTCCAAGTGCCTTTGCTGAATTGTTCTTTGCCCCTTTTGACTGTACATCCCACAGCTTTTTTGATATACGATCCATGCCTGTAAGATCATTAAAAAGTCAACAACAAAGTAATGAATCTCATTCTGATCAGGATGAAAGTTCATCAAATAGAGCAGTGCTTTCGTTTCTGTGTCCGAAGCCGCTTTCCTGTGTTGTTCACTTGATTTTACAGTATAGGGCATGTTTACTCTCGCTTTCTCCTTATTTCAGCAACTGTTTTCTTGCATTCATTTAAGTATACTGATTAGGTTCTCTCCAATTGCAATAGCATCTTCCTCAGTGTTATCCTTTCCAAATGAGATTCTGATTGTCCCTTTAGCAAAGCTTTCATCAAGCCCAATAGCTTCAAGTACGTGAGAAGTCTTAGTTGATTTACTGTCGCAGGCAGCACCAGTTGAAATACAGATTCCCATCAGGTCCAATCTGTGAAGCAGTGCTTCACCGTCAGCATCCTTAAACGATAGGCTCAGATGACCAGGCAAGTGATTTGTGCTTCCATTCCTCAGGAAGGATATGGATTCAGTCTTTAGTTTCCCAATTAAAATGGCTTCCAGTGCCTCCATCTTTCTTTGGGTAACATCAATGCTGGAGCAGTTTTTCTGAAGCGCAGTAGCCATGCCAACGATAGCAGCAACGTTTTCAGTTCCTGCACGCATGCCCGCTTCCTGCGCTCCGCCGTTAAGGAACGGGTTTAGTGGTGTTCCATGCTTGACATACAGAAACCCAATTCCTTTAGGTCCGTTGAATTTGTGCGCAGATGCAGACAGCATGTCGATGCCAAGTTCTTTAACATCAATGGCGCAATGTCCGATGGCTTGGACGGCATCAGTATGGAACAGTGCGCCTGTCTCATGAGCAACACTGCAAAGTGCCTGAATCGGTTGGATACTGCCAATTTCATTGTTAGCATACATCACAGAAACCAGTTTGGTATTATCCGTAATGTATCGTCTCAATGTTTCTGGTGTAAGGACACCTTCGCTGTTGACTCGCATATAAACAACAGGGAAACCCAGCATCTCTACTGCTTCACAAGCCCGCAATACTGCATGGTGCTCCATCTGCGTTGTCAAAGTGGCGCGTAAATCGCCATAAACGAAAGCAGTGCCTTTGATAGCCCAATTGTCGCTTTCTGTTCCGCCTGAAGTAAAGACAATCTCTTCAGGTTCAGCATTGATGCATTTTGCAATGGTTTGCCGCGCTGCCTTAATCGCCGCTTTTGCAGACCTTGAAAAAGAGTATGGTTGCGAAGGATTGGCATAATCCTCCAGCAAAAAGGGCTTCATGGCTTCAAATGCTTCAGCATCCAGTTTGGTGGTGGCTGCATTATCAGCATAGATCATGCGCTTCTTCATTTGAACAAAGTGCACCCCGCTTCTTTGAACTCTTCGATTTTGATTTCAAGATCAGATACTTCGCAGCATAGTGTATCCGCAAGGCATTCGATGCATTGAAACTCTATTGCTTTTGCATCCAGCAGTTTTTTGTGGAGCGCGATCCAATCCTTCTCCAGTGGCTTGCCACAGATGACGCATTTACTTGCCGCCTTCACGATACTGCTCCTTTATAGTGATATCAGGAATGGTCATCCCTCTGAATTCACCAGGGTCCATAATGCCAAGCTGTGTTTTAATCACTCGCCGCATTTCCTTGGCGGGTTCCAGACAATAGGTTTCAAATTCATCGATATTCACGTTGCTGACATCAGTGGCGTCAGGGAAGAGTAATTTCAGATACCCTGTGCAGATACGTTTGATTGCCTCTGTATCTCTTGTTGCAGAATTCTTAGGAAGCTGTAAAAGTTGATCCACGACCGCCCTGTATGCAAGCTCTCCACGCAGCATGTGAATAATCTCGCCGAAGTATTCTGTGTTCAGCGCCCAGCCGTTTGCCTTCAAGCTTTCTTTCATCTTGGGAATATCCCATCCTTTTATGAACCCATGGAAGCGATCAAGCAATGCTGACTCATGGAAAATATCAGGCAAGTCCATAAACATGTCCTGCGTAACGTTCATCAGGTCAGAATCGATATTGCCAAGCAGCATCAGCCCTGCGTCACCTATACCACGATAATCTCCAACCCTGTATTCGCCGCTTTCTAGATAACCCTTTAGTGCGCCCTGCATTTCCATCGCATCAGTGAACTTGATGCTTTGGATTTCGTCAAGCGCAACATAATCATAGCGAGAAACAAGTCCCTGTGTTCTCTTGCTGATATCAAAGAACATTTTAGCTCTGGAGATACTGCCTCCACTAACAAGCCAGCCATATTTGCTGATTTGTGCGTATACATAGGATTTACCTGTTTCCTTTGGCGCAAGTTCGATTAGATTGACGCGCTTTTCAACAAATGGAAGCAGGCGGCTGAGCATCGTCATTTTTTGTTTGGTGCTAACATAACCAGCGGGATTATAGTCAATAGCACTCAGCAGAACATTGATCCATTCATCAATGGTGAAGTATTTCCTTGCGCTGATATAGTAGTCCAGATCAATAGTATAGGGACAGAACGGTGAGAAGTCGGTCAGCTTAAAGATATAGTCCTTTCCGTTGTCATCCAATTCGCAGACAAGTTCAACAATTCCCCAAACTTCTGTAGGAGAAAGCAGATAATCTTTATTGGCTTCGATAACATCCCAATCGACAACAGCTTCGCCCTTCTTTTTCGGTACTTCAAAATCTGGTAAAGAGAATAAAGCCCTGCGTGTTTTCATATCAAAATCAATCTTAATCTTCGCCAGAAAACGCGCAGACTCATTATGCCTGAGAAGGTCAAACAGGTATTCGTTCCACTGCTCTTTGTTAGGTATGACTCTTTTCACGTAGTCTGAAACCTGCTGCTTGTCAATCTGTCCTTTTTCGTCAGAAAAGCGCATGACAAGCCAGTCGCGCATGAACGCAGGGAGGCTGAGCGCAGAGAAAAATTTGGAGTTGGCTGAAGACTTATAGACCAGCATGTCAGAATAGTATTTCTTCAGCTTCGCCTCATAACTTTGTTCGGTCCGATCCATTCCAAGAGTTGTATACTCATGCTTTTCCATTTGCCATTCTCCTTAAATATCGAAGTCCTTATTCTTCTTAATGCCCTGAACGATCTTTACCGTCAGCTTTCCAAGAATCACACTGTCAATCACTTGGGCAGTAATAGAATCTTCTTTTCCATCCACCTGATACTCAAAGGTGTATTCCTTGTCTTTCAGTACGCAGGGGATCTTCTTGCCCTTAATCTGGACAGAGGCATTGGGACGCGGCTTACCGCTCACTTTGAAGCGGACTGTAATCAATCCAGTGCCTACCTGTGGTTTGACTTCTTCAGTCAGAAGGTCAATCGTGACCTTCTCTGTTTTTACAGTGTTTTGAGCGTTTTCAATGACGGCAACAGGTACAAGCCATTCCTCCAGCGAAGCGCCGCCATGGATTTCATCGATAGGTGCGCCAGTTTGTGCGAAGCGAGAATAATCTGCAAAGATCAGCTTGCCTTCATAATTGATAGCCGTTTCGTATTCAGCACCATCAGGCTTTTGATCGCAGAATCGCCCATATTTGTAAACAGTTGTGTCTTCAGGTTTAGGCAGCATGTTATCGTATTTTGTATTCCTGATTCGTACAGCCAAGCGGCTTGTTCCATGGTCTGCGGCAATGATGATTCTGGAAATTGAACCACCGATGGCACTCAGCGCCCTATCCTTAACGGTTTTCAGGATTTCAAGCTCCTTGATGATGTTTTCGGGATAAACACAATTGGCATGTTTATGTTCATCCAACTCTCTCATCGGGGGTTCGACCGTCTGCCTGTTATTCATATAATCTTTGTTGATTTCAGTGACAGATGGAAGGTTGCAGAAACCTGCTTTGATGGTAAAACGATACTTTGCTTGATCGATATCAGAGAAAATATAGGCAAGATAATCTGCGTACTCAATGCCCATCCCATCGACAAACAAAATCACGGTGTGGTCATCGTACATTTCTGTTACAAGCTGATTCCTTGGCGTAAGCATAAAGACGCTTTCGCCTTTCTGCTGTGCGATTTCTCGAACTTTATTTACAAACGTACCTGTTATGCTGTCTGTAGCCTTAAGCCATTTATACTCTTCAAAATAGTCGAAGTGAAACTGTGTCAGATTGGCGCTATTGATAGATACGTCATTATCCAGATAGTAAGCCAGTTCAGGGTATACTGTCTTTAGAGCAACGATAAATGGTATTCTATCATCAAAAGGAACCCCTTTGATAATATCGAATACCTTTTTGCGTTCAATATCTGTCAGGTTAGTCAAACAGGCAATAGCATTGATAGGCTCAATAGCCTGAATCATTTTCCAGAATGCCACAGGGGGTGTGAGCTTCATGCTTCTCAAAGCTGTTTTCCGTTCTTTATACTTCTGAACGTAATCTGTTGTTCCAACGTATTTGGCGATACCTGTATAGATTTCTGTGACAAAATCATCTTCAGATTTGCAGGATGCTGCGCATTCATACAGATAGCCTTTTTTGTTTCGCGCCTTCGTCCACAACCAAAGAATCCATTTTTTGAATGGGGTCAGAATGCTCCACTGTTCAAACAACTCAAGAGAGTAGCGATTCGTTGTCATGCACAGGCTGCATGCTTCATCAAAGCTTCCTGCTTCAGAAGCTTTTTCAGCAAGTGAATACCAGTGTTCTTGAGTCCCCATGTCTTCTTGCAAGACTGCTGGAAAGTCATGGATCTGGTCTTTGCACAGATCAAAGGGCGTGACGATCACTTTGACGTTATCAAAGAAATGGTTCCGTTCAAAGTGAATGGCATTCTGCGTATGTAGCACCAATGGCTTATCAGGATTCTGCTCCCAGTATTGTAGGTAGCGTTTGAAGCCGATAATTTCATTTCCGCTCACATGCACATTCAAACTGTTCTGGATGATGGTAAGCTGATAATCCTGCTCTTCCCCTGTCTGCAAATAGATAAAGCTATTTTTCTTACGCGGGTCTGTATTGGGAATGGTTTGCAGCACGCTGCTGATTCTATACATGGGAAAATAGATGTGCATTCTGTGCGCATCATTATTCTGGTATTCCATGGATAGTAGATTTGATATAACAGATACGGCGGTTTCAGGATGCACGCGAAGATATTCAGACAATGGAAATACACACAATGTCTGATTAGCTTTTTTCAGTGTGGAACTAAGCCTCTTGAGATTCGGTGTTGTATCGTCTGTCTCGCAGAACTCGGACAGCAAAAGGCTCTTGTCACTTAAGGATACAAGGAACTTTTTAACCTCCACCCACATTTGCAGAGAATCCACATTGATAAAGCGAATGGGGTTCAGGTCTGCGCGGTCTCGATCTTCCTTAAGGTTTTTCTTTAGCTGCTCTACATCCTTGAAAACCATGAAGAATCCTCCTGTCAGCCCTTGAGAATTCGGATACCAAACAGCGGATCGTTTTCAATCAGTTCCTTCAGTTTGGCTTGTGCTTCTTCGGCGCTCATGCTGTTGATTTTCTTTTTCGCGTCAGCACGGTATTTC
Organism: Clostridiales bacterium; assembly: GCA_015056315.1. Taxonomy (GTDB): domain Bacteria; phylum Bacillota; class Clostridia; order Christensenellales; family Aristaeellaceae; genus Limiplasma. The sequence goes on from SVGN01000002.1 coordinate 119,555, forward strand.
ATAGCGTAACGTTCCTGCGCGAAAGTGATGATTGCCTGTCTGCACTGCTGCCTGCGTGCATACCAGTCATAAACCTTGATGCCAGCGACTGCGCGAACCCTGTCACGTAGGTCATCAACAGAGTCAATCACGTATGCGTAATCGCCGCAGAAGACATCAATGAAGGCTTTCTCACATGCCTTTGTATCGTTGAGGATTTTCAGTTTGTCGCTCTGAATGAATTCGATGGCGTCATCAATGCTCTGCTCGTTGGGAAGGTATGAAGTACCATTCAGCGCATCGAAGACCCTTTGTGCGCGAATGCTGTCATCCGTAAACATGCAAAGGATCGGTATGCCATGCACAGTAGACCAGGCATTCGGAGTCTTGGAATCTGTCGCCTTTTCCCAAGCTTCGTGCATCTTGCGGGTTTTCTTGTTTTTGCGATACTTTTCAAGTTCGCGCTGCATGAGAATCAGGAATTCATCTGTGGTTTTAAACAACGTTTCGGAAGGCGTGTTGTTAAACAGATGCTCCATTTCATCATCCAGGATAGGTCCTGAGATGGCTTGCCGCAGCGCAGCAGAGAAGACTTCATACTGACTGTTGAAGAAAGCCAGGAATTCATCAGCCATATTCGCTATGAGCGAAGAAGCCTCCGCCTTGTTGATTGTGCTATTGTTCTTGATGCTCAAGAGCAGCGACATGATGCTCTTCAACTCAGGTCTTTGTTCCAGAATCCAGCTATTCGGAATCTTGATGCTGTTCAACTTTTCGACTAACGCCTTTCGCGCATCCTCGTATGTGCGCTGCTTGGTGGAAAGCAGACGATTGATATCAAAGATCAACTTCAAATCCGTGTACAGATTGTCGATCTGATGATTGGTATCTCCAAGCTGCCACAGGTAAGACGAGTCAGCCGAAAGCTTTTTATTCAGCATTTCCAGGTATTCTTTCGGCTCTATCTTGAGGTTGCTGGCGATCTGCGTCAGTTCGGGCTTGTACTGTGCAATGTAGTATTCCATGCCTGTACGCATGTTTTCAATCGTCAGGCATTCAGCAAAAGCGCCATCAATCCCTCTATACTGCATGTAAATGTCATAGATATCCTTGACAACGTTGACTCTTTCCCTGCCGATTTTGGATTCTGGTTTTACGAACTCACAGAGCAAATCTGCAAGCTGAATCATCGGCTCCCTGTATTCGTGCTCGTATAGTTCTTCTTCAATGTAGCTCTTGATAGACCACAATGGATAATTATTGTTGGTCAGATAGATATTGATGTTCTTGGCAATGTCATCAATCGACAGCCTCTTATCCTTGGCGATTTTGAAGATTTCTCCCGTGATCTGGCAGAATGCCGCCTGTTCAGGGGTCTGCTTCACAATAAACTGACCATTCGCCTTGGGAAGTCCCTTGATTACACCATAGATTAGTTCACTCAGATCAGTGTAATTCAAGCTGACTGTGTTGTTGTTGACGTCACGCTTGTAATAGGTGCTGTCAGCAAATTCCTGGAGCAGGAAGCCCATGAGGAATACAGAGCCAGTGTTTGCCATCAAGCCAAACGGCGCTTTCTGAAGCACCTTCCAAACATCTGTGATGCTGACCGCAGTGGTATCATTAAATGCCTTGTCAATGACAGCGTTAATGGCAAGCTTCATCTGTGAAATTACGCAGTTAGGCTTGTTTTCATAATACTTGGGATCGCCCCAGGTTCCTTCCTGCTCAAAGCGGCTTGAGATATTGCGCAGATAGGCATAGTTGGCAGGAACCGTAATCTTGCCCATTGCCATTTGCGCAACGGTTTCCTTAAAGCCAGACTCGGCGAACAGCTTATCATTCTGGTTGATCGCCTCAAGTCCATAGGGATAGATACCAGCGTTGATTTCTTTCAGTTCTTTTCTGAGATTGCCTCCGCCTGTTCTCTGCGTTGATTTATCCTCGGCGGTATAAATAGTCAGGGAAGTGGTGATCAGCTTACGCAGCCACTCGTTCAGGATGTCTGCAGAAATCTTCTTGGCAAGGTCGAACTGCGGCTTCTGGTTTGGCAGGCTGGAATAATACTTTTCCTTCGCTTTGCTGGAGATGAACTTATCAAAGAGCACATCTGTAAAAGGCGAAGCGGAGAAATCCACGATCACGCATTTATTGCCAACAATGGAATAGATGGTTTTGACTGTGTCTTTGATCTTCTGCTGCTGCGTTTCATTCTGCGCATACAGGTAGAAGACGGGAATATGGTTGGGCGTCTGGTCCGCGTTTTGTGCTTCGTTCTTCGCGTTGACAGGAGAAACAGGATAAATCTTCATGCGCATTTTCAAGAAATCAGTAGGCAGGAACTGCTCTGTTACCTTGTATGCACCTTCAGAAATCATCTTTTCAAAGGTGATAGTCTTCTTGGTATCTTCCAGGCATTGCCGCATGCGCTCTTCATCAATAGCGGCAGAGGTCATGACATACAGGGTTTCTCTGTTGGCTTCCACCTTGCCCATGATACCCTTGCTGTCAAAGTAATTCAGCGCATCCTCCACGCTGGATTCGATGGGCGTGCCAGCAAAGCAAGCCTTGATGTTTACCAGTGTAGGACGCATGAGGGAAGTAGCGCCGCTGCGGCTGTCGGCGCTGTTCTTTGCCTGTAGTGCCGCCAGCAGCAGGGTCACTTTCAACACCCTGCGCTGATTGTCGTTCTGACACATGCTGGCAAAATTGTTGTAATGGCTGATGGTGGTCGTGAAGGCGCTGTCCAGGTCAACGTTATTGGCATTGAAGAAATAGTCCCACAGGTAATCAGCCGTCAGGTAATTCCACTTGCCGTATTCAAAGGATACGTGCTGGATGAACCATTTAAAATTGGGGTGCTTATCATCAGAAACATCTTCACTCAGGAATTTGAAGATGGTTCTCTCGTTGCTGCTGATATCCTTGGCAATGATTCGCAGCAGATAAGCAGCGTAGGGATGCATAGGCAAGAGCTTGCGGAAATCGTCATCAGCGATGGTAATATCCTTGGCGCGAATGACGCTGACTGCACCCTTGCTTACACCATCCCAAAGTTCCTCACACCTGTGGTCCCATTCGCTCTTCAGGTCAGGATCATGGTGCAGGGCATAGCCAAGCAGCTTGAAGGCAGTACGCTCCTCCAAACCGATTTGGCTCATCTTAAAGCGTGCCTCCAGCACTCTTCTCGAATCAGGGTCTTTAATGACCTGCGTCAAACTGGAATGGGTGATCAGGAAGAAGTAGAAACTGATTCTGGAATCAGCCATAGCGATTTCCTGAAGACCAGTGATGTTGTTCTGATTGTTCTTGAAATACTCAGTGAATTCATCCCAGATGAAGAGCATGGCATAAAGCTGATTGCCTTTACGCACATCCTCCAGCCAGTTGATCACTTCTTCAGGAGACATGGACCAGTTATAGCCTTCTTTATCGGCAACGTCGATGATGGTATCCAGCAAGTCCAGCTTGTCATCCAAATCCAGTTCTTCCAAATCACGAATCACGCTCTGCGCAGTGGCGTATTCGGTAAACTTAGCACGATATTTCTGGAATGCGCCAGCAAAGTTGAAAGCGGAATTGGGGTCCTTCAACGTGGTCAGCACCTTATCCAGCATGCTCGCGCTGCCAGTGTAAGTAAGACCAGCAGCCTGCAAGCTATCCTTTACGGATTCCACGATGGCGCTGAACAGTTTATTCTGAGAATTCAAGCCAGCAGACGCACTGCGCTGAATCACAAGGATTTGACCCTTTGCGCGAATGCCTTTAACACGCGCAAACAAATCCATCATCTTGTTTTCAACAAAGTAAGGCTCAACATTGGCAAGGTCATCCTCAAGAATGTGTTTGATGACGAATGATGCATACGTTTTACCAGTACCATAAGCGCCGTTCATCCACAGCGAATGGTCTTTGGACTCACTGCTCTTTTCCAGTGTGTCTACTGTTTCCTTCAAAATCTGCTTGAAGCTTTCATGCGGATAGAAGGATTGCCACTTGTTGGGATAGATGCGGTCACTGTTTTTGCTGAAAACAGGGATGAAGTTCGGATCGACTTTGATATAGTCACAATACAGTCTGCTCATGGTTGCTCCTCCCTCAGATCAGCTTCAGTACGTCAATTGCCTTCATACCCTTTTTGCCAGCAGGCAAATCAATGTTTTCCATGATACCCTTGTTAAAATCCACCTGGATGTATTCGCTGTAGTCGTTCGCAAGTCCTTGCAGAATCGGCTTTAATGTGTCAGCTTCAACGCCGAAGATCAGGCGCGGACTCATAGCTTCTCGCTCCTCGCTGTCGTCCAGCAGATCACTGAGCGTGAAGCTGTACAGACCCTCCATGTGTTCAGCGAAGAGGTAGAGCGTGTAGAGGATAACGAGGGGATCAGCTTCATACCATCTTCCACGTGATATACTGGTTATTGTTTTTCCTTTTGTTTCACAATCGCCCTGCAGTAATAACCAGCCAATGGGAGACAATCTCAATGTCTCCTTTAGCGAACTGAGTGCATTTTTCTTGACAGTGGGAGAGTATTCATCTCCAAGCAGTATCGGCAAATCCTCTGCTGAGTATGTGCTGTCAGGCTCAATCTTCTTAACATACCAAGTAACAATTGGAGATTCGTAGCAAAGGTTGGCAAATAACACACCCCAGGTAACAGGAGAATCGCTCCCCAACTCAAGCAGTTTTTCTCCTAATGGTGTAATTGCATTGTTGTCAGTGATTCCTGCTTCTTTAAGCCAGGTTTTAAAACCGATAATCATGTACTTGCCCATTCGGTCATTTGCCCAGAAATCGTCAAGCAATTCAAAGTATAGTTCAAGCCATTCTTGTCTGAACCCAAAATTCTGATATCTACTAATGTTTTTTGCGCTCATGTTGCTTCCGCCTCCTGTTATTCCAAGTGATCTTGCAGCAATACAACCCTTTGGAGAATCTAAACACGCTTCACAGTGCCTGCAGTTCGTGAAGACGATATCGTCTTTCGTAATGGTTAAGGCATTGAAAGAACACTCTGCTGCACATTCTTTGCAATTGACACAGTACGCTGCTTTACTAAGAGCGTTTTTAAACAAATACATAAACCGCACTGATGATGGCGATCTTATCAGCGCAGGCATGGTCAATACTGTGGCTTTTCCTTCAGTGTGCACAGTAAACTCAACGTTGATGTCTTTATATCTTATCGAATACTTATCATCAGATACCTGAACGAGCGGTCCAATGGCATGCATCCATTTATCCCACTTATAATTACTTTCAACGATGACAAGCTTTACAACCTCGCTCGTCTTGATTTCGGTAATCTTGTTATTACCGATGATAAGCTCTTTCCCACCTATGCGTGATTTCCAACCACCAGTTTGTAGGTACTTCTTTTTTTCCTCCTCATTGGGAAAATGCTTTGTAATGCTATTGCTGACGATGCTCAATAGCGGCTCAACTTCTGATGGCACAATGTGATTTAGCAAGCATTCATACCATTCGGATGCCATGGGGCATAACTTACAGCCAACGCGGTAAGAACCATATCTATACAGATCGTTTAGCAGCAAATCATTTTGGAGGATATACAAGAACAGTTCACAAGTACCCCATTCCAGGATAGGGCTACAATTGTACTGAACAGCATGCTTGTTACCGTCAGAGACCATGGAATAAGTTGCTCTTGCATCGCTTTCTTCTGCACGAACTCCATCAAACACCATAACCTTAAACGGTTTGTTGCTATTCGGATATTTTGCTTTGTAGATTTCCTTCAGTTTTGCAATAGAGGGAGCTGTCTTATGTACGCTGCAACACCAACGCAGTTTTCGCGCTGGAAATCCTATCTTGTTCCACGATTCCACAGCATCAAAATCTGCTTTGGCTGTATACCATTCAAGAGAAGACCAACGTTTCTTTGCTTTCTGAACAGCTTCATAGGTGGTGGATACTTCCATAGTTGTATCACCAAATATAACCACAAAGCTATCATGTGGAAGCGCACGCTGAACGATATCTAACATTACGATTGAGTCTTTTCCACCGCTATAAGCGACATAGAACATGCTTACCTTTTTGCTGTACTCTAAATATGTATTATATACAGTTTTCAAAGTCCGTTGAATTAAACCATTCATGATGCTTTCATTCTTCTTTAGCATCAATGGTACATCAACAGGTTCGAGAACCAAGTTGGGTTTAACATTGCGCAGTTCAGGTTTTTCAAATAAGCCGCCACCGACTGCTTCTCCTACAAGTTCTCCTTTATAGAAATATCTGCGTGTTTCAGCCCATAACAGAGGCAATTGACTATCTGGGAATTGCCAGTTGTACTTCTTGTCAAAACCAAGAAAGCGAAGCTCTTCAAAGTAAACTGGTCGAACTTCCTTGGCAACGCCCAAGATTTTTGATGGCAACAATAAATAGCCGCCAGTCTCAGAATCCCACTCGTAATTGTACATTTCAATTGCCTACCTTTATTGCTGTTTGCAGTTTGTCCGTTTCAAAGTATCGCGGATTTGTATGCGCGAACTTATGACAAGTTGGACATATTAGAATCAAGTCGGACGGTGATAAATCGTCTTTTGGTGTGTTTTGCGACAAAGGCAAATTGATGTGCAATTCTATCAATTCACTCGCATGCAGTCCATAGACAGCTCTTAAATCCTTTCCGCAGATTCGACACCTCGTCTGTTGCTGTATCTTGGCTTCTTTCAGCACTGCATTTATCGTTTTATCGGTACTTTCAAGATGGCAGTGATAAGAAGGAAGCAGAGCTCCAGCAATAAAACCATTGAATTCTGTTCTTAGGGGAAAAACCGTTCTTGCAAGTCTTTTGATAGCAAGAGAGTATGCGTGCAATTCTGCTTTTTTTTCGCCATAGTATTCCAGCACTTTTCTCTGAGCAATAGAGCCATGCCCGAATTTGCTGCTTGTATTTGGATCAGCCCATGCCACATTTGCCAAACACATTTTCATACCATCAATACTTCGGAATGAAGAGTCAGCTTTTAGCTCCTGATAGAAGGGCAAAGTACGCATTGCTTTGCTCAGGTCAGCAACCATTTCTTCTTTTGCCGCCTTGCTCTCAACATCCTGCAAGCAATAATACGTGTCCACCAAGAGCAGAACTTCATCCATGGTCAGGGGAGGCATGCGTTTCTTTGTTGTCATTGTTCTGCCTCCTCTCGCCTGACCAGTCTGCCATCATCACCCATGTAGTAGTATTGTGCGCTTTCAAGGAAGTTGGGCAGCTTTACATCCACAAATCCAGCCTCGATCAGCCATTCGCGCATGTCAGCTTTTCTTGTAAAGGTGCCTTTTTCGTATTCCTCGCCGATGATCTTTAATAGCATTGTCTGGAAATCATAGTTTGCATATTTTTTGCTAACATACACAACCAGCGATCTATGTGAGCGGCTGAATGGATAAGGCACATAATCCAGCCGATTGCTGCTCAACACAATGCTTTCCAGCAGATAGGGCGTCCATGCTATATCAATGGATGGATACCAAATGAAGTCCTGTACCTTGCAGGAAGGCAGGTAGTCGTTGGCTTCTATTGCATCGCTCAGAATGTTCAGTGCTTCCTCCACCACGTCATCGTCAATGCCTGCGAGTGAACGCTTCATCAGCGTGTTTTCATCTGAACGAACATAATCAGGCGCAATCAGTCCCATAAGGTGAGGCAGCGAAACATAGTGAATACCGCGCTCATCCAGCAAATCCATCAATTCATCGATGGCGATCTCAGCATAAGGTTCCAGAACGCTCAGGATAACGCCGCGGTTGGTCATCTCAACATCGTCAGAATTGGCGATGTAGGGTCTGTTGAACCTGAAATTATACCTGAACATGTGGCTGAGAACTGCAAACAGCACATCGCGGTTGTGGATTTCGTTTCGATCCATGAATTCAGGAAACTGAACAGAGCAATCGTCAAATACTTTGCGTATATTGACGGGCAAATCGCGCGTCACCTCAGTCAGGTAAGCTATCAGCGGCGCATAATCTGTCTCCTGAATGTGGAACTGAGAGGCGTGAATATAATACCCTCCGTCAATATTGAAGACGTTGGGGCAACGCGCAACAACCTGCCCCAGAGCAAATTCGTTCAGGGCAGGGAATTCAGCATAAATCTCAGTTTTATGGACCATACCACGATCACGTACGAATGCGTCTAATTCATCTGTGGGAGAAACGTTGGCATCTTTCGTGATATAGTCTCGGTACAGATAGTAATCAACACGTTTATTGACGTTGTTTCCAAACTGCTTCATCACGCCTTGCAGCAAGTAGTGGTTAGATATCTGTGTTCCTGCCAGCTTATCTTTGAAAGCCTCAAACAATTCAATATACGTAATCGCATTCTTGGGGCTATCCGCTATGTATTGGTCCACTTCATCCAGGATGCTTTCATCGATTGACACCATGGAAGGATGGATGTACTTGCCTCTGTCGCACAGTACGCCTACTGCGTTGATTTTTGCGTCCAGAGCGCGCTGTGTCATGCGGCAGCTACCCTCGCCGAAGACTTCACGAGCATATTCCTGAAAACGCTTAGCGTCTGTTGCATCGCTGACCTTGAAACCGTTGACAAAGCGGTTCTTCAAAAGCCAATCGCAAATGAAGACTACAGTAGGCTTGTGCTCGCTGTATAGTGTTCCAAAGACTCTGTAACGCTGCTTAATATCGGCGCGAATTTTCTCTTCCCAAACGCCTTCTTCCTCCACTGCATGCCGAATAACCTCCTCCAGCTCATCTTTGAAGATGTAAGAAGGAAGAGCATCAACGATTTTCGCTGCTACATCACCATCTTCATGCTTGAAAACAATGGCTTTATACTGCTTTTCATAGCTGTATGCTTTGCGGTCGAAAGCGCCGTCTTCAATACACGCCCACAGAAGATCAAGTTGGTCGCTGTTCTCTATGCATGTAGCAACTTCATTCTTGTGGATCATCAAATCACCATCGAGCATAGCATGGATATATCCAATAACATCTCTGCCAGCATGGCGCAGACTTGTAGAAAACCTTGAAATAGCTTTTGCTTCAATTTGGCGGACGCGTTCTCTGGTGATATCCAGCACATCTCCAACTTCTGCCAGTGTACGTCCTTCCTGCCTCAGTCTTAATACAACTGGAACGCGATCTGTTGTCATCGTATATTCATATGCTTTTTCTAATTGCTTTGAAATGCCGCAGCCAATATCATCAGTAAAGATGCGTAAGCTGTTAATTAAAGCTATCTGCTCATCTGGCTTGTCTTCAAGGTACTTTTCTATAGTCTGGGTAGCGTCAATGAAACAATCATTTTCAGTAAATACTGTGTTCAGATCAATCGGTGTTTTCTTCTTTGATGCGGCGACAAAAGGCAGCACATGAAGAGTCATACTAATCCCATGATCAGCTACACGACTGACAATTTGAACGATCTGTCTATGCAATTCTTGTTGCTTAACGTAATCATCAAATACAGAACATAGACTACGCATTTTGTCAGGCTCTTCCAACGCCATCAGGCACAGTTCCTCGCCCAGCACCTGATACGCTTCCTCCAGCAGCGCTGCATAATTCTTTTCAGCATCAGTCAGTTCTGAAGCATCGTATTCTATTCCAAGCGCAATAGATTCTGCAATCCTTATCAGCTTTTCATTGGCTTTGGCAGCAGGGATAGTTGCCTTCGCCTTGTCGGCTTCTGTTACTGTGTTGATTGCTTGAGGGGCGGCTACAAATTTTTTGCACTTGTTTACAATTTCAAGCAGAGAAGTTTTCCCCATATTTGGGTATTCACTGATTTCTACTATTGTCGCTGAAAACAAATCGTGCAGCGTGTTTCGATGATTTCCGTTGAGTCGATTATAGGGTCTGGTAGACAATTTAAGCTCGCTAATGCTCCTATCAGCATAAGAAGCATTATGAGGAATGCCAAGAGCTTCATAAATTGGCGCCTCTACATTGATGCCTCTAAGCTCTTCCAGATAGTTAAACCACGCCTTTCCTGAAGAGAATATTTTTTGTGGAGCTACTATTGATGCGGATGTGGGTTGATCATCAGCCTCATTTATAGTTTCGTTGCTCTCGTTGGTCGATTCTTCTGTGAGGGAAGGCTCAGCCGCATCGAATTCTTGTTCTTCAGGAATGGCTTCAACAGGCTCTTCTTCAGGTTCGGCTTCTTCAGATGTATCTTCAGCATTCTGAACATCTGCAATGGGCTCAACAGCTTCGGTTTCTTCAATGGCGGCAGGTTCATCAACAGACAATTCAGACTGAGACTCTTGCTGCTGTATTTCTGTGTCAGGATCGTAGCTGTCAAGCGCATGCCGAATGTTTGCAACATAATCACGAGTAGCGCCATGCTGTGTTCTGAATGCAATAAAGTCGGATGTGGTGAGTTCAGATATAAACTGCTTGTCAAGAGACACGCAAAAAACAACAAAATCAGCGTATTCAGTTTTCAATGCATCTCTGATTCTGGCATTTTTCCGCGTCATGTTGGTCCCTCACAATTCAATGCTGTTAAGCAGGTTTTTGAGTGATTTCAATTCTTCTGCTGAAAGTGGACACCTTTCCCAGATTTCGTACGGTCAGCGTTCCATGCTCTGATGTCATACTTGGCAATGTTATCGTCCCACTGTACGATGTTGAGTTCCTTCTTCCAGGTTCCGCTTTCTGAAATCGTGCCGATAGTCTGTACGATTTCAAATGCGATCTTGGACTGGGTTTCGCTCATTTGCCGACAGTCCTTTCTATCTGCTTTTCGGGTTCAGGATCATCAACATGCTCTATGATGTCGCCATAATCCACTTTCAATGTAGAGCAGATGCGGTCCAGGATTGGCAGAGCAACACATTCATCCTTGCTCAGCTTAGTCAGGGTATTGGATGAAATGTCTGCCGCACGCCGCAAATCTGCCTTGCTCATCTTCCTGTCAACGAGCAATTTCCAGAGTTTGTTGTATCGGACAGCCATTGGAACCCTCCTCAAAAAGATGTTGCCAGAAGTATACCATTTTGGCACTGCGATTACAAGGATAATTCTTGCGAACGCGTGAAGTTTTTGCTCGGCGGCAAACTGATTTGCGCAAAACAAAGCAAACAGCGGAAGAACATTGCGCTCTTCCGCTGTTTGCTTCGTGATTATGACAATTTTTGTTATGGTGCGCATGGAAAACTGATAAACCATGCGAAAGAAGGTGATGTTTGTCAAAACGATTTCCTGCTCTGACTGTTGGGAAGGAAGGCACCACTTCACTTTCCATGATTATTCTATCAAAATTTTTTCTTGTGCGCAAATTTTTCGCCATTGCTTTTGCCCTTGCTGTCATGACGTATTTTCTGTTGCAGTCATCACAGCACCGCAGGCGCACATCGTAGGTCAGGGGCGCTGGATTGTTGCCATACCCTGCGAAGGGCTTGCCGCAAAGGCAACAGCGATAGTCCCTCGGGCAGGTTTGTTTCCCTTGCCAGAAATCAATTCTGCAAAGAAGTCCTGCTCATCAAAGCCATTATAAGAGGTTGGGAAATAGAATACCATTTTTTCACACTTTCCGCACTATCAAATGCGCTGTATCTTAATTTTCGAGTTCATACACAAAAAAATATGTGCAACCATGTTTTTGTGCAATCTCATTGCAATACAGAAAATCGGGTTCAGATTCAATCGTTGTTTCATAATCCACCAAATCAGCATCAATACTACAAACTAACTGCCACTTCTTCATTTACCTTACCCTGCACCTTATCTCAGCGCAGGCTCCTTTCGATTATCTATAATAGATGCTTTGTTCTCTTTCAGCGCAGTGGCAACATCTCTTGCAAATTGTTTATGCGAAATCCATCTGTCAATGATCTCTCCAAACCCTTCTTCAAAGGCTTCTTCAATTGTGATAGGAGCAACTTCTTTAATCACATTCAGGGGAATATCTGGATAGTGAGATGCCAAATCAGCAAGCAGCACGAGTTCCATTCAGTCTTCTCGTGAAATGTCCTCAAACTGCTCATCGTCAGGATTATCAATCCATTGCAGAATTGATTTCTTGTCCCATTTTTTTCAGTTTAACTTCAATAGTCATGCTTTTGCTCCCTGCGCCTTATGTCAGCGCAGGCTCCTTTGACAGTTGATTTTGAAGATTTGTTCTTTTCTCATCTTCTATATATATTATAATATATTTTTTTAATGTTTACCAATTGAGCAATCGCATGATTGCAAAGCATCAAACAATCAATGGGCATCACTCCCTTCAACGATCTCGGTTACAAGCATGATGATGTTGATAAAAAGATGTATCATGGATGTTTGGAAGATGATCTGATCTCGATTGCAAGTTGTAATGGAGATGTTATTGAAATGTAGTCTACTTGACGCTATAATGGCTCTGCCAAATGGTACAAGATGCAGAAAGTACAAGTTCTGGCATTTGGGAGGGTGCCAGAAGGAGATAAGTACAAGATTGGTACAAGCTGTAGAAAAGAAAAGGAGTGACCCCTTTCGGAATCACTCTTGAAAGTGTAGGAATTACGCGGTTTCTTACTTCCCGAAATACCTCTTGAGCAGCCCAGCAAAGGCCTTTCCGTGCCTCGCTTCGTCGCGGGCCATTTCATGCACGGTGTCGTGGATGGCGTCGAAGTTGAGCTGCTTGGCACGCTTGGCCAGCTCAAGTTTGCCGGAGGTAGCGCCGTTCTCGGCGTCCACACGCATTTCCAGATTCTTCTTGGTGCTCTCGGTGACCACCTCGCCCAGCAGCTCAGCAAACTTGGCAACTTGCTCCGCTTCTTCGAAGGCCGCCTTCTCCCAGTAGAGGCCGATCTCCGGGTAGCCCTCGCGGTGGGCCACACGGGCCATGGCCAAGTACATGCCTACTATGGCTTGTCTCGGGCGCTTTGGCTCACACCGCGCTCCGGGCGCACATATGTGCCCGGACAGCTGTCACCGTTCCCCTCAGCCGGGGCTGCCGGCGGCGCAGTGCCGGTAAAACAGCCATACGCCCGCCTTCAAGGCTACCGCAAGACACAGCACCCCAAAGAAGGCATGGAACACCGGCATATGGATCATGGAGGCCGTCATGGTCAGGAACCACAAGCACACGAACAGGGCATCCCACACGATGCCGCCGCTTTTGTCGTGCAGGTAGCGGCTGCCCTCATCCCGCTCCCGTAATTGCTCCTGCCGGAGCAGCTGCCGATCCTCCAGGAGGCGCTTGTTGCGCAGCAGCCTCCACACCACCCAGCCGATGCCGCCGAAGAACAGCAGCCTGGAGGTGATCTGCGCCAAACGATCCATGATGCGGGAATCGCCAAGGCCCAGTTCCCCGATCACCACCATATAGACCAGCATCAGCACCAGCAGGAGCCAAAGCCCACGGATGCGCCAACGGATGCGGTCGCTGTAAGAGCGTTGTTTACAGGTTTTCATAGGCTTCATCCTCCCTCTGCCGGTTTTCCCGCAGGCAGCACAGCTCCTCCACCGTTACGCCGAACACCTCCGCCATGCGGTAGGCCAGCATCAGCGATGGGCTGTACTGCTCCTTCTCGATAGAAATGACGGTCCGCGCCGATACATGCACCCGATCTGCCAGCTGCTGCTGGGTAAGCCCGGCCTTGAGACGCAGTTCTCTCAGGATGGTTTTCATGCTTCCTCCGTGATATGAAGTACGCTTCACATGAAGTCAGCTTCATATTACCATGGCAAAGCGATACTGTCAAGGGGATGCATTGCATGCCCGCATCAACCCACAGACCCTGCCAAAAAGGGCGTATATACAACCGTTTTGCTGCTTGTTGTTCCCCTTTCCCCTATGGTACAATAGCCGAAGCAAAATACCCCCATTTTGGCTTAGAAAGGACGATCCCCCACATGAAGAAACTCCTTCTGTTCCTGCTGTGCGCCGTGCTGTGCCTGGCGCTGTGCAGCTGCTCCGGCAACGGCAGCAGTGCACCTGCCGCCCCCAAGGCCGATGCTGCCACCCCCACTCCGGCCCCCACCGCCACCCCCGAACCCGCTTTTGAGCCTCTGGATTGGGCCGCCGTTACCGAGGCTCCCGCTGCAAACTTTACCTACGAGCTCTCCTGGGACGAAGAAAGCTACAGGATCACCGCTTATAACGGCACAGATGCCATCGTAAAGGTGCCTGCCGCCATCGAAGGCAAGCCGGTGACCGATCTGGGCGAGGATCTGTTCCGCAGCAACGAGACCATCACCCATGTATACCTGCCCGATACCGTACGCTACATGGGCGACAGCTGCTTCAACAACTGCCCCAACCTGGTGCAGCTGCACCTGCCTGCCAACCTGAGCGAGATCGCCCAGGCCACCTGCAAGGAGTGCCGCAAGCTGGTGCAGGTGGATCTCCCCACTGCGCTGACGAGCATCCGCCAGTCCGCCTTCTCCGAGTGCATCTCCCTCAAGGAGATCGAGCTGCCTGCCACCACCACCTACATGGAGAAAGATGTCTTTGACGGCTGCCGCAGCCTGACCAGCTTCAAGGCCCCCGGCCTGAAGCAGATGGGTCAGTGCGCCCTGCGTGACTGCGTGAGCCTGACCGAGCTGGTGCTGTACGAGGGCATGGGCCTTTTCAACGGCAACGCCCTCAACGGCTGCACCAGCCTGACCGATCTGACCCTGATGCCTCTGACCGAAGAGAGCAGCTACAGGGTCGTGTTCGAAAACGGCATCCTCTACGATGTATACGGCACTGAGGAGCCCGAATACACCGCCCTGCGCATGCTGCCCGGCTACCCCGCCGATGCGGTGCAGCTGCACCCCAACACCACCAAGCTGGAGCACAGCGTATTCTACGGCTGCCAGCTGCGCTCCATCGAGATCCCTGCGGCGGTGGACACCATCCCCGGCAACGCATTCGTTCAGTGCAAGAATCTGGAAAGCATCACCTTTGCCCCCGGCAGCCAGCTGCGGCTGCTGGAGATGAACTGCTTCTCCGGCTGCACCGCGCTGACCGCCATCGACCTTTCCTTCGTTACCGAGCAGCTGACCATGTACAGCGGCGCTTTCGGCTCCAACGATGCCCTGACCAGCGTGAAGCTGCCCGCTAATGTAAATGCCACCGATCCGGCTGATTACATGTTCCGCAGTGCCAAGAACGTGGTCATCAGCTATCAGGGCAAGGATTACACCTACGACCAGCTCAGCGAGCTGAAGCTGGTGCAGGAATAAACTGACCATACAGCACGCCCCCTGCCGCCGAAACAGCGGCAGGGGGCGGTTTTGTTATGCCTTTTTGAAGAAATCCCGCTTGTTGAAGGCGGCGGTCATGAAGCGCCATGCGGCCTTGCCGCCGGTGAGCCACTCAATATGGGCGTTGTTTTTGGTGTTCGCCAGCATCTCCTTTACCAGGAAGGCGGCTACCACATCCGGGTAGTCGCCCAGGATGTTGTAGACCTTCTTGGTCTTCTCCGGCAGGTCGATGGCTTCCTGATCGCCCAGCGCCTTTACCGTGAAATCGGTGATCATGATGCCCGGGCTCAGGCGGCCCACCAAGATGCCGGTCTGCTTTTCCTCGCTCTCCTTGGCAAGGGCCTGGGTAAAGTGGGTGACCGCCCGCTTGGTGGTGCCGTACATATTGAGGCCCAGCATCATGGCATCGTTGCTGCCATAGCCCTCCAAATTGTAGATAGCGCCCTGCTTCATTGCCAGCATGGTCTCCATGGCCACCTTGCTGCCCAGCACAGCGCCCTTCAGGTCTACATCCACCAGGGTGGAGATCTCCTGCTCGCTGAGCATCCAGATGGGTTCCATGGGCTGGTTGACCCCGGCGTTGTTGATCCAGATATCGATCTGGCCGCAGCTTTCCACCGCATATTGGGCCAGCGCTTTCAGATCGGTATAGGATGCTGCATTCCCGGCAAAGGCATATACCTTGTAAGCAGCGGAGACGGCCTCCAGCTCGCTTTTGGCCTCCTCCACCCGCTGGGCGTTGATATCGTTGAGCACCACTGCCCAACCATTCTGCAAAAAGAGCTTTGCCATTTCCAGCCCCAACCCCCGGCCACTGCCGGTAATAACGACCGTTTTCATGCTGATAGCCTCCATTTCTGTAGAGTGAATATGCGAAAAAGGATGGATAACCGCCGCTATTATAGCACGATCGGCCGCCGAACGGCAAACAGGCGCACAGAAAAGCCGCCCACCCGGAAAGGGTGAGCGGCTCGGTGCTAACAAGATTTACTTGATAACAGTAGCGCCGGAGGCGGTGTTCGTGATATCGGGGGTACCCACGATGTTGGTATCCACGATGGTGAGGGTAGAATTGTCGGCAGTGCCGCGCAGGATGATGGTGGCATCGCCGTCATCGTTGGCAGACTTCAGGGTGCAGTCCTCGATGCGATAGGTCTCGGCATAGCCAGCGCCGCCGGAGCTCTCGCCGAAGCGGACGGCGTAGCCCTGCACATCCACGTCGCAGTTCTTGATGACTACATTATCGCTGTTGTTGAGGTTGATGCCGTTCTTGGAGTTGACGGTGCAGTTCTCGATCAGCACGCCGTCCACGCCCTTGAGCTGGCACAGGGAGTGAGCCTTATCGGTGGCGGTGCAGCCGGAGATGGTCAGGTTCTTGTCGCCGCCGGTGTAGGACTTAACGCCAACAGCGCCGGGCACGTCGAAGGTGCAGTTCTTAACGGTGGCATTGCACACATAGCGGGTGGCGGTGGTGCCGTCGCCCAAACGGATGCAGGCATCGGCGCTGATGGCATCAGCCTTGAAGTTCACGTTCTGGATGGTGATGTCGGAGCTCATGATGGTGCCGCTCTTGCCATCCAGGGTGATGACACCGGCGAAATCCTTGTTGAGGCCGTCGATGGTAACGCCCACATCTTTCTTCATGGTAACGGTCACATTGCCGGTGATGCTGTCGCCCAGGAGGATCACATCGCCGTCTTCGGCGTTCTCCAGAGCGGCCTGCAGCTCGTCGGCGCTGTTAACGGTGACCACTTCCATATCGGGAGCCTGGTCGCCTTCCTGGCCATCCATCCAGGGATGGGAAGCCTTGGAGACATCGCCGAAGGCCTCGTCCAGAGCGATCTGGGCATTCTCGAAGCCGGCAGCCTGCACGGCCTGGCTTACCACATAGATATCGTAGAGATCGTTGCCGTTGCCATCCAGCGCTTCCACATCCTCGTTGGTGCCTTCGGAGACCATGAAGACCTGAGCCAGGCT
Organism: Clostridiales bacterium; assembly: GCA_015056315.1. Taxonomy (GTDB): domain Bacteria; phylum Bacillota; class Clostridia; order Christensenellales; family Aristaeellaceae; genus Limiplasma. The sequence continues at coordinate 136,689 of SVGN01000002.1, forward strand.
GTTGATGGTGTAATCGCCGGGAGGCACGATGCCATCCTCATGATGAGCGTCGGTGCCGTTGTAGAGGAACTCGACCACATAGAAGTTCTGGCCGTCGATCTGGATGTACTCAGCCACGGGGGTAGCAGTCCAGGCGGAGCTGTTGTAGGTGTAGCCGATCAGCGCGTTCCACTCGTCGTAAGGGATCTCGCCTGCCTCAAAGGCAACCAGCGTGCGCACATAAGCATCGGTCTTGCCGGTGTTCTCCACGACAACGAACTTATCCTGCACGTTGGCGGCAGGGAGCACGGTCATCTCGCCGGTGCTGTTGTGGCCCAGCTGAGACAGAACAACGGTGGTATCTTCGGGAGTGGTCACATCGCCCACAGCGGGGAGCAGGGGCTTGCCCTGGGTGAAATCCTGGAGCATGTAGCTCTCTTCATCGTCCACATCGTCGGTGGTGAAGCCATCTTCGGTCTCGATGCGTTCGAACTCATGCTGTTCGATATCCACATTGCCGAGGGTCATCACGTTAACGTCCATATCGCTGTCGGACAGATAAGCGATGGTGCTGCCGATGGTCAGCGCCAGGCTCAGTACGAGCGAAACGACCAGAACCAGTTTGCGGTTCAGTTTCATGGTGTTTTTCCTTCCTTTCTTGTTCGCAGTTACAAACTGCTGTACTGTACCAATTTTACCATCCACTTGTAAAAAATTCAATAGGATTTGTAAATATTACCTGCTATTTGATCGCCAAGCAAGCAATATTTGGAAATCGAATAATGGCTGAACAAATTCCTGTACCAAGAAGCTGCGCAGAGCACAACCCCCTGCAGAGCAAGGCTCTGCAGGGGGTTGTGCAAAGTGGAAGGGGAGGCTTCTCATCAGGCCCCGGGCTGCTCCGCAGCGGCGGGCCGGAGAAGGAATGCGGCCCCACGCGTCCAGTGAAACTTTGTGATCAGCTCCAGCTCCACATCGGCTGTGCCCTCGTCAATCAAAAAGGCGGCCTCTCTCTTAAAGCCGAAGGTCTTGGGCACTTCCACGAAGATACCACACTTGCCATCCTGAATGGGCAAGGTGATCGTCTGGCCGTTGGTGATGGAGGTCATGCCTGCATCCTCATAAGACCAGACATCCTCCGTAGCCGGTGCGTCGGCCTTGGGATAGGCCACCACGATCGTGTAGGAAAGCGCGATACCCACGAAGCTTTTCTTTCTTGTGATCTGTACGTTTCTCATTGTGTTTGCCTCCATAATTGTTTGCCATCTTAGCAGGGGCGCAATGCCTCCCTGCTAAGATGGTTTTGATCCCTTAAGGTACCGATTTGGCAGATGCTTGAACGCTTTACTGTGGCAGGCTCAGTGCCTTGGCCTTTTGTCTCCGTTCTCAGCATCTCTTTATCGTGGGGAGATCGAGCCTGCATATGAACAAGCGCTTTGATGCAATTTTTCCGGTCACTGCGCTGTTTTGCTTCTTGATCGGCGAAAAAGGCACCGGCAAATTGCCCGGCACGCAAAGAGGCCAGCCCCCTGCGGGGCTGACCTGCTATACGGGGCTGTTCTCAGCCCTTATTTGTTGAATTACTTGCCGAAGTAGCGTGCCAGCAGGCCTTCGAAAGCCTTGCCGTGACGGGCTTCGTCGCGGGCCATCTCATGCACGGTGTCGTGGATGGCATCCAGGTTCAGCTCCTTGGCCTGCTTGGCCAGGTCGAACTTGCCCTGGGTAGCGCCGTTCTCGGCATCCACACGCATTTCCAGGTTCTTCTTGGTGCTCTCGGTGACCACCTCGCCCAGCAGCTCGGCAAACTTGGCAGCGTGCTCTGCTTCTTCGAAGGCAGCCTTCTCCCAGTAGAGGCCGATCTCCGGGTAGCCCTCGCGATGGGCCACTCGGGCCATGGCCAGGTACATGCCTACCTCGGTGCACTCGCCGTTGAAGTTCTCACGGAGCATCTGCTTGATATCCTCGGGAGCATCCTTGGCAACGCCGACCACATGCTCGGCAGCCCAGGTGCGGCCGCCGCCCATGGGGCTGAAACGGCTGGCAGGAGCCTTGCACTGGGGGCACTTCTCGGGAGCCTCGGGACCTTCGTGTACATAACCGCAAACCTTGCATACCCACTTCATAATGATCGTCCTCCTGTTATTGCATCTATTTTTCCGCGATGTTGGTTTTTCCTTGGCGGGAGGCTTTCTTTCTGCCTCCTGTCTAAGGGATACCCGCCACCGCAACAGGTGAAACAGCTTTTTTTCGAAAAAACAAATCTTTTGTGTTTTTCTGTTTTTCAGCCGTTTATCCGTAGGTATAGAATAATGCAAAAACCGTGTTCTGTCAAGCTTTGCAGGCATCAAACCCAATAACATAAAATCACCGGCAGGAGGGTCATCCTCCTGCCGGTGATGGGTAAACCTGTTTACTTCAGTTCGCCCAGCAGCGCTTCCTCCATGCCCTCCACTTCGCATACGGTCTTGTGGCGGATGGGCAGCTGGCCCAGCTGAGATACCTGCTTGGGGATCGGCACACCGGAGATCTCCTGCAGCTTTTCGGCGCAGGCGAAGGCATCCATGCCAGCAACGGCTTCCTTGCCCAGCAGGCTGGCCAGAACATCCTCGCTGAACTTGTAGGGGCTGGCGGTGGCCAGGATGACAGCGGGGGCGCGGTCGCCGGTCTTGAGGCGGTAGTTCTGCAGGGCACGGCTGGCAACGGCAGTGTGGGGATCCATCACGTAGCTGTAGCGCTCATGCACCCGGCGGATCTCCTCGGCGGTCATGGTGTCGTCGGCATAGTCGGCCCAGAAGGTCTTGCGGATCTCCTCCAGCCGCTGTGCGCCGATGGAGAAGCTGCCGCACTCCTTGAGCTGCTGCATCCAGCCCTTGACCACGGCGGGATCCCGGTCGGCATACTCGTACAGGAGGCGCTCCAGGTTGGAGGAGACCAGGATATCCATGCTGGGAGACATGGTCTTGAAGAAGGTGCGGTGGGTGTAGTAGGTTCCGGTCTCGAAGAAATCGGTGAGCACGTTGTTGCGGTTGGAGGCGCAGATCAGCCTGCGGATGGGCAGACCCATGCGCTTGGCGTAGTAACCGGCAAGGATGTCGCCAAAGTTGCCGGTGGGCACCACAAAGTTGATCTCCTGACCCATGCGGATCAGGTTGCGGGAGACCAGATCGGTGTAGGTGGTAAAGTAGTACACGATCTGGGGCGCAAGGCGGCCAAAGTTGATGGAGTTGGCAGAGGAGGGCAGCTTGCCCTGAGCATTCATCTTCTGGTGGAACGCCTCGCTGCCGAAGAGCTTCTTAACGCCGGTCTGGGCATCGTCGAAGTTGCCCTTAACGCCGATCACATGGGTGTTATCGCCGCCGGTGGTGACCATCTGCAGCTCCTGCACACGGCTCACGCCGCCATAGGGGTAGAACACGGAGCAGCTGGTGCCGGGCACATCCTTGAAGCCCTCCAGCGCAGCCTTGCCGGTATCGCCGCTGGTGGCAACGAGGATACTCACCTCGCGCTGCTCATCGTTCTTCTGTGCTGCCTGACGGATGGTATGGGGCAGCAGCTTGAGGGCGATATCCTTAAAAGCAAGGGTGGGGCCGTGGAACAGCTCCAGAACGAAGGAATCCTCGGTGAGCCGGCGCACGGGAGCGATGGCGGGGTCATCCCACGCATCGGCAGAATAGGCGGCGTTTACGGCCTCCTCGATCTCGGCGATGGAGTAATCCTCCATATAATCGCGCAGAACGCGGGCAGCCTGCTCCTGATAGCTCTTGCCCTCCAGCAGAGCAAGCCGATCCAGCGGGATCTTGGGGAACATGCTGGGCACAAACAGGCCGCCATCCTTGGCAAGGCCCCAGAGGATCGCCTGAGAGGTAGTGGCGCAGGCACCGCCGCGGGTAGAAAAGAAGGACATGGATCCGTCCCCTCCTTATGACATCTTTTACCCCACAATGATACACGTTTTCCCCTTATGTGTAAAGCACCGCTTCTGTTTTTTCTTCTCATCGAATTCTCATGTTTCTATCAGCAGAGTTTCACCGTTTTTTGCCCTTTCCCTTCTTTCTTTTCCGGCCGCCCGGTGGTAAGATAGCACCGTAAACAAGAAACCCACCATTCAAGGAGGATATCAACATGACGGATTTCGATCAGAACGACGGTCTGGGCCCGGAGGGCAGCTATTTCGAAGCCAAGGCAAAGGCCGAGGAGAAGGCCAGGCGCAAGCAGTCGGATGCCATGTTCCCCATCTGGATCTCTGTGCTTTATGTGGTGCTGGGCGCGCTGTTCAATCTCTGGCACCCGGGCTGGCTGCTGTTCTTCGCCATCCCGCTGCACTATATGCACCCCAAGAACCCCATGGATCTGCTCACCAACCCGGTCATGATCACGCTGATCTATCTGGTGCTGGGCTTCTTCTTTAACCTGTGGCACCCCGGCTGGCTCATTTTCCTGATCATTCCCCTGTGGCCCATGCTGCGCAGGCACGGCTGAGGGCAGCCCGCCGCGCGCAGCCGCAGCAGATAAACACAGGCCGCAGCGTTCTATGGCGCTGCGGCTGCTTTTGTGAGGTTTTTTTCATGCTTAGATGGTTCAGGCTTTTCGGGCAGCAGTATGTGGGCTTCTGGGCGCTGGGGCTGCTGCTGTTCCTTATTCAGGAGCTCCCCTATATGGTCATGCCGCTTTTCCGGCTGGAGGTAAACCCCATTATGACGATGCCGGAATCGTCTCCGGTGCTGGAGCGGTGCGAGAAGCTGCTGGGCTCCTTATGCATTGCACTGATGCTTTTTGTGGTACACGGGGAGAAGGGCTTCTTTTCCGCCGCAGCGGGACAGGAAAGGCTGTTTTTCCTGCTGGCGCTCCTTACGCTGCTGCACAACTTTGTCGGCTGGGGGCTGTACTTTACCGGGCATCAGAGCCTGTTTGTGATGATGGCCTTCCTGGTTGCCATGCCGCCGCTTTTCTATGTGTTCATTGGGCTGTGGCGCAGCAATTGGCTGCTGGTGGGCACCGGCTGCCTGTTCCTGCCGGTACACTTCATCCATGTGCTGGGCAACCTGAAAATGGCCTGAAGAAAGGACGTTGCCATTGCCCCCATAGGCTGCGCATACGAAAATCGGACCCCACCGCAATGCGGTGGGGTCTGATTTTTGTTTGTTATTCTTTTTCCGCCTTGCCCACCAGCTTCATACAGATGCCGGTACGGGCAGGCAGGTACATCTGGAAGCCGATGCGGCCATCCCCGGCGCGGCGGGCGGTGTAGGAAACATCCTTGGCGACGCGCTCCCAGCCGCCGTAGGCTTCATCGTCGGTGGAGAAGAAGGCCTTGTACCGGCTGTACTCCTCGGGGGCGCAGACGAAGTAGCCGTCGTGGGAGCGGGCCGGGCTGAAGTTGAAGGCGAACAGCACGCCGCCCCGCTCGTAGACCAGCACCTGGGCCTCCTCATCGATCCACAGGCTGAGGGGCTCGTGCGACAGGATGCTGTTCTCCTTGGCCATGGCCAGCATGGCCTTATCGAAATCCTGCAAATAATGGTATTTGAGCAGATGGTCGTCGGCCAGGTGCCACTGGCGGCGGCAGTAGTAGCTTGACCAGTTGTTGCCCTCCCGGGGGAAATCGATCCATTCGGGGTGGCCGAACTCGTTGCCCATGAAGGTAAGGTAGCCTTCGCCGCCCAGCGACATGGTGAGCAGCCGGATCATCTTATGCAGGGCAAGGCCCCGATCGATGACGGTGCTGGGGTCGCTCAGCTTGGACATATGGGTGTACATGGCGCTGTCGCACAGCCAGAACATGATGGTCTTATCGCCCACCAGCGCCTGGTCGTGGCTTTCGGCATAGCCGATGTATTTCTCCTTGGGGCGGCGGCCGCTGAGCTCGTACCACAGGTAGCGCATGTTCCACTGCTCATCGCTCTGGGTCTTGAGCAGCTTGATCCACATATCCGGCACACCCATGGAGAGCCGGTAGTCGAAGCCCACGCCGCCATCCTCAATGGGCAGGCACATACCGGGCATGGCGGACATATCCTCCGCGATGGTGATGGCATGGGGGTTCACCTGCCGGATCAGCTCGTTGGCCAGCTGCAGGTAGGTAACGGCCTCGGTCTCGGTGTTCATGGAGAAATACTTGCTGTAATCGGTAAAGGCGGTGCCCAGGCCATGGTCGTGGTAGAGCATGGAGGTAACGCCATCGAAGCGGAAGCCGTCGAAATGGTACTCGGTCTGCCAGAACTTCAGGTTGGAGAGCAGGAAGTGGATCACTTCGTTCTTGCCGTAGTTGAACAGCTTGGTATCCCACGCCGGGTGGTGGCCCCGGGGGCCCTCGTGGAAGAACTGATACACAGTGCCATCAAACTCGTTGATGCCCTCGGCGGTGTTCTTGACCGCATGGGAATGCACCACATCCAGCAGCACGGCGATGCCCATACCGTGGGCGGTATCGATCAGACTCTTCAGATCGGCGGGCATGCCGAAGCGGGAGGAGGCGGCAAAGAAATTGGATACCTGGTAGCCGAAGGAGCCGTAGTAGGGGTGCTCCATAATGGCCATGATCTGCAGGGTGTTGTACCCAAGCTGCTTGATGCGGGGCAGCACCTTATCGCGGAACTCCGCATAGGTGCCCACCTTTTCTTCCTCCTGCGCCATGCCGATGTGGCACTCGTAGATGAAGAGCTCCTTCTCGGGCACAAAGCCTGCATCCTGCCAGTGGTATTCCGGCTCATCCACGATCTCGGCGCACCAGTTATAGGTGACCGGATCCTGCACCACACGGCGGGCATAGAGCGGGATACGCTCCAAAAGGCGGTTCTGGCTGAGCACCACCGTCTTTACCTTGCAGCCGCCCCACAGGGCGTTTTCGCCGGGCAGGAACACCTCAAAATTGCCGTTGCCCACCGGGGTGAGCGGCAGGGAGGTCTTGTTCCAGTCATTCATATCGCCCATCAGGTACACAGCTTCGGCAGCGGGGGCCCACTCCCGGTACACCCAGCCGCCTTCGGTACGGTGAAAGCCGTAATACAGGTGACCGTTGGCAAAATCGATCAGCTTGCCATCGCCCACCAATTCTTTTTTCTTGTTGGCGTAATTGTTCATACGCAGCTCGATATCTGCTGCAAAGGGCTTCAAGTACGGGTCATACTCAAAGATCCTGTACTCCATACAGGCCACCTCTTTCAATTTTTATCGCCCTTCGTACTGCTCCCAAACAAGAAGGGAGCTTCTTACCCTATTGTAACCCTTTTTACCCGTGAAGTCAAATGCGGGGCAGGGGCTACGCGTACACGCCCACAAAGCGCAGCGTTGGCGCGATGCGGGCATCGGTGATGCGGATGCGCAGCCTGTCTGTGCAGATGCCCTCCAGCGGGATGATGCGCTGTCGGCCCACCACCGTACCGGAGGCCACCTCCGCCCATGCGCCCTCCTGCCAGGCATCCAGGGCATAGCTTTCCACCCGCTGGCTCATGCGCAGCTGCTCCCGCAGCACCACCCGCCGGATGCATTGCGCCCCCGCCCAGCGCAGGGTGACCTCTGCGGTACCGTCTTCCGCAAGGGGCAGATAGAAGGCTTCATCATCGCTGCGGATGCATTCGATGCTATGCCCCTGCGCAGCGGGGGATGCCTCCAGCACCGCTTTTGCCAGCAGGTTTTCGCCATAGCTTCTGCGCAGGTACTCCCCCATCTGCCTGAGGCGCTCCACATCGTTTTCATGGAACAGGCCCTCGTCGGTGGGTGGTATGTTCAACAAAAACATGGCATTGCCGCCCACGGATTTTTCGTAGATATCGATCAGCTGAGCAAGAGGCTTTACCTGTTCATCCTCCGATGGGTGCCAGAACCAGCCGGGACGGATGGAGGTGTTCACCTCGGCAGGGTACCAGATCAGGTCGTTTTCATCCCGGAGCGCTTCCCGGCTGCCCAGATCCAGATCCCATGCCCGGATGGTACGCTGCCGGAAGGAGGGATCGTCGCTCTGCTGGCTCAGGGAGGCCACCTTCTCCGTATCGGCGGTGCGGGCGGGCACCACGCTCCACTCGCTGGGGCGGGTCTGCCCCGCCTCGTTGCCGCACCAGCGCACGTCCGGCCCGCAGATGTGTATGCAGGCATCCGGCTGCAGGGTGCGCACGGTACGATAATAGCGCTCCCAATCGTAGTACTGCTTTTTACCGTTGGGGCCCTCGCCGCAGGCACCATCCAGCCAGACGGTGAAGATATCGCCGTAGCCGGTGAGCAGTTCGGTGAGTTGAGCAACAAAATAATCATCGTAGGGCTTGCCGGTGCCGTAAAGGGGGTGGTGCCTGTCCCAGGGTGAAAGGTAGATGCCGAAGCCGATGCCGCCCTTTCGGCAGGCCTGGGCCACCTCCCGCACCACATCGCCCCGGCCAGCCTTGTAGGGGCTATGCGCCACGGTGTGGTCGGTGTAGCGGCTGGGCCAGAGGCAGAAGCCGTCATGGTGCTTGCAGGTGAGGATCAGCCCGGTCATGCCTGCCGCCTTGATGCTCTCGACCCACTGCTCCGCATCCAGCTTCCGGGGGTCGAAGATGGCGGGGCTTTCGGTGCCGTCGCCCCACTCCTTATCGGTAAAGGTATTGACGGTGAAATGCACAAAGGCATAGAAGGCCATATTCTGTATACGCAGTTGCCGCGGGCTGGGCACGATCCTGACCAGCCGCTCGTCGATGGTTCGCTGCATGGCTGCACCTCTTTGCTTGTATTGCTGTTTTGCCCGGTGGGCATCTCTGCATCCATTGTACCAAAGGTGGCGGGGAAGCGTCAAACGGGAAAGGAGCCTTCCCCTGTCGCATGGCAAAAAAGGGGAAGGTGCAGGAAACTCAGTTTCCTGCCGGGTGTGGAGGCGGAGGGAAGTGTGTGCCCAGTGGGCACTTGCGCGAAGCGCAAAACGACCCGCAGTCGTCAACCGAAACGAGTACAGACCACGGCAGTGGGCTGTACGACGATTGAGGTTGCGGAACAGAGCCCACAAACCTTGCGCCGCAGCGCTTTCTTGTGAGCACAGCGAGCACCGAAGGTGCAAGATGTGCGGCTCGTGTTGGTATGTATGGGTTTTTCGACAGTCTGGGCAAAGCCGCATCCCCAAAACAGAGGATGCGGCTTTGCTTTTTTTGCTTGCTTTGTCTCTTGCGCAAGCATATTGTTTCAGTGTTCGTTATGCCGAAGGCCCCGGCTGCAACCGTGTTTAGAATTGCCGAACACGAATCACATCACCATCGATGATGTCTGTATCCGCAAACATGGTCACGCAAGGCTTCTCGCCCTCAAGCATCATCTGATGCTCAATGATCGGTTCAACGAGTTCATCGCCGTTTTCATAAGTCCGCCAGCCATACTGCCGTCGAGGGAAGCCCCTGCCCTGTGCGATCATCCGTCTTATTCCGCTTTGACCGCTTTCCCGCCCCCGGCGGTAAAGCCGTGCATCCAGGTCTTGCGCTTTAAGCGGATGGTACACCATACCGTTTTGATGATGTAATCGATCTTCAGGAACACATAGATCCAGAAGGGCGAAAGGAACCACACATAGCCTGCCAGCCAGCCCAGCGGGATGGAGACCAGCCACATGAAGGCAATATCCGCCACCATGAGGAAGCGGGTATCGCCGCCGTTGCGCAGAACGCCCTTGGTAAGCATGGACTGGGTGGCCTGAAACACCACCATGATGGCGATGGCGTACATCAGCTGGAAGGCGATATCCTTGGTCTCCTGGGTGATGTTGTAGGCATTGATCACCGGCGGGCACACCGCAAGGATGATCACCGCCGCCAGCAGGCCCATCAGCACGCTGAGCATCAGGAAGGTAACGCCCTGCCGGTAGGCGGTATCCCGGTCGCCCCGGCCAAGGGTGTTGCCGGTCATTACGCCGCCTGCGTTGGAGATGCCCTGATTCATCACCGTGGAAAGGCGCACCGTCTGGGAGATGATGGCGTTGGCAGAAACAAAGGAGGAGCCCAGATGCCCAATGACGATGGATACCGCCGTGTTGCCCAGCCCCAGCAGGAAGTCGGAGATGATCACCGGCACGCTGTAGTGCAGGTAGGGGCGCAGCATATCGCCGCAGCGGGCGAAGAGATGCCTGAAGCGCATGCCGATGCGCTTATCCAGCCCCAGCAGGTACACCAGAATGATGCCCGCCTCAATGATGCGGGCCAGCACCGTGGCCAATGCGGCACCGGCGATCTGCATCTCCGGCAGGCCCAGCTTGCCGAAAATGAGAATGTAGTTGAGCACCAGATTGGAGGAAAACGAAATGATGGAGGCGATCAGCGGCAGCCGCACCTGACGCACCGAGCGCAGCACCACCGTGACCGGGGTGATGATGCCCGTAAGCAGGAAGGTGGGCGCACTGATGCGGAAATACAGCGCACCGGCCTCGATCACCGGCTGCTCATCGGCATAGATGCGCATGATGGTCTCGGGAATGAACAGCGTTGCCACCATAAAAAGCAGCGCAATGCCCAGGCTGACCCGCAGCATCAGCGCCACCACACGGCGTACGGCGGGCACATCCTTTGCGCCCCAGTACTGGGAGGTGAGCACCGCTGCGCCGCCGCCGATGCCCAGACACAATATCTGGTACAGGGAGATGAACTCATTGGCCAGCGACGAGCCGGAGAGCTGGATCTCGCCATAGGCACCCAGCATGATGGTATCCAGCATATTCACAGCGATGGTGATCAGGTTTTGCAGCACCACCGGCAGCGCCATCACCGCCACGGTCCTGTAGAAGCCCTTATCCTTTACGAACAGCCTGCCCAGCATGGCATACGCCTCCGTCTTTCGTATTTTACAGATTCAGCAGCACCAGCGCCGCCAGAATGATGCCCAGGGCAAGCAGCTTGCGCCCCGGCAGCTTTTCCCCGAAGAGGATGAGCCCCGCCAGCGTGACCAGCACGATGGTGCCCACACTGAAGGTGGGAAACACCACCACCGCAGGCAATTGACCCAGCGCCAGCAGCAGAAAGCGGGTGGAGAGGTAGTTGGGTATGCCCAGCCCCAGGCCGAAGAGCACATCCCTGAGGCAGAGCTTCTCCCGGCGCACAAGGCACAGCACCGTGCACAGCACCAGCGCCACCAGAAAGGTGTACAGCAGGAAGTGATCCTTCCATGCCGGGTGGCCCCATTCCTCATACAGCTTGGACATGGCATCCGCCATGCCGCCGGAGAGCAGCAGGAGCACCAGCCCGCCAAGGCTGCCCCTTTCCTCCCTGTGCCCGCCGCCCTGCATGAGCAGGATGGCCGCCACCGCTGCCCCGATGCCCAGGGCCCGGAGGAACGTCAGTTTTTCGCCAAAGAGCAGCACGGAGAGCAGCGTGGGCACCAGCACGCCCAGCTTCATAAAGGTGGCAGGCAGAGCGACCCCGTTGCGGCTCACGTTCCATTGCAGCAGAAGAAAACTGCCAAGAAACAGCACACCGCCTGTGCCGCCCAGCCAAAGCGCCGTGGCCAGCCCCTCACCGGCGGGGAACAGCTCCGTTTGGCCGCTGAACAGCAGGGAAAGGAGGCTGCACATCAGGTAATTCATACTGAGCATGCTGCCGGGGTTTTGGCGGTAACGCTCGCTCAGGCGCATCAGCACCGTGATGCAGGCGCTGCTCAACAGCGCAAGAAGCAGGTAAAGCATGATCTTTCTCGCTTTCGCAACGGTGGTCATTTGCAAAACAGGCGAGGTCTTTCAACCTCGCCCCAGACTGTCGAAAAAGCCCCAGAGGTATCGGAGGGCCGCAGCCCTCCGATTGCCAATCCGAAACCAGCGGCGTGTACGGTGGTTTCGGAACCCTTGCGTAGCAAGGGGTTCCTATCGCCGTTTGCCGCCCGGGGAGCCGTAGGCTCCTAGGCAAACGGTGCAAAAGTCGTCAAAAAAGCCGCCGCAGGCGTGTTTTTTGACGAGCTGAGGCGAGGTCTTTCAACCTCGCCCGTAGTATGAGCCTTGGTAAAAACGTTTCGTTTAGCCCTCTTCCACGCGCAGCAGGCTCTCCACAGAGGCCACATCGGGCGTGATCTCCCGAACGGCGGCCTGCATCTCCTTTTCGTAAGCCGCATGGGTGATGAACACCAGCGTTACCCGGCCATCCTTCACCTCACCCTTCTGCTGCATGGCAGCAATGCTCACGCCGTGGTCGGCAAAGGTCTTGGCTACGCTGCTGAGCACACCGGGCCGATCCTGGGCGCGCATGCGCACATAGAAGGAGCAGCGCCAGTCGGTGTTGTTCTCCAGCGAAACAGTGGGGTACAGCTCGTTTTCGAAGGTGGGGTAGCAATGCTTGGGAGCGGAGGCAGCGCGGATCAGGTCGCTGACGATGGCGCTGGCGGTGGGCAGATCGCCCGCGCCGCGACCCATGAACATCATCTCGCCGCAGGCGTGGCCGTTCAGGTACACAGCGTTGAAAGCGCCGTTGATGTTGGCCATGGGGTGATCCTCGCGGATGAAGGTGGGGTGCACACGGGTCTCCACCTTGAGGCCCTCCCGCTTGGCGATGGCCAGCAGCTTGAGGGTATAGCCCAGCTCCTGACCGCAGCGGATATCCTCCGCCTGTACGCCGGTGATGCCCTCCACATATACGCTCTCGAAGGGCACACGGCCATGGAAGGCCAGGCTGGCCAGAATGCTCAGCTTGTAGGCCGCATCCAGACCCTCCACGTCGGAGGCGGGGTCGGGCTCGGCAAGGCCCAGGCGCTGGGCATCCTTGAGCACGGCGGCATACTCCTCGCCCTCTTTGCTCATGCGGGTGAGGATGTAGTTGGTGGTACCGTTGACGATGCCGTACAGCCGGTCGATCCGGTTGGCCTGCAAGCTGTCTTCAATGGTGTGGATGATGGGGATGGCGCCGCACACAGCAGCCTCGTAGTAGAGGCCAGCGCCGCTTTCCTTGGCGGCCTTCTGCAGCTCGTGCCAGTGCAGGGCAAAGGCCACCTTGTTGGCGGTGACCACGGTCTTGCCATGCCGGAGGGCAGCCAGCAGGTAGCCGAAGGCGGGCTGTTCGCCGCCCAGGAACTCCAGCACGATGGAGATCTCTTCATCCTCCAGGATATCGTTCACGTTGCTGGTGAGCAGCTCCCGGGGGATCTCCACATCCCGCTGTTTGTTTACATCGCGTACCAGCATGCGCTTTACCTCAAAGCGCAGCCCGGTACGGTGGGCGATCTCCTTGGAGAAGCCGTTGAGCAGGCGGTATACGCCGCTGCCCACATTACCGCAGCCAAAAAAACCTACTTTGATCACATCACTCATGCCTGTGCCTCCTTACCGGTTGCGCTCATACAGGAGCCGCAAGCCTTTCAAAGTGAGAATACCATCCAGTTTATCGATGATGCCGGTCTCCTCGGCCACCATGAGCGCCATGCCGCCGGTGGCCACCACCAGCGCGTTGGGAGCGTTCAGCTCCTTGCGGAAGCGCTTGACCAGGTAGCTTACCTGACCGATGTAGCCATAGATGACGCCGGCCTGCAGGTTGCTGAGGGTGGTGCGCCCGATAACGCTCTCCGGCTTGACCAGTTCGAAACGGGGCAGCTTGGCGGTGCCGCTGACCAGTGCCTCGCTGGTCAGCTTGAGGCCGGGGCAGATGCAGCCGCCCAGGAAGGAGCCGTTCTCATCGATGGCACCGAAGGTGGTGGCGGTACCGAAGTCGATAAAGATGCAGGGGCCGCCGTACTCGGCCTGTGCGGCCACCGCATTGGCGATACGGTCGCTGCCCAGCTCCCTGGGGTTTTCGTACTTCAGGTTGATGCCGGTCTTGATGCCGGGGGCCACCATCATGGGGGTCTTGCCGAAGTAGTTCTTGCACATATGCTCCAGCGTGTAGTTGATGGTGGGCACAACGCTGGACATAACGATGCCTTCTACATCGTCGGGGCTGTAGCCCTCATGGGCAAACAGGCCGGTGAGCAGGAAGCCGATCTCGTCGGAGGTATAGCTCTTGCTGGTGGACATACGCCAGTACTTCTTCATCTCGGGGCCGTCGAAGAGAGCCACCTTGATGTTGGTGTTGCCCACATCCATGGTCAGGATCATCGGGGATCATTCCTCCCGTTACTGTTTTCTTACACGGCGCAGTGCAGCCAGGATGGGCGTGCACAGGATGGCGGCCGCAATGGCCTCACAGCTGCCAGCGATGAGGGCGGTGCCGCCGATGAGGCCCAGCACCGGGGCGGCATCGATGCCGTTGAGCACATAGAACAGCAGCATCAGGCCCAGATAGAGCACGGTATTGGTCAGGCTGCCCGCCACCGCCGCCACGCTGACGGCGATGTTTTCGTTATCCTTGCGGAGCATGTTGTACATGGCCCAGGCGCTCAGCGGCACGCACAGCCGGGGCAGGATGCTCATTACCGCCACGCACAGGGGGGAGGCGGCCATCAGGGTAGCCACCAGCGCAGAGGGCTTGATGAGGGCAGAGATAAAGCTGGTGAGGCCGAAGGACAGACCCAGGATGAGGCCGTTCTTCCAGCCCATGAACAGCGTGCCCACAATGACCGGCACGCACAGGATGGTCACATTGATGAAGCCCAGCGGAATAAGCCCCAGGGGGGTAAAGCCCAGCAGCACGATAAGGGCTACGAACAGGGCCAGCAGTACGAAGTTCTTCAGATTGGTGTTTCTCATGGTGTTTCCTCCTTCATTCGGGCTCGGCAGGCGATGCCCGATGCTTCTTCCGGGGGTAAAGGGAGCCGTTGGCCGCCGTCCGCCTCCCCGAAGGGATAGCGGCAAAGCCAATTTTTATTATAATATGAATCGCGCCAAATGTAAAGAAAGCCATTGTATTCAAACGGCATTCCCCGGCAGATGGGAAAACGCCCCGCCGGGAGCGGGCAGGCTCCGGCGGGGCGGGGATATGATGAAAAGAACTGCGGCTGCCGGAAAACAGGTTTCCGACAGCCGCAGCTGTTTGGTGACAACAGCGGGGAATTACTCCTCGTCCTCATCCTCTTCCTCTACGTCTACGAAGAAGGGCTGGCCGCATGCGCTGCACACGGGGCTCTCGTCGAAGTCGATATCGGAAGCCTTGATCATAACGGTCTTGCCGCAGTTGGGGCAATCGAAGCTGAGCTCCTGGTCGCAATCGCAATCACAGTCGCAGTCGTCGCAATCACAATCGCAATCATCGCAGTCGCAATCGCAGTCCTCTTCTTCTTCGAAGAGCAGCTCTTCCACTTCGGCCAGGTCGGCGTCCATGTCCTCAACGTACTCGCTGAGCTCATCCAGGTCTTCGTTGGTCTCGGCAAACTGCTGAGCCATCTCGTCCATCACATTCAGCATTTCCAGAAGCAGCTTGTTCTCGGCCTTTTCCTTATCCAGATTCAGGCCTTCTGCCAGGCCGCGCAGGTAGGCAGTGCGCTCGGTGATCGTAGCCATTGTTTTCTCCTTATCTGTGTAAAGAAGTTAGCAGCGCTCCATGTACTCGCCGGTGCGGGTATCCACGCGGATACGGTCGCCGGTGTTGATGAACAGGGGCACCTGCAGGGTGAAGCCGGTCTCCAGAGTGGCGGGCTTGTAGGTGTTGCTGGCGGTATCGCCCTTGAAGCCGGGCTCGGTGTCGGTGATCTCCAGCTCTACGAAGTTGGGAGCGGAAACGCTGAAGGCAGCGCCCTTGAAGAAGCGCATGGTAACGTTGGTGCCTTCCTTAACGAAGGGGATGGCATCCTCTACCTGGTCGGCGTTCAGGGGCAGCTGCTCGTAGGTCTCCAGATCCATGAAGTAGTAGAACTCGCCATCGGTGTAGACGTACTGCATATCCTTGGTCTCAACGATAGCACGGGGCATCTTGTCGGTGGGGTTGAAGGAGCGCTCGATGACGGCGCCGGTCATGATGTTCTTCAGCTTGGTGCGTACAAAGGCAGCGCCCTTGCCCGGCTTTACGTGCTGGAAGTCGACGATGTTCCACACGCCGCCGTCCCATTCGATGGTGATGCCTTTACGAAAATCGCCCGCAGTAATCATGTTTGTTTCCTCCGTTTCAATTTGTTTGCTTTTGGGTTTTGTCAAAGAGGATGCAGGATCCTCAGAGGATGATCAGATCCGTGGTGGGCAGGGTGAGGGCCTCGCAGCCGCCTTCCTTGACCACTACAGTATTCTCTATCCGTACGCCGCCGATGCCGGGCAGGTAGATGCCGGGCTCAACGGTGACAAGCTGGTTCACCTGCAGCAGATCGCTGCAGTTCTGGCTGAGGCGGGGGCTCTCATGGATGTCGATGCCCAGGCTGTGGCCAAGACCGTGGCCGAAGCGCCCCTCGTAGCCGTTTTGGTAGATGTAATCCCGTGCGATGGAATCGATCTTCTCGCAGCACTTGCCTGCCATAACAGCGGCCTGTGCGCGCTTCTGCGCCTCGAGAACGATCTCATACACATGGCGCATCTCGGCGCTGGGCTGGCCCAGGGCAACGGTACGGGTCATATCGGCGCAGTAGCCGCCGCATTTGGCACCGAAGTCCATGGTGATCATATCGCCCTTTTGGAGCTTGTAATCGCCGGGAATAGCGTGGGGCAGGGAGCCGTTGGCACCCGCAGCCACGATGGTGGAGAAGGCGATGCCGTCTGCGCCGTGGGAGAGCATATCCCACTCCAGCTGTAGGGCGATCTCTTTCTCGGTCATGCCCTCGCGGATGTTGCCCAGCATGCGCTCGAACGCATCGCCGGTGATCTTGCAGGCCTGACGGATGAGAGCGAGCTCGGCTTCGTCCTTCAGCTGGCGCAGCCGCTGGGGCGCGCCTGCCAGGCTCTTCCATTCGGCACCGGGCACGCTCTTTTTGAGGATCTCGAACCCGCGCACGGTAAGGTAGTTATCCTCGTAGTAGATGGTATCCAGACCGTGAGTGCGGCACAGCTCCGCCACCACAGCGGACTCCCGGCGATCCTTGTCGGTCGCCTCCACGGTAAAAGCAGGAGCCTGCTTTTCTGCCTGCTCGGTGTAGCGGAAGTCGGTAACGATGGCGCAGACCTGCTTTGCCACCAGCACCAACCCTTCGCCCGTATAGCCGGACAGGTAGAACATATTGCTGGGATCGTGCACCAATACGGCCTCGTGCTCGTTGAGGTTCATAGCCTCGATGAGCCTTGCAGCCCTTTCTGCCATGATGGTTCACCCACCTGTGTTACAGTCTGATCCATGCCCATAGCATAGACCACTATACATTTTATCATAAACCAAAAAACCGCGCTACTGTTTTTTTGTACATAGCGCGGTTTTTTGAAAATTTTCTTTTTTCAGGGGGCATCAGTAGCCCAGCGGCTGCTCCACCCAGAGCACCGTAAGGCTGCGGCCGCGGGGCGTGCGGTCTACGGCCACGGTCAGGCGGCACATGCTTTCGGGGCAATCGGCGCTGCACAGGCCGGTGCGGGCGCAGGAGGTGCCCAGCCCCAGCCGGGCGGCATTCTTGGGGCAGGCCACCTTCTTGATGCGGCTGACGGCGGTGTTGATGCCGCCATCCACCAGCTTCTGCCTGCCAATGACGAAATACAGGCGGGCGGGGCCGTCGCACACAGCGCCCACACGGTTGCCGGTGCCATCCACCAGCACCAGCTTACCGGTTTTGGTAACGGCGTTGGCAGAGGTCAGGTATACATCGGCGGTGCGGGCATTACGCATGGTCTGGGGGCGCTCCTCCGGCGGCACATTGGAGTGGCAGTACACCTTGCAGCCCTTCTGGGCCAGGGCGGTGAGCACGCCGGTCTCCTGCACGCTCATGGAGCCGCCGCAGCCCACGGAGCACTCCTGCCCGATCTGCTCCAGCAGGTATTCCTTCACGGCCTGTGCATCCTTCAGGCAGACTACCTCAAAACCGTTTTTCCGCATGGCCTCCAGGGCATTTTGTTCCAGCTGTTCCATGTTGTTCGCTTCCTTTCAAGGGGTGGGCAGCACGGGCCGCCATGCCCCTGTTTCTTCTGTGTATTCTCCCAGGGCAAGGCCGGTGCTTTTGGCCAGCTTCTCTGCCAGCGCGCGGCCTGCCTCGCCCGTTGTGAGGGTGGGGCGGTAATCGTTCCCCACCTCGCCCCCGGTGGTGCGGATGGGGTACAGCGTCCACTCCACACCTGCATAGCTGCCCTGCGAAAAACGGAAGGCAGCCGTCAGCACCAGTCCCTCCCGCACGGAGGGGTTCAGGTTGCCGCCGAAGCAGCAGTTGCCAAGGCTGTAGAACACTGGCGTATCGCCGATGAGGGCGGCATCCTGGGCAATGTGGGGGTGGTGCCCCACCACCAGATCAGCCCCCAGGGCTGCCACCGCCTCTGCGGCGCTCTGCTGGTGGGCGCTGTGGCGGGGCGCATACTCGGTGCCCATGTGCATCACATGCACGATGGCCAGGCAGCCCTGCTCCCGCAGCGCCTGCATCTGCGCCGCCAGCCGGGCTTCCTCCTTTTCGTCAAAGCCGAAGCCGGAGGCGGTGATGCCGATGCGGCAGCCATCCTTCTCCACCACCAGCACCTCCCCGGTGCTTACGTGGTCGATCCCGGCGGCGGCAAGGGCGGTACGGGTATCGTTGTAGCCGCGGGTACCGAAATCCCTGCTGTGGTTGTTGGCAAGGGTAACGCATTCCACGCTGCCAAGGGTCAGGATCTCCGTATAAGCCGGGTCGCCGATGAAGGTGAACTCTTTCTCGGCCCGGTTGGAAGCATCCAGAGAAAGAACGCCCTCCAGATTGACCAGCGTGGCGTCATCGGCGGCAAAAAGCGCCTGCAGACCGGAAAACGGGTAGGCATAGCCCTCCCGCGCCACAGTCTTTGCAAAGCTGCCGCTGCGGCCCTTTACCTCCGGCTCGCACCCAAGGGTGCAATCGCCCGCAAAGGTAAGGGTGATGACACATTCCTCGGCAGGCACCGCAAAGCCCCGCTCCACCAGCTTCTGCGGCGGCTCATCGGGCGGGAAGGAATACAGCCGCAGCCCGGCGAGGGCAGCGGCGGGCAGGAGCAGCAGGGCGAGCGAAAGCAGCAGGACCGGCAGCTTCTTCACGGCGCTCTCCCCCCCTTTTTTGCTTGGTCGTGACCAGTATAGCACAACCGCCGGGCGGTGGAAAGGGTTATCTGTGCCCGGTGAACAGCGGCATGGTGATGCGAACATCCGCCACCCTGCGCCCTACGGTGATCTGCAAGCCGGTATCCACGCCCGCATCCTGCATCTGCTCCACAATGCTGCGGATAGCGTTCAGGTACAGGCGGTAATCCCGCATCATGGGCTGGAGCCTGCGCCCACCCTGCACCGGCACGGGCATACGGCGCAAGAGGCTTTCCACCAGCGCTTCGGTGGCCTTGTGATCCAGCCCGTCGGCCATCACCTTTTCCAGTATGCGCAGCCGCCCCTGCTGGCCGGGGATGCGCAGCAGCACATCGGCCGTGCGCTCGCTGATGCCGCTTTCCCGCACCAGAGGGAGTACCCGCTCCCCCAGCTGCAGCAAGCGCACCTTGCGCCGGATGGTGCCTGCGGAGCGCCCGGTGCGGCGGGCCAGCTCCTCGGCAGTGAGGCCGTCGCCGCCGATCAATGCCTGATAGGCCTCCGCCTCCTCCAGAAAATGCAGCCTGCCCCGGGCCTGCCTGTCCAACAGGCGGGAGATGCGCTCCTCCAGCCGGTCGCTGGGGCAGAGCACCGCATCCACACAGCTGAGGCCCGCCGCCCGGTAACGGGCCAGCTTGTCCGCCCCGGAGAGGAGCCGGTAGCGGCCATCGCTACGCAGGGAGAGCAGCACTGCGCCATCGGCGCTTTCCTCTGCCCCATCCTCTTCGATGATCTCTTCGATGGGTACCCAGCGCACCTGATCGGTCTGCGCCTGCATCGCCATCGCCTCCTTGCATGATATGGAACGCGTCCCCGGGCTGCCGCGGCCCTCCCCCGTGACCGTTGCAGCCCGGAGGGCGCGTTCTTGATATTGTTTTTTCCTTGCGGGAGGCGGTTTTTCCTGCACAGGGGCAGCGGCATTCGTGCGCCGGAAAACGACAGGCGCACCCCGCGAAAGGGTGCGCCTGATGTCGTATTCTCCATATGGGTGGCGAAAGGGCGCGCAGCCCCTGCTGCCGCTGTGGCGATGCCTGTCGGCTCATGCCGGACGATTCTTATGCCTTGGGCTTCACATAGCCGCCCAAAGGCTCCCGGGCGGGGGTGCCCGCCTTGCGGGGATAGGTCTTGGGGGTCTTTTGCTGCTTTTGGCAGCGTACCACGCAATGCTGCCATTCCGGTTGGGTGGGCAGCACCACCGGCTGACGGGTCAGCTCGCTGCCGCCCACCAGTTTGGCGGCCTTCTGCCCTGCCTGCCATTCCTCCTCGGCAGCGGGGCCCTTGTAGCAGAGCATCTCGCCGCCGGGCCTGACCATGGGCAGCAGCAGCTCGCACAGCACCGGCAGGGGGGCCACCGCACGGGCCACAGCCCGGTCGTACTGCTCCCGGTGCGCCGGAGCCCGCCCGGCATCCTCGGCACGGGCATGGCAGAGGCGCACATTGGTCAGCTCCAGCTCCTCCACCACTGCGGAGAGAAACTTGAGGCGCTTGCCCAGCGAATCCAGCAGCATCACGGAAAGATCCGGGCGGGCAATGGCCAGCGGCAGGCCGGGAAAGCCGGCGCCGGTGCCCACATCGATCAGGGATGCGCCCTCGGGGAAAGCCTCCGCCATGCTCAGCGGGGCCAGAGAATCCAGATACAGCCGGTCGATGGCGCTGTCGAAATCCGTATCGCCGGTCAGGTTCATATGCTGGTTCCACTCCGCCAGCAGGCTGTGGTACCGGGCCAGCCGGGCAGGGGCTGCCGGGTCGAAGCCGATGGGCAGCTTTTCCATTTCGTTTTTGAGCCGCTCCGCCCACAGGAATTCGTTTACAGCGGCAATCCCAGATACTTCACGCACCAGTACTTCCCCCATGCCAACGCTTCTCGCAAGTGATTTTTGAGCCAGAAAAAGATGCCCGGCCTGCACAGGCTGCCAGCGCCCTGCGGCTCCAGCCCCATATCGCGCACCATCGCCATAGCCCGGGGCAGGTGATAATCGCTGGTGACCACCACAGGCCTTTTGCAGCCCAGCTCCGAAAGGATCGCCCAGGCGTTATCCAGATTCTGCCGGGTGTTCACGCTGACGGGGTCGCTGAAGACATGCTCCTGGGGCACGCCCTCGGCGATCAGCAGGCTGCGCATCACATCGCCTTCGGGAGCGGGTTCGTTCTTGCCCTGCCCGCCGGTGACCACGATGTAGCAGGGCGACGCATCGTAGACCTCACGGGCCCTGTCCAGCCGCCAGCGCAGCTGCACGGAGGGCTCCCCATCCGGCTTGACCTGCGCCCCCAGCACGATGATGCTGTCGTACCCGGCAGGTGCCGGTACGCTGATCTCCTGTATATACACCCAGGCCACCAGCGCCGCATAGGCCGCCAGAGCGATGCCAACCAGCCACAGCATGAGCTTCAGACCCTTTCTTTTGCTTTGTTTGGTATGTTTCATTGCATTTCTCCCGTTAACGTTCTTCTCTGTTCAGCATATGGGCCAGCGTTACCTGCCCCGCCGAGTTGGCCGCCCGGTTCTGGGCGATGATACCCTGGTTGAGCTGCGGGAACAGCCCATCCGCCATCACGCTGACTGCCTGTCCGTCCGCCACAAGGATGTGGTCGATCAGGCGCACCTCCAGCTCCTCCAGAACCGCCTGCATGCGGATGGTGGAGCCCACATCCGCCGTGGAGGGCACCAGCGAGCCGCCCGGATGGTTATGACAGATGACCACCGCATGGGCGTTATGCCGCAGGGCATGATCCGCCACCACGCGGGGATAGGAATGCACCTCGCTGATGGAGCCTCTGGCAATGAGCACCGTTGCCAGCACCTCCCATTGCCCGCTGAGGTAGATTGCGTAAAAATGCTCTACCTTACACCCCTTCAGCAGCTGCAGACAATAGCTTTCCACCGCCTCCCGGTTGGAGAGCACCTGTCTGGGGGCCATGCGGCTGGCGGCGTTCTTGCGCTCCACCTGAGAAAACAGGGCCAGGAGCACTGCAGAGTATTCCCCCAGGCCCTCCACCCGCATCAGCTCCTCCACGCTGGCATCCAGCGTGTTGTGCAGGGAGCCGAAGTGCTCGATGAGCCGGTGTGCCAGCGGGTTTACATCCTGCCGGGGAATGGCGTAGCCCAGCACCAGCTCCAGCACCTCGTGGGGCGCAAAGCCCTCCAGACCGTTGGCGCGGAAACGCTCCCTGAGCCGCTGCCGATGCCCGCCGTGATGATGCGTTGCCTTTTCGCTGCCCATGTGCTGCCGCCCCTCTCCTGCAAAGATAACAACAGTATAGCACAAAGCCCCCGGTTCGACAAATACCGCACGCTTGCAAATTCCTCCAAATGGTGTATGATGGGGAGCGTACACCAGAACACTGAGGGAGGTGGACGGCATGCAGAAGAGAGCCATCGCCGTACACGATATTTCCTGTGTGGGCCGCTGCTCCATCACGGTGGCGCTGCCCATCCTTTCGGCGGCGGGGGTGGAGACCTCCATTATCCCCACGGCGCTGCTGAGCACCCACACCGGCGAGTTTACCGGCTACACCCATCTGGATCTGAGCGACCAGCTTTCCCCCATCGCAGAGCATCTTTCCACCCTGGGCCGCAGCTACGATGCATTTTACAGCGGCTACCTGGCCTCCGGCAGGCAGGTGGATCAGGTGCTGGATATGCTGGACCGACTCTGCGACGACAGCACCCATATTTTTGTGGATCCGGCCTTTGGCGACCACGGGCGCATGTATTCCCTGATGGATGAGACCATGCCTGCCCAGATGCGCAAGCTGTGCAGCCGCGCTCGCACCATCGTGCCCAACCTGACGGAGAGCTGCTTCCTGCTGGGCAAGCCCTACCCCAAGGAGGGCTGCACGCCGGAGTTTGCTGCCGAACTGTGCCGCGAGCTGCTTATGCTGGGGCCGGAGAACGTGGTCATTACCGATATCGCCTTCAGCCGGGAGCATACGGGGCTGGCCATACAGAGCAGCCATATGTCCCAGCCGGTGTTCCAGTTCCGCTCCCGTTTCGAGGGCATCTTCCACGGCACGGGCGATGTGTTCGCCTCCTTCCTGCTGGCAGGGCTGATGCGGGGGCGCACCGTGCAGGATGCGGCAGCGTTGGCTTTGGAACTGACCCACGAATGCATTGCCGCAACGCTGGAAAGCGGCCAGCCGCTGCGCTTCGGCGTGCAGTTCGAGAGCGTGCTGCCCAAGCTGTGGCAGAGGCTGGAGGAAGCCGGATAACACCATCGCACGCTTTGTTGCTTTTTGCAGCAAAGCGTACGACTGGCGCAAAAACCCATACATACCAACACGAGCCGCACATCTTGCACCTTCGGTGCTCGCCGTGCTCACAAGAAAGCGCTGCGGCGCAAGGTTTGTGGGCTCTGC
Source organism: Clostridiales bacterium (assembly GCA_015056315.1). GTDB lineage: Bacteria > Bacillota > Clostridia > Christensenellales > Aristaeellaceae > Limiplasma. The sequence goes on from SVGN01000002.1 coordinate 160,001, forward strand.
CCACACCCGGCAGGTAACTGAGTTTCCTGCACCTTCCCCTTTTTGACAACCCGACGCTTTGTTGCTTTTTGCAGCAAAGCGTTTTTTCGTGCCAGCTTTAGAAAAAAAGTCGGGACATGCCCCTCCCCGGCGTGTTATGATGCCCATGTACCTTGCAAGGCTACAGGAGGCATACGCCATGAATTATTACGAACGGATCCAGCGCTCCATCGACTACATCGAAAGCCACCTCACAGAGGAGATCACCCCGGAAAGCTGCGCCCGGGAAGCCTTTATGAGCCTTTCCGGCTACTACCGCATCTTTCTTTCAGTGGTGGGCTACAACGTAAAGGAGTATATCCGGCTGCGGCGGCTCACCCTGGCGCTGGATGACCTGCGTGCGGGGCAGACGGTGCTTTCGGTGGCGGTCAAATACGGCTACCGGTCTGTGGACAGCTTTGCCCGGGCCTTCCGCAGCCGGTATGGGCTGCTGCCCTCCAGGGCAAAGGGCAGCCACATGCAATGGATCCGTTTCGAAAGGATGGATCTGATGGAAAAGTTTATCGACCAGAATGCGGAGCTTCAGCAGAAATACCCGGATATCAAGGTGATCCGGGAGTTGGAGCCCATGAAGGCAGCCTGCTTTACCTACTTTGGCGATGCGCCGGAGGATCACGCCTTTGCTGAAATGAAGCGCTGGATCCACGAAAACGGGCTGACCTTCCACCAGGAGGGCTATCGGGTGTTCGGCTACAACAACCCCGACCCCTCCGACCCCATGAGCGATGAGACCTACGGCTATGAGGTCTGCATCACCGTGCCCGATGCCCTTTATGACAGCCTGCCCGATGTGCCCGAAGGCTTTACCCGGGGCACCTACGACGGGGTGAAGCGCCGCACCCTTCCCGGGGGCCGGTATGCGGTGCTTTCGGTCAAGCGGGATGAGCACGGCGAGATCGGCAGCGAGATTGCCAGAGCATGGCAGCGCTTCAGCGCATGGCTCCACGAGAGCAGATATGTCTGGGGCGGCAGCCAGTACCTGGAGGAGCATCTGGGCTTTACCGAAGAGGATGACCACATCGGCGGTGTGGATCTGTACATCTCCATACAGGAGGCTCCCCGGGAGGCATTGGTGCCCCGGCTTTCCCGGGAGGAGATCCCTGCGGCGAAAGCGGCTGTTTTCCGTACCGAAGGGCCGGATGGCGAGAAAAACGCGCAGGAAAGCTGGCGGCGCATGTTGGCCTTTGCGAAAGCCCACGAACTGCCCGCAGAGGGCTGCCGCATCTTCCAGTACAACAAGGGCTTTGACCGGAAGCCGCCCTTCTTTCATACCGTTATCCTTACGCTGCCGGAGGGCTGCCCGGCTGAGGGGCCGGAGATCGGCACCTTCCCCGGCGGCAGCTACATGACTGCATTTTTCCCCGCTGACCGGCTCATGGAAGGCTGGATGCTGATGGAGAAATGGCGCAAGGAGAGCCAGACCGTGGCCGGGGACCACCAATGGGTGGAGGAGTGGACGCTTACCGGCTGGCAGGAGCCCCAGGAGCAGGTAAAGCTCTGCTACCCCATTCAATAACACAAAAAGCCCCCGCCCCTACCGGCGTATGCGCTGCCGGTGAGGGCGGGGGTCTTCTTATCTTTTCTTGAAGGTATCCTGGAACCAGGCCTTTACTTTGAAATCCAGCTTATGGCAGTTTTTCATGGCAAGGGCTGCCTCCAACGCCTGGGCCCGGTATTCCCGGTTATCCGGCTCATCCTTGATGGCCTCGCGGAAGCTGGCGTGGGCTTCCTCGTACCTGCGCAGCCCCATCATGATGCTGCCGTGCAGGTAGAACCATTCATGATCCCGCTCCACGGTGCGGTCCAGCTGGCACAGGGCGCTTTGCAGATTGCCCTGCTCCATGAGGCGCTTGGCAAAATGCTTGGCCTCTCCCAGCGGGATCTGGTTGAAGCCCACCCGCCGCTGGGAGGCCTGCTTCAGGGCTTCTTCGTAGGCCAGGTTCAGCTCCACCAGCTGCTCCTGGGCTTTCTTCTGCTGCTCCGGATCGGCAAACCGGTCGGGGTGACAGGCCTTTACCCGCTGGCGGTAGGCGTTGCGTACCGTCTGCGCATCTGCCCCGGTGGACAGCCCAAGGATCCGGAAGGGGTTTGTACGATACAGGACTGCCACCTCCCCTCATCATTGGCACCTGCGCGGCAGAGGTCAGATCGGCTCCCGGCGGATCTCGGCGCCCAGCTTGCGCAGCTTTTCTTCGATCCGCACATAACCGCGGTCGATATAAGAGGTCTCGTAGATCTCGGTAACACCCTTGGCCATCAGACCGGCTACGATCAGCGCAGCACCGGCGCGCAGGTCGGTAACGGTGACAGGTGCGCCGTACAGCTCGTTAACGCCCTCGATGAGCACGGTGCGATCCATCAGCTTGATCTTGGCACCCATGCGGCGAAGCTCGTCCAGGTGCTTGAAGCGCTGCTCAAAGACGGTCTCGCAGACGGTGGAAACACCCTGCGCCATGCACAGCAGCGCCGTCATGGGCTGCTGCAGGTCGGTGGGGAAGCCGGGATACACACGGGTCTTTACATTGACAGCCCGCTGCACGCCCTGGGGGCGCACCCGGATGGAATCGTCGTTCTCGGTAACGCGCACGCCCATCTCCAGCAGCTTGGCGGTAAGCGCCTCCATGTGGGTGGGGATGCAGCCGCGGATGGTCACATCGCCGCGGGTGGCGGCGGCAGCGATCATCAGCGTGCCGGTCTCGATCTGGTCGGGGATGACGGCATAGTTGCAGCCGTGCAGCTCCTCAACGCCACGGATGCGGATCACATCGGTGCCGGCGCCCTTCACGTTGGCGCCCATGCTGTTGAGGAAGTTGGCCAGGTCTACGATATGGGGCTCCTTGGCCGCATTGTAGATGACCGTGTTGCCCTTGGCACGAACGGCAGCCAGCATCACGTTGATGGTGCCGCCAACGGTGACCACATCGAAGAAAACATCGTTGCCCTTGAGGCGGCCATCGGTCTTGGCGTGCACCACGCCGCGCCGGTCGTCGATCTCGGCACCCAGCGCGGCAAAGCCCTTCAGGTGCTGGTCGATGGGACGGCTGCAGAAATCGCAGCCGCCGGGGTACGCCACCTCTGCCTTGCCTGCACGGCCCAGCAGAGCGCCCAGCAGGTAGTAGCTGGCACGGAGACGGCGGGTGAGGGAGTAGGGCACCTGGTAGCCGGTAACGCCGGATGCATCGATGCGCATATAGCGTTCGGGCACATATTCCACCTTAGCGCCCAGAAGGCGCAGAATATCGATCAGGGCGTAAACATCCTCGATATCGGGCAAGTTTTCGATGGTACAGGGGGCGTTGCACAGCAGCGCCGCAGGGATGACCGCAACGGCAGTATTCTTGCCGCCGCTGACCGTGATTTCGCCCACCAGCGGATGGCCGCCGGTGATCAGCATTTTATCCTTGCTACTCATGGATCCGACCTTGCGGTCGCCACCACCTCATTTCGGAGGATTTGCTTTTGGAGACAATGAGTCTATACCAAATTGTATTATACACGCTGAAGGCGTATTTGGCAAGCGCACGGGCCTGCGCCCTGTCTGCCGGAGGGAAAAAAGCTGCCAAAACCGCCGAAAAACCGGCAGCTTTCTGCGTCTTTGCACAAAAGCTGCCGGTTTACCGGCGGGGGGATCAAAAGTACAGATCGCCGGGGCGATAGCCCTCGGGCAGCTCTTCCTCCTCCAGGAAGGCAAATTCCTCATCCTCCAGTACTGGCAGGAAGGCTTCGAAGGGCACCTGGGAGAACTCGCTGCCGTAGCTGCTGGCACCGAACCAGCCGCCCTCCTTGGCGCGCAGGTTCAGATCCCGGGCGAATTTGGTGTGGTTGGAGCAATCGTGCACGGCAAGGGGCCACGCTTCCTCTGCCGCGATGCGCATGAAGCGGAGGGTCAGATCCCGGCTGGAGATGGGCGACAGGTACCCCAGGCGGCACATATACATATTCTCGCCCAGATAGTTGCCCAGGTTGTTCTCGTTCAGGTGCAGCTCGGCGCAGTTGATGAAATCGATGCCGGTGGCCAGGATCTGCTCCTTCTTCTGGAAGAAGGTCTCGAAAAACTCGGGGGTCATGGGTGTTTCGATGCCTACATCCGGTATGTACCGCTTGGCCAGCGCCATGTTGCGGATCACCTTATCGGCGCAGTTGGTGCCGCCCAGATTGAAGCGCAGCTCATCCAGCCCGGCCTCCGCCAGCTTTTTCAGACTCTCCTCGGTAACGCAGAGGCCGTTGGTGTACATATGCTGATGGATGCCCGCCCGATGGAACTTGGCGATAACACCGTAGTATTTCTCGATCTCCATAAAGGGCTCCAGGTACACATAGGAGATACCCGTGGGCTTTTTGGAAATGGAGAGCAGCAGGTCGATATCCTGCTCGTAGAACTTGGTGCCGCCGATCTCCCACAGCCCTTCGCCGATGGGCGGGATCTGGTCCAGCTCGCCGTAGTTATAGCAGAACTTGCACTGGATGTTGCACTTGTTGGTCTTGCGCACGGCGCTGAGGCCTGTGCCCAGCAGGCAGGAGCGGCAGCCCTTGGGGAAGCGGGCATCCTCGCCCACATAGAGGGTGCGCCCCTCCAGGCTCTTCAGCCCGGGGATCTGCGCCTTCAGCACCTCTCGGCGGGCATCCACCGCAGCCTCGATCTGCGCCATGGCGGCGTAGACGATCTCCTGCTGGTTGGGGGTCAGCTGCTCATCTTCCGGCAGCTCTGCAAAAAACCGAAACCACATCAGTGCATCTTTTTTGGAAATCTTCATGGGTATATGCCTCCCGGTAGGGTACGGCAGCCCGGAGCCGCCGCTTTTCTCATCTGCACAGACAGTATACCATCTTCGGCCCCGGGCGGGCAAGGGCTCAGGAGCCTGCGGATTGGTACCTGCTCAGCCCCAGCCGGAAGAAACCGTAGCAAGGCAGCAGGAACAGAAAGCCCACCAGCGGCAGCACCATCATCCAGCGGTTCTGGGTGTGCCCGATCAGGTACAGGAAAGGGTAGTACTGGAACAGCGCAATGGGGATCACATAAGTGAGCAGCTTGAGCACGCCCTCGCCGTAGATGGAGAGCGGGTACTTGCCGAACTCACGGCTGCCGTCGGTAAAAATGTTCATGAACTCCAGCCCGTCGATGGTGAAGAAGCTGAACCCGGCATAAAGGATGAACAGCCCCGCAAACACCGCCGTGCCGCCCAGAAACATATTGACGAGGGTGATGAGCTTATCCCACGTCCAGAGGATGCCGCTGTTGGGGATGGCATACGCCAGCACCAGCACCGCCTGCAGGAAGCGCCCGAAGCGGGTGAACTCCATCGTGGAGGTGAGCACCTGAAACACCACGCCCCGGGGGCGCACCAGGATGCGATCCAGCTCGCCGGTGCGGATCAGCCGGGGGAACACATCAAAGCCCCGGGCGAAGCACTCGGTAAAGGAGAAGGCCATCAGCACCACAGAGAAGCACAGCAGCACCTGAGAAAAGCTGTACCCATCCACCTGATGGAAGCGTGTAAACATGAAATACATGCTCAGAAACGTGGTAAAGGAGACCAGAAACTGGCCCACGGCAGTCATTGCAAAGGAGGCCTTGTATTGCAGCTGCGATTTCAGCAGCATGCTCAGGTAGCGTTTGTACAGCATTTCATCAACCTCCCTGCACCACAACTTTGCGAAGGGCATTGCGCATGATGGCTTTGCCCACCAGCACCAGCGCCAGCAGCCATGCCAGCTGCAGCCCGATGGCCCCAAGCCCCTCCGCAGGCGACAGGTGGCCCACATAGATGAGGAAGGGCGTATTCTGCATGGAACCGAAGGGCAGCGCATACATCACCGGCTGCAGCCACTCCGGGAAGAACGGGATGGGAATGACCGCGCCGCAGAGAAACTCCAGCACCGAGGTGACCAGGATGCGTATGCCCATGGGCGAGATGGTGTAGAAAGCGCTGATGTATACCAGCATATTGAACGCCACCAGCACCAGAAAGCCCAGCAGCATAGACAGAAGGAACATCAGGAAGGCCTCCGGGCTTGCAGGCAGCGAGATGCCGTAGGGCGCAGGCAGCAGCGCCACCACCGCAAGGATGGGGAAGCACCGCAGCACCACCCGGGAGAGCCGGGTGGCCATGTTCTTCACATACCACATGGTATACAGATCGCAGGGGCGGCAAAGCTCATAGGCGATGGAGCCGCCGGTGATGTGCCCGAAGATCTCGTTATCGTAGAACCAGGTCATGAACATGGCGAGGAAGGCCTGCTGCAGCCAGATGTAGCTGGTAAGCTGCTCAAAGCGCATGGGGAACGCATTCTGCCCGCTGCGGTAGAATGCCTGATACATCAGTATGTTCATGATGCCCCAGAAAAACTGGGTGGAGATGCCCGCCCAGGCCGCCGTGCGGTACTGCAGCCCGGCAGCGAAGCGGATGCGGAAAAAAGAAAGATACTGCTTCATATTTCAAATTCCTTATACAGCGATACCACCAGATCGTCGATGCTTTCGTTTTCCACGGAGATATCCTTCACTTCCACCTGAGCGGAGATCAGGCTGATGGCCTGGGCAACCGCCAACCGCCCGGTATCGATACGGAGCTGGGCATGGCCGTTCAGATCCTTGAGGATATCAGCACCGGGGAGGGCGGGCAGGCTTTCGCCGGAGTAATCCACGGTAAGGGTGCGGTGGCCGGAGCGGCGCTTCTTCAGCTCCTCCAGGGAACCGTCCAGCAGGATCTGCCCCTTGCCGATAAGCAGGATGCGCTCGGTAAGGGCTTCGATATCCTGCATATCGTGGGTGGTAAGGATGACCGTTGTACCGTTTTCCCGGTTCAGTGCCTTGACGAACTCCCGCACAGCGATCTTGGAGACCGCATCCAGGCCGATGGTGGGCTCATCCAGAAACAGCACCTTGGGCTGATGCAGCAGAGATGCGGCGATCTCGCAGCGCATGCGCTGACCCAGTGAGAGCTGGCGGGCGGGGGTCTTGACGATCTCGCCGATATCCAGCATATCGATCAGGGTCCGGCTGGTCTTGCGGTAGGCATCGGGCTGCACCCGGTAGATATCCCGGATGAGCTCGAAGCTGTCAATGACGGGTACATCCCACCAGAGCTGGGAGCGCTGGCCGAACACAACGCCGATCTGCTGAACATGGGCGGTGCGCTCCTTCCAGGGCACACGGCCGTTGATGATGCACTCGCCGCTGTCCGGGGCCATGACACCGCTCATGATCTTGATGGTGCTGCTCTTACCGGCTCCGTTGGGGCCTATGTAGCCCACCATCTCTCCCTCGCTGATGGTAAAGGAAACATCCTTCAGCGCCTTCACCTCGGTATAGTCCCGGCGGAAAAAGCTCTTAACGGCGTTTTTCAGCCCTGCCTCCCGCTTGGCAACGCGGAAGGTCTTGGAAATGTGTCTGAGTTGGATCATACGCTTTCACCTCTCATGTACAGAATAAAAAAGCAGCACAGACATAAGCCTGCGCCGCCGGAACAGCTGCAATGGAGCGATCAATGCAGAAGCATAGGGGCGGATACAGGCAACATGGCTGCATTCAGATTCAACATACCGGAACCGCTCCCTTCTGCAAAGTGTGTGTTACTATAGCACCGTTTTTTCGGGCTGTCAAGAAAAAAGTGGCATTCGCAGGCCGATTCACCTGAGGCCGTTGGCGAAGACCCAGGAATAAAACTGCTCCTTGCGCGGCTTCTCGTAGGAATATTCCGTTAGTGGCTCGTTTTCCCCGAGGATGCAGAGCGCCCTTTCCAGCACCTGCACCGGCGTGAGGCCTGCCACATCGATGGTGTGCTCGTTGATCAGCGCCGGACGTGCCAGATTTTTGGCATTGCACTTTTCCTGCAATTCGTAGTCGATGAGCCCATTGTTGGGGCGATCCCGCATCTGTACGCGGATCTGCTCCGGATCGGTACAGACCAGCTTCAGCGTAAGGTAGCGGTAGCCTTTGAAATCGATGGGGATATCGGCGGTGCGCAGGTCATCGATATCGGAAAGGATCACATTCCGGTACCCAAGCCGGTGAAAGCAGAAGGCCATGGCCTTTGCGCACTCCCAGCAGGTGAGCTCCTCCAGGGTGCCGGTCATTTCCTCGGTGCCATCCCGGGAGATGAACTCGGGCACCATATGCTCCTCCACCACCACCGTGCGGAGCTTCTCCAGCAAGTTTTGGCACAGGGTGGATTTACCCACCCCGCTGGTGCCTGTGATAAAGATAAAATCCAGCATAATGCCCTCCTGCTTGCAGGGTCTGTTTATGGATGGTCTATTATACCACAGCGTTGAGCAAAAGGCAGCAACAGCCCTTGCGCCATTGCTGCCTTTACGGTTGTGGTTGCGGTATCACTTTCTTTTGTTTCCCGACAGGGCTGCGATCCGGCCGCTCAGCTCTGCCCGCTTTTGCAGAACCGAAGCGATCTCCGGATCATCCGGGATCAGGAAGCCCTGCAGGAGGCAGCCCGGCAAAGCGAAGGTCTTCTCCCCCATGGGCGTATCAAAGGTCAGGTAATCACCTGTATGTTCCTTGATGGTCACCCTGCCGAAGGCTTTGGTACCCATTTCCTTGCCGGTAAAGTTGTATTCAGGGAGTGCATCAAGTTGAGCTTTGAGGTCTTCCAGCCGGGCAGCGGTTGCCGCCTTTTCTGCCCGAAGGGCCTCCTCTCTTTCTGCCCTGAGCTGCTCAGCCTTCTCCAGGTATTCTGCACCGCCCAGCTCCCTGCGCACCTTCATCAGGATCCGGCCCAGATGATTCTCTCCCTCGCCCGTATTCCGATCCACGCCCCAGAAGGTATCGTGCCAGCCGTTACCCTCTTCCAGCTCTGCATCGCCGGTATCCAGCAGCTTTTTCAGCAGCTCGGGATTCTGCGAAAACTTAGCCCGCACCACTTCCTCCATGATGCCTACCTTCACAGCCTCCCAATCGCTGCGCAGATACACCTTCTTACCGGCGCGCTTGGCCACCACACCGGTCATGGTGCTGAAGGTATCCCGCTCCGCTGCATCCAGGGTCTTGGCAGACTGAAAAGCCGCCTCACTGTTGCGGTACATACGCCCATCCCACTCAAAGACGGCGGTAGTCATATTGCTCAGAAAACCATACTCCCCACGGAAAGAACAGATCTTTTCAACCATTTCCAATTCCCCCTTTTATTGATGTGATGATCGAATGATAACACACCCTTCCGCATCTTTCCATGAACTGTTGGTTCATTGCGCATTAAAGCCCATGTATTCTCCCATCGGCAAATTTTTTCTTGCATTTCCCTCATACTGTGCTATACTGGCAAAACCGTTCCAAAAAGGAGGCGATCGAAATGAAGCTGATTTTTCCTGTGATCGATGCTGCCGGTACCGGTGCCAACATTCTTGCCCTGCGTAGGCAAAGAGGTCTTTCTGTGCGGGAAGTACAGGAATGGTTCGGGTTTGATTCGCCCCGGGCGATCTACAAATGGCAAAAAGGCCAGACCCTGCCTTCGGTGGATAATCTGTATGCACTGAGTGTGCTGCTGGGAGTAAGTATGGAGCAGATCCTGGTGCCGCAGAAGCGGCAGATGGGTACAACAGAAGAAAAAACGCAGCTGCAGGTGAGGATCGCAGCTGCGTTTTTCTGTTGGTGCTGCCGGTTCTGTGAAATTCTTTCTGTAAATCCCGGTCTTTACGATAAAATCATGATTGGGGTGGCCGAACGGCAGATTCTGCTGTTCGGCCTCTTGGTTACAGTACTACCAGAAAACAGATGTTACCGCTGCAATGGTAACACCCCTTTCAAGGCATAGAAAAAGCACCGTGCGGGTGCAGGGTGCTTTACAGCCAGCCTTTTTCGGACAGCTCAATCTCACGCTTTGTAATTTTCGGAATTATAGCGAAAAACTGTTTTCTGATTTCTTCCGTTTCTTCCTTGGATTTACCATCTACGGCTTTGAAGAATGCAAACTGCGCTTCTTCAAATGTCATTTGTTCGGTGAAAAGCTCATTCATCCATTCTTCCTCCTTCAATAGTCCATCCATAGTTACGAGCTATTCTGTACGCCTGTTCCTTTATCGCCATGTAATTTCGTTCTTCCAAACTCCACTTCGCTCCGCTCAACTGCCTTAAGGCACTAACAAAAAACACGATGAGGTCATCATCGTGTTGATTGGCTCCCCAGGTAGGACTCGAACCTACAACCCTTCGGTTAACAGCCGAATGCTCTGCCATTGAGCTACTGAGGAATATGGAAATGCGGCAGCGACCTACTCTCCCGGGCCGTCTCCAGCCAAGTAC